>JBJHBL010000087.1:0-23582 GCA_050485465.1 Limnoraphis sp. | reverse complement strand
CCGGACAAGATTTCTCCTCGTTGTAATGTTTCTAATACGAGAAACCCGCTACTAAGAACTGATAAAAGAATTAGCAATAAAAGTAAACTTTTAGCTGTTTTTTGGTTTCTGGAAAACCAATAGGGTTTAGCAATTGTCCAGAATTGTTTAAAAATTTGAGAGGAAAACTTCTGATTCATTTAAAAGGTGACTCGATAGTTAAAACTAATTGTTCGACCTCGACCGGGACGACGGTTATCATTACTACTTCCGCCTAAAACTTGAGATTCAACGGGAAAATAAAAGTTATCAAATATATTTTCAATTCCGATATTCAGCGATCCCGGTCCGATTTGAATAGTACTCACTAAATCAACAACGGTATAACTCTCTACCCGCGACGGATCGATCTCATCATTAAAAGCGCGTCTGCGATCGCCAACCACAATCAATTGTAAACGATTAAACCAACCTTTGATAAACTCACTTTCCACATAGGCTGTCACTTTTAACGGTGAAATTTCGGTGCTAGTAATAGCTAAATAATTACCATCATCTTCGACATCCACTTCCCCTTCTTGCCAACTAACGGTACTGCCTAAACGCAACAGATTAAAAGGTTGCCAGTCAACGGTTGCTTCTACACCATAAATGCGTCGAGGAGCGCGAACAGGTAAGAATAAACCATCCCCACGATCAATTGAAACTACCCCAAATTTTGAATCATTATAAAAGCCTGCAACCGTGAATTCAAAATTAGACCAAGTGCCTCGAACTCCAAGTTCATAGTTACTGACTTTTTGAGGCTGAAGATCATCAACATCATTAGAAATTGAAAATCCTTCTTGTGGAAAAGTGAGTAACTCACTAAACCGTTGTAAAGAAAATCCCTGAGAATAGTTGACAAAAATATTAAATTGATTCGTGACTTTATAAACCGTACCCAAGTTGAAAACAACATTACTAAAACTTAAATTCCCGCCTTCAACTTCAATTCCTCTAAAACTGGTGTAATTAGGAACACTCACATCAAAATTTGAATAACGCGCTCCGCCATTAATCACCCAATCTTGACCCAGTTCCCATTTGAATTGACTAAAGATTCCAAGTTCTCCAACAGTATATTCAGGAATAAATGTGCGTTCACCAACTTTGCGAATGGTTCGTCCACCACTGGCATCAAATTCATCTGCATCGATAATATCGTAGGTATTACTCGGTCGATCATGTTTATAATCGGCTCCCCAAAATAAGTTTACTCCGGTAAATAAAGGCGTATTAACTTGTAAACGTCCGCCCCAGTTTTCCACCTCAATTTGACTGACATAAACTTCCTGTAATAACACACGACCATCTTGAACCCCTTGAGATTCTGGCTTAGAGGTATAATATCCTTGTAGCTGAACTTGACTGCCAAAAAATAAGTCATCATGGCTATAGACTAAATTCGCTAAAGTATTACGATTAAATGCTGGATTGGTATCAATAAACTCTTGATTTCCCACTTCAATCGCTCTGGCTTTACTGGTGCCTGGGGGGAGTAGATTAACACTTGGATCGAGAATTAAATTATTTTTAACGCGCTCATTATCGTAATAGTTAAACGTGAACGTTAGTCGTTGTTCATCGGTAAAATAAATTCCTAAACTTCCCAAAAAATTATAAGCTGCGCTATTATCTAAAGCTCGAAAGTTAAAAATCGGATCGCCTTCTCCATCATAATAGGTTTCGGTTCGTTCTCTGGAGAAATTGACCCGGAAACCCACTTTCGGAGAAATTGCCCCAGATAGAGAATATTCCATAATATTTCCATCACTATCTCCCTCAAAAAATGAATTATCCGCACCCGAAAGATCAACACCAACTCTGACATTAGTAACAGGTACTTCTGAGGGTCTGCGTGTAATAAAGTTAATGGTTCCGCCTGTTGCTTCTGAACCAAACACCGCATTAGGGCCGCGTATAACTTCAATTCGTTCAATTGCATCGGGAGAAATATTTAAAAATGAACCGCGAATTCCGTTAGAGTCCATCGGTACACCATCAATTAAATAGGAAGGCGGACGACCTCGCAGGGTACCATTTTGGTTTCGTTGTAAGTCTGGGGGTGAAAATCCTGGAACTTCACGAGCGAGAATTTCTCTAATATTAATCGATAAATTTCTTTGCCGTTCAATTTGTTCTCGTTCAATAATTGTAATCGAGCGAGAAATATCTTCGGGTCTTTCTTCGGTTCGGGTAGCAGTAACGGTGATTTGAATAATTTCTTCTGGAGTCACACTCAAAACTAAACCCCTATCACGAGGATTAACGGTTACAATGGGAATGGCATCTTCTCCGACAATAATCACTTGAACTCGATTTTCTCCCAGTTGTTGGACTCGAACAGAAGTAATCCCTGTAGCTGGATTTTCGGCTTGAAATGTTCCCCCAGTGGGTAAAGCTAAGACTGCGTTTAAAACTTCAGTTGTTAATGTATTTCCATCGATAGAAGTTGATGTCTGTAGTGTGACTTGTTCGCCAGTTTCTAAGATAATATCTACCCCTCCTGGTGTGGGATTTAAATTCACTCCTGTAATTTGTACGACTTCTGATTCGGTTTGAGTGAGTTGAAAGCTTTCACGGGGAGAAAAGGAGAATTCTGGAGACAAATATTTAGCTTCGGTAAAGGCTGATTCTAGGTCTTGAATGGAGTGAAATTCTGAAATTTTAGGTTCATATAAACCTATTGTGACCGGATGATTTTCGGTCAATTGTTCAGGCTGTGATTGACAGTCACTTGCGGTTTGATCTGCTAATAATAATTCTTCAGTATTTTGTTCTCTCAAACAATTAGATTCAGCAAGAGTTACAGGCATCACTCCCATACTCATTACAGTGACTAATAAAAATAAAAAGTAGTTTTCATCTGATGATTTCATTGGGCAAGCTTTAAACGGCTAATTTCCGCACAAGACAACAATTTAAGTCTAAATTTTTTTGAGAGAAAGTAGAAAAATATCAGGGTATAATGATTCTCTTTCTCTCCAAGAAAATTGATGAAACCTTAAAGATCAACCGAAATAATTCGACTGGATAAAGAGGCGGAAGTTTGATTAATAACGGTGGCTAAAACCTCGCCTGTATTGGTCGAAATTTCTGTATATCTGATAGTGCCAGAAGCGTCAAATAATGAACTGAGATCAAAAACCCCCTGGGCGGCTAAACCTGCTAAATCGAGTTCAACAGGTAATAAACTTAAGGTAGCTTCGATGTTGATTGTTCTGGGCGTAAAAACAAGATTAGCGGCGGTTAATCCCCCAGCTAACCCAATTAAATCCTGACGACTATCAAAATTAAGAATAAAGTCTCCGAAGCGATTATTAACTCCCGGCCCTTCTGAGGACAAAACAAACACGTTAGGGCCTGAACCTCCGATGAGAAAATCTTCGCCTTTATCACCGGAAAGGGTATCATTCCCTGTGCCACCGACTAAAACATCTTGACCTTGACCGCCAAAGAGTAAATTATTCCCCTCCCCAGCAAATAGTCGATCTAAGCCTTTGTTGCCATACAAGACATCATTTCCGGCTTCTCCAAACAGTTGATCGTTGCCTTGACCCCCGTAGAGGGTATCATCTCCGGCCCCGCCATAAATGGTGTCATTCCCCTCGTTACCATTGATCAATTCGTTTGAGGTTGAACCGCGAACTAAATCATCCCCGGCCAGGGCGGCTAAACCACCCGGGAAGTTGGCAAGCTGTCCAGGGAAAACGGTGAAGACGTCAGGCCCGGTCGTCAGTTGGAACACGTCACCGGATGGATTGAAGTTACTGGTCATGGTTAAGAATCTTTCTCAATTAGGGCAATCAGGTTAAATTATAGCGAAGGACTATTTTTAATTATTCTCAATTTCTTGAAAAATTTAATCCTTATCACTCTCATCTAAAGATCAACTTTGGATACTGAGAGCGTCACTCTAGCAGATGAAGTTGTTCTCTGAAAGTCTTGTATAGATAGAGTTTAAGCGATAAGTTGCTCGGTCAACCAACCGAGTTCTGTTGGCTCAACTCAGCAAGGATAGAGTGTACCGATTCTTTATTCCCTTGTCAACTGCTACTCAATCTTAAAAAGTTATTGATAACACTTTTCATCTAACTCAGAAAGTGGTATAACAGATAAAATCCGTTAACTGTTTCTCAAAAAGCGAGTTCCATGCAAGTTAGTAGTTTTGTGCAGGACGCGGGGATTGTGGCATGGCCATTACTAGCGTTCTCAGTTGTGGCGATCGCTCTGGTGATCGAGCGCAGTTTTTTTTGGTTTCGCATCTGGCGACGCCAAGGTCTAGTGGTGCAAGATGCCCTCAAACTCTACAAATCATACCCCCAACAGGCACTCGATCTGTTACAACTCAATGCCGATCTCCCCATTGCGAGAATTTTTCTTGAAGCTTTAGAACTTGAAGGCGCCAACCCCGAAGAATTCCGTCTGGCAATTGAAAGTGCCGCCCAAGCCGAAATCCCAATTTTACGACGATTTAACACTGTATTTGACACCATTATTGCCGTCTCTCCCCTATTGGGATTATTAGGAACTGTTTTAGGATTAATTGCTGCATTTTCTTCCCTACGAATTGGGGATATTGGCGGGAGTAGCAGCACAGGGGTAACAGGCGGGATTAGTGAAGCCTTAGCCTCAACGGTATTAGGATTAGTCGTCGCCATTTTTACGGTATTATTTGCCAATACCTTTCGGGGCTTTTACCGACGACAAATTGCACTCATTCAAGAATATTCGGGTCAACTAGAACTCCTGTATCGCCGCAAATATGAATATGATAAATTAAAAGATCATCAATCCCTTGTTCACAAAACCTAAATCGAATTATGATTAACTTAATTGATGAAGACCTCGATAAACCCGCCGAAATTAACATCGTGCCAATGATTGATGTTATTTTCTCAATTTTGGCATTTTTCATCATTTCAACCCTGTTTTTAACCCGTTCTGAAGGATTACCTGTGAACCTACCGAGAGCCTCCACCGCTCAACAGCAACAAACCGAACAAATTGCTGTTACCATTGATAGCGAAGGAGCCGTCGCCCTCAACCGAGAAAGCCTTGATATTCAACAACTCGAAAATTCATTGCGACAACTGATTCCGGGTAACGAAACTCGCATTGTAATTTTAAATGCAGATGAGGCAGTGAATCACGGTACTGTTGTTGAAGTGATGGATCAAATTCGTCGAGTCGAAGGGGCAAAACTTGCCATTGCAACGACAAGAACATCAACAAATTCCGAAGAGAATTAAAAGTTTTTAGAGTTAATTTTTTCAGTTATGAGTCTCTCCGAAACTTGCATCGAACAGCGATATAGAGATGAGCAGCAAGTCAAGCTTTGGATCAGTGTAGCTTTAGTGGCTTCAGCCCTGATTCATGGTGGACTTTTTGCCTTAGCTTTGAGTGGTTTCCTAGATCGAGAACTCAAAATTCCTGAAGAAGATGCTATCGAATTTATTATTATTGAAGAAGAAATAGTAGAAGAAGAAATAGTAGAAGAAGAAATAGTAGAACCCGAACCCGAGGAACTTTTTGAAGAACCGGAACCCCTCCCCGAAGAGATTCCCGAAGAAATGGTCGAAGAATTCGCCCCCGTTGAACCTGATCTAGAACAAGCCGAACCCTGGGAACCTGCCCCGCCCGCCCTGCAAAGCCTTCCCGAACCGGAACCCGAACCGATCGCCGAGCAACCGCCCCCGGAACCCGCCCCCATTGCACCCCCAGAACCGGAACCGATCGCCGAAGAACCGCCCCCGGAACCCGAACCCATTGCCGAAGAACCTCCCCCGGAACCTGCCCCAGATCCGGCCGCTATGTCTGAGGAACCGGAAGCCGTCGCCGAAGACCTTTTCCCCGATCCGGCGCCTCCTGAACCTTTAGCCGATGCCGCCCCCCCAGAACCCCTAGCCTCGACGGATATCGCCCCAGACAGCCCCCTCACCAGTCCCCTGGATGACTTAGCGGTTGAGGATAGTGGCGCGAATACTCCCACCGAAACCCCCGCGACTGACCCTCCGATGGGTCTAGGGGCCGAGCGATCGCAACCCAACTTTGGAACCCCGGTTCCACAGCCAGGAGCCTCTGGTCTTAACCCCGGTTTAGCAGACTCTTTCGCCGGAATTGGAAACGGTGAAACGGCGACAGGGGGGGAAACTCCCGGTATCGGAGATCAGGCGTTTGGCGGTTCCCCCTTAGATGGGCGAGGGGGCGAGGCGCCGGGGCGTCCTGATGGAGTTGAGGAAGGCCGAGGCGACAACGACACCGGAAACAATACAGACACAGCCTTTGCTGGGGGGGGACGGTTAAGTTGTGTCGATAACTGTGTTCCCCAATATCCGCGAAACCTAAGAAACCAGGGGGTTGAAGGAACAGCGATTGTCCGAGGTTTGGTGGGAACAGATGGTCGAGTCACTCAACCGGAGATTGTCCAGTCGAGTGGGAATGCAGATCTCGATGAGGCTGCGATTGAAGCGGCTTCTCGGATGCGGTTTCAGCCGCCTGATGGGGGTGGAAGTCGCCCGGTTCGTTTACCGATTCAGTTTACTTTAAACTAACTTTTTTGCTGTTTATATTTTATCATTTTTTAGCTATGTTTCGGTGGATTTATTTATTAACTCTTAGCTTTTTAATTGGGGTTTTTCCGGTTAAGGCAGGAGAAATGACAGCCCCAGATGGCACCCGTTGTCAAGGGGAAGTTAATAATGGAAAATTAAACGGTCAAGGGGTGTGTGAATATCCCAATGGGGCAAAATATGAAGGGAATTTTGTAGCGGGAAAACCCGAGGGAGTTGGGGTTTATACTTTCGCAGATGGGGGGCGCTACGAAGGGGAGTTTAAAGCGGGTGAATTTCACGGTCAAGGAGTCTGGGAATTTGCCAATGGCGATCGCTATGAAGGGGAAGTTGTTGCAGGTCAATTTCAAGGTCAAGGGGTGTTTATTTCGGCAAATGGCGCCCGTTATGAGGGAGAATTTCAGGCGGGAACTCCAAGCGGAACAGGGGTTTATATTACCCCCAATGGCGATCGCTGTGAAGGGGAGGTTAAAGACGGTCAACTGAATGGTTTAGGGGTTTGTGAGTACGCAACCGGGAACCGTTATGAAGGGGAATTAGTGGGGGGTCGTCGTCAGGGAAAAGGGGTTTATATTTTAGCCAATGGCGATCGCTATGAAGGGGAATTTCTGGAGGGAAAATTTCAGGGAATAGGAATTTATCGGTATGCAGAAGGGGGACAATATCAAGGGGAATTTAGAAACGGACAATTTCACGGTCAAGGGGTGCGAGAATATGCAAACGGTAATCGCTATGAAGGGGAATTTCAAGCCGGACAACCTCAAGGACAAGGGGTGTTAATTTTTGCCAATGGCAACCGTTACGAAGGGGAGTTTCAATCAGGTCAAATTAGCGGTCAAGGGGTGTATACTTTTGCCAATGGCGATCGCTGTGAAGGGGAACTTCAAGCAGGTAATTTTAACGGTCAAGCGGTATGTCAATATGCTGATGGCGATCAATATCAAGGGGAGTTTCAAGACGGGAAAAAACACGGGAAAGGGATCTATGTTTATGCAGACGGTACTCGTGTAGAGGGAACTTGGGAAAACGGTCAGTTTCAACCTTAAGGAGGCTTGTTGCTGTTTTTCGGGTTGGGTTCTCAGTTGAATCAATTTTCCTTGCTAAAACAAAATAGATATGGTATAGTTTATCAAGAATTTTTATCAAGAAGTTCCAGGGTTAACCCCAAAGCAGTTAGAGCGGGTTTCTAACTCATAGATGTTTCTCATCAAACAAGTTGAGTTAGACCCTCTCCTCTTTAATGAGATTTAATCTTAATTATGAAATCAATTGATGAATTTTTATCAGACCTGTATCGTTTGGATATCAAACTCTGGGTCGAGGGTGCAGAAACTAATAATAATACAGAAAAACGCTTACGGTTCAGTGCGCCAGAAGATGTTATCACGGATCATTTAGTGGAAGAACTCAAGCAACGAAAAAGCGAAATTATCAGCTTTATTAGTCAAGTTCAGCAGTCTGTTCAACGCCCACCGAAAGCAATTCAAACCGTTACCCGTCCCCAAAATTTACCCCTCTCTTTTGCTCAACAACGCCTGTGGTTTTTAGAACAGCTTCAACCTGATACAACCACTTATATCATTCCCAGTGCAGTTCGTTTAACAGGGGAATTGAATCTTAATATTTTTGAAAAAAGTCTTAATGAAATTATTCGCAGACACGAAATATTACGCACCAACTTTATTATACAAGAGGGTCAACCCGTTCAGATTATTTCTGCCAATTCAACATTAAAAATAGATAAAATTGACTTACAACATTTAGACAAAGCCGAACAAGACATAGCAATTATTCAAGACCTTAAAAACGCTCAAAATCCCTTTAACCTTGCTCAAGACTTACTCCTAAGAGTTCACCTATTCCAACTCAAACCCAGTGAATTTGTGGTGTTACTCACCCTACATCATATTATCTCGGATGGTTGGTCGATGGAAATTTTTATCCGGGAACTCATCAGCATTTACACCGCATTTTGTAATCATAAACCTTCTCCTTTACCCGAATTACCCCTACAATATGCAGACTTTGCAATTTGGCAACGTCAATGGTTACAAGGCGAAGTTTTAGACAAACAACTCTCCTATTGGAAACAACAACTTCAGGGAATCTTACCCATTTTACAACTGCCTAGCGATTTTCCCCGCAGTCGTTTACAAAGCTTTCAGGGAGACAGTCAAACCTTTAAAATTTCACCTCATTTAACCCAACAAATTAAAGCCTTTAGTCAAACAGAAGGTGTTACCCTATTTATTTTATTATTAACCGTTTTTAAAGTCTTACTCCATCGTTATACAGGCTTAGAAGATATTATCGTGGGTTCTCCCGTTGCCAACCGCAACCGTAAAGAAATAGAAGGATTAATCGGCTTTTTTGTCAATACCTTAGTCTTACGAAGTTCGTTAACAGGAAACCCCAGCTTTCGAGAATTTCTTCAGCGTGTTAAACAGATTACTTGGGAAGCCTACGACCATCAAGATTTACCCTTTGAAAAACTGGTTGAACATCTCCATCCTGAACGAGATCTCAGTTATAACCCTCTGTTTCAAGTTAAATTCAGACTCGAAAATGCACCCCAAAATGAGTTTAAATTACCCGGTTTAAGTTTAACTCCTTTTAAACAAACCAACCCAACAGCTAAACTCGATTTAAGTCTAGATATCTATGAAACCTCCTCAGAATTAGTCGGAGGGTTTGAATATAACCGAGATTTATTTAAAGCAGAAACCATTTCTCGCCTCATTAATCATTTTAACATTTTATTAGAAGCAGCCCTCAAAAATCCCGATACAAAAATTAGTGAGTTAACCCTGTTAACCCCGAGTGAACAGCATCAAATCTTAAAAACATGGAACCAAACCCAGAAAGACTATACCGAAAATGTATGCTTTCATCATCTATTTGAACAACAAGTTAATCAAATCCCAGATGCAGTTGCTTTGATTTTCCAAGATCAACAATTAACCTATCAAGAACTCAACCAACGCAGTAACCAACTCGCTCATTATTTAATCCAAAAAGGAGTCAAACCCGAAGTCAAAGTCGGGATTTGTATTGAACGTTCCTTTGAGATGATTATCGCCCTTTTAGGCGTATTTAAAGCCGGGGGTGCTTATCTTCCCCTTGATGCAAACTATCCCGAAGAAAGACTCAGCTACATGGTGGAAGATTCCCAAATTTCAGTCTTATTAACTCAATCTCATCTCTCTATTTCTCAAACCTCTAGTTTAGACGTTATTTGTTTAGATAAAAACTGGGATACGATTAGCAAACAACCCGCAGAAAATCCTCAAATATCAGTTTCACCCGATAACCTCGCCTATCTAATTTATACTTCTGGTTCCACAGGAAAACCCAAAGGCGTTTTAATTCAACATAGCGGGTTAGTTCACCTCACCGAAGACAAAATTCGCGTTTGTCAGGTGAATACAAATAGCTGTGTTCTTCAGTTCTTTTCCTTTAGCTTTGATGCGTCTATTCCTGAAATCATCATGGCGTTAGCAAGCGGGGGAAAACTCTGTTTAGCCTCTGTAGAAACCTTACTCCCCGGACAAGATTTATTAACACTTCTACGGGAAAAAAATATTACCCATATTACCATTACCCCTTCAGCCTTAACCGCCATTCCTGTTGAAGATTTACCCGCTTTAGAAATGGTATTAGTGGGAGGAGAAGCACCCAGCGTTGAACTGATTAATCATTGGTCAAAAAATCGCCGTTTTATTAACGCCTATGGACCAACAGAAATAACAGTAAATGCAAGTATGATTGAATGTGGAAATGGCTATTCAAATCAACCGACAATTCGCCCCAGTACCAATAAACAACTGTATATTTTAGATACTCATTTACAACCCGTTCCGGTAGGCGTATTAGGTGAACTTTATATTGCGGGGGTGGGTTTAGCGCGAGGCTATTTAAATCAACCTGAAAAAACAGCACAGACCTTTATTCCCAATCCTTTCTATTCTCCCTCAGAGTTTAATAATACCTCAAATCGTTTGTATAAAACCGGAGACTTAGCCTGTTATTTACCCGATGGAAGTATTAAACTCTTTGGACGCATTGACCATCAAGTTAAAATTAGAGGATTTCGCATCGAACCGGGAGAGATAGAGGTTTTATTAAACCAACATCCCCAGGTTAGAAATAGCGTTGTTATCGTTCAAGAAAAACTCGGAAAAGATAAACGCTTAGTCGCTTACTATGTTGTGAAATCGGGTGTTCGTTTAACCTCAAAAGAACTGCGAAACTTCCTCAAAGAAAAGTTACCGGAATATATGATTCCGAGTTTGTTAATCGAATTAGAAACAATTCCTCTAACTCCTAACGGAAAAATAGACCATCAAGCCTTATCAAACCTCTATCAAGAACCTTTAACCTCAGAAGAATTTGTTCCCCCTCGCAACCCAACAGAAGAAATATTAACCAAGATTTTTGCAAAAGTTCTAGACCTGGAAAAAGTCGGAATTTATGATGACTTTTTTGAACTTGGCGGACATTCATTATTAGCCACTCAACTGGTTACTCAACTCTTACCTCAATTTCCTGTAAATCTTACAGTTATCGACCTATTTGAAGCCTCCAACGTCGCCAGTTTAGCGGAATTATTGCAGAGAAAACAAACTATTTCTCAAGTCCAAACCCCCGTAAAAATCGAAGACGAACGAGAAGAAATCGAATTTTAATTATGATGAATTTAAACCAAACCCCCGTCTATCTTAAACCCAATCTCATCATTGAACCCCTGTTTAATCAATGGTATGCTTGGTCTTATTTAATTCCTCCCGTAACCGCAGCATTTTATGTCGCGAATTCTCATTTAAAAATCCTAGAATCATTTATTGCGGCGCCTCACGTTCATCAAGATGCGTTAAAAAATCCAGCAATGGGAGGGGGACCCTTTATTCACTATGATGAAAGTCGGTTAGATGAACTCAAAACATTATGGGAAAAAACAAAATACCACCTTTCCTCACTGTTAGAGTTAGAACAAGCAATTAAAGACTTAGAAAAAAAGTTAATCGAAGAAGCAACAGGCTATTCTTTAGAACCCTTTTATCAACAAGTTCCTGAAGTCTTAAAAGGCTATGTTGAGTTAGTCTATGATACCCGAAACACCCCATCCATTCGATTCATAGAAGGACTGTTATATCGCAGTCAATATTATAATCCTGCTTATCAAAGCATCGCATTATCATTAGGAAATATCGATAAACGTTCTTTTGTTCTCAGTACCCCCCGTTTACCCGATGAAAATTCTCTACATTTAAACCTTTCTTTCGCCGATGAACGACTCGATAAACTGGTTCAAATGAGAGAAAAATCCCAGGTTTATCAAGAGATTGTAGAATTATTAGAAATTCAACCCCAAGATGAAAAGCTATTCGCTTCTTTATTCACAGAAAACCCTCCCAAGTCCCAACCGAAATATCAGGGAAATAATGTAAGAGTGCGTTATTTTGGTCATGCTTGTATTTTAATTGAAACTGAAGATATTAGTATTTTATGTGACCCTTTAGTGAGTTATCACAGTCTTGATGGAATTCCTCGTTACAGTTATGCAGATTTACCCGCAACCATTGATTATGTTTTAATCACGCACAATCATCAAGATCATGTGATGTTTGAAACCCTGTTACAATTACGATATAAAATTAAAACTATTATCGTTCCGAAAAGTAACAAAGGGGTACTGATTGACCCTTCTTTAAAGTTAATTTTACAACAAATAGGCTTTAAAAACGTTCAAGAAATTGATGAATTAGAAGCCATCAATATTCCTCATGGTGAGATTCTGAGTTTACCCGTTTTAGGCGAACATGGAGACTTAAATATAGCAGCAAAAACCGCTTATTTAATTCAAGTTAAAAATCGTTCAATTTTGTGTGCAGCAGACTCTAATAATATAGAACCGCAACTGTATAAACATCTTGCAAGCTTAATAAAAAGACTCGATATTTTGTTTATTGGTATGGAATGTGAAGGCGCACCATTTACTTGGGCTTATGGTTCCTTACTGACTCAATCTATCCCTAGAAAAGTTGCACAAACGCGCAGGTTAGATGGTTCAGATAGCAAAAAAGCTATTCAACTCATTAATCAATTAAATCCTCAACAGGTTTATATTTATGCAATGGGACAAGAACCCTGGTTAACCTTTATTACTTCCATTCAATATACCCCACAATCTAAACCCATTTTAGAATCTAATCAAGTGATTGAATATTGCAAAACTCAAAATATTATCAGTCAGCGTTTGTTTGGTTCCCAAGAAATAATCTTAGAAGCTAGTTCAGAAAATATGATTAATCTCAATTTTTCAGTCAGTTATCCTCATCAAGAATTACAACAACCCATCTCTGAATTTTTATCAACACTCAGTCAACTCGATATCAAAATATTTACAGAAGGGGATACCCTGCGATGTAACGCCCCGAAAGGAGTGTTAACCTCTGAAATGAAAACACAACTTAAAAACCGGAAAGCTGAAATTATTAACTATCTGAATACTCAAACTCCGTCTAAAATCACCCTAGACTTTCTGAAAGCAGAAGCAACATTAGATGAAAGCATTTATCCACAAAATTCGGTTATTTTAGAACATCACCCTCAAATTATTCTCTTAACAGGTGCAACGGGTTTTTTAGGAAGCTTTCTACTAACAGAACTCCTACAAAAAACCACAGCAAAAATATACTGTATTGTTCGCAGTAAACAGCCAGAACTCACTGAAGATAAGCTAAAAAAGGTTCTCAAATCTGCTTCACTCTGGGATGAATCCTTCAAGGATAGAATTATTACAATTCCAGGAGATTTATCACAACCGCTTTTGGGCTTATCTTCTGAACAATTTCAAAAATTAGCCAATGAAATCGATATTATTTATCATAACGGTGCTTGGGTACATCACGCTTCCCCCTATTCACTTTTAAAGCAAACTAACGTTTTAGGAACTCAAGAAATACTCCGGTTTGCTTGTCAGTCAAAAACCAAACCTGTACATTTTATTTCAACCATTAGTGTGTTTAACTTTAACGAATACTCTCAAGTTAAAGTGATTCAAGAAGAAGATGATTTAGAAATCGGGGAAGTTCCGAATGGGGGCTATTCTCAAAGTAAATGGGTGGCGGAAAAATTAGTGAAAATTGCAGCAAAACGTGGACTTCCTAGTACAATTTATCGCATTGGCCCAATATCAGGAAGTAGTCAAACTGGCTATTTTAATCAGAACGATTTTCTCTATCGATTAATGTTAGGTTATATCCAACTGGGTAGCGCGCCCGAGGGAGAAATGTTACTTGATATTATCCCCGTTGACTATGCAAGTCAAGCAATTATTCATCTCTCACAAAAACAGGAATATTTAGGAAAAGCCTTTCATCTCATTCACCCTCAACCTGTTTCCTCAAATCTACTGTTTGAACAACTAGGTTCAATGGGTTATCCCATTCAAAGAATCCCTTATCAACAGTGGTACAGCAAACTATTAGAGATAGCCAAAGGTTCACCCGAACACCGCCTTTATCCCTTAGTTTCGCTGTTCTCTCCAACATCTTCTCAAAAAGCAAAGGAAAAATCAATGAATCTAAAATTCAACTGTCAAAATACCCTAAACGGTTTAGCTAAAAGTTCAATACAATGTCCACCGATTGATGAAAAATTACTCAGAACCTATATTTCTCATCTGATTAATATCGGGAACTGAGAGCAACTTTTAACCCAAAATAGGAATAAAAACTAAAACAATGGTTTCAGATATGAACTTACAAGAACGTTATCAGAAATATGACGATTGGGCCTGGTTATACAATACCACAATGGGGCCTGAATATTGTCAAAATCAACTGCAACCTCTCGAAAAAATGTTGCTTCCTCATCTTTCTCCCCATGCAGAAATTCTCGATTTGTGTTGTGGGACAGGACATTTAATGAATAAAGTCTGTGAAAAAGGCTATCAACTCACCGGGTTTGATGGTTCAGAAGAAATGCTAGAATATGCGCGACAAAATGCGCCCCAAGCTAAATTTATACTCGGTGATGCTCGAAAGTTTGAACTCCCGAAACACTTTGATGCAGTCTTTTCTACCAGTGCTTCTCTGAACCATATTTTAGATATCGAAGAACTCAGACAGGTTTTTCAAAATGTCTATTCCTCTCTCAAAGAAAACGGTCTATTTTTGTTTGATATCAACCATCAAGGACAGATGGAAAAATGGTGGAAAGGTGATTTAGTCGAAGGAGAAATCGAAAACCATTTTGCTTGGGCGATTACGCCTCATTATAACAAAAATGAACAACTGGGCTATTTTAAAGTCACCATTTATCAAACACCGACTCAAAAACGATATTCACCGTTCGTTTCACTGCAAAAACAGTTCAAAAAGCTACTGTATAAACTCTTAAGTTTAAGGAGATTAACAAGGTTTAGACTGAAAATCCTCAATCAATTTTCATCCTGGGAGAAAGATTGGCAACGCTCAGAGATTATCTATGAAGTGCGAGGCTATTCTGCAACCGAAGTTAAACAACTCTTAAAAGAAGTCGGCTTTATAGATGTTGAAATCCGAACAATAGATGGAGACTTACAACTGGATAACAATCATTCCGCTTACTTTATCGCTCGAAAAAATAGTTAACCCACCCTAAATTAACCATGCAACTCCAAACTCAAGACATCGATAACCGCCCAAAATCACACATTGAAACCCTGGTTGAATCCTACATCCAACGCACCCCAAACTCTAAACAATACGCTCAAAATTATCGTTCAGTTCTCGCCGATAAAAGCTCTTTAGGATTAAGTTTTGACCCCCAACTCAAAGAAGCGTGTTACTCCATTGTTGCTGAACGTTCACTCGGTTCTCGCCTTTGGGATATCGATGGAAACGAATACATAGACATTTTAATGGGATTAGGAATTAACCTCTTTGGTCACAATCCCCCCTTTATTAAAACCGCCATTCAAGACCAACTTGAAAAAGGAATTCAAATCGGCGCACAAGCAGAATTAGCCGGGGAAGTTGCTCAATTGGTACGTGAATTAACCGGAATGGAACGGGTAACATTTAGCAATACTGGAACCGAAGCAATAATGACTGCAATTCGCATCGCCCGAAGCGCAACCAATCGCAAAAAAATAGTTGTATTTACCAACTCCTATCATGGTCATAATGACCAAACCTTAGTTCGAGCAAAACTCACAGAATATGCAAAAAAAGCAATTCGTAGAAAACTTGAGCAAAAATCCCAATCTAAGCGATTTCTAGAATTCCTCACCCGTCCGATTAATTTCGGATTAAAATCAACAATTGACTCCCAAGCCGTCCCCGCAGCATTAGGAATTCCAACGAGTTTAACCAAAAATGTTTTAGTGCTTGAATATGGCAATCCTTATTCATTAAATGTGATAAAATATTATCATAAAAACATTGCGGCAGTCTTGGTTGAACCTGTACAAAGTCGCTGTCCAGAATTGCAGCCGAAAGACTTTCTTCAAGAGTTAAGAAGCCTCACCCAAAAACAGGGAATCGCCCTAATTTTCGATGAAATGGTGACAGGATTTCGCATCCATCCTGGCGGCGCTCAAGCCTGGTTTAACGTTGAAGCTGATATCGTCACTTACAGTAAAATTTTAGGGGGTGGTTTACCGATATCTATTATTGCCGGAAAAGCACGTTATCTTGATACAATAGATGGTGGAATGTGGAACTTTGGGGATGACTCCGCTCCCTCAGAAAAGACAACCTTTTTTGCAGGAACCTTCTGTAAACATCCCCTCTCCTTAGCCGCAGCAAAAGCCGCCTTGTTACATTTAAAAACCCAAGGTTCAACTCTGCAAGAAAAACTCAATCAACGAACTTTAAAACTGGTTAATCGCTTAAATACGGCAATGAAATCGGAAAATATTCCCGTACACTTTACTCATTTTGGTTCTTTTTTTGCAATTTCCATGTCACAGAGTTCAATTTCACCTCTAGCGATTAATTTACTCTCCTATCATCTCCTCACCAAAGGAATACACCTGCGTCGAGGAGATAAAGGCGGTTTTTTATCCACTGCTCACACCGAAGAAGATATTAACACTATCTTTCATAGCTTTCAAGAGAGTTTAATTAAACTCAAGCAAGCTGGAATTCTTTCTAGTTATTAAACCCAAAAATAAAATTTAGGAGGATTTAAACAATGGCAACAATGGGAAAATATTGCAAAGCTTACCCCATCGAAAGATTCCGTAAATTTAGTCAATGGACAGAAAACAAAGAAAACACCCGTAAAGAAACCCAAACTGTTGAGGGAAAAGAAATAGAAGTCAACCGAGAACTCACCGAAGATGACTTTTTTTACCTACAAGAAAACTATGTTGTCACCGATGGAATCTATAAAGATGAAAACATCATTTTTGACAAAATTACACCCGAATGGAAAGAATTCTGTAATACCATTCTAAAATTTGAAATTCCAGTTTATGAACCTGTGAACGTCACAGCGACATCCTCAGAACCCGAAAAAACAGAAGCTTAATTTTTAACTGAGACTAACAAGGAGAAACATGGACGAATTAGTGCAACGATTATCAGACGGAAAACATCCCGTTGAAGTCGGTTTAAGACCTGAAAAAACAGTAACAGCCTTCAAAGAAAGCATCGATAGAGGCTATGTCTACATCAAATTTACCCAAACTAAAGGCGGAACAGAACTCGGTGTCAGACTGGATGAAAACGCTTGTAACTTCCAAACCGCTAACTTTGAACAAGGAACCGGAACTGTTCATATCGAAGGAGATTTAACCTTAAATTATGTCAAAGTCCGATGTATTGCTGAGATTAACCTACCCACTTTAACCGGGGAAGGAAATCTCGAACCCGTCACCGAATCAACTTTCGTTTAACTGAATTAAATCATCCAAATTCTACAGAGAAACCTGAACAATGAACTCAGAAGAAGATACCACAATTTACCGCGTTGTTGTTAACGAAGAAGAACAATACTCGATTTGGCCTGACTATCGAGAAATTCCCTTTGGATGGCGAGATGTGGGAAAAAATGGTCCCAAACAAGACTGTTTAGACTATATCAAAGAAGTTTGGACAGATATGCGCCCTCTCAGTTTACGTCGAAAAATGGAGCAATTAGAACAGTCCTAAATGTCTTCAACTTGGAGAGAGGTTTTTTAACCTCTTTTCTTTTGACTTAGAAGGGCGGGATATTCTCAAATTAACGTAATATTGACATTTTCTTAATGTCTTTCCTCAACCATGAGCGAAACGAATCCCCCCCCTCAACTTGACCTGCTTCTTCCCTGGGATTTACCCACAGAATATCCATTAAATGACACTGAACAAGTCAAGATTACTCAAGCCTTAAATTGTTTTTTAAACGCCCTCAAACACCCCTCTTATAAAATAGCATTGACCCTCATTCATCAAGCCTTACAAACCTTAGACCCTGTGAATACTTCTCCCGCAAAAATATCAACCACAAAAGCCTCACTCAAAACCTGGGAAGTCGAAGATTATGACCATTATTTTCAAGTCAACCACGTTCAAAGCAAGCAACCCGCCCTCTGCTTAGTTAAAAGTCTGATGATAGCAGGTCAACAGTTTTTAACCCTTTGTTCTTATCATCAAGAAAACCCTCACTTTCCTCACTTAGATTCTACTCAAATTGAACAACAAAAACAAGGATTTATCAGCTATATTCACCTACTCGCTAGAGTTTTTGATATTTCTTTGGAGGAAAACCCATGAATCAACCCAATTCCCATCAAATTTGGCAAGGCTTTCACTGGTCATTTTTCGTCAATATTCAAGGTCTAACCATCTGTCTCACTCGCTTTGAAAACCATCTCAAATCCGGTAATATTTCCCAAGCGCAAATTGAACTGAAAACCGCCACTGATTTAATGTTAGCATCCGGCTCCGCCATGTCTCTTGCAGGCAGTTTTAGTCGCGCAGAATATGAACAACAAATCCGCCCAACCATGACACCCCCTAATGTTCTATCAACTGATTTTAGTGGATTAATGTCTTGGGATCATGCCTGGCTGATGCAAATTTGGAAACGTTTACGTCCCCATTTTGAACAACTTCCCACCGCATTACAACCCCAACATAAACGCTTTGTTCAAGCCTATTTTGAACTCGCAACCGCTCACAAAGCCGTCTGTGAAAAATTTGGCGGAGAAGAAAGCGGAAGTCTACGCTTTGATCGCGGAAATGCCCTCAAAACCCTCGATAAATTTGCCCTCAGTCGTTGGCAACAAATAGATCCCCATCATACAACTTCAGGCTGTCCCTTTCATCAAACTCCCTCTAAACCCTCCCACTCCTCTGAAAATAGTTGAAATTAAATCTCAATTTATAAGTTAATTCTCTCGGTAGCAGTCCCCAAGATTGAAAAAGGGAGAATTCCCCAGAAGCCCTATATAATTAGGGTTTCTTGTCTTTTCAGGGAATCAAAAAGGTTATGTCTTGGGGGATGAGCTTTACAGAAGCTTTACAAAATTCCCGGACAACTTTACAAAAGTCCCTAGACTTTCTCAGAAATGACAACTTATGATGTTTAAATTCTTGAAATTAATTCTCAATTAGTTGAGAGCTGTACTCCTTTCTCAGAATTGCCACTTTTGCCAGGATATTTTATGCGTCACAACATCTACCAAAAACTAACCGCTATTACCGTTGGAGTTCTTGCACTCGGAACCATTACAACAAAACCCATTCAAGCTAGTACATTAGTTGGGAGTTCTTTTCAAGAGTTCTACTCCTCCCAAAGTCTCGGTTTCGTTCCCGGAGTTCCCTTTCCCTATGGCGGTTTAGCGTTTTTTCCGGGCGACCCCAACACACTGTATATTACAGGTAATGCAGACTTTCCCGATGCCAAAGTTTTCTCTATCGGTGTCACCCGCGATAGCAATAACCGCATTACCGGGTTTTCTGGAGAAGCCAGCTTTGTTTCAGAAGCCGTTGGTCTTCGGGTCGATGATTTTCCCGGGGCAGACGGTGGCCTCGTCTTCGGCCCGGATAACGTCCTATTCTTCACCACCTTCGACAACACCCTCGGTCAAATCCGACCCGGTAGCACCACCCCCGACAAACTCGTTTCTCTAACTGACTTAGGGATTACCCCCTCAACTGGGGCATTAAACTTCGTTCCCCCAGGCTTTCCCGGTGAAGGTACTCTGAAAATTGGTTCCTATTCTGGCAGCACCCTCTACACCACCACCATTTCACCCGATGGTACAGGCACCTTTAATATAGCCCCACCCACCAGCAGTATCCATTTAGGCGGGCCAGATAGAAACTTCGTCGGGCCAGAAGCCTTTGTTTATGTTAACGCCAGTAACCCAGGGTTTGAGGTTCCCAGCTTCATCCTGAACCAATGGAACGGTGCCGGGGTGGTTGCTTACGAAGTTGATGAAAATGGAGACCCCATCCTCGAAACGGGGCGTCAATTCCTCGATTTTCCGAAGAAAAATGCAGGCCCTGAAGGACTGGTCATCGACCCCCTCACAGGAGATTTCCTCGTCTCAACTTATGTGGAAGCCGAGTTAGGCACTCAAGTTTTATTGGTTCCCTCTCAACCCTCCGAACCCGCTACCCCCGATACTGATCCCTTTGGTTCAGCAACACCCCTTGACCTGTCTACCGGGTCTGGTTTAGCATCTGGGACTGTTAGCACAGGGAATCAAATTTATTCCTTTATGGCAAAAGCCGGAGATTTACTTTCTCTTGATGTTGATGTCACAGAAATGCTCCCCGGAGTGGGCTACACAGACGATGATTCTGTGCTTTATCTCTACAACAGTTCTGGTCAAATTCTAGCTGTTGGTGAAGATAAACTCGATAGCTACGCATCAAGAATTCTCAATTATTTGGTGGGCGCAGATGATACTTACTATGCAGCAATTACAACCTTTGGAAATGAACCGATTGTTCAACTCGGTGCTGTTAATACACTACTCGGTTTTGAGCAAACAGGCTTGAGTAATATTGTTTATGATTTCAGTATTAGTAGCCAAAAACTACCGGAAACAGCCCGCCTATTTGATATTGCCCTAGCTTTCGATCCCAGTAACCCGGTTGGTAATGCTTTAATTGATGGCAATAGTGTGTTATCTATTGACCTAAATGGAACCCGAAATACCGACTTGACCGGGCCTCTAACGATTAGTGTTAACCCAGAAGATAACACCCTCACTTTTGATAATTTTGAGTTTATCCTGCAATTTGCAGAACCCTTTGCCTCTACTAATATTAACGACGTCCTTGATTCTTTCACAACCTCAACCATTACTGCGGTGATTCCCCCCGATGAATTTGTTGCTCAAGTTCTGTTCTTCGAGCGCTCTATACCCGGTAAATCTGTTCCTGAACCCGCCTCTATTTTAGGGTTATTGGGTGTTGGAATTTGGGGCGCGAGTTCTAAACTGAATAAACGCAAGTCTTAGAAATCCTGAGTTGATTAAAGGCTGAAAAATTATTTTGATCTTTGAGAGAGAACACCACTAAACCTGACAACATCCTATAAACCTTCCTCACAATTAACAATGATTAAAACAATCTCTCAACAACTCACACTCCTGGCTGCTGGTACTATTATTAGCTCAGTTGCGCTCGCAACCCCGACTCACGCTAATACTATTCGATATCAATTCACCACGACCATAATTGAAAGTCTTTTTCTAGAAGCTGCGCCAGAAATTGGCTTGAAAGCTAATCCCGACTTTTACACAGGTCTGTTTAAATTTGATGAATCTCTGCTAACAGGAATTGGTCTTGAGAGTATTCCCGTGTCATCGGTTGCTCTTCAAAAAAGCAGAAACCTCAGTAAATCGATTTCTGAGCAGGTATCATGTTGCTAGATCTGAGAACTCATTCACAGTCTTTAGGATTTATAACTTTAAAATAAATCTGATTTGACTTTTGATAACATTCTCAAGACTTCAGCTAAATTGGAAAAAACTTTTCTCTGATTTAGCTGCGTTACTTATCGACAATTAAAACAATAATTGTTGATTAAATAAAACATAAACTTGCGACCCTACAGCAGTAAGCATCAAGGTTAAGACAGTTATCAAGTCTGAAACTGCTTCGCGGCTTACAATTGCCTGTTACCTGGTGCGTAGAGTTCTATTCGGCGAGAAATTTACCAAAATCTCTGCTGCTTTTGCGTTTTTAATCAAAAATTAAGAGAGTGAAGGCCAACAGTAAGCCCCGATGGTTTTAAGATGCCAAAAAAATCTGTTTGATCAGGATTCAAAATGGAAAACGAGACAAAAAATAAAATTTTTTCAAAAAACCTTTTCAAATTGTTGATCAAAATGTTATAACTCTCTCTAGACTTTATTACTTGACAGTTAATGTCAAAAACCGGGGTCAAACCTCAAGCTGATTGGGGTTCATCCCTTTATCTTTCTTGTCACGATACAAAGCTAGATTGAGAATTTTCTTCAATTTTGCTCAAAAAAACCCAGAACGTCACTTCTGGGCGGTCATGTCAAAATCTACTTTCGTAGAGGTCATATCATGTACAATTTTAGTCGATTCCCAGGCGATCGCACAATAGGCGGTAGTCTCCTGGAACCTGCTCAGATATTGGTTGCCATAGATGCCGGAGTAACCGATGCATCCTGGCTAGCAACTCAAGTTCAACCGAATGCTGAAGTCATACTGCTTGACCCGAATACCTATGGAGTTGAGCAAATTACCGCAGCATTAGAGCGAATACCAGCCATCAAAAGCCTGCATATCGTTTCTCATGGTCAACCGGGTTGCTTATTTCTCGGTCAAACCCAACTGAGTCTTGATACCCTCAGTCAATACCAAGACCACCTCAAAGCTTGGTCAAAACAGCTAGAGGGAAACTCCCTAGTATTTTATGGTTGTCAAGTCGCTCAAGGTCAAGGTCATCAATTCTTACAAACCCTACATCAGCTTACAGGAGCTAATATCACCGCCTCCGAGCAACGAGTCGGAAACCCCAAACTAGGCGGAACTTGGGATCTCAATGTTCGTATTGGAGAATTCCTCAATACAGTTCAAGAAAAACTCGCCTTTCTTCCAGAAGTCTTCCAAAACTACGCCGGGGTATTTGTTCCCACCGTTAGTTTTACCGCTACCCCAGATACCCTGATCGAAGACGAAGGAACAGAACTGATATTAACATTTACTTTAAGTGAACCACCCCCTGCAGGCGGACTGGATGTCAGCGTCACCAACCCCATCGAAAATGCGATCGCTCAATTAGACGTATTCGCAGCGATGTTCAGTGGGGGTCGAATTGTTCGCGTTAGTGATGATACTAGTGGGTTCATCTTCCGCATCAACGAACAAGTCGCAAGCATTACCGTACCCGTTTTTAATGATGATGTAGAAGAAGGTCGAGATACCTACACCTACACCTTAGAAGCGGGTACAGGCTATATTGTTGACTCAGCAGCCAGTTCCGTCACCTTTGATATTTTGGATACTGCTGAACCTGAACCCGAACCCGAACCTGAACCCATTCCCGAGCCTGAGCCTGAACCTGAACCCGAACCCGAACCTGAGCCGGAACCCGAACCTGAGCCGGAACCCGAACCCGAACCTGAGCCGGAACCCGAACCCGAGCCGGAACCCGAGCCGGAACCCGAGCCGGAACCGGAACCGGAACCTGAACCTGAACCGAGCGAACCCGTAGTCAGCTTCAGCGTAGACAAAGAAATCGTCAGCGAAGCAGAAAGAGATATTCTCACCCTGAACTTTGAAACCGAAGGTGATATCCCAGAAGAAGGAATCACAGTGCGACGTCAGGGCGATGTTCCCGGTATCCTGCAACAATTTACCGCAGCCCAAACCCGCTTTGATGAAAACCTAGAAACCTTCTTCCGGTTTGACCGACCTTTAGTCGAAAATGGAGTCACAGGGGGAGTCTTAGATTTATTCGCCCTCGAAGATGACCTGAGTAGCTTCACCTTCACCATCCTAGAACCCACTGCCAGTATTAACC
>JBJHBL010000086.1:0-24715 GCA_050485465.1 Limnoraphis sp. | reverse complement strand
AAGCGATGACAAAATTAATCGTGCGACCTTCTTTTTCGGCTGAACCTTCTAATAAAAGAGTAGAACCCGCAGCTTCTCCATCGGTAGCAGTAACCATTTCCCAATAGAGAGCGTTATAATGTCCTGGTGGTGCTGTTGCAGTGGTAACTGTTGGTATGTCTTCGCTTCCTCCGACTAGATCCACTGTTTGCGGTGAACTCAGAAGGTTAACCGTTGCTGTCGCATTGGGTTCATTATCGCGATCAGGGTCAAAAGGGGAATTGGCTTGATAAGCTCTGATATTATTGAAGGTGACATAAGCATGGTTAAAGTTGAGTTGCCAACCATCTTTACTCGTAAACCCTTCTCGCATTCGATCTTCTGCATCTGCGATCAAAGTTAAAGTTCCGCTCTCTTGGCCATTGGCTGCGGTGGTTTCTGTATCTGCTGTTGTGCGAGGAGTATCAGCCCCCGGTTCACATCCGACTAGGGTCATCGGTGCTAACAATACTAAACCAGCAAGCAAAAACAATTTGTACATTGATGTTTGATTCAATTATAGATTGAGATATCTTCTCATTGTCTTTTTTTTCAGATTATTTACAATCCCCCCTATGGGGTTAAGAAAATTTGATGGACTTGAGTGACGCTGGCATTCAGCTGGAAATTCACAGAGAAATCATCGCTTCAACAGGAATTGTTAGATCCCGAAATGCAACGGGAGAAAGATTTCCCTGCTTTAAAGTCATTTTAGATCCATATTCGCGCCCACTAGGTTGACGGTAAACAATTAATTCCCCAGTTTGTAAATTCACTAACCAATATTCAGGAATTCCCGCTTCTGCATGATCGCCTCATCAACAATAGTCCCAATGATTTCATAATAATTAACCGATGACTTCCAAAGAAACCCTCACTCAAGCACTCGAAAAACTGCCCGCTCAACTGATGGATCAAGTTTTAGATTATATTCCTTTCATCAACTCTCATCATTTTTTAAAACTTCGATCAACCTGATTGAGAATTGATCAGTTAAAAACTGCGTTGAGTCAACTTTTGTTGATCAAGGATAAAATACTAACTTGAGTCGATAGCGCTCTATACTTTTCTAAGCGTAATAACCGCAATTGTGTGACGGTTAGGGATTAGCAATTATAACCTTTCACTTCCCGCGTAAAATATTCGGTTTAAGTCTAAAATAAATAATAGAATCCTTCAACGGAGTAGAATTGATGTTATCAGCAGCAATCAAAGATTTAGTGAAGATGGTAGAGGCTTTACCGAGTGAAGTTCAGAAACAAGTCGTGGATCATTTGCGCGAGTATATTGCTGATTTACAGGATGAACAGCAGTGGGATGCGTCCTTTAGTCGAACGCAGTCATCATTAATGGAAGCGGCGCGACTGGCGAAACAGGAAAAGGCGGAGGGAAAAGCAAAGGCAATGGATTATGATCAGTTATGAAATCTGAAGTTCTTCCCTCGTTTTGGGCTGAGTATCGGCAGCTTAGTGATGAAGTTCGACAACGCACTCGCAAAGCATATCGGCTTTGGGATGAGAACCCGTTTCATCCTTCTCTCCATTTCAAGTGCATCAATTACCAAGAAGAAATTTGGTCAGTGCGAGTCACGCGGGGATATCGAGCATTAGGATTCAAAGAAGAAGATACAATAACATGGTTTTGGATTGGTAGCCATGATGATTATGAGCGTTTTTTTGGCTGAACTGTGTATCTTCACAGATCAACTCTTAAGCCATTACTTCAAGCTTAAAATATCCGGCTTAAGTCTAATATAAAACCGGGTAAAAAATCCTCACCGGATAGATGAGTTGGATTAATTAAAACTTCGATATCCCGCTCTTTTCGATAAATTTCGACCTGTTTATTTTGCGGATCAATTAACCATCCGAGTCTGGCTCCGTTATCCATAATTCCGCTTACCCGATTCGCCACCAGTGGGGGGATTTATAATTAACTCTCCTTCTGCTGTGCGTTCTAGCCTTAAATCCCGGTTAACCCTGGCGATCGCTTCAAACTGTTCTGAGGTGACATGAAGGGCGATTTCACGGGGGATTTCTAAAGATAGCGTTTCAAATTCAGATAAGAGTTGCATGATTAATCCTCTCCCCTTTTGAGTTTAATTAACGCGATCGCTTCTTTGTCCAATATATTTTAACTTCCATAAACAACCGGAGATTAAATTGGTACAAATATGAGCGAAAATCGGTACAAATAAATTCCCGGTGGCGATCGCACTATATCCGAGAACAAACCCGACAACAGTCGCCCAAATTACATAGGGCCATTGTTGAGAACCGCTAAAATGTAGCACGCCAAAACAAACACTGGAAATAATCAATCCTAAAGGAGTCAAGCCAAATGCAGCCAACATCACCCCTCGAAAGAGTAATTCTTCACTTAAACCGGGTAATAATCCCAACCACAATAAATCCGGCCATAATAACGGAGTCAAAACTAACTTTAAATATACATCTGCACTGCGACTATAAGCAGGCCAAAGGCGATAAATGATTGAACTCCCAATCGTAATCCCGATACCCGTTGCCAATCCTAAAACGAGATCAAGGAGAGTCAAACGAACAGGTAAAAGAGAAACTGGACTCAAATAAAGCCACAATTTAGCCACAATTAATAATAAAATCGCCGTTCCTCCCATCGCCACAAGAACTTGGGTACGGGTTAACGGTTCAAAGTCTGGATTTTTAGGACTATGTTCTACCACGATATTCTTCAAAAAAAAATGCAAAAACAAAAAACAGTTTAACCAAGAGAACTTGAATCAATTTTAGCGATCGCCAACACATTCGGGCGCAAAGCATTGTGATCAATTCCTGCACGATCAGCCACCAAAACCCCCAACGCTTCGAGATAAGAATTCACCGTGACTGCTTTAATTCCCAGAGAGTCTGGAGAAACTTGCATCCGGGTTTGATTTTCCTCGACAGCAATAATCAGAGTCTGGCGATCGCTAAAACTTAGAATAGCACTCCCTCCGCAAGCTGTGGCTGGAACAACCACCGCATCAACAGAATTTCCCCAGATCAGATCCGATGAAACCGGGGAACTAACCAACTGCGGCGCCCGACTCAAGCCGACTAAAACACAGGGAAGAAAGGTATACCCCAATTCTTCCGCAGCAGAACGAGGTGATAAATCCGGATCGAGTGGTAAAGTAGACAAAGCCGGAGCATGAGCGCAAGGAATGTGAAACTGGCGGACGATTAAGTGACTAATCACCGCTTCAGCACCCGCTAAGGGATCAACCCCTTGTCCATGTCGATATTGTTCGAGGGCGAGGCTGTCTTGATTGTCAGGAAAACGAGCCACAACGGCGATCGCTTCTGCTTTAGCTTTTTTAATCAATACTTCGGCGGCGCGGAGGAGGCTGTCAGGGTTGCCGATCGTTCCCCAGGAGGCTCCAGAAGGGGCGGTTCGCAGTTGAACATCTATTGGGGCATCCGTGACGACATAATCGGTTAAACTTAAACCTAGCGTCGCTCGTGCAGCATCAGCAACCTGTAGATGGCGTTGACGTAGCTCCGGTTCAATGGCTTGATCGAGGAGTAAGCCAATACGGTTTTGATGAACGGGTTGTAACGCCCAATTCCCCCTGGCAAATTGATCCAGTGCGTAGCCTTCGACATAAAATGTATTTGATATCGGCCAGTAAAGTTGAGCGCCATTGAGAACGTTAGGATGGGTAATCAGGCGATCGCAAACCTGAGACATAGCTCGAGCGACAGGTAAAGCATCTCCCGCATAGCCTCCAATAGCGGCGCCGACTCCGGTGGGTATGATTAAAACAACAGTATATGGACGAAACATAAATTTTCCCATTCAGTCGTGATCAATTGTGCCTTAGAATGGAGATCTGTAAGCCCTAACCCCTATCGATGTTCTCGCTCTAGGGAATTGAGTTATGCTGATTTGTCCGCAATGTCAATTTGAAAATCCGAGCCATCACAAATTTTGTCAAAAATGCGGCTATTCTCTAACGCAGAAATCTTGTGGTGAATGTGGTTTTACAGTGAATCTGAACGAGTTAGATTGTTCTAACTGTGGTGCGCGAACCGGGACGGTTTGGTTGGCTATTGTTTCTAGCTCTTCAGAGATGAGTTTTGATGAGACTGTTTCTCATAGAACTGAACAACCTTCATCATCCGAAGAAATTGATCGACTGCGGGGAGCCATTTCTCAAATTTCTCTGACCGAAACGGATCAAATTCAAGGAACGACTGGGGGTGATGAGGAGTTAGAATTGATCCATGCAGAAAATTCTTCGCAGACAGAAAATAAGGTCGAAGGGAATAACATCGGTTCTGAAAGTTCTGATGAACAAATATGGCCGTATGCGGCTTTTGATGCGAGTCAAATTCCTGATGAAGATGCGATCAACTCGACAACTAATGATGATTTTAATCGATTAGACTCTGAAGATTCTGTTGAGTTTCATCTAGAAATTGGAAACTATTTAGATCAACTTCAGCGCTATCAACTGATTGAATCTGCGACGCTAAAACCTGGGGAAATAATAACGCTACGGGTTCTCGATACTCAACCGCTTCAGATGTCTCCGTTACAAGCAGCACCTGCACTAATTTCGTCTTCGGAAAAGATGGATGTTTTTGTGATTGAAGCGGCGCAACCTTATTTGACACTGGCGACTCAGTTTCCCGATCATTTTCCCGAAGTTCAAGATGCTTGGCAATCTGATGGTTATACGGTGATTCTGCTGGAAGATTTTGCGACGTTTCCCACGCTTTTGGAGAAGTTTAGCGATCAAAAGACTTCGCCGCAGCAAATGGTCGAGTGGATAGAACAGATGGCGAATTTATGGGAAATTTTAGACCCGGGGAACCTTCGTCAAAGTCTGCTGGAATTGAATAATTTACGAGTTTTTCCCCAAGATCCTTATCCGGTTTGTCTACAACGATTATATACGAACCGATCATCTAGTCTTTCTCTGTCTGATTTGGGTTGGCTTTGGAAAACGTTAGTTCAACAATCTCAACGGACTTTGTTTGGTTCTTTGACTCAATTGTTGCGGGATTTATCTGAGGGGAAAATAGAAACAATTACTCAATTGGAAATGCAATTAATCGAAGTGAGGGAGGAACTGTATTCTTCGTCAACGGAACCCGAATTTTTCCCGATTTCTTCCCCAACACATCTTCAAATTGATGACGAGGATGACACGGATTTACCTCTAGAGTCGAATTTATCACCAACTATTCCTCAAGTGAATCAATTATTTCACCTCGAAGCTTTGGGAATGACAGATATTGGTCGCAAACGTCAGGGGAATGAAGATTCTTTTGGCGTACAAACGATTATACATGAACAACAAACCCCTCAAGAGCGGGTTTTAGAGGCGAAGGGGTTATATATTTTGTGTGATGGCATGGGAGGACACGCCGGGGGTGAAGTGGCGAGTCAGTTAGCCGTCGATACCCTCAAGCAATATTTTCAGTCTCAATGGACGGGTGAACTTCCTAGCCAAGCGATGATTAGTCATGGTATTATACAAGCGAATCGGGCGATTTATGAGATGAATCAACAAGCGGTTCGCTCAGGAGTCGGACGCATGGGAACAACCCTAGTGATGGCGATTGTGGTTGATGATCAAGTGGCGATCGCTCATGTGGGGGATAGTCGGTTGTATAGTCTGACTCGTTCACAAGGTCTTGAACAAATTACCATTGATCACGAAGTTGGACAGCGTGAAATTTCCCGGGGAGTGACTCCTGAAGAAGCCTATGCTCGTCCTGATGCCTATCAATTAACTCAAGCGTTAGGGCCACGGGATCAGAGTTTTGTGAAACCCGAAGTACAGTTTTTGAATATTCAAGAAAATACTGTTTTAATATTAGCATCAGATGGTTTAACGGACAATGATTTACTGGAAATCTATCACGATACTCATGTTGAACCCTTGTTAAATCCCCAAACGGATCTTAATGTTGCAGTCAATCAATTAATCGAGCTTGCAAACGAACACAACGGTCACGATAATATTACAATCATTGGGATTCGGATGTGGGTTTTTGATCCCAAAATTAAGAGGGATAAAGTCCTATGAATCAACAATAGGAGCTTCTTCTAACACTTCATTTTTCGGCTCTTTAGGGGTCTTAGTGGCGGGAGTTTGAATAGGAACTTCTTCAACAACGGGATGTTTTTCTAAAGTTAGAGTGGATTGTTGTGAACCAGATAGCCGTTTAAGAAGTTTAGGTTTAGGATCATGGAGTAAATAAATAATCCGATCCTCAAGTTGCCAGGTTTCCGAAGCGGGTAGCACTTGTAAATTTCCCTGTCGTTCTATCAAGAGCGGTAACAATTCCTTAGAACGAATTAAAGCTTTTAAATGTGATCTTTGAAACTCTAAACCCGGTTGTTTGAGAGTTGTTTCTCCCAGCTTTACCTCTTGATTTTCCATGAACTTATTCCACTGTTTCAAAGTCAATTCGGGAACAAAAGCTTGTTGTACTTTTTCTTTACTCGCCGACGTTTTGGATTGAGGATCACGAGGAAATAAAGCTAAAACCCGAGGCGGTTTAAATTCTTCTGCGGCTCGTTCTGATAAAACTAAATTCACTTCTCCATTACTGGTCATAGCCAAAAAAGTCCCAATCGATTCGAGTCCCGCTTCTTCCAACACATTCGGATCTAACGCACTACTTTGATAAACGCGCAATCCCTCTTTTTTAGCCTGTTCACAAGCTTCTGAATTCGTGTCAATAATAACCACCGATTCGCCTCGCTCTTGAAATAAACGTCCAATCAAACGACTAATCGGATTAGAACCAACGATAACGGCTCCAGTTGCAGCACTGGAGGTAATTCTTAATAACTTTGCCATCGAACGGGCGGTCAATCCTTGAATCACAACCGTCATAATAATCGTTAAAAAGACTAAAGCCTTAATCGAGTCTCCCCCGTTAATCCCCCGTTGAGTTAATAAAATAGCAAACAGAGAAGAAACCGACGCCGAGACAATTCCTCGAGGCCCAACCCAAGACACAAAAGCTTTTTGTCGCCAGTTGAGGTTACTATTAAGCGTACAAAGCCAAACATTAATCGGGCGGACAATCCACATTAAAGCCAAAACGGTGAGTACACTTCCCCAGCCCAAAGCAACAATACTTTCTAAAGACAAATCCGCCGCCAGTAAAATAAATAAGACGGAGACGCATAGCATGGTTAGCTGACCTTTAAACCGCCGCAATTGTCGCATTTCAGGAACACCAACGGATCGAACCATAATTCCCGAAACAACCGCCGCCATCAGTCCAGATTCACTGTAAACGACTTCGGCTAAATCATACAAACCCCAAAGGGCGGCTAAAACAATCAGGTTTTTCAGTTCTTCAGACAGGGATTGAGTTTGTTTTAAACTCCAACCGAGTAAGCCGCCTCCTGCGACACCAATTGCCGCCCCAATTCCTAAACGGATGATTAGTTCTTGAAACAGTTCTAAGGGGTTAGCGTTCCCGCTTAAAACGACGTTGAGGACTAAAACAGCGAGAATAGCGCCCACTGGATCAATTAAAACCCCTTCTCCTTCGAGTAAGGCGGCGACTCGACGATCTACAGAAACCTGTTTGAGTAAAGGCCCAACAACGGTTGGCCCGGTTACAACGACTAATGAAGCGTAAAGAAAAGCGATCGGCCAGGGAAATTCACCGAGCCAGTGGGCTGCCATTCCGCCGCCTGTGAGGGTGATGAGAGTGCCAAAGGTGACTAAATTCCGAATGCTTCCCGAAACTTGTCCAAGATCGCGGAGTTCTAGGCTTAAACCGCCCTCAAACAGAATCAAAGCAACGGAGAGAGATACGATAACCTCTAATCCTTCACCGAGAAGATTGGGATGGACTAGCCCTAAACCATCATTACCGACGATAATCCCAAACAGCAACAGGAAAACGATAGCAGGAACTTTGAGGTAGTCTGCTAAAACTTGAGCGCTTATTCCACTAACGATCGTGATGACCATCAGTAGAGTAATGTCAAAGGAAGTTGTTTCCATAAGCGTAATTGGTTCGGCTACTCACTACGGCTCAAAAGCCTGGTATTCTGCGCTTCAGATTGGTTTGATGTTGTTCTGGGGTTTGCAGATCGCATCTGAATCACCTGGCGACATATATGAATAGAGCTTAAAACCCTATTGACGGTTATCATAACCCATTATTCGCACAAGACAGACTTGCTCAGAGGTTAGTTACTGAGGATTTTCAATGATTTCAATCTCTTTTGAGGAGCTTGAAAGCTTTGCTAGCAAAGTTTCCTGCTGCTTTAGGGGAATTTCAATGATAAACTCTGAGCCTTCTCCTGGGGTAGAATTGCATCGGAGATCGCCCCGATGTTGCTTAACGATGATTGAGTAACTGACCGATAATCCTAAGCCTGTACCGGAACCCACAGGTTTAGTGGTAAAAAAGGGATTAAAAACTTGTGAGCAGACTTTCTCTGTCATTCCGAGTCCATTATCCCCAATGCGAATTCTGACTTTTTCTCCGGCAATTAATTCGGTGTAGATGGATATTGTGGGATGTCTACGGGTATGAGTCTGAGTCAGTTCTTTTAAGGCATCAACTGCATTGGTGAGAATATTCATTAAGACTTGGTTGAGTTGCCCAGGGTAACATTCAACGTAAGGCAGTGTACCATATTCTTTAACGATCTCAATACCGTTGCATTGCAAGTGATTCATGCGATATCGAAGAATTTGCAGGGTACTTTCTATTCCTTCGTGAATATCAACAGATTTTATTTCAGCTTCATCAAGGCGAGAAAAGTTTCGCAAACTTGAAACAATATCACGAATTCGAGTTGCACCGGACTGCATGGATTGAATGACTTGAGGAATATCTTCTTTGATAAATGCGAGATCGATTTCATCACATTGGGTTTGTATTTCCGGTTCGGTGAATTTTTCCTGATACAAGTCGAGTAACTGCAAAATATCCTGAGAATATTCACTTAAATGAACTAAATTACCATAAATAAAAGAGATGGGATTATTAATTTCATGGGCAATACCTGCGACTAACTGTCCTAATGATGACATTTTTTCGGTTTGAATCAAATGAGCTTGGGTGGTTTGGAGTTCTTCCATCATTCGCTCTAATTGAGTGGTTTTTTCCTTTAAAGAATGATTTTTTTCTTGGAGTTCTAGGGTTCTATTTTTGACTTTATCTTCTAAGGTTTTACTATAGTCTTCTAACTGTTCATTGGCGACTTTTAGGCTGTCTTTTGCTTGTTTTAATTTTTCATATAACAGAGCGTTTTTTAATGAAATAGCAATTTGAGAAGACAGAATACTTAAAACTTCTAAACGTTCGTTGGTAAAAACACCGCTCACTAAAGGATTTTCGAGATAAAGAAGACCAATGAGTTGATCTTGGTTAATAATAGGTAAACAGAAGATTGACTTAGATTGATGATCGATAATATAGGGATCACCCGTAAATTTTCCTTCACGGGTTGCATGATTTAAAACAACGCTCGACTCAACTCGACACACATAGTTAATGAGAGATACCGGTAAAATATTACTATTGATCGTAAAATTTAATGAGCAATCACAAGATAATTGATTATCATTTCCTAGTTTAGCGGTAGCTTCAATCACCCAATTTTCTGCTTTTTTGAGAATGAGATGACCGATTGTTGCTCCTGTATTTTCTAAAACAATATTTAAGATTTTCTCTAAAAGTTTATCTAAGATAATTTCTTCGGAGAATGCAAGAGAAGCTTTGCTAATAGTTGAAAAATCCAAGATTTCTCGGCTTCTTTCTACAGAACTTGAAATAGATTTAGTGATTTTTAGATTATTTTTTCTCCATTGATTTTCCAGGGTTTCAGAAAGGAGTTGAGGATATTTTTCTTCTAAATCTCTGACTTTAGCGATCGCTCCCCAACGAATATATCCATAATAGGCTTCGTATAAGTAGATTCGAGAAATCCGTTCACGTTTGATGGTACGATAAAATTCAACGGCTCGTTCCGCAGCAAGAGCCGATTCTTGGATATAACCTTGTTCTTTTCCACCATCAATTGCGCGATCATAATATTCCATTGCTTGCAGAAAATCTCCAACAACCCAAGCTCTTTCTGCTTCGACAAAATCATATTTATTTTGATAGTTCACTGGACATTGATTTGCCCAAATTTTCATTTTTTCTTGATTAACTTTGACTTGCTGTAAATATTTTTGATGTTGGCTATTCACTTTAAACTTTGTTGGTTCTTGAGACGGATTAGGAGTACATAATGCTAAAAGACTCAGTGAATAGTAGAAGTTGTGAATGGCAATTAAATTCCATCCTAAGACTGATTGTTTATACTCTATTGCAAAAGTCGCCATCTGTGCAGCTTGTTCGTAGTCTCCGAATAAATACAAGAGTATTGTTTTCACAAGACACAACATAAATAATAAGGTTTTATTGCTTTCCTCTGTGGTTTTTGAAAAACATTTTTCTTCGTCGAAACCTACTCCAACCTGTTTGTATCGATCCGGAGATTGATCTAATACATTTAACGTCAACTCTAGCCACATTTTACTAGCATTAATTGAATAATTTTGCTTTAAATTACTTAACAAGTTTATGTATTTTTCTTGTTCATATTTAACATTTTCTAGCGGTTCACCTAGCAAAAATAGATTCAAGCAGTAGGCAATAATAGAATAACCTGTATATTGTAGATCTCCGGTTTCTAATCCGCTTTCTATTCCCTCTATTAAAGGGTTGAGAGTGGTTCTTAAATGCTCTTTCCAAGGTCGAATAAATGTATTGAACATATCATAAACCTTGCACTTAAATTCTCGAGCATCAAATTGATTTAACAGTTCAAGTGCAATTTGACTGGAAAAATACCCGGTTTCTATTTCTTCTGTGACCGCACAGGAGAAAAAGGCATACAACACATAAACATAAGCCGCTAAAGCAGAATGACCCTGTTCTAAACAAAGATTAACTTGAGTTAAAATGACGGAGGGTAAGAGTTCGGGTTTTGTATTATAGAGTGGAGAGGAAATATTAATTAACAGTCGCAGTGCGGCCAGATGTTCAGGATTAGTCATTTGAGGAATTTGATCTAATTCTGTTAAACTCGGAAGTTGTACTTTTAAACTCTCTTGATTGATCGGTTTAAAAGGATGTACTCCTAATATTTCTAGTGCTTGTACTCCAGTATCGATAGCCATTAACATCTGATTTTGAGCAATATAAAACTCAATTTTTAGTTCATACACTTTAATTTGATCGAGCAGAGGGTTTGCCCTTTCAAGAACTGTTTCAATTAAAATGGATGCGCGCTCAAAATTCACATTGAGATATTCGACTTCTGCGGCTTCTACATACAAAGCCAAAGTTAAATCATATTCAGTTTCCCAGCTAGATTCTGACAGCAGTTCTAAACCAATATTTAAGTAGCTAGATGCAACTTCATAGGCTGTTGATCCCTTAGCTTTTATTCCTGCTTTTAAATTTAGAGTGGCGAGTTGAATACGTTCTTCTGGCTGCTTCAAAAACTCTCGTCCAATATTAAGCTGATTTACAATATCAAAAATATTGTCTTCTAAACCTGAAATGTTGCTTTTTTGGAGGAGAAGTTTACCAATTTTAAAGTGAGTTTTTTTCTGTTGTTCTTCAGGAATGAGAGAATAAACAGCGTGTTGAACTTGATCATGCAAAAACTGATAATAAACTTGACCATTTGATTCAGCTAAATTCTCATCATTACTCCAAGACATTTTATAAGCTTGACTGAGAGGAATGACTAACCCGGCTTGTAGAGCTTCCCAGAGCGATTGAGCCGTTTGATGAATTGAGCTTTGATTAACAATAGCCAAAATATCTAAGTTAAATTGATTCCCGATGCAAGCTGCAAATTTTAAAATATTGATGGTTTCATCGGAAAGTTTATTAATATTTCGGGTGATAATTTCAAGGATATTACAATCAGTAATTCCAATTCTTTGAATTTCAGAAATTTGCCATTTCCAGCAACCTACTTGCAGATCAAACTGTAAAAGTTTCTCATGATAAAGGGTTTCTAGGAGATTAATCAGAAAAAATGGATTGCCTTGAGTTTTATTGTAAATCAGTTGTGCAAGTTCTATGATGCCATCTGTTTGTTTGAGGGTATCGACTAACATCTGTTGAACTGTATTAAACGATAAAGATTTTAAAATCAGAAAACGAATCTTTGTACCCGCTCGTTGAATTTCTTCACAAGTTCTGATTAAAGGATGAGTCGAATTGACTTCATTTTCTCGATAAGCACCGATGAGTAAAAAGTATTGTAGATCAATTTCACTCATCAATAACTCAAGTAAATTTAATGAAGCAGAATCCGCCCACTGTAAATCATCTAAAACCAAAACTAATGGATGAGACTTGCGACAAAACGTATGAATAAAGCTTTTGAAAACTTGATGAAAACGGTTTTGAGATTCAGTTGCGCTTAATTCGGGAACAGGGGTTTGAGAACCAATAATGAGTTCAACTTCTGGAATGACATTAATAATAATTTGACCATTTTTTCCTAAAGTATTTAAAAGTTTTTCTTTCCAAGCTTCTATTTCTTCAGCCGTTTCAGCTAAAAGCTGATGAATCAGATCTTGGAAGGCTTGAATCAGACTAAGATAGGGAATATTACGTTTAAATTGATCAAATTTTCCTGAAATTAAACGTCCTTTTTGACTGACTAAGGGTTTATTAAGTTCTTGAATTAAGCGAGTTTTTCCAATTCCAGAATAACCCGAAATCAGTATGATTTGACTTTTCCCTGCACAGATTTCTTGAAAAGACTCTATTAAAGTTTCAACTTCTTGTTCTCGTCCATAGAGTTTTTGCGGAATCAGCAGTTGACTCGATTGATCCCATTTTCCAAGAGAAAATTTTTGGATTTTCCCTGTTTTTTCGAGTTGAGTTAAACAACATTCTAGATCAGTTTTTAGACCGAGGCTGGTTTGATATCGTTCTTCGGGTGTTTTTTCCAACAGTTTCATCACAATATCAGATAAAACTTGAGGAATTTGGGGATTGAGTATCGTCGGTGAAATCGGTTTTTTAGCAATATGACAATAGATGAGTTCCATTGCATCTGTTGTTTGAAAAGGAACATCGCCCGTTAACATTTCATAAAAAGTTACTCCGAGAGAGTAGAAATCACTTCGATAATCAACGGATCGATTCATTCGTCCAGTTTGTTCCGGTGCAATATAGGGAAGTGTACCCTCTAATCGGTTTGGACTAATTCCTTTTGGAGTTTCTCTGAATAAACAGGTTGCAATACTAAAATCAATAATTTCAACGTTTTTTTTGTCAGTTTTAATCAAAATATTACTGGGATTAATATCTTTATGAATGATTTTATTTTCGTGAATTTTAGATAGAATTTCTACAAGTTGAATCGCAATCTGTAAAAAATCTTGAAGGTCTAAGGTGTAAGTTTTTAAAAATTGTCGCAGTGAAATCGCGTCAGAATCCTGAAGGATTAGCATTAAACCATTGTAACAAGTTTCTAAGCCCAAAAACTGAATCACTCCCTCAAAGGTCAGTCTTCTATAAATCTCATATTCATATTTTAAGGTGTTAATTTCTTCGAGAGTAGGATAATCAGATCTTAATAGCTTAATAATGACTTTTTGTCCGTTAAAATTTTTAACACCACGATAAACAACTGTTTTTGAGCTTTCACTAATCTTTTCAAGAATCTGGTAATTCGGAAGTTTAATCATTGGATTAGCCTCACTGGCTAGAAAGGTCGTATAAAAGAGGAGTTTTTGAGGGGAAGGGTATTAATTTAAAGCTCTTGCACTTAATTATAACAAATCCAAAAAAAAAGCAAATATAACGGATTGTTTAAAGAGATAGCCCGACCCTAAAATATTAAGAGATTGTTAGGGTTCAGTCCTATCAATTCTTGTAGGAGTATCAAACTACATACCGATGAAGTTTTGATGAGATTAAGGGATCTTTTTCAAAGGTTTAACAGTTTATGTGCAAGTAAAGAGAATAAAGAACTCTGATCATTTATTCTCTTTTTGTTAAGGGTTAAGAGAGGGATAAGGATTACTGATTACGAGCCGATAACCATTGACTCACTCCCAGTCCAACAAGCACAGAAAATCCAAAAATCATATTCGGTTCAGGAACAGTATTGGGGGAAAATTCTAACCCAGTCGGAATAAAAAGTAAACCTTCTGTATTAAAAATATCGAGGAAAACCTTTTTAAAAACCCCGGTTTGACCATCGTATTTGAGAACTTGATTCGTTAGTTCTTCATCTCCTTGGTTTAACAGATTAGAACTGCTGACATAAAGATTTCCATCGGGTCCAAAAATCAAATTAATAGGGCCGTTTAGAGGACTATTCGTTGAGGAAGCATCACCAAAAACGCCTAAAAAACGACCTGTTATCCCATCATATCTCAGAACTTGATCACTGACGTAACTATTAACATAGAGATGACCATCTAAGCCAAAGCGTAAACCTGTGGGTGTATTTAATCCACTAGCTGCATTAGAAGCGTCACCAAAAATTCCGAGAAAATCACCCGTTATCCCATTATATCTCAGAACTTCATTGGTTCCAAAGCTGGTTACATAAAGATGATTGTCTGGGCCAAAAACTAAGTTATCAGGATTTTCTAAGCCACTTTTTTCGAGAGAAGCATCACCAAAAATTCCCAGAAAATTACCCGTTAATCCCTCGAATTTTAAGACTTCATTACTCCCAAAACTACTCACATAAAGGTTGTAATCTGGGCCAAAGGTTAAACCGACGGGATTGATTAATCCACTGTAAAAGTTGTTGGCTTGACCAAATACACCTAAAAAGGCTCCGGTTCTTCCATCATATTTTAGAATTTCATTAGAACCAAAACTACTCACATATAAGTGATTATCCGGGCCGAACGTTAAGCCATCTGGGGCGAGAAGTCCGCTATCGAAGTTGTTGGCTTCACCAAATACACCTAAAAAAGTTCCTGTTACTTCGTCGTAGAGAAGAACTTGATTAGAAAGAAAACTACTCGTTAATAAAGCGGCTTGAGCTTGAGTTGCTGCTAAAGCGGTAATAATGAATGCGGCTCCTCTAGCAAGCCAAACACTCATCTTTTCTCCTGCGTTCAAGGGGGTACTTTTCGATTCAGTCATCACTGTTTTAATCTTTCTCTGTTGTTATTTTATCAACTTTTATTCTCCTATTTTTTAAGAGATGATGCAATACCCTGACTGTTCTTACATCTTAACGTAAAACGGGAAGTCTACAAATATATTCTTTCATCTAAGTTGAATTTTTGTTAAGTCGCCTGAATTCGACAGTTTTCTCAGTATTTTCACGGATTCAATCAAAAATTAACTTCTAAAAGATCCGTATTTTCCTCGTAGATTTTTTGCCGATAATCAAATAGTATCTATTCCCATAGGTTTCCAACTTTGTTTTTCCTTTGGTGTCTAACATCACCTGCTCTATATCAATCAACAATTCAATTAAAATCTCTTTTCTGACTTTAGACATTTCGCTCAGTTTATCTCAAATGCACTTGAATTAGGAGACGACCTTTATGAATTATTTCAAACCTGCATCAATTTCTAGACTCTTTGAAATACAAGCTTTAAATTCACCGGATAAAATAGCCGTTACTTTTGACAATCAAAGCCTAACCTACCAGGCTTTAAATACTCAAGCAAACCAACTGGCTTACACACTAAAAAATTTAGGGGTTAAAGCTCAAACGCGAGTGGGAATTTATGTTGATCGATCTTTAGAAATGTTAGTTGGATTGCTCGGTATTCTTAAAGCAGGTGGAACCTATATTCCTCTCGATCCATCCCATCCTGTCCAACGTAATCAGTTAGTTTTAGATGATGCACAACTTCAAGTAATCCTGACTCAAAAGCATTTAGTGCAATCACTCCCAACTCATCAAGCTAAGATTATTTGCTTAGATCATCATCCAGATATTATTACTCAAAATAATATCAAAAACCTCGATCTAGAAATTCATCCTCAACAACCTGCTTATATTATTTATACTTCCGGTTCAACGGGAAAACCCAAAGGTGTACAAGTTCCACATCAGGCCGTTGTTAACTTTTTAAAATCGATGCAGCAAACACCTGGATTAACCTCAGAAGATGTTTTGCTCGCCGTTACAACGATTACCTTCGATATTTCTATTTTTGAACTCTTTCTCCCGCTAACAATTGGAGCAAAAATTGTTATTGTAACCCGTGAGACTGCCACGGATGGAATAAAACTTGCTCAAGCACTACTCACCTCCGGTGCAACAATAATGTCAGCAACTCCAGTGACTTGGCAAATCCTAAAACGTTCGGGCTGGTCAGGGAAAAAAAGTTTAAAAATGCTGTCTTCAGGTGAAGCATTACCTCGCCAACTAGCCAATTGGTTACTCGAACGAGGAAGTGCTTTGTGGAACTTTTATGGTCCGACAGAAACAACAGTTTTTGCAACTTTTTTTCGAGTTAAAAAAGGAAGTGAACCTGTATCCATTGGTCGCCCCATTGACTATACCAAGATTTATCTTTTAAATGAAGAATTACACGCTGTTCCTGATGGAGAAATTGGAGAGCTATATATTGGTGGGATAGGTTTAGCAATAGGATATTTTAATCGCCCTCAACTCACGGCTGAACGGTTTATTGTTAATCCTTTTGATCCTTCAGGCAAAACACGCTTGTACAAAACAGGGGATCTCGCTCGTTATCAACCTGATGGAAACTTAGAATATTTAGGTCGTATTGATCATCAAGTCAAAATTCGAGGCTTTCGGATTGAATTAGGAGAAATTGAAGCCATACTCTGTCAATCTTCAAGCGTTCAAGAAGTTGTTGTAATTGCTCAAAATGATCCTCACAATGATAAACGATTAGTGGCTTATCTAATCCCTAGTTCTAGCGATAAACTGCCTAATAAAATTTTACCCGAGTTGCGGAATCTTCTTAAACAACGACTTCCTCATTACATGATTCCCTCTCATTTTATGTTTATCGATGTTTTCCCTCAAACCGCTAGTGGAAAAATAGATCGGAAAGCCTTACCCCCCGTCGATTTTTCTAAAAATTTACTGGAAGAAAACCAGATTGCACCTTGTACTGTTATTGAAAAAGACCTTGCAAAAATTTGGTCAGAAATTTTAGGATTAGATCAAATTGGGATTAACCATAGCTTCATCGATTTAGGTGGAAATTCTCTACAAGCAACCCGAATTATTTCTCGTATTCAAGAAACCTATGATCTTGAAATTGAACTTCGTTCTCTGTTTGAAAATCCGACAATTTCCGAATTTTCTCAACACATTGAACGTCTTTTAACAGGGAATCTAAACCACAAACTTTTTCAGATTTTACCCCAATCTCAAACTCTCAATTTACCCCTTTCTTTTGCTCAGACACGACTCTGGTTTCTAGATCGCCTTGAACCTAATACTCCAGTTTATAACGTTCCGGTTGCATTTCGATTAACAGGTTTACTCAATCTTCAGGTTTTATTGGAGAGTATTCAAAAAATAATTCAACGCCATGAAACACTCCGAACAAGCTTTGAAATTCAAGCGGAAAATCCAGTCCAAGTTGTTCAATCTTCCTGTGAATTAAAAATATCAGTTATTGATTTGCAAACATTATCTGAAATACAACGAGAAGCACAAGCACAAACCCTTCTGACTCAAGAAGCTCAAAAACCCTTTAACTTAACCCAAGCACCGTTGTGGCGAATTACAGTCTTGCAGTTGGATGAACAGGACTATATTTTATGCTGGGTTTTACATCATATTTTATGTGATGATTGGTCTTTAGCAGTCTTGTTTAAAGAACTCAGTTTATTCTATAATGGATTAGGTCAAAATCCCTCTTTCTCCTTACCCCCATTAACCCTTCAATACAAAGATTTTGCCCTCTGGGAAAGACAATGGCAAGGAAAAATATTAGAAAAGCAACTCAACTATTGGTCTCAACAGATAGCAGATTTACCTAAATTACAGCTACCCACTGATCATCAATATTCTTCTAATCTCTCCCATCAAGGCGCACGTCAACCGCTTCAATTCTCTCAATCTTTAACAGCAGCTATTAAAGATTTAAGCCGTCAAGCAGACGTGACCTTATTTATGACCTTACTTGCTGCTTTTGGAGTCCTATTGTATCGTTATACAGGACAAGAAGATCTTGCAATTTCTTCTCCTGTTGCCAACCGTCATCGCGGTGAAGTCGAAGGTTTAATCGGCTTTTTTATCAACCTTTTAATCTTGAGAATCGATTTATCCGGTTCTCCCAGTTTTCCACAATTACTCCAACGAGTTCGTCAGGTCACATTAGATGCCTATACCTATCAAGATTTACCCTTTGAAAAGTTAGTTGAAGAACTGCATCTTGAACGAGATTTAAGAACGCAACCCTTGTTTAATATTTCTTTTGCACTCACCAATACTCCGCCTTCAGAACAACTCAAGCTCACCGGACTTAACTCACAACTTCTAGAGGTAGATAATCGCACAACAAAATGTGATTTAATGCTGCAACTAACAGAAACATCCGAAGGAATAAGCGGCTATTTGGAATACCGCACAGACTTGTTTAATCCTGAAACAATTTATCGAATGGGAGGACATTTTCAGCAATTGTTAGAAGGAATTGTTGCTGATCGGGATCAATCTATTACACAACTTCCTCTCCTGACTCCTGTTGAACATCATCAACTTTTAGTTCAATGGAATTCCAGTCAAACAAACTTTAATCAAAACCAATGCTTTCATCATCTCTTTGAAGCTCTTGTTGAGGAAAATCCCAATGCTATTGCAGTCGTCTTTGAAGAACAAAAACTGACTTATCAACAGTTAAACGAACGCGCTAACCAACTGGCTCACTATTTACAAATACTTGGTGTAAAACCCGAAGTTTTAGTGGGGTTATGTATGGAGCGATCGCTAGAAATGATTATCGGTATTTTAGGCATTTTGAAAGCAGGGGGCGCCTATCTTCCTCTCGATCCGTACTACCCCCAAAATCGTTTATCATTCATGCTAGAAGATGCTCAAATCTCTCTATTACTGACTCAAACTTCTTTAGTTCAATCTCTCCCAACCCACTCTGCTTTTGTTGTTTGTTTAGATAAAAATAATCCAGCCATTACAACTCAAAGCTTAAAAAATCCACAAGTTCAAATGATACCTGAAAATCTGGCTTATGTGATTTACACTTCCGGTTCTACAGGCAAAGCTAAAGGTGTATTAGTTCAACATCAGGGTTTATGCAACTTAACTCAAACCGTACAACAGCGTTTTAACGTCACATCTGAGAGCAAAATTCTGCAATTTGCCTCACTGAGTTTTGATGCTTCTGTTTGGGAAATTGTAATGGCTTTAGGATCAGGAGCAAGCTTGTATTTAACCCAGCGAGAAACCCTCTTATCGGGAGTTGCTTTAACCCAACTTTTGCAACAAAAAGCCATTTCAATTCTCACTTTACCGCCTTCCGTTTTAGCTATTTTACCACAAGTTGAATTTCCTCACTTAAAAACAATTATTGTTGCAGGAGAAGCTTGTCCACTCAAATTAGCAGAATACTGGTCTCAAGGACATCGTTTTTTCAATGCTTACGGCCCCACAGAAACTACTGTTTGTGCGACAATAGCTGAGATTTCATCAAACCCTAAACGGCTTCCCATTGGTCATCCGATTGCCAATACTCAGGTTTATATTCTTGATACTCATCTTCAGCCTGTTCCGATTGGTATTCCGGGAGAACTTCATGTTGGCGGAATGGGTTTAGCACGAGGCTACCTCAACCGTCCTCAACTCACCAACCAACGTTTTATACCAAATCCTTTTGATCCTGAAAATCAAAGTCGCCTCTACAAAACTGGAGATTTAGTGCGTTATTTACCGGATGGTCATCTTGAATTTCTCGGTCGAATTGATCATCAAGTGAAAATACGAGGATTTCGGATTGAATTAGGGGAAATAGAAGCCGTTTTAAGTCAACATCATGCTGTTCAATCCGTCGTGATTCTTGAACGAGAAGATCAACCGAGTCATAAACGTTTAGTGGCTTATGTGGAACTTCGTTCATTCAACTTAGAAAAACAACCTTTAGTGCAGGAATTTCGCAATCTTTTACGCAAGAGTTTACCCGACTATATGATGCCTGCAACTTTTGTCTTATTAGATCAATTTCCATTAAGTCCTAATGGAAAAGTAGACCGTCATCAATTACCGATTCCGCCCGATATTTCGACTGAATTTGAACAAAACTTTGTTGCACCTCGAAATGAAATTGAACAACAAATGGTGAATGTATGGCGGTCGATTTTGGGTTTAAAACGAGTCGGACTACACGATAACTTTTTTGATTTGGGTGGAAATTCTTTACTAGCTGCACAACTAATGACCAAAATTGCCGAAATTTTTCAGGCTGATGTACCTGTGCGATGTTTATTTGAAACGCCAACCGTTGCCGGACTGTCTCAAACCCTGAAAACAGTCGAGACAGACAGAAGTTTATTAAACCCCAAAACGATTAATCTTAAGGCAGAAGTAATCCTAAATTCATCTCTTTTTCCTCAAGGAAATTTCGAGGGTAAGATCGCTAATCCTCAACATATTTTTCTTACAGGTTCAACTGGATTTTTAGGAGCATTTTTACTGAATGAATTGCTGCATAAAACCTCAGCAAAAATTTACTGTTTAGTTCGCGCTCAAAATCCCCAATCTGGAATGAATAAGTTGCAAAAAACCTTAGAAAAATATCGGTTATGGCAAGCTAATCACGCGACACGTATTATTCCCGTTATCGGAGATTTAGAACAACCTTTACTAGGGTTAACGGTTTCTCGGTTTGAACAACTTGCTACGCAAATTGATAGCCTTTATCATACAGGCGCACAGGTTAATTTTGTCAAACCCTATTCGGTGTTAAAAACAGCTAATGTTCTGGGAACTCAGGAAATCATTAAACTCGCAATTCACAACCGAATTAAACCGTTGCATTATATTTCGACGGCGGGAATTTTTGGCCCGGTTGGTTACTTAAAAAGTTGTCAGATTTTACAAGAAGATGAAAATCTCGATAACTATGAAGAATATGTTGCTTTAGATATTGGCTATTCTCAAAGTAAATGGGTGGCTGAACAGTTAATTGGGATGGCAAAATCAAGGGGTTGTCCTATTACAATTCTTAGACCTGGGTTTGTTTTAGGTCATACTCAAACAGGCGTAATGAATACAACTGATTTCTGGTCAAGATTTATCAAAGGTTGTCTTCAAATGGGTTTTTTCCCCGAGTTAATTCACCAAAAACAAGAATTTATTCCCATTGATTATGTCACTCAATCCATCGTTCATCTCTCTTTAAAACCTGAATCTTTAGGCAAAGTCTTTCATCTCACTCCCCCGCAACACAATCTAAGCACTATTGAGTTATTTGATTTAATTCGTGCTGCGGGTTATCCTCTGAAGTCCTTATCTTATCCGCAATGGAAACAACAGTTATTGCAAAACATCAAACAATCCTCTGATAATGCTTTAATTCCCCTGTTACCTTTATTTACTGAAAAAGTTTACGGAGATCTAACCATCATTGAATTATATCAAAACAACCCAGATTATGACTGCACCAATACTCTCAACGGATTGAATAAGAGTTCCATTACTTGTCCCAAAATTGATGGAAAACTGATTCAAACTTACCTCTCATACTTCATGGAGATTGGTTTTTTAAAATCTCTATAAACTGCCAATATTCGGTAAGTCTCTAACAACGAGTCCAATCAAAATAAGCCCCTACTCTTGAGAGTAAGGGCGGGAAAATCTGAGGTTTTGAGTCGAAATGTCAATCATTTAAACCCACCCTCATTGAACAAATTCCCTAATTATTTCTGGGCGTTGTGTTAGGTCGTCGCCAACGTTGAGCAAATTCTGAGAGAACCTCACGGGGAATTTGAGTTTGCAACCATTCCAGCGCTTCTTTCTGGTTGGGAAGTCCTTGATAATATTGACAGACATCTACTAAGCGAATATCCGGTGGAACAACTGGAACTAGAGGTTGATTCCACTGACGTTCAAACTCAACCCAAATCTCCATCGGAATTTGTCTTTGGAACCATCGCAAAGATTCATCTTGACTGGGTAATTCCCGATAATATTTACAAACATCAATTAACTCAACACTACGATTCGGAAGTTGAGATTGATTACGCCATTGTCGGGTAAACTCAAGTAATATCCTCTGTTCGAGCCTTTGTTGCAACCATCTTAACGCCTCGTTTTGACGCGGTTCTCCTTTGTAGGCTTTGCAAATAGAAATGAAATCTGCTTCTTGAGGTTGGGGTGGTGGCGTTGGTGTGGGTGTCGGTGTCGGTGTCGGTGTCGGTGTCGGTGTCGGAACAACGGAAGCTTCCCATTTACCCAGTAACGCCGTCCAGGTTTTTAAATCCGCAACTCCATCTCCTGTTAACCCTTTCGAGTTTTGAAACTTAGACACCGCCGTTTTAGTACCATTCCCAAAAATTCCATCAATTGGCCCGGGATCAAATCCCTTATTTTTTAATCGACTTTGCAAATCTTCAACTCGTGATCCGTTTGCTCCGACGGTGGCAATTTCAAATAAATTCACATCGACACCACCCCGAATACCGGGAACTTGACCTCTATCGGTAAATTGCCAAAACAGCCAGGTTTTCCAACCCCCCGGAATTAACGGTTGTTGGGCTTGGGTGTAGTGGGCGATCCACAGGGGATACTGGGAAAAGCGGCTGGTATTTAGGTTTTGCCAAAATCCAGGATAAGTATAGATAATGGGAGTAAATCCGGTTTCTCGTTCGATAATCTCGATCCATTCTTGAGCGCGATCGCAAATAGTCTGGGAATTTAAACCATCGGTGGTTTCAATATCTAAAACCGGAGGCAAATCACCCGCTTCAAGTTTAACAGTCTTGAGAAAGTTATCCGCTTGTCCTTTTGCACTACTGGCGGGTCGAAAGAAGTGGTATGCTCCTCGTGTTAGACCATTCGCCTTACTTTGTTGCCAGTAGCGATTAAACAGTTCAGCTACAAACGTTTGGCCTTCAGTCGCTTTGATAAATGCAAAGGCAATCCCCGCATCAGCAACGGCTTTCCAGTCTACGTTGGGTTGATAATCAGAAACGTCAATACCACGAATAGTCATTGGTTTGGTTGTTAAAAAATGAGTCAGGACAATTAATCGGACGTTATCTTGATCCTACTCTGAGTTTGACTCCAATCCAGGATGGTGTTGTATCGTCACCCGTGATCCGTTGGGCTTGCCTTTTAGCCTATTGCCGATTCTTTTGACAAACTGCTCCGTTCGGCTGTCCAATGGCGATCGCTGGATTGATAGATTTTTAGGTTTTCTAATCCCACTGATAAATCAGTTAAAGCTGATGATCGACGTATTTGGGATGCAGTACATTGACATTTAAAGATTAAATTCTAAATCTGGCTAAGTTTTCTCCTAGCGACCTACTTAAAACTTTTAATTAGCAATTGACTATAAGATTTAAAGCCAATTTTTATATATTTTTCATACTCAGATTCATCTGTTAATCTCAATTGACTATCTGGATCTAATAATTGATGATCGCTGCTGATTATTAATCTCCGTCGTGAATCGTTTATTTTTTCAAGACTTTCTAAGGCAGTAACCTGATTTTCTCTTAAGCTTCCTGTTCGATTACCTCCATATTTTTGGCACACAAATTTATGAGCTAAAGCTAGAAATTTGTGTGCATCCAAAAATTCTTCGTATGCAGAGCTAAGAAACGAAGGTATTAATTTAAACAGTTTTTTTTCTTTATTCCATAAATTGATTAGATAAGCATGATCGTAAGACATAATGCCACTAAATTCGGGGGAATTAACATGAGGAGGCATCATAGTGGGACGAATTTCGTTTTCGTATTCTTGAGGTTGTGATGCCCCGGCAAATAACATCGATGCCCCCGATGCTAACATTAATTGAGACATGGATTTAAGCATGGCTCCTACCTGTATCATATTTTCTTTTCTCATTTCTTTTTTTAAATGCAGCATACACAGAATATTTCCTTGCAAAAATACAAAAAATAGCCAATGATACCTTTTCCAAATTAATAAAGGATTATTAAAACCTTTTGATTCATTATTTTGACTAAATTCTCTCAAGTTTAAGAATGTTTTATAAGCCATGAGGATACTTCTTATGACTAAAAATACTGGAGAATCTTGGGTTTGTTCTCGCTTAACATCAAAGTAAAAATCATAATCTTCAACCTCCCCTTGTTTTAAAGAACCTGTGACCGTTAAGTATTTTTGATAAGAAAATGTTTCAAAGGAGCCAAGTATTGAGTAAGCTTGACTTAGTTTAGTTGCAGATTCTTCTTTTGATAGTGCATTTATAGATGCTTTGAATATACTAATTAACTGCTCTATTTTAAACTTATCTAACTCATTCAACACATAGTAGGATGAGATATCTTCCGGCCATGCTAACAACAAACTAGCATCTAAATTTAGGATTATTTTTGACATGATGTTTATTTATGAAATTGCAGTTTAGAATATATATAGCAATCACAAATGAGATGTGAGAAAATCAGGAAGATAAGTTACTCAGTATTGAAGTGGACGAATTAGCAACCTTCATAGCATCTAACCCTGACCTGAGAGAACTTAAACGGGCATTGGCAG
>JBJHBL010000085.1:0-24760 GCA_050485465.1 Limnoraphis sp. | reverse complement strand
CAATTAATTATAACGCTCAAGGCGTGAGTGATTGGGAACTGGGAATGCGTTTAATGAATTTGATTGAAACCGCCCTCAACCCAGAAACCCCCGCAAATTCACCCGAAACGACACCATCAGGGGTAACTTCAGATGACACTGACTAATGGTAAATTAATTTCTCTTGCTGCCACCAATGGGGCGATAATAGAATCAGAACGCTTTTTTGAATCGGCACCCTATATTGTTCACGCCGTACCCGGACGGGTAAGATTTCGCGTCTATCGCCTGATTTCTGATGAATATTATGCACAAACTTTAGAGAAGGTTTTGCAGTCAGAACCGGACGTTATTCAAGTTAGAATTAACCGTGCCGCCGCTTCTGTTACGATTCATTATCAACATCTAGACTTTCCCAATATTGAGATTTATTCTCGATTATCAGCTTTAATTCAACAAGCCGGAACCCCCATTACGGTAGAAGATATTTCCGACTCCCCCAAGTCTGACCCCAACGAACCCGACAACGAAGGAGAATGGTCAAGCTTACTCGCCCCAACAGGTGCAACCCTCCTCGCCCTCCTCAGCAGTTCAACTCGTTTAGCTTGGTTGCGTCCCCTGGCTTGGGGTTCTCTAGCTTTCGTCACCTTTCCCGTTGCTCAACGTGCATTTTATAGCCTATTTGTCAAGCAAAAACTAAATATTGACTGCTTAGACCTACTCGCCTTAAGTTTGGGAGGAGCGCAAGGAAAACTCGTTACACCTGCTTTAGTCCTCACCCTGCACGAACTCGGCGACGTCATCCGCGAACAAACCGCCCGTTCCACCGAACACCAAACCGCAGACCTACTCGACACCATCGGACGCTTTGCTTGGGTCGAACGAACTGGCGAAAAACAATCCATCCCCAGTGACCAAGTAGAACCCGGAGAAATCGTTTTCGTCTATCCCGGCGAACAAATACCCGTTGATGGTATCGTCACCGAAGGAAAAGCCGTCGTCGATCAACAGCAACTCACAGGCGAATCCATGCCAATTGTTGCAGAAAACGGCACCTTTGTCTATGCCTCTACTTTAGTTCGCTCAGGAAATCTCCATATTAAAGCCGAACGAATTGGCAAAAAAACCCGGGCTGCGGCGAGTTTAGAACTCTTGCAAAAAGCGCCTGTTCACGATACTCGCATGGCAAATTACGCAGCAAATTTAGCCGATCGCTTAATTACGCCTTCATTAATTTTAGCAGGAATTGTCTTCGCTGCCACCCGTGACCCGGCTAGGGCGGCTTCTATTTTAACCCTTGATTTTGTTACCGGAATTCGAGTTTCTATTCCCACTGCTTTTTTAGGCGCCTTAAACCACACAACTCGACATGGTATTTTAGTGAGAAGTGGTCGAACGTTAGAACAATTAGCCGACCTCGATACCATTGTTTTTGATAAAACCGGAACCCTCACTCAAGGGAATATTTCAGTGGTTAATGTGAAAACCATTTCCGGGCGAATGTCTGCCAAAGACGTGATAAAATATGCAGCAGCCAGCGAACAAAGAATTACTCATCCAGTCGCCGAAGCCATTGTCCGTTATGCCCAAGAACAAATGATAGAAATACCGCCGCGAGTCGATTGGAATTATGAAGTTGGTTTAGGCATTCGGGCGGAAATAGAAGGTCAAAAGGTATTAGTAGGAAGTGGAAGATTTCTCACTCAAGAAGGGATTAGTTTAGAAGGATTAGACACACCGGAACCGGATGTTAATTCGGCTTGGATGTCCTTAATTTATGTGGCTTGTAATGGTAAATTGCAAGGGGCGATAGAATACGCTGACCCGTTGCGTCCTGAAAGTTTAGGGCTGATAGAAGAATTACAAAATCGCTACGGAATGGAGATTCATTTGTTAACCGGAGATAGTCGTCAACGGGCGGACTTAGTAGCAGATGAATTGAATATTCCCTCAAAACGAGTTCACGCCGAAGCCTTCCCGGAACAAAAAGCTAAAATTGTTCGAGATTTACATCGGTCTGGCCGGACGGTGGCGTTTGTGGGCGATGGGTTAAATGATTCGGTCGCCTTGGCTTATGCGGATGTGTCGGTGTCTTTTGAAGATGGTTCGGATGTCGCGAGGGAAACGGCCGATGTGGTGTTGATGAATAATGATATTAGTAGTTTACTACAAGCGATCGCCATTGCCAAGGAAACTCGCAGTTTAATTGATCAAAATACCTTATTGGTGATTGGGCCGAATTTAGTTGCTTTGGGGTTAGCTTCGGCAGTGGGTTTAAACCCATTAATTGCTACTGTAATTCACAACGGTTCGGCTATTGCTGCGGGCTTAAATAGTTTGCGTCCGTTGGTTCAACATCAGCTTGAAAGGGGAAGTTCAACTTCGGGTGAAAATTAACAATTTTTGGTGTTCAATTATTGGTAAAATACCATTGGAGGCATGATGTCACTAATACATTGGGATCGCTCAGTTTTATCTTTTCATCTTCGAGAAATTCTTGAAGAAGAAAACGCCAATAATCAAATCGCCTTAGCCGGAATTGGGGTAATTGTCTTAGGAACCATTGTCGTTCCAGCCGCAACTAAACTCGGACGACCCTTGCTCAAAGCAGCGATTAAACAAGGGTTATCCCTGTATCACGAAAGCAAACAAACCTGCACTGATATCGAACAAGATGGGTTTAACCCCGACAACAATTTGACGAATTCTGCCGAAAAAATCCCTTAGTTTTTGGGGTTGCTGGTGTTAGCTAAATAGGCGGTTTTTTGTTGAGTTTCGGCGGCGACTTCGGCTTTCGCTTCAGCGACAATATCTCCGAATACTTCGCCTGTTTCTGCTATCGCGGCTTTTGTTTTTTCATACATTGAAACACCGCCTTTTATTGCTGCTTTCGCAACAGGTTTGAGTAAGGGAATTACTGCCGGAGTCAACACCAATACTCCCACTCCAATTGCAATGGTTCGAGTTGGATTATTTTGATAAGCCGTTCTGATCCGCTCAACAATTGCCAACCGACTCTGATTTTGAGTTAACATTTTATAATCCTCCGCCAAGTATCTGCGTTCAATCAGGAGAAGCTTTTCGCTTGTAGAGATTTCATTCTATGGCGATCGCAAGCTGATTTTTCCCCAGATTCTTATTTAAGCACAAGGGGCGATCAAAACACAAGTTCACTCAAAACCTCAAGAATTGCTTGAACCATTGGCGAGTTTGAGGGGCTATGGCGTTTCAACGACTTCGTGATGGTGTCCGTGACAGTGACCTTGACCTCGGTGACGTTTCCTGTGTCTGCATCCTGTCGTTGACCCTGACACCACCTGCTGAAGTTCTGCCAACAGTTGACGCACTTTTTGCCATTCTACCGCATCCGGGGAAGCCGCATCACACTGTTGTTGCCAACGATTAATAACATCTTGTAGGTCGTTTTCAGGGAAATTCCCCACCAACTCCCCATTATCCAACTGTCGCGTAATTTCCAGCAACTGGTCTTTCAGCGCCATCGGTACTCGAATGGTTTGCGTCGCCCCATGTTTCCAAGCCCCCCGACGTCCGGCGCCCTGACGACATCCTCCTCTTCCGTGCATATTAGTTAAACTCCTAACGTTTGATAGATTCATCTTAGCCTAGCTTTTGATTATGTGACAATATCTAAAACACAGTCCTATAAAAAACTATAGATTTTGTGACAAAAAAAAGTTCGTGGTTGCGTTAAAGCGCATCCCTAGAACTTAGTGCAGGTTATTCTCAATAAAATACAACCCTCTTAAAAGGGTAGAAAAATTATTCTAAAGCTATGATTGATTTCTTTCTTTAATTTTGCTTAAAACAGTCAAACCCCAACAATTGCAGATTATTCTCAACAGTAAATTCGCATTCTTTAAAAGTTTCCTCAGTTCCCTGCCAGCAAAGACTTAAGAAGAACAGCTTCTAGGTTTTCAATAAATTTTTGTAAAATAAAAACGATTAGACTTGTCATCAGAACAAGAAAAGATTAAGCTATAATTAGAAAAGAACTTAACCTCAACTTAAACTCAGAAAAATCGCCCCTAGAGAGTTCAGTTCAGCATCTACTCAAGATTCTCCAAAGGAGACCGAACATGATCAACACGACCCTGCAACCTGTTAACACATCAATAGAAGTGGTTCATGCAACGTCAGGGCGTGTGCGGATAAAAGTCAGGGATAGCTTAGAAACCGTCGCCCAACAAGTGCGACAAATCGAGGGAATTTATAGTGTTATTTTGCATCCCCACACCAACAGTTTAGTCTTAAAATTTAAGACTCAAAAGCTATCCCTCTCTCAACTCTTGGCGCAATTAACCGTTTCTGATTGTGCAATAGAAAATCATCAGGTTTCAGCGAGTGAAACCCTAACATTAACCCCCCCTTCACCGCCCTCAACAGAAATCCTTGAAACATTAATTCGGATGAGTGCAGCGATGCTATTAAACCGTCATTTAGGAATTAGTGGATGGGTATCGCTTCCCGTTTCCTATACAACCAGTCAAGTCACCGCCAAAGTGATTAATTCCGTTAAACCCCAACTCCAAAACATTACACAGTTTGCCTCAAATTCGAGTCTGATAAAAAACCACAATCCAGAAATTACAGTGATTCATGCTACACCGGGACGAATTAGATTACGAGTTCCGCAAGTCAAAGAAGATTCCCGCTACGTCAAACGTTTAGAAAGACTCGCTGAACAAATTTCGGGGATTCAAAAAATTAATATCAACCCGACAACTACTTCAGTCACAATCCTTCATCAGTTTAAAAAAATTGCTATACTAGAGTCAGAGTTAAACCGTTTGTTTGAAAAAGTTGCTGAAACTCAACCCAATTTTTCAGAGATTTTAGCCTCTCCTGTCACCCCTGCTAAAGTGAAAGTTACCCCATCAGTTCAGGAAGCAAAACCCGAAGTAAAAGTAAAAAAAACTGTACAGACCGTTCCTGAAAAAGTCGTCAAATCTACCCCCAAAGTTCAAGAGAAACCCGGACACTTTGCAGGATTTAAGTCCTCCATGCTCACAATGTTTTTAAACTTCATGGCAGGTCGTCCAATGCCTCAAACGGTTAGCTAGTGACAGCAAAAAATGTTCAAACCCTTTGAATAAAGCGAGGAAATTTATCATGGCCCATCTTCATCTGTTGAGAACCTTCAAACAAACATCAGTCACAACCGCAGCCATCGGAGTCGGTGCATTAGTGTTAGTTCCTGTCTTACTTCCGGTTGCCAAAAAAGTCGCCAAAGCCAGTATTAAAAGCGGCGTTAAACTCTATCATAATGGACAAAAAACCCTAGCCGAAATGGGAGAACTGTGGGAAGATACAGTCGCCGAAGCCGAAGCCGAAATCGCCGAAAAAAACGCTAGTCAACAAACCGTCGATATTCAAGCCTCTGAGTCAAAGTAACTTCTAGGAGTCGCAGAGTTGTTCCGGGCAGCACAGCAGAGAGATACAACTTTCAAAGCAAACCGGAGAACCGTTATAATAAGAGTCTATATGTTAGCTTCAATAACTCTCCTTCCCCAAACTCTATGGTTTCAACTGTTCCCACCCGTAATAGCATGAACCTCTCTAAAATGAGATTAGAAATTCGCAATTTGCAACCCCAACTGGTTGAATGGCGCCGGCGACTTCATCAACGCCCAGAATTGGGGTTTAAAGAACAGTTAACCGCAGAATTTATTTCTGAAAAATTAAAAAAGTGGGGCATCGAACATCAAACCGAAATTGCCCAAACCGGAATTATTGCAATTATCGATAGTGGTCAGCCCGGGCCGGTTTTAGCCATTCGGGCCGATATGGATGCCTTACCTATTCAAGAACAAAATCAAGTGTCTTATAAGTCCCAACATGATGGGATTATGCACGCTTGCGGACATGATGGACACACGGCGATTGCCTTAGGAACTGCCTATTATTTAGCAAATCATCGTCAAAACTTTAAAGGAATTGTTAAATTCATTTTTCAACCCGCAGAAGAAGGCCCCGGCGGTGCTAAACCGATGGTGGAAGCCGGAGTGTTAAAAAATCCAAATGTCGATGCTATTATTGGTCTGCATTTATGGAATAATTTATCCTTAGGAACCGTTGGGGTCAGAAGCGGTGCATTAATGGCTGCGGTTGAACTGTTTGAATGCACCATTAAAGGCAAAGGCGGACATGGTGCTATGCCCCATCAAACCGTTGATTCTATCGTTGTGGCAGCCCAAATTGTGAACGCTTTACAAACCATTGTTGGTCGTAATGTTGACCCCTTAGACGCGGGAGTGGTAACGGTGGGTTCATTTCATGCTGGACACGCTAATAACGTGATAGCAGACTCAGCAAAAATGACCGGAACTGTGCGATATTTTAACCCCAAATATGCGGATTTTTTTGGCAAACGCATCGAAGATATTATCGCTGGAATTTGTCAAGGTCAAGGGGCGAGTTATGATTTAAATTATTATTCCTTTTATCCTCCCGTGATTAATGATAGTCATATGGCAGATTTAGTCAGGAGTATGGCTGAAACCGTTATAGAAACCCCTCTCGGTATTGTTCCCAACTGTCAAACTATGGGCGGGGAAGATATGGCATTTTTCCTGCAAGAAGTTCCCGGTTGTTATTTCTTTTTAGGTTCAGCCAATGCAGATAAAAATTTAGCCTATCCTCATCATCATCCTCGGTTTGACTTCGATGAAACAGCATTAGGAATGGGCGTTGAAATCTTTGTGCGTTGTGTGGAAAATTTTGTGCCTAAAGATTCATAAACATGAAAAAAACTGTGGTAACATTAATTCGGGGATATAGAATGTTTATCTCTCCATTATTCCCCCCTAGTTGTCGATATCACCCCACTTGTTCTGTGTATGCGATAGAAGCCGTTGAGCGGTTTGGAGTCATCAAAGGCGGTGGGTTAGCCATCCGAAGAATTTTGCGGTGTCATCCTTTTCATCCCGGTGGATATGACCCCGTACCGCAAAAAGATGAGGAATAAACGGCATTCAATTTTTGTATTTTGTTGAGCAACATTTTTGATTAAAATTCAGACGAAATGGTGTGGGAGTATGAAATTGGGAAACTGGCAACAGCCGTTTTTTCCATTACCGGAGTTTTAGCCGCAGGTCGGCACAATATGGATATTTTTGGTATTGTGGTGATTGGGTTAGTAACTGCCATTGGTGGAGGAACCGTTCGAGATCTTATTTTAAATACGGAAGTTTTTTGGGTGAGAGACTTTAGTTATGTTTGGATAGCAATATTAGCGGCTATTATTGCTTTTTTTCTCGAAGGCTTTTTTCGGAATACTTATTCAATGCTTCTCTACTTAGATGCCTTTGGGGTGGCGATGTTTGCTATTCAAGCCATTAATAAAACCATTGATTTAGGATTGAGTTTTCCCGTGGCTGTTGTCATGGGTTTAATCACCGGAATTATTGGCGGAGTGTTGCGAGATATGTTAACCAATCAACCCAATTTATTGATGAAAAAAGAACTCTACGCCACCCCCATTTTATTCGGGGGAATTTTGTATGTTATTTTAATTCAAAGTTTTCCGGCTTTTCCGTTAAACGGGTTCATCGGAATTACTTTGATTTTTGGTTTGCGAGTAGCCGCTATCTTTTGGGGGTTAACCGTTCCGAATTGGTTGTTATTCAAAAGTTATCATCAATAAAATCCGCCCATTAGACCCCCAACCCGACACCCGAACAAACAGTATAAACCCAATAAAAATCAGGCGTTAACGGTTAAAATTTAATGTTAACACCTGAAAAGGTGAACCAATTTGAACAACTCTACGTCTGGAGAATCAAGACAAATCGATTTCTATAAAGGACGCTCCGAATCATGTTCACCTCTAAATTAACTCGTTCCGGAACATCTGTATTAATAGCGCTGGGTTTAACCGTTAGTGTGGCAACACCCGTCATTTTTCACCCCAGTCCCGCCGTCGCCCAACGCTTTCCCGGTTCCCTTCAACGGGACGGTATTACCGCCGGAACACTGATTCCAATAGAATACGAAAAAGCCGAGAAAATTATCGTCACACCCGAGGAAACCCTACCCATTACCATGACCGTAGCCAGCGATATTCGCACCAACTTCGGACAAATTTGGCTTCCGAGAGGATCCACCATTAACGGAGAATTACGCCCCGCCACAGGAGGTTCTCAGTTTGTCGCCGATGAAGTCATCCTCAGCAACGGTCAACGCTTTCGTCTCAACGCTAATTCTCAAGTCGTTACCCGCACAGAAACCATCCGTAAAGGGGCTTCAGCCCGTAATATCTTAACAGGTGCCGCTGTTGGTGCTGCTGCTGCTGCCGCCATCGCAGGAGTCGTCGGAGATAAAGCGATCGCCACAGAAGAAGTATTAGGCGGGGCTGGACTCGGTGCGATCGCGGGTGTATTCTTAGGACGGGAAAGAGTGGATGTCGTTGTTATACGTCCCCAAGAAGACCTAGCTTTGAGATTACAATCCGATCTCGTTTTTCGTTCATCTCAAAGATAGGGAATAGGGGACAGTTTACAGTTTACAGTTTACAGTGACCAGTGACCAGTGAAGACAGTGACCAGTGACCAGTGACCAGTGAACAGTCTTCACTGTCCCCTGTAACCTGTCCCCTGTAACCTGTCCCCTGTTTAAGAGTTCAGGTTAATATTGGTGTTTAACAAAATTTTGATGATTTTACAGATTAAAAAATATTTAACTCTATTTTGTCTGATTTTGGGTTTAACCATTGGTGTTAACCTCCTGAACCCCCAGATCGGTTTAACTTTAGAAAATTGGATTGCCCAAACCCCTCGAAGTCCTCGTTTTTCTCTGCCTATCCAATGTACAATCGGCGAAGATTGCTTTATCCTTCTCTACCCCGATCGCGCACCCTCCCCCGATGCCGTTGACTTTGGCTGCGGACGACAAACTTATGATGGTCACAACGGCACCGACTTTGCCATCCCCGATGAACGTACAATGGCCGAAGGAGTCCCCGTCTTAGCCTCAGCGCCGGGAAAAGTTTTGCGGGTACGAGATGGAGTTCAAGATCGCCGAGTTCAAGACGAATATGATCGCAGTTTAGTTGAAGGAAGCGAATGTGGGAACGGCGTTGTCATTGATCACAGTGTTATGAGTAACGGCGTCGGTTGGGAAACCCAATATTGTCATCTCCGCAACGGCAGTGTTGAAGTTCAACCCGGCGATATTGTCGATACTCGCAGCATTTTAGGAATGGTCGGATCTTCCGGTTTATCCTCCTTTCCCCATGTTCATCTTACGGTGCGATATCAAGGGAAAGTGGTTGATCCGTTTGTCGGGCCAAATGCGCCATCAGGTTGTAACGTCACCCGCAACCCCGTTTGGGATCGACCCCTTCCCTATACTCCAACCGGGTTAATTCGCGCCGGGTTTGCCACCGAAGCCCCCAATTTAGATCGACTCTGGGATGGAGAATTTAGCGAAACTTTCTTTTCAAGCGAGGATCCGGCGTTGTTATTTTGGGTCAAAGCCTATGGTACCCTAGCAGGCGATCGCGTAGAATACAAAGTCTATGATCCGCGAGGTCGAGTCGTTGTTGACCACCAAGAAACACTGAACTCCCCCAGTCGAACTTGGGTGGGTTATGTGGGCCGAAGAAATAATCCAGATCGGCCCTTAATGCGAGGGATATGGCGAGGAGAATATCGGTTAATTCGTGATGATCAAATTCTTCTGACAGTCCAACGCAGCGCTGAACTCGAATAATCTCAATTGTCCCAATAATGGGTCAAAAAATCCGTCTAAAGATAGTTAACCCAGTTCCTATCTATGCTTTAGGATGAGCAGTTGTCAAGATAAGAACAAACTGACTTGATCTTTTACAAAATAGGGTGTTGATTTTTCTGAGATCATCATCCAAATTCCCTCAGTTCCGGGACACTAGACTTGGCAGTTTTTCTAATCTTTTTTAAGATGACAGCTAGATCCTGAAAAATACTCTAGCTGAAAAAAATGAACATTAATACTCTATTCCAGGACTTAAAAGCTATGTTACTGGGTTCGCCTAAACAGGTTGAGACTTATTCAGGAATGGGGTCTATTCCCCACTCCGAGGGGACAGCATTTCGAGTCTGGGCGCCAAACGCCAAAGAAGTTTATGTCACAGGTAGTTTTAACAATTGGTCAGAGACAGAACATTCCTTAGATAGCGAAGAAAATGGCTATTGGTATGGGGATATTAAAGAGGCAAAAACAGGGGATGAATATCGCTATGTTATCGTTAATAAAGACACAGGCGAAACCTTTAAACGTAAAGATCCCTACTCCCGAGAAGTTACCAACTCGAACGGAAACTCAGTCATTGTTTCCTCTCAATTTCAGTGGGATGATCGCGATTTTACCCCTCCCAATTGGAATGAATTAGTGATCTATGAAATGCACATCGGAACTTTTATTGATAAACCCGGTGGCAAACCCGGAACTTTTAAGAGTGCAATTCGGGGATTACCTTATTTGAAAGAACTCGGTATTAATGCTATTGAAATTATGCCTAGTGCAGAGTTTGCAGGTGATTATTCTTGGGGTTATAATCCTTCCGATATTTTTGCCGTTGAAAGTGCTTATGGCGGTTCACAAGGACTTAAAAAATTTGTGAATGCCGCTCATCAAAATGGCATGATGGTGATTTTAGATGTTATTTATAACCATCTTGGCCCCAGTGATTTAGATTTGTGGCAATTTGATGGTTGGAGTGAAAATGAAGGCGGCGGAATTTACTTTTATAATGATCGGCGGGGTGAAACCGCTTGGGGACACACTCGACCCGATTATGGTCGTCCAGAAGTTCGTCAATTTCTGCGGGATAATGCCTTAATGTGGCTAACAGAATATCATCTCGATGGACTGCGTTGGGACTCAACTCTCAATATTCGTTCTATGGAAGAAGATGGAACAGAAATTCCAGAGGGTTGGAGTCTGATGCAGTGGATTAATGAGGAAGTTAAAAGCCGTTTTCCTGAGAAAATTGCCATTGCAGAAGACCTCAGAAATAACGAATGGATCACCAAAGAGACAGGCGCAGGCGGCGCCGGATTTGATGCTCAATGGGACCCGCAATTTATTCACCCTATTCGGGGTGTGATTACGGCTTCTAACGATTCTGATCGGGATTTGAATGCCATTCAAGATGCTATTACTCATCAATATAATTCTAGTGTATTTGAGCGAGTTATTTTCTTGGAAGCTCACGATGAGCCTCGACTTGCCGAGGAAATTTGGCCGGGAAATGCAGACAGTTGGTTTTCTCGCAAACGCTCAACATTAGGCGCAGTTTTAGTTCTGACTTCTCCCGGTATTCCGATGATTTTTCAGGGGCAAGAATTACTTGAGCATAACGACTTTGAAGACACTGAACCATTAGATCTCAGCCGACGAAAAAACTTTGGTGAAATTTTCAATCTTTACCGAGATTTAATTCGTTTACGCCGGAATATAGAGGGCAATACTCAGGGCTTACAAGGTCAAAATGTCTGTGTTTATCATGTTAACGATACGGATAAACTTCTTGCCTTTCATCGTTGGGAAATGGGCGGATCGAAAGATGATGTTGTGATTGTTGTTAATCTAGCGGACCGCAGCTATGAAAGTTACACAATCGGATTCCCGAAAGGCGGGGCTTGGCGGGTACGCTTTAACAGTGACGCCCAAGAATATGGCTCCGATTTTGGTAATTATGGGGGCAATGATATGATTGCTGAAGAAGGTGAAAAAGATGGGTTAAACTATAACGGAAATATTGCGATCGGCCCCTATAGTGCGTTAATTTTATCTCAGGATGATTAATCATTGATTTTTCTTTTCTTGTGGGGCGGGTTTCCCTTTTCGCCGAAAACTGTAAACCTGCCCTTTTTTCTCAAGTTTTCAAGAAAACGAACATTTTTAAGATAAGATTAAATTCATCAAATTTGTATAAAAATACGCTGTAAAATCGCTTAAATATTCATTTTGATTTTCACTGAATAACCGAACAATTCTAAAGAAATTGTAGATTTCTTGCCCATTCGTTACCGCTATCGTCAAAAATCGTGAAAAAGGTGTAAACGGATTCCAATCAAAATCTCCGTTTTGCAGGCTGAAATTGATGTGATAGGATAACGAAATGTACGAAAAAATCACCCCTCCAACCACAGGCGAAAAAATTACCTTCAGCAATGGTGAACCCATTGTCCCGGATAATCCCATTGTTCCCTTTATTCGCGGAGATGGTACGGGTATCGACCTCTGGCCTGCCAGTCAACGGGTCTTAGATGCTGCGGTAGAAGCTGCCTATGGAGGAAAACGCCAAATTAGTTGGTTTAAGGTTTACGCCGGAGATGAAGCCTGTGAACAATACGGCACTTACCAATATTTACCGCAAGATACCCTCACCGCCATCAAAGAATACGGCGTGGGAATCAAAGGCCCGTTAACCACTCCCATTGGCGGTGGAATTCGTTCATTAAACGTGGCGTTACGTCAAATTAACGATCTTTACGCCTGTGTTCGTCCGTGTAAATATTATTCTGGTACTCCTTCACCCCACAAAACACCGGAAAAATTAGATGTGATTATTTACCGGGAAAATACAGAAGATATTTACTTAGGGATTGAGTGGAAAGAAGGCACTGAAATCGGTAAAAAACTCATTGATCTCCTCAATAATGAGTTAATTCCGGCAACTCCGGAACATGGTAAAAAACAAATTCGCCTCGATTCTGGAATTGGCATTAAACCCATTAGTAAAACCGGATCTCAACGTTTAGTTCGTCGGGCAATACAGCACGCTTTACGGTTGCCCAAAGAGAAACAAATGGTAACGTTAGTGCATAAAGGTAATATTATGAAATATACCGAAGGTGCATTTAGAGACTGGGGTTATGAACTGGCAACCAGTGAGTTTCGTAACGAATGTATTACGGAGAGAGAATCTTGGATTTTAAGTAATAAAGAAAAAAATCCTGATCTGTCTAATGAAGATAATGCCCGTCAAGTTGAACCCGGTTACGATGGGTTAACCCCAGAAAAACGTCAAGAAATTGTTCAGGAAGTCGCAGGCGTTTTAGAGGGAATTTGGGAAACCCACGGCGATGGAAAATGGAAAGACAAAGTGATGGTTAATGACCGCATTGCCGATAGTATTTTCCAACAAATTCAAACCCGACCTGCGGAATATTCAATCTTAGCTACCATGAACCTCAACGGTGATTATTTATCCGATGCGGCGGCTGCTATGGTTGGCGGTTTAGGTATGGGGCCTGGGGCAAATATTGGCGATGAATGTGCGATTTTTGAGGCAACTCATGGCACCGCCCCCAAACACGCTGGACTCGATAAAGTTAACCCCGGCTCTTTAATTCTTTCGGGGGTGATGATGTTAGAGTATATGGGATGGCAAGAAGCGGCTGACTTAATTAAAAAAGGATTAGCTGCCGCAATTTCTAACCAGGAAGTTACTTATGATTTAGCCCGGTTAATGGAACCTCCCGCCCCTGAGTTGAAGTGTTCAGAATTTGCTGAAGCGATTATCAAATACTTCAACACTTAAACCAACGCCGCGCACAGCCTACGGCAACCCCCCCTAAGCAGTAGTTCAGGGCAAGCTACGCCAAGGCGGTCTAGGGGGGTTAGGTTCTGCCTGGGGATATCTAACGGGGCTTAACTTGACGAGCGATATCTTTGAACATATTCATGCTCGGACCCGGACGACGACGGCTAGAAGTAGGCTTAGACATTAAGTAGTCAGGAGCAAAAGTCATTCCTGCAGGCGTGGTTTGCAAACCGTTATTTAAAGATGGCGGCTCTTTCGGAGTAGAAACAGAAATTGCTTCAATGGTTGCCTTTGCCTGTTCTTTTGCTTCTTTAGGAGCGGGTTGGGCTTTTTTGCTCACCTTTTTTTGAGCTTTCTTGGGCTGCTCTTCTTTTTTGGCAGGTGCTTCTACAGCTGCTTCTACGGGTGCTGTTTGGGTGGCTACGGGTTTGGCTGGCGCTGCCGATCCAGTTCCTTGTGCTTCGTCAAGCTCTAAAAAATAATCAGACTTTTTACCAAAGCCAAAAACTTTTCCTATCATTTTGATTTCCTCTAATTTTTATAAGAAATATTAGCTGCTAGATTAGAGGAAAACTGCAAGATCTGTCTACATTTATTCACATAAATTTACATTTTTAGTAAAAAATGCTACAATAAGCTAGAAAGTAAGTAAAAATACTGAGTGAGTTGTTGCAATTCTTGATGTAATTTTCAGAATGTGGAGATTGACCTGTTGACCCGACCAGTTGATCAACTGTATGACGCTCCCTCAAAAACGGATTGAATGGTAGTTTATCCTGTGGAATAGATTGATTAATCAGCATCCTATGAACAGTATTCGCGATCGCAACCCTGTTGTTCTGATTCATGGTATATTTGACACTACGGTTATATTCAAAAAAATGTCAGCCTATTTAACCCAAGAAGGGTGGGAAGTTCACAGCTTTAACCTCATCCCCAATTATGGGTTTTTAGGACTAGATCGACTCGCCGCACAAGTTGCTGACTATGTAGACAAAACCTTTCCCCCGGATCAACCCATCGACTTGGTGGGTTTCAGCATGGGGGGTTTAGTCAGTCGGTACTACGTCCAACGTTTGGGAGGGATTAAACGGGTACAACGTCTGATTACAATTTCTTCTCCCCATAATGGGACTTTAACATCCTATTTTTATGTAACACCGGGTACGCTGCAAATGCGTCCTAAATGTAAATTTATACAAGATTTAAACCGAGATGTTGCGATTTTAGATCAGATTAACTTTACTTCAATTTGGACTCCTCTAGATGCGATGATTGTACCCGCTCAAAGTTCTCATTTACCTGTGGGTCAAGAAATTATTCTAAATGTCTTGTTTCATGCTTGGATGGTGCAAGATCTTGAATGTCTTCGTATTATTGCAGAAACGTTATCTGCTCCTCTAAAATCATCAAACTCTGTGATCATTACAGAGGAATTGGTTAACAAACAGTCTCTCTGTTAGAAGGGGAAAGATTGTCAAAAACACTTAAATTATTTTACCCAGGTCTACTATGCGATTAATTGTTGAACAAGAAAAACTCAGTTCTAATTTATCTTTAATTTCCCGAGCGATTCCCTCTCGTCCAACTCATCCCATTTTATCTAATATTTTATTAAAAGCCTCGGAAGAAACCCAACAACTGAGTCTTACTGCCTTTGATTTAAGTTTAGGAATCTATACTTGTATGAGTGCGGAAGTCGAACAGGGGGGAACATTTACTCTCCCGGCGAAGTTACTCAATGATATTGTTTCTCGTTTACCGAATAGTCCGATTTCTCTTGATGATAGTGTCGGTGAATCTATTATTACATTAACTTCAAGTTCAGGACGCTATGAAGTTCGGGGAATGGGTGCGGAAGAGTATCCGGCACTTCCGAGTATTGAAGAAGGAGAATCTATTCAACTTCCGGCGGATGCGTTATTAGAAGGCTTAAAAGGGACATTATTTGCAACCAGTCCCGATGAAACTAAACAGGTTTTAACCGGGGTTCATCTAACAGTCAGTCAAGATTTACTGGAGTTTGCTTCAACTGATGGTCATCGTTTAGCCGTTGTTAAAGCTGAAAAAATTAACAATTCTGATGAAGAATCAGAAGGGGTTATGAGTTCAGATGTGAAAGAATTTGAAGCGACAATTCCCGCTCGGGCTTTACGGGAAGTTGAACGGATGATGGCTGCTTCTTCAATGGGGAAAGAAGATACAAAGCCAATGGTGAAGTTGATTTTTGATGAAAGTCAAGTGATTTTTGAACTCGGGAATCAACGGTTAAATAGTCGCAAACTTGAGGGATCTTATCCAGCTTATCGACAGTTAATTCCGAATCAATTTTTGAATCAAATTAATGTAGATCGTCGAAGTTTTTTAGGTGCCTTAGAACGAATTGCAGTATTAGCTAGTCAGAAAAATGATATTGTCAAATGTACGATTGATGATGAAAATCAAAAAATCTCTCTTTCGGTAGAAGCGGCTGATGTGGGAAACGCACTCGAATCTTTATCGGCTCAAGTTTCAGGAGACGAACCGAAAGAACTGGCTTTTAATGTCAAATATTTGATGGAAGGTTTAAAAGTTTTTAATACTTCTGAAATTCAAATTCAACTTAATGCAGCGACAAGTCCGGTGATTTTAACACCGTTAGGGGGATTGAAAATGACTTATTTAGTCATGCCTGTTCAGTTGAGAAATTAAACTAAACCCATTGAATTAACAGCCATTCCCCCGTCTACACGCCGAGACAGGGGGAAGTAACACATTAGCCGACTGGGAAGACTAATTGTAAGTGATTATTCGGCGGAATGAGAACTTGATTCTAGAGTCGGATGCAGAAGGGTTGAACGGAAATTCAAGCGAACTTCTGTATTTAAATATCGGCGTTGAAACAGTTGCCATTTTTGCCAAGCTTGATAACGACTTTCGGTTAAGACCTCGGCAAACGTGGGTAAGACCGACTTAATATCTGACTTCAAAATAGCCGTCATTACAGCTTCTAACACCTCGCTATCTTGAATATCTCCCAAATGTTCTTGGATATCTTTCATGTCTTGCAAATAAGTCGAGTATGTCGCGCCGTAAAAATCTGTAAATAAGTTCATCAGATAGCGAACTCGTTTCACTTGTTTGCGAAGATCATGGATGGTTTCGCCTTCGACTTGTAATATGTGTTCTACGGCTTCTGAAGACAGTTGATCTAATCCATTTTGAGTCGGTTCAGGATGCAGGTTTTTGAGTCCGACTTGCCAACCCGGGTGTAAAAACAGTTGGCTCACTTGCGGTAACAATAAATCTGGTAAAACTTCCTCGATGGGGAGTTGTTCGATTTGGGTGTAACGGGGAACTTCTAACCATTGCTGCAATTCTTGTACAAATTGTCTGTACTTTTTGCTTTCTAGCGTCTTCTTCACCTGCTTAAAAGCGTGCTGGCGCTGTTTGTCTAATTCTGACAAAACTTGCTTTACAGCCTTCTGTTCTTTCGAGGGCAAATTGGGATAGTATCGCTGATGAATAGCCTCGAGTAGGACATCTAAATCTCGTAATTCTCCTAATCCCCGAGAGAGTTTACCGATGTTTTTATTTTGTGCAGCTTTGGGTAAATTGATAACCGGGGCAAATCCTGTAACGGCTGAACGTAAACGCCGCATTCCGACCCGCATTTGGTGCAGTTCTTCTGGATCTGTATCCGCTAAAACTTGCGGTTCATGCTGGAGAACTTTATCTAAGAATTGTTGGATTCCGAGTGCTGCCCAGTCTCCTAATGTTTTGACGTTCTCAACTGTAGTTTTTGTCATTTTCACCTCCCTAATTTGAACCATTTTCAATGAATGATTCTGTTTTAATTATAGTAATTTTTACGAAGTTTGTGGGTTAAATTAATAAATGTTTATGCAGTTAAAACAACACATATTAAAAGATTATACTTCTAATTTTCTGTCGAATTAAAGTGAACAATTGAAAATTTATCGGTGAGCGGACTGCACCCAAAAATCATCCGGCAAGTCAGAGAGTTCCCTGATTTTTAATCAAGGTTGGTGATTGGCTGATGGTTTTTTATCAATTGGATTTTTGAGATCAGACTTACTACTTAAACATACCTTAACTTAATTGTCAAGCAGATGTGTTTTGATCAAGGCAGGTATAGGGAACGCAGACTCTCAGCCTCGCTGGTAGCCTTTCCCCCTGTACCTTAGACCGAATTAACGAGAGTCAATTTCCAACATTTGGGTGCGGCAACTTGTATAGACAAAAAGGTGTAAATGTTGACTATGAATTTTACCGAATACTCGAACCTCCCCTCTAACAACGTGATTCTTTGTAGCTACAAAAACAAAACCTCTCAGTTACAAGTGTTGCGAATTGTTAATCACAGGATAGGCTACTTTGAACGAGTTGTTTTCCCCGATCAACACTTACTTTTTGAAGCAGAAACACAAGCCCATCTTGAAATCTATTATAGCATTTGCAGCAACTTAATCGAAATGAAACAAATTCCTTGTCTCAGCCTCAGAGTTAATGAAACACTTTAAACAATCCTCTTGTCACTCAGAGGAGTTTAATTCCAATTCAAATTTTGTATTAATTTATATTCATCTATCTGCAAAGGGGCGATATTAATGTTAACTCCTGAAAATCAACAACAAAATCAGGCGGATCAAACTCATCAACCTCTGTCTAATCAATTTTTAGTTTGTGGGTTGGGCAGTTTAGGACAGCATTGTGTGGCGGCACTAAAAAGCTATGGAGTCAAAGTCACTGCTATTGAATTAATCTATCCGACACAATGGGAAATTCCTCACTTGCCCAACTTATTAGAGGATTTAATTGTTGGAGACTGCCGAGATCCATTGTTACTCAATCAAGTCAAGATTCAACAATTTCGCTGTGTTTTAATCGTTACTTCAAACGAACGCATCAACGCCGAAACCTCAATTATTATTCGTAAACTGAGTCCAAATTCTCGCTTGGTGGTGCGTTCCTCTAAAGAAAATCTCAATCAACTTTTAGGTCAACTTTTAGGAAATTTAGTCGCCTATGAACCCACACAACTCCCGGCTTTTGCCTTTGCTTTAGCCGCTTTAGGAAGTGAAATTCTCGGATTTTTTAACTTGGATGGCTACCGAATTCAAATCGTAAAACGTCAACTGAGTCCTGGAGATCCTTGGTGTAATCGTTCAAGTTTACAAGATCTCAATAGTCGCAGTCGTCGCATCATTTGTCATCTTCCGGGTGGTTCTTTTCCAGGGATAAACGTTCACGCCTGGGAACCCAATCTTCAACCTTTCCCCGGTGATACCATGATTTATGTTGAAGTTGTTGAACGATCATTTTCTCAATTTTCAACGACGACGGTACAAAACCTATCGTTAAAAGAAATTCTGCAAAATTCACTCCGTCATTTTAATAGGTCTTTTCTCAAGAAAAAAATTATTCAATATTGGCAACAAAGTGAACAGCAACCCCTCCAACGAGTCGCTTGGTTTTGTGGTTTGTTAGTTTTTATTTTATCTGTGATTGGTACGCTTTTGTTTCATGTATACTATCCAGAAACTAGCTATATTAGTGCGTTTTACGCCGTTGCTATTTTGTTATTAGGAGGATATTCTGATCTGTTTGATGATTTTGAACCCATTACTATTATTCCGGGATGGTTACAATTGTTTGCTTTGCTTTTGACTGTAGTGGGAACGGCTTTGGTTGGGGTTTTATATGCTTTATTAACTCAAGCGCTTCTCAGTGCAAGATTTCAACTGATTCGTAAACGTCCGCCTATTCCTCAAAATAACCATTTAATTGTGATTGGTTTGGGGCGAGTTGGTCAACAGGTTGCCGCTTTTTTGCAAGAATTTAAACAAGCCATTGTCGGAGTCTCTGCTAATTCCCAATTTGACTCAACGCTGTTACCTTCTATTCCTTTAGTTATTAGTAATTATGCAGATGCTTTAAGTCAAGTGAATTTGGCAACAGCAAGAAGTGTGGTGATTGTCACAGATGACGAGATTTTAAACTTAGAAATTGGCTTGATGGTACGCAATGTTAATTCTAATTGTCATGTTGTTATTCGTACAATGGAACAAAGTCTGAGTGAGAGTTTAACTCAGTTGTTACCCAATACTCATGTTTTATGTGCCTATGAAGTGGCAGCCGAAGCCTTTGCGGGTGCTGCTTTTGGTGAAAATATTCTCAATCTATTTCGCATGGGAAATGACACAATTTTAGTCACAGAATATCAAATCGAAGCGGGAGATACTTTGAATGGATTACTCTTATCAGAAGTGGCTTATGGTTATGGTGTTGTGCCGATTTTACATCAATCTCGAGAAAAGTTATCTCGTTTAATTCCCTCTGATGATATTCTACTAACCGTGGGCGATCGCATGGTCGTTTTAGCCACAACAGAAGGATTACAAGCCATTGAACAAGGCATTTTTATCACGCAAAAAATCACAAAAGTTCATATTAAAAATGCCCGTACAGCAGATGCAGCTTTTGAAGGAGCAAACCTGATTGTCAGAATTTCTGGCTGTCCGATGAGTCTGGCGCGAAATTTAATGGATCATTTACCCGTAACTTTACCGATTCCTTTGTATAAACATCAAGCCTATCGTTTGGTACAAGAACTGAGAAAATCTCAAGTCTTTGCTGAAATCTTATCATCCAATCTTGATTAACTCCATAAAAATTTTGTAAAATTTAACTCAATGGTCATCTAGCGATATTGGCTTGTTAATATGAATTTTTCAAACGATGTCTAAACTTAGGAGGAGTGAAAAAGTGTGATCCAAGAAACTGCGGTGGAAGTGATTAATCTGGCTAAAAGCTTCAAAGGGAAAATCGCCCTCAACAACGTTAGCTTCACGGTAGAGGCAGGGGAAATGGTGGCCTTGGTGGGGGCATCAGGTTCGGGAAAATCAACGCTTCTGCGCCATCTCAACGGTTTAGAACGGGGTGATTGCGGTGTTGTTAAAGTCTTTGACTGTCCGTTACAATCAAATGGAAAATTTCACTCAAAAATTCGACAACTGCGAAGCAACATGGGTTGTATTTTTCAGCAATTTAACTTAGTCAAGCGACTCAGTGTTCTAGAAAATGTCCTGCTGGGAAATTTAGCAGAAATTTCTTGGACTCGTTCCGCCATTGGTTATTTTACCGAAACCGAAAAAATACAAGCTTTATCTGCTTTAGAACAAGTGGGAATTTTAGATCAAGCCTATAAACGTGCTTCGATGCTATCAGGAGGTCAGCAACAAAGAGTGGCAATTGCACGCTGTTTAGTTCAAGGCGCTCGGATTATTTTAGCAGATGAACCCATCGCATCTCTCGATCCCGAATCAGCCCGAAAAGTGATGGAATTATTGAGTGAATTAAACCAACAAAATGGTATTACAGTGATTACATCTTTGCATCAAGTTCAGATGGTGCAGCGTTATTTTACCCGTTCTGTGGCTCTCAAACAGGGAGAAATTGTCTTTGATGATTTAACGATTAACTTGAATCAAAACCGACTCAATGAACTTTATGAAAGTGCCGTTAAAGAGTTAGTTTTAAGCGGACATGACACTTGATAGTTTTTGCATTTTAAAGTGTTAATAATTGACCTAAAATCTATGAACAGACGCTCTTGGTTGAAATTGACTTCGGGGTTTATGATCTCTGGTAGTACCGCTAAATTACTCACCAGTTGTTCACCGAATAGTCCTTCAAGCCCTAGACCCTTATCTGACCTTGAAACACTCAATTTTGGTATTATTTCTACCGAGTCTCAACCGAACCAAAGACCCATTTGGGAGCCATTTATTCAAGCGATGTCAGAAGAATTAGAAATGCCTGTTAACGCTTTCTATGCGACATCTTACAATGGCGTCATTGAAGCCATGCGCTTTGGACAAGTTCACTTGGCATGGCTTGGGGGAAAATCTTATCTAGAAGCTGTTAGAATTGCTAATGCAGAAGCTTTTGCTCAAACGGTTGATCTGGATGGTTTTGACAGTTATTCTGCTTATTTAATCACGAATAAAAATAACCCAATTGTTTCTAAAATTGAAAATGGAAATGGCGATCAATATATTCTCGAAAATTCTGCAAATCTGACTTTTGCTTTGAATGATCCCAATTCAACTTCAGGCTTTCTGGTGCCAAATTATTATATCTTTAGCAGAAATAATGTTAATCCGAAAAAAGCATTTAAAAATTTTGTTTTTTCAGGGAGTCACGAAGCCACAGCCCTCGCTGTTGCTAATAATCAAATTGATGTAGCCACGAATAATAGTGTATCAATGAGTCGTTTAGCCAAAAATAATCCAGCAGCCTATGCTCAAATTAAAGTAATTTGGACTTCTCCTGAAATCCCCAATGATCCGATTGCTTATCGTCAAGATTTACCCAAAAATTTAAAGGAAAAACTGAGAAATTTCTTTTACAATTATAACGATAAAACCGTATTAGTTCCTCTAAAATGGTCAGCTTTTATTCCGGCAGATGATCAGAATTGGAATATTATTCGAGAATTAGAGATAGGAATGCAAATTTTTGAACTCCAAAACAATGAAACTTTAGATGAAGCCGTTAAACAGAAAAATTTAGAGGAGTTAAAAAAACAGTTAAAACGATTTAAAAGTTAGTAAATTATAGCGCTTCGCGCAAGGCAATAGGCAATCTTACTACAGGCAATTTACAGTGACCAGTGAAGACAGTTTACAGTTTACAGTTGTCCTAAACCCTAACCCCTGTCCCCTGATAACTAATAACTAATAACTGGTCACTAAGATTACAAACTTTGCTCTCGTGGCATCGTTCCTCTCTTGCAAACTTCGCTCTCTTGCAAACTTCCTCCTTGATGGAAACCACCAAGACCGGAGTTTGCGCTCTACGCCTGACGGCACGCTCCGCGAACGACTATTCCGCCAAGACCGGACTTTGCGCTCTCGCTCTGTACCGCCGAGCCGCAAGGAGCGCGCTGGTCACTGGTCACTGTCTTCTTTCAATTTCGGCAGGATTTCTTCCGTTTTTTTTCTTCCTCTTGCTTGATAGTTATCTGCACAAAGGATTCCCTTCCCGTTTCTCGTTCTTTTAATCCTGTGGCGATCGCTTGCCGTGACCATCCGAGTTGGGTTTCCGCTTTCCGAGGAGACCCATCAAAATAATCCTCGGTTACTTCTGCCATGAATGCTCTTTTTTTGTACCCTGTTAACTTTTGAGCCACTTTTTTGAGAGTCGATTTCCATTTTTCACTTAACATTTACTTAAGGGCGATCGCCTACATCCTCATAGACTGAATGGTGTCAAACTATGAGACACTTAATCTAGGTTTGAACACTTTCCCAAGAGAACCTTAAATCTTGGCCAGATGTCCAAGAATTTTATTCTTTACTATGGCCTACAATCATCGAAACCTAGCCCTCAATTTCAATAAGGAGTGTCCACAAATGTCCATTGAAACTCGGCCCACTGAAGTTATTGATTTAGTGGTTAACAGTAAAGACAATTGCTATCTCATTAAAGATAATATTGAAGGAATTCAAAATACAGGAGTTCAACAAGAACTGACACCTGGAATTTGGGTTCTTCGCATTCGTACAGGTTCTTTTGACTATATCAAAGATGATCCTCAAGGTCAAAAAGGTGAACCTTTAGTGATGTTGTGGATATACGGAGGAAAGTTCAAAAACCTCAAAACTAATAAAATTGTTCCTGCCGGCTGGTCAACTTTAAATGGTTTTGATGATACCGTGACTCTTGCTGTCATGGAACCGATTATTCTTTGTGCCTTTTTCTTTGATATTTATATCGAAGATAACGACGGAGATGTTACGGTTTCAGCCGTTAAAGTCGGCGAAGTGAGTGACATCGAAAACTAATTTTCATCTAGTCTTTTGATGTGAATTGATCAAGAGTTTAAGTTAATATCATCTAATTTTTAGGATTCGTACTTTTAATCAAGGTACGATTTTTTATTTTGTTTTATAATAAACTGATATTCAAGAACCAGAGCCAAAACTTAATAAAATGCGTCTAACTTCTCTAGATATCTTTCGAGGAATTGCCATAACCAGCATGATTTTAGTTAATAACCCTGGAAGCTGGAATCATGTCTACCCTTTATTAAAACACGCTGAATGGCATGGTTATACCCCAACCGATTTAATCTTCCCCTTTTTTTTGTTTATTGTTGGTGTAGCAATAACATTCTCCCTTGCTAAATATACCCCTGAGTACCGAGAGGGAAAAAAGGTAATTTCCCCTAAAGTCTATCTCAAAATTTTACGTCGTTGTCTAATATTGTTTCTCCTCGGACTCCTCCTCAATGGCTATCCGAACTATGATTTCAGTACAATTAGAATTATGGGAGTCTTACAACGAATTAGTTTAGCCTACGGACTCTCTGCGATCGCAATTTTACACCTATCCCGCAAACAAATAGCAGGTTTATGTGTTATGATTTTACTCGGATATGCGATCGCCATGCAACTGATTCCCGTTCCCGGTTATGGAGCCGGAAACCTCACCCCAGAAGGAAATTTAGCCGCTTATATTGATCGCCTCATCTTCAGTGAAAATCATCTTTTAGGAAAGGGAAAATACGATCCCGAAGGATTATTCAGTACATTACCCGCAGTTGTTACCGTTTTAATGGGTTATCTGACTGGAGACTGGCTGAAAAAACAACCCACCAAAAGCCCTACTAGCTTAAACTTAGTGATTATCGGTTTATGCAATATTATTATCGGTCATTTTTGGGGATTCATCTTTCCCATTAATAAAACTTTGTGGACAAGTTCCTATGTTCTCGTAACCGCAGGTTGGGGATTAATTTTACTCGCAATTTGTTATGAACTCATCGAAGTTCGTCAGCAAAAAAACTGGGCATTTCCCTTTAAAGTCATGGGACTAAACCCCATCTTTTTATTTGTTGCTTCCGGGTTTTTGGCGAGAATTTTAATTTATACAAACATCCCTCAAAATGGTGGATCAATTAATTTGAAAACCTGGATTTATCAAAATCTGTTTGTGTCTTGGGCGGGTGAAATAAATGGATCTTTAGCCTTTGCGATCGCTAATATTGTCATCTGGTGGATAGTATTGTATGGGATGTATCAGAAACGTTGGTTCATCAAAATTTGAGAAAGCATCTCCCTAATGGCAATAAAAGGAAAAACAACAACTAAAAACGCCCCCCAATTGGAGAGCGTTTTCGATTATTCAGTTAATAGCAATTAACCGTTGATTACAGGTGCAGAC
>JBJHBL010000084.1:0-25412 GCA_050485465.1 Limnoraphis sp. | reverse complement strand
TTCTTCCCTGAGAAAAGGGGTTTACAACCCAAGAGCCTTCCTCCCCCACGCGGTCTTGCTCCGTCAGGCTTTCGCCCATTGCGGAAAATTCCCCACTGCTGCCTCCCGTAGGAGTCTGGGCCGTGTCTCAGTCCCAGTGTGGCTGATCATCCTCTCAGACCAGCTACTGATCGTCGCCTTGGTGAGCTTTTACCTCACCAACTAGCTAATCAGACGCGAGCTCATCTCTAGGCGATAAATCTTTCACCTTACGGCTCATCCGGGATTAGCAGAAGTTTCCCTCTGTTGTCCCCGTCCTAGAGGCAGATTCTCACGCGTTACTCACCCGTCCGCCACTAACTCCGAAGAGTCCGTTCGACTTGCATGTGTTAAGCAGACCGCCAGCGTTCATCCTGAGCCAGGATCAAACTCTCCGTGTTGATTTCACTTGAGTCGAGGTCACTTTTATTCTACAATTTCTTGAAGAACTTCTGTTTCCTCTCCGGCTAGTTTCGTTTTGTTGTTTTTCGAGAGGTTTCAGTTTCCCAAAACCTATCTAATTTGTTGTGACGAAGACCTGTGCTTAGGCTTTCAAACTATTGATTTATCTAGGTTCGGCGGCGTTCGAGTGGTTTGTGTTTTCTCGAGCGCATTTACTAATGTAGCTGACTCTTCTTGGATTGTCAACCCTTTTTTTAAAAAAAATCAAATTTCTTTTTTTGACTGGGGGATTTTACGCTTGAATCCTAAGCCCAGAGGAGGTTTGAGGGGTTATATTTTTTTTCCATGATTACAAGAATCACTAGAACGGTTCGAGTGGTCCCAAAAATTATCCTCTTGTTTCTCCTCTAGCCAGAGGATGCACCCTATAAAAAGAAGTTAGAGAGTCAGCCGATTCAGTATGTTATCGTTTTTGCAGAGATTCAGACTTATATATAAGGAAGGGCGTCAGTGATGAAACATCACGCTTGCATCACCATTGGAATTAACCAATATCAGTATCTACAACCCCTCAGCTATGCACAGAGAGATGCTGAGGCTCTCCACCGCCTCCTCGTAGAAAAGGCAGGATTTGCTCCAGACAAAAGTCTATTAATGAGTGACACCTCGCCTGAAGTCTGGGGAATTCCCACCTACCCCAATCGTGATCACTTAGAAAATTGGATTGAAGCAATCTGTAGAGAACAACTCAACTCAGAAGATCAACTGTGGTGTTTTTTTAGTGGCTATGGGATTACCCATCAAGGGGAAGACTACCTAATCCCCATTGACGGCAATCCAGCCAATATTGAAGCCACCGGAATCTCCTTGAAGTCACTGTTTGAGAAGCTGAAAGAGGCTCCGACCTCAGAACTCCTAGTATTGCTCGATATCAACCGTAGTCAAGGAGCGCGTGCGGGTAGCGAGGTGGGAGCCGCCACTATGGAACTCGCCAACCAAATGGCTATCCCGACTTTACTGTCCTGTCGTCCAGATCAAGTTTCACGCGAAACCTCCGCTTTGCGTCATGGATTTTTTACCGCAGCAATTCTAGAGGCGATCAACTCTGGAGAATGCCAGACGATTGAAAGTTTGTGTCATTTTTTGAGCGATCGCCTACCCCAATTAACGGATCAACACCTGCGGCCCAAACAAAACCCGGTCTTTGTACTAAATCCAGCAAGCAAAATTGATCAAATCCTAATACCCGAACCCTTAGCTACAACGCCAGCAATGGCGAGTCATAATGGAAGTATGCTTAACTCAGCTTCCGAACAGAAGCAAAATGGAGCCGTCCCGAAGGCAACTGATAGCCCTATGAAATTTCCGTTAAAGTTTGGCAATTCTAATTCAAAGAAAACCTCTGAACGTTCATCAGCCAAACCTACTCCCACGGCTGATCAGTCTTCTGCTTCAACACCCACTCAGATCGACCCCCCGACTCAAAAAACTTCTACAACAGAAACTATGTCGGATAGATCATTTTTACAACAACTCGTTCTTTGGAGTGGAGCGACTGCACTACTACTACTACTAGGTGTTTTCTACACCAACAAATCAATCTTTCTCGGTCAACCCACGGGAGGGATTGCATCCACTGCTCCGATCGAATTGACTGATACTCCATCTCCGTCAGATCCCCAATCAGAAGTTAATCCTGCCCCGACTTCTCAGGCAGAAGCAACACCCACTCCTGAAAATCCGATTGATAGTCCAACTGTACTTGCAAATTCCAGAGCTTTTTTACAAAATGCTTCCGCATCAAGCTTTAGCAATGCAATTATTGTCGCGAGTCAAATTCCCGCCCAAGATCCCTTGTATCCTTCTGCTCAAGAAAATATAGAACGTTGGAGTCAAACTATTTTAGATATTGCTGAAGCACGAGGGGAAGCGGGTAACTTCTCTGATGCTCTGGCTGCGGCTAGACTCATCCCTCAAACAAACCGCCCTATTTATGAACAGGCGCAACTTCAAATTCAGCAATGGGAACAACAGCAACAGCAAATTCAGCAAAGTTTTGCTAAGTTACAAGCTGCACAAGCTACAATTCAAGCTGGACAAGCTTCATCCTATAGTAATGCGATTAATCAAGCTCGTCAGATCACAGCAGATGAAGCCAGTTATCAGCAAGCTCAACAGTTAATTTCTCAATGGAGTGCTGAAATTTTAAGAATTGCTCAGTCTCGCGCTCAAAACAGACAGTTTAACAGTGCTATTCAAGCGGCTGAGTTAGTTCCTGTGGATACAGCTTCTTACGCCGCAGCCCAACAAGCGATCACGGGCTGGCGAACTCAACTCCAGAATACCAATACGAATACAAATAGAAATTGAGGATTTTTCACCTTGGCAGATAGTCATCTAAATCAGTTGGCTGTCATCAAAAGAGAAGGTATAAATATTAATCGACTATTGTCAAGGAAACATCGAAAATATTGAGCATTTCCTCAGAGGTTCTTTTCCTCAAACAACAGAGTCAGGATAGCTATCTTGCAAAATCAAAAGTCTAAAAAAGGGTAGGCGTTGTCTACCCTAATTTTTTACTCATTGGAGATTCAAAGATTCAGGGAATTCTCAGTTTAAGCTTATAAAAAACTCACGCCCATTATATTAAATATTGAAAGCGTGATCATAAAGATCAGTCTAAAGGCTGATCTTTGGAGTATTTAGTGAATTTTAGTCAATCTCTCATTGAATTTTCATAAAAATGTTAAATAATGTAACAAGGCTACCTTTTTGAGGTCTGGCTCAGAAGCCCCCTCGGCTTTGAAAAGCTAACACTCATTCATTTAGGAGTTCTACACGATGACATCTGGGTATAATCACCAAAGTTGGAGACAACGCTTTATTTGGAGTATTAGCCATCCTCCCATCGCTACATTTGTTTTACTGAGTGCGATCGCTTTATTTTCTACTCTGATCTGGGGATGGTTTTCTGGATCAGAAACAATTACCCAGTTTTTTACTCATCTCCATCTGGGACAAAAAAATCCTCCAATTTGGATACAAGCTCCTAAAATTTCAAAAAAATATCTACTTTTACCAACCATTATATTAATAACAACAGCCTTAGCGGTGATCAAAATTTCCCCTCGCCCTAAGTTATGGTCACAGGCTATTATTGTAGCTATTGTATTAGCTTTAATGATTCGCTATATTTTATGGCGATCGTTATCTAGCTTAAATTTCAGTGACCCTTTAAATGGAACTTTCAGTTTAGGACTACTTTTCTTTGAAGTTTTCATCTGGGTTTCGGGTATAATTCGACTGTGGTTAATGCTGAAAACTAAAAATAGAACTCAGCAAGCCAATCAAATGGAAATTAACGTTAGAGAAGGAAAATACAACCCAAGTGTTGATATTTTAATTCCGACCTATAAAGAGCCTGCATTTATTTTAAAACGGACAATTATGGGATGTCAGGCGATAGATTATCCTCACAAAAACATTTATTTGTTAGATGATAGTCGGCGTCCAGATCTTCAAAAAATGGCTCAAGAATTAGGATGTAAGTATATTGCTAGACCTGATAACTTTCATGCAAAAGCGGGGAACTTAAATCATGCTATTCCTTTAACTCGCGGTGAACTCATCGCTGTTTTTGATGCCGATTTTATCCCAACTCGCAATTTTTTAACTCGAACTGTTGGATTTTTTCAAGACAAAAAAGTGGGTTTAGTTCAAACGCCTCAAAGCTTTTATAATCCTGATCCGATTGCTCGAAATTTAGGATTAGATAAAGTTTTAAATTCGGCTGAAGAAGTCTTTTATCGACAAATTGAACGATTAAAAGATGGAGTTAACAGTGCTGTTTGTGCCGGAACATCCTTTGTGGTTCAACGTCATGCTCTTGAAGAAGTAGGTGGCTTTGTAACTGAATCTACCAGCGAAGATTATTTTACAGGTATTCGTTTATCTGCTCAGGGATATGAACTGATTTATCTGAATGAAAAACTCAGTGCAGGACTCGCCGCAGAAGATACAACAAACTATTTTGTACAACGAGAACGATGGGGGAGAGGAACACTACAAGCTTTTTTTATTAATGCAAATCCCCTCACCATTCGCGGTTTAACAGTTTCTCAAAGATTAGCTCATTTAGAAGGATTAATGAACTGGTTAAGCATTTGGGCATATACTTATTTCTTAATGATGCCATTAGCCTATGCTTTTTTAGGGGTTTTTCCGGTGAAAGCAACATCAGAAGAATGGTTGTATTTCTTTGTTCCTTATTATCTGGTTCAACTGGTCGTTTTTAGATGGCTCAACTATCAAAGTCGTTCGGTAATCATTTCAGGAATTTATGAAGTTATTCTCTGCTTGCCCCTATCTTTAGCTGTTTTTTTAGTATTAATTAATCCATTTAAGCAAAAATTTAAAGTCACTCAAAAAGGTCTTTCTAGCTATAAGTTTACCTTCAATTGGACTCTAGGTTTACCTTTAATTGTGCTATTGGTTGCTACCTTAATGGGTCTACTCAGAATTTTAGGACTGTGGGGAACTGTGCAAACCACGCCGGAAGTGGCTGAACTAACTCAAGGTTTTAGCCTTGTTTTAATCTGGAGTCTATATAATTTACTGAGTATTCTTGTAGCACTTTTAGCATTAATTGATGCTCCCAAATCTGATCCTTACGATTGGTTTGAACTTCAAAAAATTGTCTGCTTAAAATTACCCAATCAAACCCGATGGGGAATGACAACGAAAATTTCGGAAGTGGGGGTCGAAATTAAACTGTCTCAAGAATTAAACGATACTGAAAATATTTTGACTGAAAATCAGTCTTTACCTGTTCAACTTGAGCTAGTAGAAGAAGGGTTAAAACTAACAGGAGAAGTGACTCACTACACTTTCCTTCCTTCATCGTTGACTCTAAACGTGAAGTTTAAACAACTCAGTCTTTCCCAACATCGACAGTTAGTAGAAATGCTCTTTTGTCGTCAGGGTCAGTGGAAAGAACGAACAGAACCCGGAGAACTCTACTCATTCTTTCTCATCCTAAAAACGCTGTTTAATCCTCCATTTTTGAGAAAAAATAGGCGTCTAAAACATGAATTTTTTACTTTAAAATCGAGTTCAGAGTAAAAACCACTGACCCCAAATATAACAAAACGAGAATCACAGAACAACGGCTAAAGATTCTAAAGACGCAATCACTTTTAATCCATACTCAACCTCAAAGACTTCTTTTTCAAAGTTTAAACTCCATAATTCTAAAGCACAATCATCTTGAGGATCAGCAGGTTTGAGACTGAGATGCAATTCTCCGGTGTCCCAATGACATTGACAAGTTACCTGAGCAACTGCGCCAATTTGTCGTCTATCTAAAGCCACTGCTAATCGAAGAATTGGACTCAATTTATCTACAATTTGGCGATTTTTTTTAGACAGATTTTGATAATTTTCGTGTTTTTTCTTCGGAGAACTTTTCCGATGATAACGCGCTAGATTAGCAATGGTTTCAACTTCTGTATCTGTATATCCGAGTAATTCTCCATGTCGAATTAAGTAATAAGAGTGTTTGTGTAAAGCTGAATGACTAATGTATAAACCGCAGTTATGCAAAATTCCTGCCGCCCATAAAAACTCTCGTTCTTCCGAGCCAAAGTCGTGCAGAATTCGTTGAGTTTGATCAAATAAATTCAGTGCAAAAGCAGCAACTCGTTCACCATGATCTAAATCAACTTGATATTTTTGAGCAATTTTTAGAATACTACGCTGACGAATTGAACTTCCATAGCGTAATCGATCTTCTATTAACCCATGGGTTAACATCCAGTCAACAATAACTCCTTCTCGGAGACTCCGTTCACAGATGGTTAAAGCATCAATTTTTAGGAGGATCATGGCTTCTTGTAAAATTAACGCTCCGGCTAAAATAATCTCAGCCCGTTTATCAGAAATACCTGAAACTTCTAAGCGTTCAGCATAGGACATTTTCCGAAAGCGGTTGACTAAATCTTGTAAATCACTCAATTTCAGTTCATAACCCGATAAAGGAGTGGGTTCGGTTCCTAATTTTTCCCGTGCATTAATAATTGCTAACGTTTCAATTGTTCCTGATGTTCCTATTAAACGAACAGGTTCTCCTTTTTGGAGATGAGAAGTCAGTTCATCGACGGTACGTTCTAACATTCCCCGAATATATGCTTGTAAAGATACAAACTCATTTCGGCTAATTGGATCACTTTTCACATAGTCTTGAGTCAAACGAACCGCACCGACTTTTGTACTACTTAAAAATAGGGCTTCTCGACCTTCTCCTAAAATCAGTTCTGTTGATCCGCCTCCAATATCAATAATAATGTGAGGTTGATTGTTAAACTCCATTGCAGAGAGAACCCCGAGATAAATTCTGCGGGCTTCTTCTTGACCAGATATCACACTAATTTCTAAATTCAATTCATCAGAAACTCGTTTGATAAAATCCCGACCATTGGGCGCTTCTCGAACAGCACTGGTGGCGACAGCAACAATTTGTTCAGCGTTGTAAGTTTTAGCGATTTTTTGAAAACGATCTAAACAGGTGATTCCGCGTTCAATCACTTCTGATTTTAAATGACCTTTTGCATCAAAATCTCCGAGCCTCACCATATCTTTTTCAGCATCAATAATGGTAAAACTCGGCAATGTCGGATCAATTTTGACAATAACCATATGAAAGGAGTTTGTCCCCAGATCGATTGCCGCAATAATTCGATCTAGGCCTTGGGGGGAAGCAGAAAATTGTGTTGTAGAAGCTGAATTAATCATAAAACTGTATTTTTAGCGTCCATTGTGTCGATCATCTCATACAATCAACCCGAATAAGTCTCCGGTTTTTGATCAATAAAGATTCTCACTCCAAATCAAAACTCAAGGGACGATTACCCATGACAGCTTCACGCCAAAACTATAAAATAAAACATGAAAACTGAGTACCAATTGAAACCTATCGAAATGCTAATTCAATCGCAGCCGAACTCTGATTCAACTTTGATCCAAATTATTCGATTATTACGATGGGATAAACCTGCAGGCCGTCTGATCTTAATGATTCCTGCACTTTGGGCAGTATTTCTCGCTTCACAAGGAACGCCCCCCTGGATGTTGGTTTTGGTGATTGTCTTAGGTACCGTGGCGACTAGTGCCGCAGGATGTGTCATTAATGATCTCTGGGATCGTGATATTGATCCAGAGGTTGAACGCACTCGCAGCCGTCCCTTAGCTTCTCGTGCTTTAACGGTAAAAACGGGTATTGTCGTCGCTGTGGTGGCGTTTGCTTGTGCAGCGGGACTCGCTTTTTACCTCAATCCTCTGAGTTTTTGGCTTTGTGTGGCGGCGGTTCCGGTGATTATTGGTTATCCCCTGGCTAAACGCTTTTTTCCGGTTCCTCAGTTAGTGCTTTCGATCGCCTGGGGGTTTGCAGTTTTGATTAGTTGGAGTGCGGCGACGAGTCGCTTAGAAGCTGTAACCTGGTTACTTTGGGGAGCTACTGTGGTTTGGACATTGGGTTTTGATACGGTTTATGCGATGAGCGATCGCGAAGATGACCAACGGATGGGGGTGAATTCTAGTGCGTTATTTTTTGGTGATCAAGCGGCAAATGCGGTGGGTTTTTGCTTTTTAGCAACGGTGGTTTTACTTGCGGTGTTGGGAATTCAGATGGGATTACGTTGGGAATATGGGGTGAGTTTGGCGATCGCTTTGGGAATTTGGTTTCAGCAATATCGCCAATTAAAACAACCAGAAATTCCTAAACCTGTTTATGGTGAAATTTTTCGCCAGAATGTTTGGGTGGGATTTATTCTCTTAGCGGGTATGATTGGGGGTTTGTTATTGTAGGATACAGGGTATATTCAAGGTAACGGTTTATTCTTACGAAAACGAATCAGCTTGATTTGTGAGTTGATCTCTTTTTCTCTTTTTGATGTTTGTTCAGATTCTGATAAATCTTGGGGAGTTTCTTCTGCTCTTACTTCTGTCACCGAGTCTACGAGGAAAATCAATTCAAAATTCCGCGCCATTCGGTCTTCTAAAAATTCTTGAACTAAACGAACTTGTCTGGGGGTGATTGGCTCTCTGGAGCGTACTTTAAGATATACAGTAGTCGGATTTCGAGTCCAAACCATATCCGTATCCAGGAGTTCCACTCGTTGACCTGTTAAGGTATTACGTTTAAACATTCGGGTCAGATTATGCTCAACTTGACCTTGAATAATTAATCGCACTAAACTGATTCCCAGAGGAAAAAAGAGGAGTCCTGTCAGTAAAATAGCCCAACCTAAAGCGATATTTACTCGACTATAGCCTGCCATAATAAAAACTACCATACAGGCGAGGCTAATTCCTAATAGGTTAGTAAAATAAAGTAAAAAAGCCCCATAACTCTGTTCCCAAATTCCTTGAGACATCGTTAAACCCACAGCACACAAAGGAGGCATTAATGCAACAGCAATAGCCGTTCCCGCTACTGCATCGTTAATTCCGGATCGAACCTTAGAAAAACCGCTCAATCCACCCGCCACAATCGCGATTCCTAAGTCAATTAATGTGGGTTGAGTTCGAGCAATAACTTCTGATCCAAAATACTGAAAACCTGTTATGCGACCTAAAAATATTGATAAGATTAAAGCGCATATCGTAGCCGAAACCAGTGAAATGATACTTCGACGAAATAACTCGATATCCCCTTCTAACGCACCAAAAGCCAGTCCTCTCAGAGGTAACATTAAAGGAGCAACTAACATCGCCCCAATAATTACAGCCGTACTGTTACTCAGTAAACCAAATGTAGCGATTAAACAGGAGGTGACAACCAAAACCATAAAGTTAAAACATAGGCTAGATTCTGCCATTAACTCTTGGCGCATCTGAATAATAGCAGGTGCAGAGACTTTAACCATAGCTACAAGTACAAAAAGAATATAGTTAGGATAGCATACTGTTTTTTGATTTGAAGTGAATTATTAACTTTTTTTAAACATCAAACCGTTTGGATTTTATTGATGAAAAAAACGATTATTGGTCTTATGGGTCCTGGTGAAACAGCAAGTTTAGTGGATCGAGAAAATGCTTATCAACTCGGTCAATTGATTGCTCAAAACGGGTGGGTTTTGTTAACCGGAGGACGAAATGTTGGTGTCATGGAAGCCGCCTGTCAGGGTGCAAAGTCTTGTCAAGGTTTAACATTAGGAATCTTACCGGGTTCAACTGCTTTAGGACTTTCAGAAGCCGTTGATCTGGCTATTTTTACCAACTTAGGAAATGCTCGAAATGTGATTAACGTTCTTTCCAGTGACGTTGTAATTGCTTGTGGGATGGGAGCCGGAACCGCCTCAGAAATTGCCCTAGCACTAAAAGAAAATAAAACTGTTATTTTACTGAATCAAAAGAGAGAAAGTCAAGCTTTTTTTACTGATTTATCCCCTGATCACGTTATTCTAGTTGATACTCCCCAAAAAGCCATTCAAGCTGTTCTCTCTTGTCTATCTTAGCCCAGTTTCTCCCTCAATCCAAATTAGAATCATTTTCATCGGGATCAACTCTGAAAGTTCTTGCTAGAATGATCTAAAATATTCCTGACACCCTCAACCAAGTTAAGTGGTCTAGTGCTAAACTCTTTCAAGTCTGACTCAAAACCTTGAGAATCAAGCGGTACTGACCCTCTGAATTTACACGATAACATTAAGAGTAAGTTAACATCAATTCCTATGTCTGTTCGTCAAGATACAATTTTTCAACAATTTCTCGCTCCGATTTTTGAGAATATTCTCGTTGATCGAAAAGCCCTCAAAGAATTTGAAAACAGTATTAACTGGGAAGAAGAAAGCGCAAAGCTGACTGATCCTCATTTAATCTATCCCAACTACTACTCCTCTCAAAATTTTCATGGGATTAAAGGCGGATATCTGAACCGAGGTGCTGCGGTTTCCTATGATCCTGTTACCCAGTATGTTTTACCCCCGACTGAACCCATTGTTAGACAAGGATTAATTGATAAAGTTCGAGTTAAACCCCGGAGAATTTTAGATCTCGGATGTGGTACAGGTTCAACAACTTTAGTTTTAAAACAGGCTTTTCCGGATGCTGAAGTTATCGGTATAGACTTATCTCCTTATATGTTAGTCGCAGCTAAAGTTAAAGCTGAAAAAGCTCAATTAACAATCAAATTTCGACAAGCAAACGCTGAAAAAACAGGCTTTGATGATTCATCTTTTGATTTAGTCAGTGCCTCTTTGTTGTTCCATGAAACACCGCCAGAAATTGCTCAAAATATTATTCAAGAAAGCTTTCGTTTACTCCGAGTTGGGGGAGAAATCATCGTTTTAGATGGAAATCAACACACACTCCGCCAAACTGAATGGTTGACAGAAATTTTTGAAGAACCTTATATCAAAGCCTATGCTACGGCGAGTGTTGATACTTGGATGACACAAGCTGGATTTGGTCAAGTTCAAACCCATGATTGGTGGTGGGTTCATCAAATTAGCCAGGGAATTAAACCTATTCTAAACAGGACTTTAACTTCTGTGAATTCTCAAGTTCAAGTTCGCTATAATACGCCTAAATACAATAATCGAGATGAATTTCCCGCCCCTGCTTAACTTGGGATGATTAATCTTCATTCAAATTGTAGTTAATTAAACCTAAAATTTTATGACACTGAAAGCAGTTTTATTCGATTTTAACGGCATCATTATTAACGATGAACCCCTACACGAACGACTCATTGAACAGTTACTCATTGAAGAAAACTTACGCACGCAACCCGACGAATTTCGACAATATTGTTTAGGACGTAGCGATCGCGCCTGTCTCAAAAACTTACTCACTCATCGCGGGCGAGTCGTTACAGAGGAATATCTAGATCGATTAATTCAGCGCAAAACTCAAGCCTATTCTCAACAGATGGAAGCCCTAGAAGAATTACCCATCTATGAAGGTATTCAAGAATTTATTCTTCAAATTCATGCGGCCGACTTAAAAATGGCAGTTGTCAGTGGAGCCGTGCGATCAGAAATTGAATTAATCTTAAATCGTGCTAAAATTAACGAATACTTCTCAGTGATTGTCGCCGGAGACGAAATTCAAACCAGCAAACCCGATCCCGAAGGTTATTTATTAGCTGTTGAACGACTGAACCACCACTATCCCTCACTCAATTTAAATCCCTCTGAATGTTTAGCCATAGAAGATACATTTGCAGGAATTCAAGCCGCTCAACAAGCAAAAATAGCAGTGGTTGGGGTTGCTCATACCTACCCGCTTCATATGCTTCAACGGCTAGCAAATTGGGCGGTTGATCGGTTTTCCGATTTAGAACTAGAGCGAGTCCAACAAAGTTATTGTCTAGAAGTCGCCTAACTATTATAAATGATTTACCTCTACCGTTTGACCCGTTTGGGCTGACTCTTGAGCCGCACCTGCAACTTTAAGAGTATAAGCACTTTCAGACACCGTAACATAGAGAGGAGTATGATGTAATAAATGCTCTAAAACCATCTGAGTATCCTTCGCAAATAGCCCCCGACGACTCGGAACTTCTAAAGTTTGTGCAGTTTCCCCTTGAATCAGTTGACCTTGCTGAGGGGTAAAAATTAAAGTACCCTTTTCACCATAAAGGGTAAATGTATTTTCAGGTTGCCAAAACGTCTCCCCTTTCCCATAAGTCACCTCAGCTAAAAGACCATTCTGAAACCGAAGTTGAGCCGTACATAAACAAGCTTTATAAAAGTCTGCTGTTGTATTCCAAAAGCGGCTTTGACAACTAACGGTTTCAACTTTCCCAAATAAATCAATTAAACGATGGAGGCGAGAGATAGCACCCGAAAAAGGAAATCCAAACAACGAATGTTGGTAAGTCCATTTATCAGGAGCTGGATGTTTGGGGTTAATGGTCATATAACGAACATAGAACACCTCACCAATATCACTCAGAGACTTTTTAATCGCAGTATGCAAGCCACCTAAGAGTTCAATATGTTCGACGTGTAGGAGTTTGTTTTGCTGTTGGGCCAGAGCGATCAGTTCGTCGGCTTCTATCGGATCTAAACTGAGAGGATATTCAACAATCACGTGTTTATCCTGTTCTAAAGCCGCTCGAACAATTTTACCGTGATCCCGGTTAATGGTTGCAATCACCACGAGATCAAGATCATCGCGGTTAACCAGTTGATCCCAAGAAACAGAGGCTTCGACACCCAAGCGTTGACAGAGTGCTTTCGTTTTATCTGAAGTATGCCCTGAAACGGTAATCAGTTGCGATCGCCAATCGGTTTTTAAGATTTCTGCTCGGGTTTGAGCCGCATACCCAGTTCCCACAATACCCACTCGAATGGGTGTAGAGGTAGGACTATAAAATGAAGGATCGCTAGGCATCATAAAACTGTTATTTTTCAATCTTCCGCTTTATTGTCTCTTTTTGTCCTGATTCTGCACAAGTCTAGAAAAAACCAACAGTCTGCCGATAAGGGGTCTCCCGTTATAGCGCGAAGCGTTTAACGGTGAGGGGAATTATCGGATAGGGTCTTGATCTTCGACATATTTTTTCAACTGTTCTACAGTTACGCCACCACAAGAAGCCAGAAAGTATGAGCCAGTCCAGAAAACAGGCTTTTTGTAAAACTTAGCCAGAAGTTCTGGATATTCTTTTCGGATTAATCGGCTAGATACTGTTTTCAAGTTAGCGATTAATTTACTTAGATGAACTTGAGGGGCGTAGGCAAACAGTAAGTGAACATGATCACTTTCTCCGTTGAATTCAATTAATCTACATCCCCACTTCTGAAAGGTTTCATTGAATATTATGTTTAACCTATTTAGCATTTGCTGTGAAATAGCTTTTTTACGGTATTTTGTCACCAAAACCATGTGAGCGGTAAGAGAATAGACAGACCTAAACCCTTTTTCGTAGTTAGTTGTCATAAAAAGCGGCAAGTGGTATGATGATACCCATGATAATCACTCACTGCTACAAAATCAAGCCGAGTCAACAGCAAATTAACCAGATAGAATACTGGTTAGAGTTGTTGCGACGGCACTGGAATTACGCACTCGGCCAGCGTCTAGACTGGTTAACCAGAACTCGTTGCTATGTAGACCGATGCTGTTTAATTTTATGTCCGATTGGTGAGATCTCTGCAAGAGTTGATTATTACTCTCAGCAATCAGAACTCAAGGAAACCAAAAAGCTATTTCCTGCATACAAAGAGATTTATTCAGAAGTTCAACAGATTAACTTACAACGACTTAAGAAAGCTTGGGAACGTTGGTTGATTCCTGATCAGTCCGGAAAACGTGGTGGTAAACCTCGGTTTAAGAAAATAGGTTCTTTAAGGTCGCTTGGTTTCAGTCGAGTTAATCATCCTAAAGGAGCTATCAAGTTTGATGGTAAAAACATTATCACAACCCGAATCGGGGTTATCCCTGTTGTTGTTCATCGACCTATCCCTGATGGGTTTGTAATCAAGACAGCAACAATTATCAAAAAAGCCGATGGTTGGTATGTTAGCTTCAGTTTAAAAGATGATTTTGTTCCCGAATTAATACCAGTTGAAAAAATCAAAACTGGGGTCGGTATCGATGTTGGCTTAAAGGAATTAGCTGTAACCTCTACTGGTGAAACTTTCCCCTTTAAACGCTTTTACCGTAATGCTCAAGCTCAACTAGCGACCTCGCAACGAAGGTTATCAAGGAAGCAGAAACGTTCTAAGAACTACCTAAAACAACTCAACCGAGTTCAAAGAATTCATCAAAAAATACAGCGACAACGTAAAGAACAGCATTATAGAATAGCTCATTCTTTAGTTAATCGATATGACTTGATTGCTGTTGAGGATTTGAACATTAAAGGATTGGTACGAACACCTTTAGGCAAGTCTATTCTTGATGCGGGATGGGGAGGATTTTTAACAATACTGGAAGCAGTAGCGGTAAAACGCGGCGTTCATTTTGTTAAAGTCTCTGCCTATAGAACTACTCAAGAATGCTCAATCTGTGGTGCAATTGTACCGAAGGATTTGTCGATCAGGACACATGAATGCCCGAAATGTAATACAGTTTTAGATCGTGATGAAAATGCGGCAATTAATGTGTTGAATCGGGCATTAAGCGAGGCAGGTATTGTCTTGTCTGCCTGTGGAGGCTTAGTCGATAGACAGCCTGTGAAGCAGGAAACTTCGAGATCAGAGTGTGTTCAGCTTTCTATGATCTAGAAGCCCCCAGTAGAATACGAAGTATTTACTGGCGGGAGATATTCACGTGAGCTTCGAGGTTAAGACTGAGGTAAATGAGCCGGGAGAAGGCTGATAGACGCGATCGCAATATACATTAAAGCCCATCGGGTTTCAAAGATCGCCACAGAATGAAATTTAGTCGTGCGATACCAGTCAAACCGCCAGCAAACCATCAGAAATTTCAGCAAAGCGACGGAAAACGCCAATGCTGTCACTAGAGAGAGACAGTTTAACCCATAAAGCAGGATAACCATCACACTTGCAACCGTATGATACACGACTCCGGCTCTACGGGAGATTCCTTTCTTTTTCCGCAGCTTGAAAGTAAAGACCGCACTCCCGAAAAATAGAGTATTCAGTATCCACAGCGCCATCGCTTCCCAGGATAAATGTCCAGTCGTGGCAGTATAAGCCAGAGGTGCGGCTAAACAGATAGCGGTAAACCCGTTGAGTTCATTAAAAATCGATTTTTGTTTTTGGTAATAAACTTGAATAGCATCAATGATCAGAGCAATAGTCCCCATCAGGTAAACCCACAGTAATTCTGGCGTCTGTAGGTAGAGTATCCAGGCGATCGCTAAAGCAACGCTTCCGTATAATATTGTCCAAGTGAGAAAGCGCGGCTTCCAACTGCGACGCTGTTTAATTTGTAAAATCAGAGGATATTCAGTTTGTAAAGCAAAAAAGGCACAGATCAGGGCTAAGGTGGTTGAACTCGTCCAATGTTGAGCTAAAGCTGATCCGGTTAAAGCGGCTCCTAGTAAAATTAACAAAATTCCCTGTTCTGGAGAGACAGTGGGGCGATACCAGGCTTGTAAATTCGAGCGAACTGGACGCTTTGACGGAGAAGCTTGGGACTCAAGTGTTGATGCTGTCATAGTTCTGGAGGAGAAGAAGGGTTACAGGGGTCAACCGTTACGATATTTATTGAAAGTTATTCTCAATAATAACCTAAATATTTTCAAAACAAAAGTATATGAGTCTACAGAAAATAAGGTTTTTTCTAGCCTTTAACCCAAAATTATTAAAAGTGATTCACAATAATTTGGATTGAGACTCAGCTTCTCGAATCTTCATCAAGGTTGAGCATGAAATAAAAAAACTGATTTGGGTTGAAAGTCCCCCCACAGAAGTCTCTAGCTTCTGCTTTAGGGGAGTTGACATCTGTTTTGAGGGGGGCAGGTATAAGCAATTAGGATGTAATTAGAAAAAGTTATAATAAAAACCATTCAAACTCTGCCTCCGATCCATTGTAAAAGGTCAGTTTTTTCCCTTAATATCAGAAGATAAAGAAAGTCTGAAGTAGCAGCGCAAGGGCTAATCATCTTTAGTTTTTGCATAAGATCAGCTTATACTTTCTTCAAGTTCAACCAAACGGAAAATCACATGGCAAGCTATAACGTCACCCTGAAAATGCCTGAAGGGGAACAAACCATTGAAGTCCCGGAGGACAAGTACATCCTCGATGAAGCGGAAGAACAAGGCTTGGATCTGCCTTTTTCCTGCCGTGCGGGTGCTTGTTCAACTTGTGCTGGTAAGATCGAATCCGGTACTGTTGATCAGTCTGATCAGTCTTTCTTAGACGACGATCAAATTGAAGCTGGGTACGTTTTAACTTGTGTGGCTTATCCAACTTCTGACTGTGTGATCAGCACCCATCAAGAAGAAGCTCTGTACTAAATTGAAAGTACACCACGAACCACTTTACCGATAGCAAGACCCTCTGAGTTGAAGCGTCGGGCTGTATGGATACAATCAAAAAAAATTAGGAGAAATACAACATGGCAACTTACAAAGTTACACTGAAAATGCCGGATGGGGAAAAAACCATTGATGTTCCCGATGATGTTTATATCCTGGATCAAGCTGAAGAAGAAGGAATTGATTTACCTTTCTCCTGTCGTGCAGGTGCTTGTTCAACTTGTGCAGGTAAAGTAGAATCGGGTAGCGTTGACCAATCCGATCAGTCTTTCTTAGATGACGATCAAATTGAAGCGGGATACGTTCTGACTTGTGTTGCTTATGCTACATCAGACTGCACCATCACAACTCACCAAGAAGATTCTATGTAGGGCGCGAGGGTTATGGGAATTATTGGTAAACAGCAAACAGCAACCAGTTACAGCCATAACTGGTCACTGATATTCCCAAAAAAAGTTAGAAATAACCCTTTCTCTATCCCATAATTTGGGGATCGATCATTGATCGGGACTAGGTTATGAATCCACCAACTAGCAAGCTAGTTGAGAAGATTTTTTAAATCAAAGCAAGATCTTAGCACTATTCTAACCTAGTCCCTCATTACTTGAGTCTCCTGCTCAATCTTCTGTAATGGTTGCCAGAAAACAATCGATTCATTCAACGGTTGCAGTTCGGTACCGGGAAAATAGAACTTAAGAATTTGTTCGCTAGACCAACCTAAATCAGAAAGTTTGTACGATCCGGCTTGGCTTAACCCCACACCATGACCAAAGCCACCCCCGACAAACACATAGCCATCTAGTTTTTTATTTTTGTCATAAATGGGATCAAGATAGAATAAAGTGCTAATTGGCGGCCAAAACGCATTTTGAATTTCATCCTTTTCAATCTGAATCACCCCTTTATCGGTTTGGACTTTCATTTGCAACACACGTCCAGAATGCGATCGCTCACTCACTTGAACCTGTGTAATCGTTTCAAAATCGGGTTTAGTCCCATATTTCCGCTCCAGATAATATTTCAGATGGGCTGTCATCGCCTTTAAACTCGTTGCTTCTCGCCAGCGAAAATCGCTCCAGCCTTCTTCATTAAAACCCTTTCTCAAACTCATAAATCGCCGAAAATTCGGCTCCGAGGCTAAACTATTATTCGGTAAATCCCACACCTGACCCGGTGCATCCACCACTGATTGTAGATAAGTCCGGTCTGGTCCATTCCAAATATCCCGGAAACTCGCCGTTACCCCACCACTAGAAGAAAAATACACCGCATCAACTAACTCATTATTCTGAGTGAGAACTAATCCTTCTGTTACCTTCACGCCGCGATCCGTAGAGGGGTAAACTTCCGTTAACCCTTTGTAAACTTGACAGTCCGTATTCGCACAGAGTTGATAGTTATCCGCCTCAAACCGTCGTAAATTGCGTAAAGCATAAGTCCTCGATAAAATCGCTTGAGCTTCAATAGACGCATCTGGAGGCCAAGCCCCCATCTCATGAGGCACAACTCCTCGCAAATAGGTTTCGAGGGGAACATGATTAACTAAAGTATAAGTCCCATAGGCATCAGGTTGCAGTGCTAAACTCCCCCCATAGGTCATGGGTCGGGGATCTTTAGTACCTTGATGAACCTCAATAACATTCTGAGTTGCACTCACCTGAAGTTCATGGCGGTTGTAACGAAAGCCCCCTAATATCCAGTAGGGAATGCGTTGTTGTCTGAGAACTTGAGTTTGTAAACGAGGTGTTGAATATCCCTGGGCTTTCAGACTTTCTAGCAACCAACGACGTAACAAGGGTGTACTATACACACTGCGTTTTGCCCAAACTTGCCACAAGTCGGGTTGAGCAAGTTCAACTTCAATTCCCATCTGTCGCCATTTTTCCGCTTGTTCCTCAGCCGTTTCAAAGCTGCGATGGCTACTGAACACAATTCGTTCATCAACAACGGGTTCAGGTAGGGGTTTTGTTTCAGTTTTCAGGAGAACACTTAGGGTTTGCAGGACTTTTTCCCCTTCTGGAGTGGGGAAACGCAAAGTAAGGTGATCATTGGGTTTGGCTTTGAGGAGAAGTGTGTCTGTGGGTTGTTTGCCAAATTGTTGAACCACTCCAACTTCAAGGATAGGGTTAAACGGTTCTTGTGCGTGGGTTTGAGTCGATGTCACTCCCAACACCACACAGATAGAAACGATAACCTGAGAGACTGAGATCCAAGTTAGTTGGTAAACGGTGAGGCTGTGTTGATGGACTCGACGGGGTTTAAAGCTTGAGGTTGGAACAATCATTAGAGTCAATTCCAGTTAATCTGAATAGAAGTACCGAGCGATAAGCTTAACAGCAGGCTTGGCGATCGCAGGCAACCATCAAGCATTGTAGAACATTTGCTTCCAGGAATCAGAAAACTAGGAATGCAGGGTCGTAGGAATTGACTAATGGATTGACTTAACATCCGATATCTCTACAAAACTATCCCCAGTTTTCGGCTATCAATGCTATACAATAGAGACTTTGGAAGTATTCACAACTTATGTGTCGTTTACTGGGTTATCTAGGCTTACCCATTCCCCTAGAGCGAATTTTATCGGATCCTCCCCATTCCCTAATTGTTCAAAGTTATCAACCTCGTGAGATGAAAGAGGCTTTACTGAATGCGGATGGCTTTGGACTCGGTTGGTATCACGCCACCCAACACACCGATCCTTTTACCTATAAAAATATTCTACCGATTTGGAGGGATTCTAATCTCAATAGTCTCACTCGTTATATTGAGTCGGGAAAGATATTAGCCTATGTTCGCAGTGCAACTCCAGGTCAAGCGGTTAATTTAACAAACTGTCAGCCTTTTCAACATGAACAGTTACTCTTTACTCATAATGGTTATATTCAAGATTTTCGTAGCAGTCTCTATCGACTAATTCGTAATCGTCTGCGAGATACAGTTTATCAGGCTATTGAAGGAACTACAGACTCAGAACATCTTTTTGGTTTACTCATTAATGAACTCACCTCAGCCGAGCAAGCAACTCTCATGGAAGCTTTACACACCACATTAATGATTATACAAGAACTTGCCGAGTTAGCAGATGTCAAAGCTTTAGTTAATATGATAATCTGTGACGGGCGGCAAATGGTGGCTTCTCGTTATGCTGTTGCTGGCATTGCACCCAGTTTATATTACTTGCAAAATGATCCGAAATTCCCTCATTCTGTGATCATTGCCTCTGAACCTTTATTTGCAGGGAATTGGCATTCTTGTCCAGAACAAAGTCTTATTAGTGTGGGAGAAAATCTTGAGATTCACATCAAAAAACTCGCTTAAAGATAGCCTGCATTATGCTTTTCATCGCTGTCGTCTAGGTACATTAAAACAGTTAGAAAGCTTAGACGAAATAGCATTTCGCGCCCAACCTCATCCTGATTTTAGTCCGATGGGTTGGCATTTTGGGCATATTGCGTTTACGGAAAGCTATTGGTTACTCGAAAAATGTGCAGGTTTTTCATCTTTATTTCCAGAATACCATCAACTCTTTCGGGCGGATGGTTTACCCAAAAATGAACGAATTCAGTTACCCATGATTTCAACTATTAATGGGTATTTAGAAGAAGTTCGCTGTCACCTTTGGCGTTATCTGGATACAGCTTCAATTGAAGATGAAGAAAGGTTATGGCGATTTATTTTACAACACGAAAGCCAACACACCGAAACCATTGCTTTAGTGGGTCAGTTACATCATCTCAAACATTTAAATCAACCGAAAATTGTTCAGAATTACCCTAAAAATTATCATTCTCCCCAAACCCTCAAAATTCCGGAGGGGGAGTTTGAAATGGGAAATAATGCAGTTGAAGCAATGGATAATGAAAGACCCTTACATCGTCGTTATTTAGAGACTTATTGGATAGATCGATATCCAGTAACTTGTGGTCAATATCGAATTTTTATGCAAGCGGGAGGATATCAAAATCCTCAATATTGGTCACAATTAGGATGGCAATGGTTACAAAAAAATCCAGTTAATCAGCCTTTATATTGGTTAGAAGACTCCCTCTTTGATGACCATCCTGTTTGTGGAGTAAGTTGGTATGAAGCTGAAGCCTATTGTAACTTTGTCGGAAAACGTTTACCCACAGAAGCCGAATGGGAAAAAGCTGCGAGTTGGGATGCAGAAGCTCAAAGCAAACGGACTTACCCTTGGGGAGAAGAATTACCCCATTCTAACCGATGTAACTGTAATGATAACACAAAAATACAGCAAGGCACAACCTCAGTGAATGCTTATCCTCAAGGAGAAAGTGCTTATGGAGTGCGAGATTTATTAGGAAATGTTTGGGAGTGGACAGGGAGTTGGTTTGAGCAATATTCTGGATTTCAAGCTTATCCCTATGTGGGCTATTCTCAGACCTATTTTGACAACCAACATCGAGTTTTAAAAGGAGGAAGTTGGGCGACACGTCCTTGGGCGATGCGGTGTAGTTTTCGCAATTGGTATTATCCCGGAGTCCGAGAAACCTTTGCAGGGTTTCGTTGTGTGAGTTCCCCTGAATATTAAGGGGTTTATTTCAGTTAACTCATCCTAAAAATCAAAGTAAATAAAAGGTAATACTCCTTCCGGCGCCAGTAACCAAACCATCAGAAAACAAATTGGGGCTAACACCAGTTTCATCGGCCAATTTAACTGAAGTTTTAACCCTCGATTGAATAAAGTTGATAACCCCATCAAAACAAAAACCGAAACTAACAAGAAAACGATGTTAATTCGTTCTAATCCCAAAGATTCTACATAAACAAGATGGGAAAATTGAATATCAGCCGAACGATTCCATAAATTTTGAATGACAAACATCGATTCTCGTAAGTTCGGGAGACGGAAAAAAATCCAGGTAAAAAAGACCATGAACTGTGTTATAAACCAAGCAAAAATAATGCCGGGAATCGTTTTCCACAGCCATTCTAGAGAAAATCGTTTAGAAAATACATCCGTGAGACGATGAACCACTAAAGCCAGCCCATGTAAGACTCCCCAAACAATAAAACCCCAAGCCGCCCCATGCCAAATTCCGGCAATTAACATTACAATTAATAAATTAAAACAAGTTCGGATTAGTCCGACTCTAGACCCTCCCAAAGGAAAATACAAATAATTTCTCAACCAATCTCCTAAGGTCATATGCCAACGTCGCCAAAAATCCGCAATACTTGTGGTAAAATAGGGCGCATTAAAGTTTTCCGGGAGATTTAAACCTAGTAGTAATGCACTTCCTCTCGCCAAATCAATATAACCACTAAAATCCAGATAAAGTTGTAATCCATAGGCAAACGTTGCTAACCACAAATCTCCACTGCCAGCCCGTTGTAAATTGCTAAAACTCAAATACACTAAAATTCCAATTCTGTCTGCAAATAAACCTTTTTTCACTGCCCCTCTAGCAATTAACCAGAGTCCATCAGCAATTTTTTCGGCAACAGGAAACTTTAAATTTTTGAGTTGATTTTCTAAATGATGATAACGAGTAATGGGTCCAGAAATTAATTTCGGAAAAAAGAGTTTATAAGAAGTAAAAGCAAGGAAAGAAGTAGCCGCAGGCGCACCGCGATAAACATCAATTAAATAAGCAATAATTTCAAAACAGAAAAAGCTTAAGCCTAAAGGAGCGATTAGATTATTACCGAGCCAAGTTGCTTGATCAAGAAATAAGGGTAAGTTAAACAACTCACCAATAATATTAAAAATAAACGGCAAATATTTAAAGCCTAAGAGCAAGGCAACATTAATAAAAATACCAATCCACAACAAAAATAAACGCCGACTATTCCAAGCTTCGTTTGCAATTCGCCAGTCAAGGGGTTCACCAATCGCTAATGCTAAACCAAAATTAAATAAAATGCACAGCAAGAAAAGCGGAATATATTGAATTTGTAGAGTTGCATAAAAAATCAGACTCGCAGCCAATAGGATCAACATTCGCCAAGACTGCCAAGGAACAATCCAGTATACCCCAAACAAAATGAGGAAAAACAGAGCATAGGTTACTGAGATAAAAGTCATAACTGGAATCTGAGTTGACTGAACAGGTAAAATCGGCTTCTCTCATCTCTTAATAATACTTGAAATCTCCTTGTAATCAACGATAAGTATCTCCTAATGAGTCGGACGGTAAAATTTGTAACTTGCAGTTCTAGTTAATTTCCGCAACGGTCAATGATTGATCATTCTGCCCTGAAGACCGGGTACAAGATTTTCAGTCAATAATCGACCAGAATGAATAAACTTTTTGCCATAAAAAACTTAAACTCCGTAAATTTACGGACAATCTTAAAAGAATTGCACTAAAAATTAAGTAAACTTACTTAATAAGCAATGAAAAAATTTTACTCATAAAAAACTTAAATTAAATAAATTTACGGTAATTTTTTTTATAATTTTGCACTCAAAATTCAGTGGATTTGCCCAGGACAGAAAGAGATTGAAATGCTAAATTTAGATAGAGGGAAGTAGGTCAAGGATTAAATAATTAATCCAGCTTTTTATTGAACTTTACCTTAACTATAATCAGGGATTCTATTTTCAGGCGTTGACTTTAAGGGCGATTAGCTCATCAATCTTAATTTGATCTACATCTAAAATCATTTCCAATTCAATTAGAGATTAGAAACTAGCTTTAACGTAATTTTTGAAAACCAGAGTTTTGCATTAATTTCTTCAACAATTGAACTAAAATTCCAGGAGTATCTGCCGTGCCTATCTTAACTCAAGTTAATCATTCACAGTCTGTTCAAGTCACTACTCGGTACGCCTCTCAACCTGTAGAAGCACTGAACGGTATTATTTTTATTGATTCAAATGTTCCAGATTATCAATATTTAGTTCAAGCTGCTCATTCCCAAACTACAGTTAAAGTTCTAGATTCTCAACAAGATGGAATCAAACAAATTACTCAATATTTAGCTCAAAATATAACCTCTGAAATTTATATTGTTGCTCACGGTTCACCGGGTTGTTTATTTCTAGGGAATACTCAATTGAGTCTAGAGACGCTCAAATTTTATACAAAGGTACTTCAAAATTGGTCAGTTGCATCAGTTATTATTTATGGGTGTAACGTTGCAGCCGGAGATGCAGGCGTTGAATGGATTGAAAAATTACACGAAATTACAGGCGCAGAAATTGCCGCTTCCGCTCATAAAATTGGTCATTCAGAATTCGGTGGAAGTTGGAATTTAGATATAAAAACCCGAGAATTTGATGTTAAATTACCGTTTAATCAAAGCGTTAAAACACAATGGAATCACGTTTTAGCTCCTATTCCTTTTAGCGAAGAACCCGCGTTCTATCAAGTAATCTCTGGCCAACTTAAGCTATTAAACCCATTGACAGGTGAATACGAAAATATTGGCTCAAATAACAAAGGTGATTATAACGGAACAGGGTATAACCCCCTGGATAACTTAATCTATGGAATTGGTACAGGAGGAAGCATTAAAGATAAGGTTATTCGTGTTGGTGCCGATGGAACCGTTGAAGATTTGGGGATAACAGTAACCGGAGCACGAAATAATGCCGGTGAAGTTCAGTATGACAGTAATAGTGGCATTAGTTATTTATGGATTCAAGATGAATCTAAAGACTTAAAAAGAGTTAATCTTACAACTAAAGCAGTTGAAACGATTACTTTTTCAGCTCAAGCTAGTGTACCACATAATGTTAATGTTGCTGACATTGTTGTTATTGATAATTTTCTCTATGGTGTTAGAGATAATAATTTGTATATTTGGGATCTTAGTAATAACACAGTTATACAAAAAGCTATATCTGGTCTACCTGGAAATTCAGGTGGTTTCGGTGCAGCTTGGACAGACGTTGGTAAACGTTTATATGTTAGTCAAAACGATACAGGATTCTTATATCGTATAGACGGATATAATGCAGCCTCTCCCACAGCAACTTTCATCACAACACTGGAGAAAACAGCGAATAATGATGGGATGTCAAACACGAATCAACTTTCGCCCTATGTTATCCCATTAATTGACTTAGATTCAGAACAACCTGGTTTTAACTACGAAACAAGCTTCACTGAAAAAGGTGATCCAGTTGCGATTGTCAACAAAGTAATTATTAAAGACTTCGACACACCTGATGATATCAGACGTGCAACTCTAACGATTACAAATACAGGAGATGGGGATGAGTTTGTTGTTAATTTACCACCAGGATTATCCGGAATCATTACATCAGTTATAACAACAGATGATTCTGGAAATCTAGTGTTAAATTTACGTGCAACTCAGGGGAATAAACCTAGTGAAAGTGATTGGGAGTCAGTATTAGAAGCAATTAGGTTTAACAATACGAGCGATGCACCCGATACTGAACCTCGAAAAATAAGGATTTTTCTGACGGATATTGATGACCACAATGGAAACATAACAACAAGTACCATTAATATTAATATTGTTAATGATCCACCTAGTTTTAACGAACTAGATGCAACTCCTACATTTAGTGTAGGTGGAAATGCTGTCATTCTTGATAATAATGCAACCATTAGTGACCCTGAACTTGATAGTATTGATAACTATAATGGAGCCACTCTAACTTTACAACGAAATGGTGGTGCAAATAGTGAAGATGTATTTGGTCGTACGGGAACATTGGGAAGCTTCACACAAGGGGGAAATCTTGTTGTTGGTGGTGTTGTTGTCGGAACTGTAACAACAAATAGCGGTGGAACTTTAACCCTAACTTTTAATGATAATGCAACCCGTGACTTAGTTAATAAAGTTCTCCAACAAATTACCTATTCTAACCTTAGTAAGACTCCCCCAAGTTCCGTACAGATTGATTATATTATTAATGACGGAAATACAGATAACAGTCAAGGTACGGGTGGTGCTTTAATAGGTCGTGGTTCAATTACTGTTAATATTAATAATTCTCCTACCTCAGAAGATCAAACCATTAACACAGAAGAAAATACCCCCTATACTTTTAGTGAAAACGACTTCCCCTTCAACGACATTGATCAAGGAGACAGTCTA
>JBJHBL010000083.1:0-26276 GCA_050485465.1 Limnoraphis sp. | reverse complement strand
TTAAAGGCACTTTTAAGCCTAATGCTAGCACTCGTGTTCCCATAAATAATGATAGCGCGAACCATAATAAATGGGAACTGTGGAACTGCCACGCATTAATTCCCATCGCTACACAACCTACAAAAGCGGCAATAATCGCACCGTTTCTTAAAATGCCGCCTTCGGTTAATCCTAAGAAATAACCATCTAGCATAAAGGCAATTGAACCGAAACCTAAGAGGGGGAGTAACCACAAAACATAGTGATCAATTCCGGCAATTACATCAGCATGATTGGTTAATAAACTGAATAAAGATCCCGGCATCAGGACAAAGATCGTTGCCAGTCCGAGTCCTAAACTTAAACTTAAACCCCCGGATAATTTCACTAAATCAATCAGTTGTTGTTTTGAGCCTTCGCCTTTATAACTTCCCGCTAAACTTTCGGTAGCAAAGGCGAGTCCGTCTAGAAAGTAAACGGATAATGTGACGGCTTGCATTAATAAAGCGTTTGTTGCTAGAACTTGGGTTCCTAAACTTGAACTTAAATTGGTAAATAAAGCAAAGGTGGAAATGAGGGCAAAGGTTCTAATGAGAATATTAGTGTTTAATAGAAAAGAGGCTTTTAAGCTGGGAATATCGAAAACTTTTTGGCTAATCTTGTTGAGGTCTAAAAACGGTTTTTCTTTCAAGATGAGAATTAACCCGGTGATTAACATCAGATATTGACTCAAGGCCGTTGCTGCCCCAGCCCCTGCACTTTCCAATCCCCATTGTCGAATGAAAATATAGTCTAAAATAACGTTACTGCCGTTACTCATAGCTGAGAGTAAAAAGACTTTTCCGCCCTGTTCTCGTCCTAAAAACCACCCCATAAACACAAAGTTTAACAGGGTTGCTGGCGCACTCCAAATTAAATGATTATAATAAGATTGTCCAGCAACTTTAACTTCAGGTGTCGCACTCAACAACAGAAAACCCAGTTCTCGCAGAGGATATTGTAACAGCAATATTCCTAAACCAATAATAACAGCAATTAAGCTATTTCTCAATAAAATTAATGTGGCTTTTTCAGAGTCTTTTGCACCTAATGCTTGGGCGGTGGTTCCCGTCGTTCCCATACGCAAAAAACCAAACGTCCAGTAAATGTACTTAAACAAGATACTGGATAACGCCACCCCGGCTAAATGATGAATTTCACTAAGATGTCCCAAGAAAGCAATATCAACTAAACTTGCCAGGGGAACCATTAAGTTAGAGAGGATATTAATCGCCGCTAATTGCAGAAAGCGGTGGTGGAGTTCACTCAGTTTAAATTTGAACATTGATAAAAATTCATTCGGAATCATTGATCACTTTAAATATCTTAACATTTTGAGATCATTTTGAATTACAATCAAGAAAGGAATTGTAAAAAAGATTATTTTTAGAGTTCCAGAAAACCACAGGAGAGTCTTATGCCACTTGGAATGTTAGTTGAAGGAAAATGGACAACTGAATGGACAGAACAAGATAATCAAGGCAAATTTAACCGAATGCCCACTCAGTTTCGCAACTGGATTAAAAAAGACGGTTCAACTCCTTTTCAACCCGAATCTAATCGCTATCATCTTTATATTAGTTTAGCTTGTCCTTGGGCGCACCGCACGTTAATTATGCGGAATTTAAAAGGACTGCAAGATGTGATTACGGTTTCAATTGTTGACCCAGAAATGGGAGAAGAGGGCTGGAAGTTTTCCGAAGAACCCGGTTGTATTCCAGATATTGTGAATAGCTGTGAATATTTGCGGGATTTGTATGTAAAAGCTAATCCTCAATATACAGGGCGGGTAACGGTTCCCGTCTTGTGGGATAAGCCGAATCAGATGATGATTAATAATGAATCTCGGGAAATTATTAGAATGTTAGATCTAGAATTTTCCGCTTATACTCAATCGGATTTAAACTTATATCCCGATGAACTTCAATCCCAAATTGATCAGACAATGGATGCTATTTATCAACCGATTAATAATGGGGTTTATCGTTCGGGTTTTGCTTCGACTCAAACCGCCTATGAAGAAGCTGTTACCGAATTATTTAATCATCTCGATCACTGGGAACAGGTGTTAGAGAATCAGCGTTATTTGTGTGGAAATCAACTCACGGAAGCAGATATTTGTATGTTTACAACGCTATTTCGTTTTGATGCGGTTTATCACGGTCATTTTAAATGTAATTTACGGCGAATTGTTGATTATCCTAATCTCTGGAATTATGTGAAAGATATCTATCAAACGCCAGGGGTTAAAGAAACCTGCAATTTAGATCATATCAAGCGTCATTACTACAAAAGCCACACCCAAATTAATCCCACACGAGTGGTTCCGAAAGGGCCGATTATTAAGTTTGATGAAGCCCATGATCGGGACAAATGGAGTGATTAAGTTCGATTGAATGAATGATATCTCTATCTTAGGAGAGGGGAACTTTTCCCCTCAAGGTGTTAAAATTATACAAAAAATTAACAAAATAGCATTTTGAAGAAAACTGAGTCATAAAATAATGTATGAAGATCAAACTCCTAAAAATAAGTTCATTGTCTTACCCATTTTAAGGGGATGGAGTCGGCGATTGTTTCGGGTAATGGGATTAGCGATCGCAACGCTTTTTAGTTTAAGTTTAATCAGTCATTTTCCCTCGTTGTCTCAAGAACCCGTTACCGTTCGATTTTTAGTTCAAGCCGGAGAAGCAACCCAGTTTGCTTCCTTTGCGGAAGATTTTAACCAAAAAAATCCAAATATTAATCTAGAAATTATTCGAGGGCCGAATAATACCAACTTAGTTGAAGATCTTTATACTTCAGCTTTTTTACTCGGAGATTCCCCCTACGATTTAGTGTATATGGATATCGTTTGGGTGCAGAAATTTGCCGCAGCCGGATGGTTAGCTGATTTATCTCAATGGGTCAATCCTGATTTATTAACGCCCTATTTAGAAGATGTCACCGAAGGCGGAAAATATCAAGAGAAACTCTATCGAATGCCGTTGCGGGCTGATGGAGGAATGTTATATTACCGTACTGATTTATTAAGAGAAATTGGGGCAGAACCCCCGGAAACCTTTGCCGATTTAATCGAAATTTCTCAACAAATTCAAGACCAAGATTTAGCCCAATGGGGATTTGTTTGGCAGGGCAGACAATACGAAGGATTATCCGCCGTTTTTACCGAAGTTTTAGAAGGTTTTGGCGGGTTTTGGGTTGATCCTGAAACCAATGAAGTGGGACTCGATAACCCAGAAGCCATTGCTGCTGTTGAATTTTTACGACAAACCATTACAGAAGGCATTTCTCCCCAAGATGTAACAACGTATTCTGAAGAAGAAACCAGACTGCTGTTTCAAAGTGGAAATACCGTTTTTCTTCGCAATTGGCCCTATGTTGTTCCCTTAGCAAATCAATCTCAAATTGCCAATCAATTTAGTATTAAACCGATGGTTCATGCTCCCGGTTTTAATAGTGGTTCCTCTTTAGGGGGGTGGGGGTTTGGGATTTCTAGCAGTTCACCCCATCAAGAAGAAGCCTGGAAAGTGATTGAATATTTTAATACCGTTGATGTGCAGCGTGAATATTTCTTAAAAACTGGGTTTGTTCCGGGGCGAGAATCACTGTTTTTAGACTCAGAATTAGTCACAAAATACCCCCATTATCCCCAACTTTTAGAGGTGATTAATAATTCTGTCTTACGTCCACCCATTGCCCAATATGCTCAAACCTCTGACATTTTACAACGGTATTTGAGTGCAGCGTTAACAGGATCTCGAACGCCTGAAGCTGCGATGCAAGCTGCTGCTCGAGAAACCCGAATGTTATTCGGAAGACAAGAACAAGTTAGACGTTAAAAACCCTCTTTTGTTGTATACTTTGAAAATCAATGAAACAAAAAACCATAGAACAGCGAGAAGAATTAACAGGATGGCTGCTGATTTTACCTGCGTTGTTAATGTTAGCTTTAGTGTTTGTTTATCCTATTGCTAGAGCCTTTTGGTTAAGCTTTTTTACCGAAAATTTAGCCACTCAATTACAACCTATTTTTTCAGGAATAGATAACTATATTCGACTCTTGGGGGATGGTCGTTTTTGGCAAAGTTTATGGAATACGAGCGTTTTTACTCTGATTTCAATTACAATTGAATTAATCTTAGGGATGGGAATTGCTCTTGTCCTCAATCAAAGCTTTCGCGGACGGGGATTTGTTCGCACTTCTGCTTTAATTCCCTGGGCATTACCAACCGCAGTCATGGGGTTAGCTTGGGCGTGGATTTTTAATGGTCAATATGGGGTGGTGAATGACCTCTTACTCCGCTTAGGATTCATTGATACAACCATCACTTGGTTAGGGGAACCCACCCGAGCAATGTTTGCTTTAATTGTTGCAGAAGTTTGGAAAACAACCCCATTTATTTCGATTCTATTGTTAGCCGGATTGCAATCAATTTCTATCGATTTATATGAAGCCCATTCTATTGATGGTGCGACCCCCCTACAAAGTTTTCGTCAGATTACCTTACCCCTATTAATGCCTCAAATTATTATCGCTTTACTGTTTAGATTTGCTCAGGCGTTTGGGGTATTTGACTTAGTACAAGTGATGACTGGAGGAGGGCCAGCCGGGTCTACAGAAACCGTTTCAATTTATATCTATGCAACTGTTAGACGGTACTTAGATTTTGGATATGGGGCGGCGTTAGTTGTGGTGACGTTTTTACTGTTAATTTTAGCAGTTGTTATTGCTGCCTTTATCCTCTCTAAAAGTCGTGTTAATTTAAGCCAAGGACAAGAATAATGACTCCTGTTTCTCAAACCGAATCTTCTTTCAAACAGACGAAAATTAATTGGAAACCGATTCTCATTTTTCTCGGCGTTACTTTCACCGTCATCTTTTGTCTAGCCCCAATTTTATGGCAGCTTCTCACCTCTTTTAAAACCAATGAAGCCATTGCCGCTATTCCTGCGATTTATTTTCCCAGATTCAATCAATTAACCCTTGAACATTATCTCAGTTTAGGTTCCCCTTTTCTGAGGTATATTCTGAATAGTGCCTTTGTTTCTTTCACCTCAACCCTATTTTGTTTAGCAATGGGAGCGCCTGCGGCTTATACTCTCGCTCGGCTTAAAATACCCGGTGAGAATATTATCTTAGGCTCTATTTTAATCGTGACTTTATTTCCCTATGTGTTATTATTTTTGGGGTTATTAGAAGTCGTTAAATTCTTAGGATTGGGAAACAACTATTTGGCGTTAATTATTCCCTACACGGCGATTAACTTACCCCTAACCATATTAGTTTTGCGAAGTTTCTTTCAACAATTACCGAAAGATTTAGAAGACTCAGCAAAAATCGATGGTTATAATACGATTTCTATGCTATTAAAAATCGTTTTACCGATGACCACTCCCGCCCTAATTACCACAGGAATTCTCACCTTTATATTTGCTTGGAATGAGTTTATTTTCGCCCTCACTTTTATTACCCGAGAAAGCTTATATACCATTCCCGTTGCTGTCGCTCAACTGGGTGGGGGTTCAGTTTATGAAATCCCTTACGGCCCGATTGCGGCTGCTACAATTGCCGGAACATTCCCCTTAATTATCCTAGTCTTGCTGTTTCAAAAACGGATTGTTCAAGGGATTACCGCAGGTGCAGTTAAGGGCTAATTTTTGATTCAACACTCAATTTAAAACACTCAATTAACAACAACTAACAATGGCTGAACTCAAACTTTACAATCTCCGGAAACAATTTGCCCCCTCTGTTGTTCCCGTGAAAGACATCAGTTTAGAGGTCAAAGATGGTGAATTTCTCACCCTCCTCGGCCCCTCTGGGTGCGGTAAATCAACACTATTACGACTCATTGCCGGACTCGAACAACCCACCCAGGGAAAAGTCCTAATTGGCGGACAAGATGTGACCTTAACTCCCCCCGGAAAACGCAATATTTCAATGGTTTTTCAAAGCTATGCCCTGTATCCTCATATGACGGTTTTTGAAAATATTTCCGCCGCTTTAAAATTGCGGAAAACGCCACGAGAAGACATCGAAAAACGAGTCCATGATGTTACCCAACGCCTGGGTTTAGAACACCTGCTGACTCGCAAACCGGGTCAACTTTCAGGGGGTCAGCGTCAACGGGTGGCTTTAGCCCGTTCATTAGTCAGAAATCCGGATATCTTTTTATTAGATGAACCCTTAAGTAATTTAGATGCGTTATTACGAGAACAGGTTCGGGCGGATTTAAAACAGTTATTTGAATCGCAAAATAAGCCCGTAGTTTATGTGACCCATGACCAAATTGAAGCGATGACTTTATCGGATAAAATTGCCGTTTTATCAGAGGGATATTTACAACAATTAGCATCTCCTCGTGAGATTTATTCAACCCCTGCTAATAAGTTTATTGCGGGTTTTGTTGGCAGTCCTCAGATGAATTTACTGACCCTCAACTGTCAAGGAAATACTGCAATTTTAGGAGAAAATAAGATCAGTTTACCCCCTTTAAAAATTCAACCCAATCAAGTTATTTTAGGAATTCGTCCGGAAGATATTAGCTTAGGAGAAACAAAAACAGGTCAACCCATTACAGGTTCTATTTTTCTGGTTGAAGACTTTGGGAAAGAAAAATTACTCAGTTTGCGGGTAACAGGTTCAGATGATGTTGTTAGACTGATGGTACCTTCTGATCGCACTTGGGAAGGAGAACATATCACCGTTTCTCTACTCAATAAACAATTACATTGGTTTAATCCAGAAACAGGCGATCGTTTGAATAAATAGGAGGGAAAAGAAGTTGGGAATTGCGCTTGAACGCGATTAATTCTGGCGGAAGCAACTCCCAACTTTGTTGAAAAAATTAGCTTTTTGGGGTACTTTTCTTCCGAGAAGTCGAACGTTTTGTTCCCGTTGTTTTAGACTTCGCCTTAGACTTAGAACCCGAACTGGCTTTAGCGGCTAACCATTCTAACGCCTTCTCCATCGTGACATCCTCAACCGTCTCCTCTTTCGGGACAGACGCATTGGTTTTCCCATGTTTAACATAAGGACCGTAGGGGCCATTATAAATATTCACAGGTTCGCTATCTTCAGGATGAGGGCCTAACTCGCGGACAGGGGTTGCCGAGCGGCGACTTCCCCGACTGGCCTTGGGTTGAGCCAACATTTCCAAGGCTCGCTCTAAGGTAATCGCTAACACATCATCCGGCGCCTTAATAGAACGATAGTCTTTCCCCTCTTTTCCCTGATCATGCACCACATAGGGGCCAAACCGTCCAATCGCCGCTTTCACCTTCGCCCCCGTTTCGGGATGAACCCCCAACAGTCGAGGTAAGGAAAGCAACCCCACCGCCATCTCTAAAGTGACACTATCCTTTTCAACCCCCTTCGGTAAAGACACCCGCTTGGGCTTTTTATTCTCCTCCGACTCCTCACCCAACTGCACATAGGGGCCATAGGGGCCGATCAACATCAAAATCGCTTCTCCCGTTTCGGGATGTAGGCCTAACTTTTCGGGGCCTTCAGTTTTCTGCTGAAGCAACTCTTGAACCAACTCAGGAGTCAGATCCGCCGGAGTCAAATCTTGCGGAATAGAAGCCGTAATCACTTCATCCCCATTTTGCGCCTCAATATACGGCCCAAACTTACCGATACAGACCTTATAAGTGATCCCATCGGTTTCACCACCCAATTTGTCGAGTTCAATGGTTCGGGCAACTTTGGCATCAATTTGACTTTCCTGTTCCCGAACTTGGGTTTCTAACCCTTCATCTCCTGAGTAGAACTTCCGTAAATAGGGAAGCCAGTTTGCCTCTCCCTCGGCAATATCATCTAGGGTATTTTCCATGCGGGCGGTGAACCCAATATCTACCAAGTCTGGAAAATGTTTTTCCAGTAAATTCGTCACCGCAAAAGCTGTAAACGTGGGAGTGAGAGCGTTTCCTTTCAGTTGAGCATAGCCGCGATCAATAATAGTACCAATTACACTGGCGTAGGTACTCGGTCGGCCAACCCCTTCACTTTCGAGAGTTTTCACTAAGGACGCTTCGGTAAACCGGGCGGGGGGTTGAGTTTCGTGGCTGATGGCTTGGAGTTCCTGACAGTTGGGATGATCCCCGACTTTCAGAGGGGGAAGCAACACTTCTTGATTTTCTAAAGCCGCTTCGGGGTCATCTGAACCCTCAACGTAGGCCCGTAAAAAGCCCGGAAAATCAATCCGTTTCCCACTCGAACGAAAACCCGCATTTTCGACTTGCAACTCAACAGAAATATTGGTTTGCCGAGAGTCTGCCATCTGACAGGCGACGGTTCGTTTCCAGATTAAATCATAGAGTTTGAGATCGTTACCACTGAGATCGGTTTCTTGGGGCGTGCGGAAACGGTTTCCCGCCGGACGGATGGCTTCGTGGGCTTCTTGAGCGCCTTTGCTTTTGGTCGTGTATTGGCGGGGTTTGGGGCTAAGGTAGTTTTTGCCATATTTTTCCTCAACGCAGGCTCGCGCCGCTTCTATGGCCTGTTCAGACAGGTGTACAGAGTCGGTTCGCATATAGGTGATAAAGCCCCGTTCATACAAGCCCTGGGCAACTTGCATCGTCTGACGCGCACTGAGGCGCAGTTTGCGGTTAGCTTCTTGTTGTAGGGTGGAGGTGGTAAAGGGGGGGGCGGGTTTACGGGTAACAGGCCGTTCTTCGATGTTGCTAACAGTCCAGGGTTTAGCGGTGAGTTGTTCGTTAAGAGCGATCGCCTGGGCTTCATCGAGTAAAACCACGTTGCGACCCTGGGCAATTCTTCCGGTGGTTTCGTCGAAATCGCTTCCGGTGGCTACTTTCACGCCGCCAACAGTGATCAGTTTGGCTTCAAAGGTTGTTTGATCTTTTTCCAGTAGGGCTTTTAAGTCCCAATAGTCTCCTTGACGGAAAGCCCGACGTTCTCGTTCTCGGCTGACTAATAACCGCACGGCGACAGACTGCACTCGTCCGGCTGACAAGCCTCGGGCGATTTTTTTCCACAGTAGGGGCGAGAGGGTGTAACCGTAGAGGCGGTCTAAGATGCGTCGGGTTTCTTGGGCGTGAACCAGTTGTTCATCAAGGTTACGACAGTTATTCAGGGCTTTTTGAATGGCTTCTTGGGTGATTTCGTGGAAGACCATTCGTTTGGTTGGGATCTTGGGCTTGAGAAGTTGTAACAAGTGCCAACTAATACTTTCGCCTTCGCGGTCTTCGTCTGTTGCTAGAACCAGTTCATCGGCGGCTTTGAGGGCGTCTTTGAGTTCTTTGACGATTTTTTTCTTGTCCTTCGGCACCACGTAAATGGGTTCAAAGTCTGCTTCAACGTTCACACCCAGCTGCGCCCACTTTTCTCCCTTATACTGTTCGGGGATTTCATCTGCTGAGGGCGGTAGGTCACGCACATGACCCATCGACGCTTCCACACGGTAGTCACGGGGAAGGAAGTTACTGATGGTGCGAGCTTTCGTTGGAGATTCGACGATCACTAGGGTTGCCATGGCGTCTTTTCGGAGATAGTAGCAGCGAACAGGAATGGGTTTCGAGAATATAGACGGAGGATCAGTCAGCTAGACTGTCTATCTATTTTTATCGTTTTGAGCCAGATTCAGGACAGCAATACCAATCGGCGATCGCTTGATTGAGAGTAGGGCTTACTTTCAAAACTATCTTAATTTTGAGTTTCTGTCTAAGTTCATAGACTATTTTTTCAAGCCTACTGTTTGACCTGAGTTCATCGAGGCGATACTTTGGCTATTGGTAGCGTATTTTTAAATTTTTGTCAAGTTGGTTCTGAGCAGTTTCGCAAATGCCTGAAAATCTTGGGGCTGTTGGGGAAGATCTCAATTTTTGTCCACATCTTGATCCTTTCTCTCTCTATTGACGTTATACTGGTTCTGGCAATTCTTAAAAAATAATTAAGATTAGGATCTAGCTCAGTTGTTTAGGTGGAGGTGCTGTTCAAATGGTTTCAGACTTGATGCGTGTTCTCATTCCCGCAGTCAGTTATCTGGCTAGTGTTTACTTGTTGTTGGTTTTTGTTCAGAAATTCACCCAAAAAGTTTTCTAGGGTGTTTGAATTTTTGAAAACAACAAGATGACAAATCAGGGGTAAATAATGGGTGGGTGGGGTTATTGAAGATCTGAATAACCTCACATCCTTATTGCTCCTATTATTCTTATTTGTTTATTGAACATTTTCCAAAGAAGGCTGAGGGGGTTGTCCTGTAATATCAAATCGATTCAAAATATAGATAATTCCAGTCGCAACAATTGCACCCACTAATAAGCCAACAACAATTAAAAAAATAAAAGATCGGCGAATCACTTTCAGGGTTTCTGGATGAGGTTCTCTCAACTGAACATCTTCAATCGATTCTACATCGGGATGATGATTATTCAGCGTATTCAAAGGATCACCGGAACGATGTCCATTATCGGGATCTGGATTTTGGTTGGAAAAAAAATTCATGCTAATTTCCTTTTTTTGATGAGGTAACTGTGAAAATACTATAGATCAAAAAACAATCGATTAATCTCTGGTTTTCAATTAATCAATTGTTCTTCTTCAAACGCTCTCGATCTCATCTGTTCACATCTAAGAAACAGAAGATTGACTGATTTGTTTTTGTTGAATTTGAGGAGAAAGACGGTTCAGCACTTGTTTAACAAAAGACTGTAACAGCGACAGTTGTTGATTTTGCTGAAATACCGTTTTCAAGGTTTGGTTCAGATCATTAAGATTGAGAGAAAATTGAGGATTTTCCGGACTCACTTCTAAGCTTTGGAAATATTCAACTAAACTCAAACCCGCAATACGAGTTAAATAAGCCGCACTCACGCCTTGAACCACTCCCCCCGCAACAAACGTCACCGTATTACTTTTGAGAATCGAGGTTAAGGTTTGAGTGGTTAATTCTACAAAACCCAATTTCAGCATCTGACTTCCGATGGTTTTGGCGACTTCTTGGGCTTGTTCTAGAGAGAATTTCTGTTGATAAATTCCCCCTAAATCAATCACTAATTGAGCATTAATGGCTGCGGTTGCTAACACATCTAAAACCGGAACTGGGTTCGCGAAAGCAGTGGCTGCGGCGACCCATTGGTATTGTTCAATAATTGGTAATGCTCGCTCTCGTCTGACTTGATTTAACCCGGTTTTAACTTCCGCTTGCAATGCTTTTGCTTGTCGATATGTTGTCGCCCAAACTAAAGATTGCTGTTCTTGTTGTAAAATCTGACTCAGGCGTTGGGTGAGCGGTAAAACTTCCGGTTGTTGCGGTTCCATCCTTTCTTGAACTGAACCATCGGCTTGATGTTGACGAACTTTTACAGGACTGGGAGAAGCGGCGATCGCCATCACATCTTCAGGCTGTAATAACCCCTGCATCGTCTCTCGTAGACGCTGTAAAATCACAGGCTGTTCTTCTTCAGAGGTTTGATCTTGCTTATTCCAAACTAAAACAACCCGTTGACTTTGTAACAATAATTGAGAAATACTTTGATATTCCGGATCAGTCACATCCCCATTGGTGAGGAAAATCACGAGATCTGAATGGGTTAAAAGGTTTTGTTGTCCTTCTGGAATTTCCACCAAAGTTAACCCCTGGCTATATTGGGGGATACCCTGTTGAGAAATCACCTGCATTAACGCCGTTTTTCCGGCAGCTTTTCGTCCCATCACCCCAACGGAGAGGTTTTGACGTTCCAGTTGGGTCGCCAGTTCACTGACCTGTTGTTGGAATTGAGTCAGATGAGCGGTAAAATTCTCAGCAGAGCGGTTTTCTTGGGCTTCTGTCGCCAATTTTTCGATCAGCGTTTCCGTTTGAGCGATCGCCTGATCAACGGTTTGGCGATCAATAATTTTCGGAGTGAGGGCGGGTGTCGAAGTCGAAAACTGTTTTTGTAGCCACCAGAGTCCCGCTCCCAGGGCCATTGTCCCCACTAACGCGGTTTCACCTAACTCGGCGGCTGAGTGAGCCATACTGTTGGCTAACCAGAGTAAAAAAGAGAGTCCAATTCCACCGACTAAAATCGGGCGTTGCAATTTAATCGTCATAATAAAAAGTTGTGATAACCAATTGGAATAACTGATTCTTCTAGCTTAGATCAAAACTAGAGCTATGCTTAATATTGTACAGGGATCAATGTGATACAGTCATTAAACTATGAGCATAAATTTTCGATTTGCCATTGCTAGCGATCTCCATATTGCTCTTTCTCACACGATTTTGGATCATCCTCAACGGTTTCATCTCGTTGAAGCCAGCATTCCGGCTTTAGAACAGGTTTTTGAACATTTAGCCGAATGTGATCTAGACTTTTTGCTGTTACCGGGTGATCTCACCCAAGATGGAGAAATTGATAATCACGTTTGGCTGAGTCAGCGTTTAGCGAAACTTCCTTATCCGGTTTATGTGGTTCCAGGAAACCATGATGTACCCTTATCCGTTGGGAATGAACAAGTTACCGGATTGAATGATTTTCCCCGCTATTATCGTCGCTTTGGCTATGATCATATCAACCAGTTGTACTATACCCATGAAATTTTACCGGGATTAAGATTAATTGGCTTAAATTCTAACATTTTTGATGAAACTGGAAAACAAATTGGCTGTCTGGATCAACAGCAATTAGACTGGTTACAAGCCGTATTAGACCAATCCAAAGATGAGTTTGTTTTGGTGATGTTACATCATAATGTGATTGAACATCTTCCCGGTCAAGCGACTAATCCTTTAGGTCGTCGGTATATGCTGCAAAATGCACCGCAGTTGTTAGAAATTCTTCATTCTCAGGGTGTACAATTGATTTTTACCGGACATTTACACGTTCAAGATATTGCTCAGTGGCAAAATATCTATGAGATTACCACAGGTTCTTTAGTGAGTTATCCTCATCCTTATCGCATTTTAAATTTGCGAACCGAACCCAACGGAAAACAGGTTTTACAGATAGAGTCTCATCGTATCACTTCTGTCGCTGGATTGCCGGATTTACCCGAACAATCCCGAGAGCGGATTGCCGATCACTCCTTTCCTTTTATGACCAAATTACTCACTAGCCCTCCTTTAAGTTTACCACAGGAAGAAGCGGTTCAGTTTGCCCCGGATTTGCGATATTTTTGGGCTGATGTTGCTGCTGGAGATGCGGAATTACATTTTCCGAAGTTTCCGACTCCGGTTCGCCGTTATTTTGAGTCTTTTAGTAGTGATTGTGCCATTGATAATCAGACAACCTTATTGCTGCGTTAAAAGGGTTTTAAAAGTCAGCTAATTCTCTCACTTTTGGGCTTAAATAACAACGGTTTAAAAGGCTTGATTTATTTTTCAGGAATTCAATTCATTATTTTTCATCAAACTTTGTTTATTGTGAGATCCTAGACGGCATCAGCCGTTTTTTTCTTGGGGTAAGCCCCGATCAAATCATATTGTATAGCACGAAGCCCAGGTCATCCTGCAATCAGCAAAAATTTGACCATCAAAGCTTTTCAGCCTTTACTCATGTCCTAACCTAAATAGGTAACACTATATCACTAAAATAAACGGGTTATAAATAGGGTTCAACTAAATCAACAATTGCACTATCTTCAAAATTAAAAGCAAACTCTAACACCCGCTCACAAAAAGCAAGATATCGACGATCCGACCCTTTGATTCTTTTAGCTTCTATCTCAATCTTTTCAATATCTCCAATTTTTGCAGCCCGATGAATTGTTTGAATATCTTCAACTGGAGGAACAATCCATTCAGTTTGAGTGCTTTCTTCTAGCGGTTGACCTTGAGAATTTGAGGGGGCATTTTCTTCATAAATCCATTCAAGCTGGAGAAATTTTTGTAACCGCATTAGCAACTTTTCAACCTCTATTGGTTTAGCTAAAAAATCATCACATCCTGCTTCCAAACTTTTAGCTTGATCTTGAGTTAAAACACTAGCACTCGAAGCAATCACAATCGTATTTTTTAAAGTAGAAATTTGACGCAAACGACGGGTCATTTCAAATCCATCTAACATCGGCATGACTAAATCCGTCAGAATTAAATCCGGCTGAAATTGTTCAGCAACATCTAATCCTTGTTCCCCATTATTAGCAACAGCACAATTAAAGCCTAATGGTGTTAAAACTTCCACCACAACTGCACGATTGACCTCTTTATCATCAACAATTAAAACTTTTTTCTCCGACCCCATATAGCCCATAATTTTACCCCGATCATCAATCGTCGAAGTATTTGCCCATTCTGTAACAATAGGTAACTCAACATTAAACCAAAAGGTACTTCCAGAACCCGGACTACTTTGAAGTTGAATCGTACTTCCCATCATCTGCACAATTTTTTGAGAAATAGTCAGTCCTAAACCCGTTCCTTCCGCACGACGACTTTGTGAACCTGTTTGTTCAAAGGGTAAAAAGATTTTTTCCTGTTTTTCAGGAGAAATCCCAACCCCCGTATCTTGAATGGAGAAATGAAGATTAACCGTTGGGGGTGAAATCTGAAAATTTGAGTCAACAATGTCTACAGTAAGCGTCACACTTCCTGTATCGGTAAACTTAATCGCATTGCTCAATAAATTAATCAAAACTTGACGCAAACGTTTGTCATCGGCTTGAATTCCTTCCGGTAAGCTTGAGGAAACATAATAGTTAAAGGTAATTCCTTTTTGTTCGGCTCGAATGCGCGACATTTCTACCACGCCAGAGAGAAAAGAAAGAAAGTGAAAATCTTTTGGATATAGCTCCATTTTCCGAGCTTCTATTTTCGAGAGATCGAGGATCTCATTAATTAAATTAAGTAAATGAGTCCCACATTGTTCAATTACTTCGATGCCGTGACGATAACGATTGAGATCTTCTGTTCGTTGAAGGATTTGAGTATAGCCTAAAATTCCGTTGAGAGGGGTTCGCAGTTCGTGACTCATATTCGCCAAAAATTCACTTTTAGCTTGATTGGCTGTATCTGCCGCGTTGCGCGCCTCCTCCAATTGCTTTGTATAGATGTCAATGCGTTCTATGAGTTGGTTAAATGCTTCAGCCAGAGAACCGATTTCATCTTGGGTCATCTGGGGACAACGCAGCCCGAAGTTAGAATCTTCGGTGACTTGACGAGCGACTTGTTTAACCACTTTCAGGGGATAAGCGATCGCATGACTGGTAATAATCACCAGAATAACAGCAATCATCACCGACCCCACCATACTGCTTAAAATGATCTCGTCTCGCAGCTTTACTGCTTGGACTAACTCCCATTCAGCATCTTCCTCTTGTTGATCGATCATCTTTTTTAGGCCTAATAAAGTTTCCCGCAGGCGATCAAACTTCACCTCCATTGCTCTAGATTGTTGACTAGACAATGCTGTAACAATTTTTGTTCGGGCTTCGGGAATTTCTGCATAAGTCAACTTGGGCGGGTTAAGGTTTTTCCATAGATTTTGTACCCATATTTCATATTCCTGCGTCATTTCCTGATACTGTTTTAAAGTGGCTATTAAGGTGGGAACATCTACCTCTGAAACTGGAGCGTAATAATCGAGAAAGGTTTGAAATTGCTCGATATTATTTTCAACTTGCTGAACATCAGCTAAAAATTTCTCAGCTTCATAATTAAACCAAATACTATCCCCTAACACCATAATCAGGCGTTGCGGGTGAATGTGCATGGCTTGAATACTATTTTCTAACTCATAAAGAAGCTGGTGTTGCTGTTGGGCGATCTCTAAAGAAAAACCAGCTTGAGATTGATGGTAATTGCCGATATATAATCCCGTTAGAGATCCTAAAACAGCGATTCCAAGAGAAAGGGTCGCACTCAGCGCGGTCTTTTGAAAAATACTCAATTCACGCAATCGCACGATCAGAGGGTTCACTAGGTTGAGCATACAAATAAAAAAGGGAGGAATAATTAATGATGAACGAACAATTCACAATGATTGCTGTTAACTAGAAGCATTGATCTGAAAATCAGGCATTGAGTGGGTTATATCATGTCCGATGATAATCTAGAAGCGCATCTCTAAAGTCTTTCTGACACCCCTGACTCAATTCAAAAAAAAAAACCCTGTCTTGAGAATAAAATCAACGAGCAACCATAACCCACCCAAAGTCTTATACTGATCTCAAGATTAAGTTGATCAATCTTGCTTAATTTTGAGTCAAGAAGTTGCCTTCACCAATGGCTTGGTATACTTCTCGAATCATATTATAGTCACTGTCTTCTACCGCTACAAAGGTAGATTCTTGGAATTTTTCGTTGGCAGGAACGGAAGATAAAGCAGTAATTAAATCTTTTTGATGAGTGATCATCCGATCGCGTAACAATTTGATCAGTTGAGGATTTGTGTTACTTTTGACTACAAACACATCATTGGGTAACGGTGGTCCTTTTTCGAGTAAGGGAAAATCGGCTTCTGATAGTCCTTCTTGCCGCAAAAACCGTTGATAACCGATTAAAGGCCCTCCCCAAACCTCCACTTCTCCCGCTTTTAAGGCACTTAAACTGCTTTCTCGACCTAACATTTCCACTTGATAATCCCTTTTGGGGTCAAGTCCTGCTTTGATTAACATCTCTGTGGGGCCAAGATGTCCACTGGTTGATCCCACTTGCGACATAGCGATTTTTTTTCCTTTAATATCCGCAAGGGTTTTGATAGAACTAGAGGCAGAAACAGCGATCACTGAATGGTAATTGGGACGAGTAATGGCAATGACTGGAATTGCACTGGTTCGCGCCCGAATGAGAACATATTCAGAAGGACCAATGAAGACGAGATCAACTTTCCCCAGTTGCAGAGCAGAAGCCCCTTCTGTATAACTCTGAACGGGGTAAAATTCTACTTTGCGGTCTAATGCTGTTTCTAAAGCAACTCGAAAAGCCTCATAATCTCGCTTAAGCTCATCAAGTCCCTGAATATCTGTTACTGCTAACTTCAGAGCAGTTTTGCTGTTTTGCTCTGTTTCCCCAGAAGGGAAATTGGGAGATTGAGAGACTGTGCTACAACTGGCTAAAAAAATTAAACTTAACTTAATCAAGGAACGTCGCTTCAGCATACAATTTTCTCCTGATATAAAACAGACAAGATTACACTGTTATTTTTGAGCATCAGAGAGGAGTAACACCTTAATTTTAATCCCCATCTTCATCCCGCCAACCCCCTTTTTTCAGAGGGACTTTATCAGGGACTGGGAAGCCGAAGACGAGGTGATGCAGAGAGTAGCATGATTCAGGAAAAACGGGATCAGACAGATCTAATAATATTAAACTCTGTCCCTTGTCCCAATATGGAAGTCAAATTTATCTTTAATTTATATTTTTACTTAACCAAAAAATAAACTATTGATAATCTTCTTGGACTCCCATTTATGACTCAATTTGTTTATATAAATCACTCAATATTTTAGCCTAATATTTAGAAATTTCGGTGATCTGGGAATCTTAAGTTTGTATAAAATTTTGTGGGGGTTGATCCAGTTCTTGTTGGGATGACCCATGAAAACAACAATCCAGAATAGATGATTGCAACTGTTTTCACACTCATTTTTTGAGGTCAAGATTTGTAAAAGTTTGACAGTTTGTCTTTTTACAACACCTGATTTCTTCTGTTAAAGTGAGTCGTCATTTATTCTCAGGGAAATCACCAATGTTTATGGGTCAATTGAACTGGACAACTCGCCTAGTTTTAGGATCTTCTGTAGCCGTTTTTACTGTTTTTTGTTCAGGTGAAGTTAGTCAAGCCCAAATGTCTGGAGGACACGCGGATCACCATCATTTAATGGTAGGCGTTGATGGTTTAGAAACTTTTATGACAGGTCAATTTATTGGCTTACCGAACCCCAATTATAACCGACTTTCGCTGCTGTTTCCCCATATGCACGAACCCGTAGAAACGAGTCATTTTCATGCCATTGGGGTTTATAGTTATGTTAGTCCAGAAGATTTAACTGTTATTCCCACCAGTAGTAATAATAACTTACCTGAAGCTAGATTTGAGCTTCCCCCCATTCCTCTTTTCCCAGGTTCAGGGATTTTTTCAGGTCAATATATCTCCAGGAAAACCGATGAACATATGTATTCCGATCTCAAAACTCGACCTGTTGCTCATCTTACAGATGACCTTGGTGATGCTTACGTTGATGCTATCTATAATACAGGAAATGGTCGCTGGCAAGGTTTGCTCGGAGACGAAACAACGATTGCTTTAGAATTAATCAATATTACTCCCGGTTTAGGAGTGGTCAACGAAGAAGGTGAAAATTTATTTGCAGGAATTGGAGAGAATTATATCATCGGAACTGGAGATTATTTTTCCTTTAAACCGACATTTTATATCGCTGAAAATTCCCCCAAAACCATTTATTCAGCAACATTTCGATTCTTAGATGTGACTAATGCTAGCGATCATACTCCCTTTTTAGACTCAGGGACTTTTACTCTCAATTTCAAACCTGTTCCTGAACCTTCAACGGTATTTGCTTTAGCCGGGTTGGGTTTAATGATGTTCGCCAGTCAACGTAAAACTAAAGGCTAAAGTCGTCGAAAAAACAATAGGTAGGGGGAATGTATGAATTTCCCCTAAAACAATTAAGATAAATTTTAACCTAGAATTCAAAAATATTCGGGGAGTTTTTGGCTTTGTTGTAATAAAATATCTAAAGTATTAAACTGAAACCAGAACCAAAGTTCTCGTTGATCCGATAACTCAATAGTTCCCATCATCGCAATTGAGTAATTTTTTGACCAACTGGATAACATCAATTGTCCAATATTCCCAACTTTGTATTTAGGCATCATATAAGTAATCCCATAGTCACTCAAGGTGCTGATCACCCCCATCACACCATTAAAAAAAATATTACCCACTTCATTTAAAATTCCCTTTTCCAGTTCATCTTTATCCAGTTTCCGCCGTTCTTCTGTTTCGATGATATGAGTTAAAAATTTAGCACTATTAGCAGGAAAAACAAGTTGACTCATCCCGTTATAATCCCCGGAAAACATCAGTTCCATCGCGCTAACTTCGGTTAAACCCAGATGAGGTTTAAACTGAGAGAGTAAATCCTGTGGAGGAATAATCTCTAGCCGGCTTAATTTTAACTGAATAGGAGACTTAGCAATCATTTCTAACATCATCTCTGATCTTTCCAAGCCCACTTGAAAAATTTGATATAGGTAAGGGAGAGATTGAGTGTTTGTGTTCATAAAATTTTCAGTACAGGGTATCAGTCGCCTCACTTGTTCTTCAAACTAAGCCTGATGGAGATACAGTCACTTAATCAACAATTGAGGCTAATGCTTAATTTCATTTAAGGTTGACGGACAATTCCAAACACAGAAGTATAACCATGTAAGAATGTTGCATCACCCACCGGGCCTATTTCTCCATTACAGAATAAACCACTCAGAGGAATATTAAGATAGCGTTGAAATTGGTTCGAGTCGAAATTCGGTTCGCCGTAGAGTCCTTCTCCTCGTCCTAAACAGGAAAACATTAACGCCCCTGCATGAGAAACCTGTTGAAAAGAATCAGGGTGTTGCTGTTGATAACGGGTGAGTAAAGTTTGTAAATCTTCTTTGGAAGTTTGAGCATCTCGCAAATGAAATTGAATGCGTTGTCCCGGACGAACACGATCACCAATTGCGATCGCCCCAATACGCGGATCAACACCCAATAAATTCCGAATCAAAAAATCTCCCGGTTCCAATCTAGATTTAAATTCATCTCGAACCACCCCAACAAACAAAGAATTTTGAGCCAATTGTCGATCCGGTTCACTGAGATCTTGAACTAATTTTTGTAAAGCTTCTAGGGGTGAGAGTAGTTCTCCAGAAGCGGATAAAGATAAATCATCCGTATTAGACTCCTGTTCAAGTTCGAGAATAATATTGCGTTCCCCTTTAGAGACGCGATAGGGCTGACCAATTGGACGACACCCTTGAGCAACGATCGTTTCCAAAACAATATTGCCACATAATGCGACCCCAACCGCCTGAGCTTGAAAATGTTGGGAATCGTAAAAAACCCCGGTAATATTGGTTAAACGACCACTGGCTAACCCACCGACTTTCACAGAACCCGGATAGGCATAATCAAGTCCCTGAAGTAAGTCGTTAATGTGGTTAAAAAAGGGATCGACCAACAAAATAAACTGAGGTTGTTCACCCGGATCAACGCCAATTAAATCAATCCACTGTTGGGGAGGGCTATCGAGATCCGGTAGTCCTTCGGAAGACAAATGAAAGGGATGAACTTTCACGCCCGGTAAATGAGCTAAACAGAGGCTTAAAGCGGGTTCTCCTTCAATTTCTTCGGCTTGGTGAGCCGTATTCATACCCACAATACCCCCACCGCCACAGCCAATAATAGCCGGGATATTCAGTCGTTCTTGCAGGAGGGGCATTAACCGCGAATATTCACTGGCAAAGGCAGAGGAGATAAACACTAAGCCCAAGTCAGGCGAGGTTTGTAGGGATTGTTTAGCCTGTTCGACAACCTCCTCAATGGCGGCTTCTAAAGAAGGGCGCTTTGATAGGGCGTTGACCCATTGCATTTGTCCTGTTGTTGGTTCTACCATGTTAAACTCTGCTCCTCTATCGATCTGTTGCTTACAGTTGCCTCATCTTATCTAGAAATCTAGCTTCGTCGCGATCACATCTCGGGTTCTGCCCTAGCTGATTACGGATTTAATGTCACTCTAAAAATATAGACGATCCCTTGGTTAGGCTGCATCTACTCTGTAGCAGATCGACAAACCTTAAAAAATCAAGAGGAATATCCCAGACAGAGTGAGGCTTAAGTTATCACTGATCAAGAGTCGTTAAAATAGTTAAGTGTAAAACCAAGGCAGTCTAGCGCAATTGCCGAACTTGATGGTATCGGAGTTTTCAGTTAGGCTAAACCCTTGTAGGAAAAGATATCAATGAGGCGAACCACCCATGAACAATAATATTGACGAGTTGATTGAACAGGAGCGCGAACAAGCCCGTGCAGCTTGTGACGCTCAAGGTGCTACTTCAGCAGAATGTGCAGCCGCTTGGGATGTTGTAGAGGAGTTACAAGCAGAATCTGCTCATCAAAAACAAAAGAAACCCAAGTCTTCTTTTGAAGTTTACTGCGATGATAATCCAGATGCTGCCGAATGTCGTGTGTATGAAGATTAGACGCGATTGAGGCTGGTTATTCTTTGAGTACAACAAAGGCTGTAACATAAATGAGCAACTGGAACTTGACGAGGGTCGAGCCAGTTGCTTACCTTTTAGACTGAATAAATTTTAGGAAATGTTGAATATTTTACCTTTTGCTAATATTTCTTTCTGGGAATCCTGGGTTTGGATGGATTATCGATTAGCGGTTTTGTTTACCGTAATTGCTCCTTTAATTCTACTCACTTGGGCTTTTATTCAAAAGATTGATGCGATCCAACGTTTACTGATGATTTATTGGCGTGTCGCGAGTTTGATGGCAATTACTGTTTATTTGATGATTGCGGCATTGCCTGTAAGCTTTATTACTTCGATTTTAGCGCGAATTTTAATTCTGGTGAGTCTGTGGTTCTGGGTTGATCTCAATGAAGAATTAGAGGATATGCAGCCTTCTCCTTTGAAGTTAAGCTTTACTTCTTGGCGTTGGGCTGTATCGGTTTATAATGTTATCGGTGCTTTAGCGTTTATTCCTTTTTTACGCTGTGCATTTTTGGATAGTACAGGATTAATTGCGGATCAAACTTGTCGGATTTGGCTCGATCCTCCCTGGATGTACAAGGAGATTTTTCACCCCACCTGGACACCGGGATTTTTGGGGTTTTTGGGATTATCTGGTTTAGCGATTTATCTGATTTATTTAGGTTATTTTGTCGTGGTTAAACTGGGAAGACAAGGACGTTCAGCCACAGGGAATTAAACCAAGAACAGGGAGTGGGATTGGGGAGTCAGGAAAATTAATCACTGCAAAAGGTTGGTTAATGTAAATCGTCTTTCCTATTCCCTAAAATTAGGACTCCGGAAGTAAAATTAATAAAGATTTGAGGGCTTCCAGGGTTAAAAACCCGACTAAACATCCGGCGGCGAGTAAACTGATAGGAATCAAAATTCCCTGTAATAAACGCAGCGTGTCCTCAAGTTGTCGATTATAATATTCTGATAATTTCTGCAAAGCAATATTCAGATGACCTGTTTCTTCCCCGGTGCGAATAATTTGAATAGCCTTTGGGGGTAAACGACCTTCTAAACTTTGACTAAACGTGTAACCTGCGGGAATTTGACCTAAAGCAATCGTTAAGGTTCCAGACATCTTAGAAGACTTAGGAATGCGATCGCGAACCAGTTCAATCGCCGTCAAAAGCGGAATCCCACAATTGAGAGGAAGTTCAAGTTCGGCAAACTCCAACAAAGAATCAGCCGTGATAATGTCCCGAATTAAAGGCAAATCTGGTGCGATTTTCGGGGTGATAAAACCCCCAATCATCAGAACAATGACGACAAAAACCCAAAGCCAAACCGGACTTTCAGAAATATACAAGACCGTAATAATCAACCCCAAAACACTGACTAAAGTCGTAATCGCCGCTATTTTCACCGAACGATAAAGACAAGAGCGATAATATTGTTGTTGAGCTACCTGAGACAGACGGTAACACATTTCTGCTAAAGCACCACTATAGTCAGCAATTTCAATCAGGCTAATCGTCCAGCGATCAAAATATCGAGGCGCATGAGCCAGCGCTGAAGCCAGATCTTCTCCCAAAGCAACGGCTGTACTTACTTTATTCAGATAACGAGTCAACCGAGGATCACTTTTTTGAGCCAATAAGTCGATAATCTCTTGGATACTAAAGCCAGAGTTCAGCAAAGTCGCGAATTTGGAGAAGAATTGAGCCTTCTGTTGCGGGGTCATGCGTTCAAAATACTAACCCAATATTGTTGCACAGAGGGGCATCAACAGAGGAGGATCACCAATTCTTCTCCATCTTCTAAGCCCCATTACTCGCTTTCAACTTGACCATCAACCGATTTCGATAAGCGATCGCCATCGGATGATTGGGTTGAAGTTCCAAAGCCACTCCATAGGATGCAAAGGCTTCTGAGTAGCGCTCTAACTGTTCAAAGGCTTGTCCCCGTCTGATCCAAGCTTCGTAAAAATCAGGCTGACGTTGGATAATCCAATCATAGGTACTAATGGCCTGTTGATATTGGCGGGTTGCTTCTAAAACTCTCCCCAACATTAAATGCACATGATAATTATCGGGCCAAATTTGAATCGCTTGGTTGTAGGCTTCAAAAGCGTTAGCATACTGCTCTACTTTCTCGCTGGTTTGTCCGAGTTTAACCCAAGCTTCAAAATTATCGGGTCGCATTTGCACTACTTTTCGATAAGCGACAATCGCCTCTGAATATCGTTCTAGTTTTTCTAAAGCTTCACCCCGTTGTAATCCCGCTTTGGTGGCTAACGTTTGATTCGCAGAGGTCATCATCAACACTTTATCGTAAGCGATCACCGCTTCTTCATAACGATTCAACTGTTCTAAGACTTCGCCACGACAATTCCAGGCTTCGAGAAAATCTGGCTCAATCTGCACGGCATTATCATAGGCAATAATTGCGTCTTGATATTGTCCTAACTCACACAAGGCCATTCCTCGTCCCAGCCATGCTTCGGGAAACTGGGTATTAATTTGAGTGGCTTTATCAAAAGCAGCGATCGCAGAATGATATTGTCCGAGATCTAGAAGAATTTGACCGCGACTGATCCAAACGGCTGGAGATTCAGGATTAATTTGTAACGCTTGATCGATACTACTTAATGCGGCTTCTGGCCATTGAGATTTTAAAGCCATGCCTTTATAAAACCAGGCTTCGTAATCTTGGGGTTGTAACTGAATTACTTGATCGTAGGATGCAACGGCTTCAGCGTACTTATGTTGTCTTTGCAGGGCGATCCCGCGATTAAACCAGGCTTGATAACTATTGGATCTGAGTTTTAAGGCGCGATCATAGGAACCGACGGCTTCTGAATACTTGTATTGATTCATCAACATTTCACCGCGATTAAACCAAGCTTCAAAGTTATCGGGTTGTAACTGTACAGCGCGATCGTAGGAAGCGACAGCATCGGCGTAGCGTTCTTCGTTCATTAACGCATTGCCTTGATGGTACCAAATCGCCGACATATCGGGTTTGATTTCAATGGCTCTTTTGTAAGATGCGGCGGCGGCGGGAAATTTAAACGTTGCTTCTAGAGACAGTCCCCGTTCATACCAAGCTTCAAAGTTTTCGGGTTCTATTTTAATGGCTTTGTCAAAAGAGGCGATCGCTTCAGAATGTCGTTCTAATTTTGATAAGGTAATTCCGCGAAACGTCCATCCCCAATAATCTTTCGGTTTGATCTTGATGGCATGATCATAGGATGCTAAGGCTTCTTTGTAGCGTTGCATCTTTCTGAGGGCGTTTCCTCGTCTGAGCCACCCTGCATACCAATCTGACTTGTATTGAATAGCTTGGTCATAATGATAAAAGGCGGAATCATAGCGTTCTAGGGCATATAAGCGATTTCCCCGCCGAAATTCCGGATAGGCTTTAAAAATAGAAAAGATTCCCCACTGAGATTGGGTTGGGGGTTTTGGACGGGAGGAAGATTCTAACGATAAAGCTAAAGCGGTTGATTCTTCTGGCATTTGCCACCTCTGAGGTCTGAGTGCTGACTAATAGTTTCTCTATTTTAATTGCGGAGAGAACCCGAATTGACTCTCTTGACTTCTTTTTTTCTGTTATTTTGAATACGATATTAGTCTTTTGCTTTTTGTCAATCCTTTATTTATACAAATAAATTATGATATACATATATTTTATTTATACTTTTGATTCAAATTCGGACATAAATCTCTCTGAATAGGGCAAGATGTTTATGGGAGTTGTCATGGTGTTGCTTCACCACCTCAGTTTTCCCCGATGAACTTCAGCATCTCCAAGATTTAGCGGGTTCACTCGTCACTCAATCTCACACAGCTATTCGGATCTGATCGACAAAGTGCTGTAGACCCTTATAGCAGGAGTCCCTTGCATTTTGTCGGCTTAGAATGAGTTAACTAATGAATATTGCATATTATACAATGCCCCATCTAGCCCTTGCTAGTTGGGTGAAGTCTCACGGACAAAATGCCTCTGAAGGCATCTCAAACAGCTTAAAGCGGTTCTTGAGTTCAAAACCTCAATTCGCCCCTCTTAAACCCCTGCGACAGTGGCTAGAAGGTATTGAGATTAAAGATCCTAAACTTGCCAAGCTGTTTTGTAAACTGATTCCGTCTCAATGCCCTTTTGAGCGCAGAATTCAGTTCCGAGGTCAAGTTCTCCTTCATATTCCCCCCTTATGCAAACTCAACCCGGTTTATGAGGAGGTTGTCAGCCTAAGGTTTAGAGCGTTATGTTATCTCGCCGATGAATGCGGAGAAGATATTACACCCTACTGTACAAACTGACTGACTACAGAAGCCGTCAACAGTCTTTTCAATTTACAGTTTACAGTGACCAGTGGTTCACAGCCACTGACCGGAAAAAATACTCCCCACCGCTAGACGCACTCGCTGGATATCTTCTTTCAACAACGGTGGCCATTCAGTCCCCCGACTTCGACCTTCTTCAAAAAGGAGGTGACTTTCTAGTGCTAACTGATATAACCCAGAGACTAATTCTCGTTCAAGGGTAGAACTGTCTTTCGCCGCATCAAAGACTATTTTCAGGGCTAACAAAATAGACGTGAGTTGACCGGGTATAGGGGGCTGACCTTGTTTGAGACGGATCAGAAAAGCATCGGGGTTTTTTTGGGTTTCTAGGGCTTTTCCTTGAGTAATCAGAAAGTTACTGGCTGTTTTATAATCCATAAAACTCTCTAGACTTGATCACAAATTCCTGAGTCATTGACTTGTTGATTTCCCTAACTAGAATTGAGTTTTCCACAAAAATTTTCCACTTTTCCACAAACTATAACCTGTTCTTAAGCTGTTAGTGAACTTTTCTTAAAAATTATAGGCAGGGAATAGGCAGTAAACAGTTACCAGTTATCACTGTTCACTGTTTACTGGTCACTAAGATTACAAACTTTGCTCTCTTGCAAACTTCCTCCTTGATGGAAACCACCAAGACCCTTCGGGTATCTCCTATCTCCTTCGGAGACGCTGCGCGAACGGAGACGCTGCGCGAACGGAGACGCTGCGCGAACGGAGACGCTGCGCGAACGGAGACGCTTCGCGGTAAGCGCAGCTATGCCGTAGGCTTTAC
>JBJHBL010000082.1:0-26322 GCA_050485465.1 Limnoraphis sp. | reverse complement strand
GTGTTGGCACGATTTGTGCTTATCCTAAGTTTACTCCTATTCCCTTTAAAGAGGATGATCTGTGGATTGGTTATCCCGAGGAAACTAACGCCCCTTACGGTATTGCTAAGAAGGCTTTGTTAGTGCAATTACAAGCCTATCGCCAGCAGTATAATTTTAATGGCATCTACTTATTACCCGTTAATCTCTACGGCCCCGAGGATAATTTTGATCCTCGTAGTTCTCATGTGATTCCGGCTTTAATTCGCAAGGTGTATGAGGCTCAACAACGAGGTGACAAGCAACTTCCGGTTTGGGGTGATGGCAGTCCCAGTCGGGAGTTCTTATATTCTACAGATGCGGCTCGAGGAATTGTTATGGCTACTCAATATTACAATGAACCTGACCCGGTTAATTTAGGAACAAACCATGAAGTTACCATTCGCGACTTGGTGGAAAAGATTTGTGAATTAATGGGTTTTGAAGGGGAAATTGTATGGCAAACCGATCAACCGAATGGTCAACCACGTCGGTGTTTGGATACCCAGCGAGCGCAAGAAAAGTTTGGGTTTGTTGCTAAAGTTACTTTGAAAGAAGGGTTGGAAAATACTATTGAATGGTATTGTCAAAATCCTCAAGCTGTAGCCGTTTAACCTCTTGTTTGTCTTGGGAAAATATCCAGGTTTTTTGATTGAAAATAAGGCTCAAATTTTAAACATCTACTAATTTCAGGTTTTCTCTGTCGTGATCGAACAAGATTTAGCTTTTCAGGGCGCACTCATATTAATATAATTTGGTCATTCTTAAGGGTGATCAAAACCTGAAAATAGAAAATTGAGCCTTTTTTATTAAGATTAAGTTCAAGTTGATTAACAACAATAGAGAATAAGCGGATGATTGACCTTGACATTTGAGTTTAAACAATAAAATGTAAAGAATATTTTTTCCGGTTATTACACTGTTAAAATATACTTGTTTTATTAGTGTTCTAATTTCTTAGATAGATCTAAGCTCTATCAAATTAAAGTGAAACAACAGTTTACTTCACTAAGTAAAAAACAACTGCGCCAAGAGCTAATTAAAATTCGCCAATCGATGTCCTCAAAAGATTGGCGAGAAAAGAGCGATTGCATTTGTTCCCATTTGCAGGCTTCATCCCTATTTCAACAAGCAAAAACGATTTTAGCCTATATCAGTTTTCGGCAAGAACCCGATCTTAGTCGTCTATTTGCAGAAACTCGTAAAGAAGGAACAAAAATATGGGGCTTTTCACGATGCGTCGAAAAAACTCTAATTTGGCATCAATGGAAACCAGGAGAACTCTTACAAACTGGCTATTATGGCATTTGGGAACCTCACCCTGATCTCCCAATAATAGACGCTTCTCAGGTCGATTTAATCTTAGTTCCCTCCGTTGCTTGCGATCAGCAGGGATATCGTTTAGGATACGGGGGAGGGTACTATGATCGGATGTTTAGTTCTTCTGCATGGGAATCAATTCCAACAATTGGAATTTTATTTGATTATGCCTATTTAATGAAGTTACCGATTGATGAATGGGATCGACCTCTCAATGGAATTTGTACCGAAGAAGGCTTAAGATTAATAGGGGAATGAACAAAAAATCAGAAAAACTGCATCAATTTTTAAATTATTTACTACTGAGTTTGATCGCCCTTTTAATGTTATTTCCGCTCTTGTGGTTACTCAGTACATCCTTGAAATCACCCCAGGAAAATATCTTTCAATTTCCCCCTCAGTTTTTCCCCCGTGAGCCGACCTTTGATAACTTTATCAGAGTATGGCAAACCAACCCTATGGGGCAGTATTTAGTCAATAGTATGATTGTAGCAAGTTTAACCGTCCTGTTCAACTTGTTATTCTGTGCTTTAGCTGCTTATCCCCTAGCTAGACTGAGTTTTCGGGGACGGGATAGTATTTTCACCGCAATTATTGCAACGATTATTATCCCCTTTCAAATTGTCATGATCCCCCTCTACGTTTTAACTGTACAGCTAGGATTAAGAAACACCTATCTCGGTTTAATTTTTCCCAGTATGGCTTCAGCATTTGGCATTTTTCTGCTACGACAAGCCTTTTTAGGTGTACCCAAAGAACTGGAAGAAGCCGCCCGGATAGATGGATCTTCAGAAGTCGGAATTTGGTGGAATATTATGCTTCCGGCAGTCCAACCTGCTTTAATAACCTTAGCCATTTTTGTATTTATTGGATCTTGGAGTGACTTTCTCTGGCCGTTATTAATTTTAGATCGACCTGAATACTATACCTTACCGTTAGGTGTTGCCAAATTAGCTGGAACCTTTTCTCTGGATTGGCGTTTAGTTGCCGCAGGTTCAGTCATTTCCATTGCACCCGTTCTCTTGTTATTTTTGCTGCTACAACGCTACATTGTACCCACAGATGCAGCCACTGGAGTCAAAGGATAAAATAAAGCAGTGCTTGAGGGGGGATACAGTTTTTCCAGTCATCAGTAACTCATAGACCGTTATCCGAGAAAATAGATCATTCAAAACTATCTGTCATTTCCCCTTCCAAGATAGCCCTAGCCCTGTTCCCGATGCAAAACATTATATTATTTTCTGGCGGAAAAGACCCCCTTTGGATAAGCAATACGCTTGTGGTTAACTTGTTCCCAAACCCGCACAAACACCTCCGCAATTTTTGCCATATCTTCTCGGCTGAGTCCTGAGTCTACCAGTTGATGATCTTGCCATCTAGCCCGGAGAATTTTATTCACCATTTGCAATGCTTCTTCGTGAGTTGCATCCTTAAGACTTCGCAACGCCGCTTCACAAGAGTCTGCTAACATCACAATTCCAGTTTCTTTAGACTGGGGATTAGGCCCGTCATAGCGAAAATCTTCTTCACAAACCACAATCGAAGGATCTTCTTTCGCCCGTTGTTGCGCTTGATAATAGAAATAGGCAATTAACATTTTACCCTGATGTTCAGGAATAAAAGCTTGAATCGCCTTTGGTAAACGACAACGACGAGCCATCGCTAGCCCTTCAGTGACGTGTTTCTTAATAATTTTGGCACTTTCCCAGGGATCATTAATCTCATCATGTTTATTCGGCCCACCCATCTGGTTTTCAATAAAACCTAGAGGATCGTGCATTTTACCAATATCGTGATAGAGAGTACCCGTTCTCACCAGTTCCACATTACAACCCAACGCTTGAGCCGCAGCTTCAGCCAAAGTGGCAACAAACATCGTATGTTGAAATGTACCCGGAGCTTCTGTGGCTAAACGTTTGAGTAAAGGTCGATTAGGGTTTGCCAGTTCCGCTAACCGAATTGGGGTGATTAAATCAAAAACGTGTTCTAGATAGGGGCTTAATCCCAAAGCCACAACACTCCAAGCCAAACCTTCCAAAACTTGAAAGACAAATTGCCGCAACAGAATAAACCAGATCGAACTCACCGTTGTTCCCACAACCGTCAGCGTCAAAATCAGGTAAACCATTCCTTGTGTTAAACCCACCGCTCCACCCAGCAAAGCCAGTTCCTCACGCGATCGCAATTGTCCCGCCATCACACTACCCAAAATTCCACCTGCGGCCGTTGACAATAAAGGAATCATCTCTAGCTCCAAACCAATGGGGAGTAAAGTTGAGAGTAAACCCACCACCGTTACACCCACCGCAGAACCGTAGAAACTCCCCGCCAATAAACCCACCGCAGGTAAACCCGTAGAAGGCACCTTCAACAAAATTAGTAGAGGGGTACTCAGAGTCAAAAGCAACAGTAACAAATAATCTCTATGACGCAGACTCGGCCGGAACCGTTTACCGACAAACAGAACCACCACCACTGCCCCAGTGACAAGGGTTGTAAATCCCAGTAAACCTTGCCAATTTACCCCTCGTTCGCTCTTATTAAAGTGATCTAGCATCACAAAATCACGCTGGGTGATTTTCTCTCCCTCACGAACAATCACATCCCCTTGATTAATGGTTACAATCACCGGATCAACACTTTGAGCCGCCAATTCAGCCCGACTGCGAGTCGCTTCTCGATCTTCGATCAGATTGGTTCGTAAAGCTGTTGTCAGCAAGTTGACCGCAAAATCTCGGGATTCTTGTGGTATGGCAGTTTGAACTTGAATACTCACTGCGGTTTGTAAAATCTCTTTTGGCAACCCTGGAGCAATCCCCTGACTCAGCATCGCAGTAGCGACTTGCCAAATACCGAGTTGCGTTTCCTCCCAAATCTGATCAGACCAGTCTAGTAAAGATTGATTATAGAAATGAGTCGTATCAGAGGGAAACTGTTTAGAAAAAGTTGTATAAGCTTTAGCATATCGCTTACGAGCTTCCGAGATTTTATAAATCAAGACGCTAAACTCTTGAGGAGAAGATCGTTTTTGATAGCCGCGCAGTTGAGTGTATGCTTTTCGTCGCAGTTGAGAAATAACCGATTGTTCCGACCCAGAAAACTTACCTCGCTCTGTTGATAAATTGACGGGCGGTAAAAAAGTGTTTTGCTCGACTTGAGCAAGTAGCTCTTTCCATTGCCACTCCGGAATTTTCCGCAGATAGGATTGGGTATCCGTCGATAAGATCCCAGGATCAACGAATGGAAAAGGTTCGGCTTGCTGTCTGACGACATTCCCTTCTTGTAGCACGGTTTCAATGCGCTGATTAATTTCTTGGTTGACAACTGAATTCAGCACTAAAACAGGCACAACTCCATAGAGAGCCTCTCTTCGTCTTTCCTCTGTGGTTCTTGTATCGGTTAATGTAGCATCTGTTGGCGCTATGATCGTCTCAGGTGCTTCTCGACCAACTGCAAGTCTAGGTTGGTTGTAAAACCGAACTCCCATCACTCCTGTCAGAGAAACGACAGCGAAAAAGAGTAGGACTGGAGAACTGGCTTGAGGTGACTTGAGAGACTTCGGTTTGAGAAGAGTAGAAGAGTTTTTCTGCCCAAGAGATTCGTTCTTAGACGATCCAGGTAAGGGGGGCTGTGAGCGTGAATTACGATTGTTAGCCGCAGTTACATTGATTTGTAACGACGAGCTATTCGTTCGGCTACGAAGCCTTTCAATCTGTCGTGTGATTAACTGAAACGTGTTCATCTATATCGAAGCTAGATTCTACAGTGCAGCCGTGTCATATTAATTCTAGAGTACAGATTTCTGATTTTGGGATAGGGATCTCCCGGCACAGAAATCTCATCTCGCTCAAGTATTGAACCGATCTCTAAACGTTAAAAGTAATCACTTTCCCTGGACAACCTCCTCTGAACAGGGATTTCACAACAACGATGAATGAATTCTGTTTGGTGCGATCACAACTGGAGTCGGCTTCGTCTCGAATAAGGAGTTGGCTGTATTATAAACCCCAGACCAAACGCTGAATAGCTCGGTTGCAAGTTTGAGACTATCGACTACCCAAAACTTTTCTCGGATCTGGGGTTCTGCCGAAGAATTTTTAGGTGATGATAAAGTTGTCTTTTTGAGTTGGTGTTGCCAGGACAGGGGAAAACCTGAAAAACCATGATAAGCACCTGATAAAGCTCCTGTTATTTTACTGCTGATGGAGGATTGACAGCCCATCTGAACTGCCCGTAAAAGCGCGATTGCTGGCTCTTGGGGCGTACTGACAAAGCAGTAAAAAGCAAAGGCTATAGCGGCTGTATGTTCTTGCTCGGGGTCTCTGGAACTGTTAAACAACTGCTCTCGAACTGTTTCTAAACTGACTCTCTGTTCTGTTAAAATCTGAGCGTGTTGCAACTTTTGATGTAAGTTGAACTGTGGATCTAGAGGGTGAAGAATTTGAGGAATGAGTTGACAGGGATTAAAGTCTTTGGTGAGCGCCAAGCTGATCCCATAACTTACTGCAAATATGGCTTCTTCTAAAACTGAAGAGGGAGAGGGGTTTTGACAAAAAACAGCTTGAAGTTGTTGTCGGATTTGCTCCGGTTGATCGTGAAAAAATAGAGCAATGGGGACTGCTACTGTAATGGCTTCTGTCCAAGAACAGCCCTTAGGACTAAAAGACTGGTCTTCTGATCTCGACTGTTTAGATTCTCTCCTTTTCCAATCTTGTCGCTGCCAGTCCTGCCAACTTTGCTCCCAATCGACTTGCTCTAAACCCTGGCATCGAATTAGGCTGCGAGTCATTTGAGCCATTAGGATCTCTTCATTGACAGCAGGTGAGCTTTGATGGTTAACTTCAAGTTCACACCACTTCCATTGATACTGGTTTAAGTTTAGCAAAACTTTCAGCTTCTGATCCGCTTCGCGCTGCGAAGAAGCTAGAGGCGCGATGGGTTTCTTCCTCCCGGTGCTTGCTAGTCTATGACTTAACGAAACCCCTGCCAGTGTTCCCTGAAACCGACTTAGCAATGAGTCTCGCATAGATTCCCCTTATTGGGCTTGAACGGGAACAGACCCGTTTTGTTTGAGATATCGAATTAAAGCTTGCAGTCCCAAAACATAGCTATCTAAGCCAAAACCACTAATTTGACCCAACACAACAGGTGCAATATAGGAATGATGTCTAAAAGCTTCGCGACGATAAATATTGCTCAGGTGAACTTCTACTGTTGGTAGCTCGACTGCTGCGATCGCATCTCGAATTGCAATGCTGGTATGCGTATAAGCTCCTGCATTAATAACCAAGCCCTGGTGCTGATTTTGGGCTGAGTGAATAGTATCCACCAGGACTCCTTCGTGATTTGACTGTACAAATGACACTGTGAACTGATGTAACTGCCCCTCTTGTTGCAAGTGTTGATTAATATCTGCTAACGTTACTGTGCCATAAATCCCCGGCTCTCTCTGACCCAAGAGGTTCAGGTTGGGGCCATGCAGCACCAAAATACTTGGCAATTTTGAAACTTCCTGCAAAAGCTTACATCCTAAGACTTGCGACGATGACGTTGAAGGTCATCCACGGGAACTGGAATCGGCTCTACTTCTGGCTGAGTTTGGGGGCCTAATAACGCTTCTATTAATTCACGCGCCCACTCTTTCAGTTTTTCCAGCACTTTTTCAATGTATTCCATTGCAAAAATGGCTCCTTGCTGTACATCGACTACAACTTGATTGATGGAGTTACTTGCTTGCTTACACAGGAGATACTACTCAGTTAATGAGTTAAACCTGAATAAACTTCACTACATAGGAGTATGATATGTAACTCTATCTTAGATCGTTGAATAATTTGTATCTCCTTTATCATAACGAATCTTCATATATTTGTGCAAGATAGGTTATTGGGGACAGGGAACAGTTATCAGTGACCAGTTTACAGTGACCAGTTTACAGTTATCAGTTAGGGATTAGGATTTGGGATTTAGGAATTAGGAGTATTCATTGACTCAACTCCTAATTCCCCTAACCCCTGTCCCCTGTCCCCTGTTCACTGTTCCCTAGTCTCTATATACCTGTTAAAATCTGACGTCGTAACTGATCCAGGGCTGAACTTGCACTGGCTCGTTGAATCCATTCTCGACCTCGTGAAGCGCCGAATAAAAATTTGAAACTATATACTTGAGCGTCTGGCCCAGCTAATCCCAGATACACCAGTCCCACAGCTTTGGTTTCTGTTCCGCCACCAGGGCCTGCGATTCCAGTAAGACTTAAACCCCAAGTTGTCTGAAAAAGCGATCGCACACCAACGGCCATTTGTTGAGCTACACTGTCACTGACAGCCCCCCATTGTTCAAGATCTTGAGCATTCACACCCAATAAATCCATTTTCACGGCATTATCATAAGCAATCACGCCGCCCCGAAAATAGCTTGAACTCCCTGGAACACTGGTAATCATCTGACCTAAACCGCCACCTGTACAAGATTCTGCGACGGCTAACGTTGAATGATTTTGTTGTAAAAGTTGACCAATCACTGAAGCCAGAGTGTCAGAATCACGACCATAATAATCTAAACCTGCAATATCTTTAAGTTGCTGTTCAATGGGAGCAATTAGCTGTTCTGCGGCTTTTTCGGAGTCAGCCCGGGCAGACACTCTCAGTTTAACTTCCCCATAATTAGCATAGGGGGCAACGGTAGGATTCGTTAAATTTAAGTAGGCTGAGACTTTTTCTGCTAATGCCGACTCCGCAATTCCCCAAAACCTTAAGGTATGACTGCGAATGATTCCCTGACACCATCCCTGACGTTGGAGGTAAGGAACTGCGATCTCATGCCACATTCGGTACATTTCCGCCGGAACACCCGGAAAAGTGAGAAGAGTCAGGTTGTCATCAGAGCGAGGTTGCCAAATAATTCCGGGAGCGCTACCCACAGGGTTCGTGAGAATTTCTGCCCCTTGAGGAATTAAAGCTTGCTTGCGGTTACTGGGTGACATAGTGCGTCCCCGTTGAGCAAACTTTTGTTGAATATCTTCAAGAATTTCGGGTCGTTCGATCAGGGGAACCCCAAAAAAATCGGCGATTGTTTCGACCGTTAAATCATCAGGAGTTGGCCCCAAACCGCCTGTAAAAATCAGCAGTTGGGAGCGTTCACAAGCGATCGCTATCACTTGTTTGAGCCGTTCTCGGTTATCACCCACAACCGTTTGATAGTAATGAGCAATTCCCAGTTGAGCCAATTGTTGACCGAGAAACTGAGCATTACTATTGAGGATATCACCGAGTAAAAGTTCAGTCCCAACACAGATAATTTCAGCCGTCATTCCCTAATCCTTTTACAGTGAACAGTGATCAGTTACCAGTTATCAGGGAACAGTTAGCAGTTTCTCCCCTGCTTCCCCATTCCCTACTCCTTATTCCCTGTAGCAAGATTGCCTATTGCCTTACTTAGCGTGTTTTAAGGCTTTCCAACTGGTATATCCCAGTAAACCTGTTGCACCCAGTGCATAAGCCAAACCACTGGGGAGACCCGAAAAAGCCAAAGCCAAACTCCCCACCCATAACGTTAAAGAGTAGATAAATAAAACCGCTAATCTTTGAGAGAGTCCTGCTTGTAACAATCGATGATGTAAATGGCGCTTATCGGCAATAAAGGGAGATTTACCATGACGCAACCGATCCAAAATCACCGCCGACATATCTAAAATCGGCACAGCTAGGATAATGTAAGGCAGTAAAACCGAAGTGACAACTGTCGTTTTCACAAAGCCAATTACCCCAACACCCGCTAAAGTAAAACCCAAAAAATAGGAACCGCCATCTCCCATAAAAATTTGGGCGGGATTAAAGTTATAGCGCAAAAATCCTAATGCACCTCCGGCTAAGGCTGCTGCAATTAACGCTGCCGCAGGTTGACCCATTTGTAAACTAACCACCAACATAACGAGGGCGGCAATACCACAAACTCCTGCGGCTAAACCGTCTAAACCATCGATCCAGTTGATGGCATTTGCCATTCCCACAAGCCAAATTAGGGTAATGGGTAGACTCAACCAACCGATATGAACTAATCCGAATAAGGGAATGGTCAGAAACTCTATTTGAACTCCAACCATCCAAGCTAAACTGGCAACGATAATTTGCAGGATTAAACGAGTTAGGGGGGAAAGGCTAAACAGATCATCTGCTAAACCAATCAAAAAGAAGGCTAAACCCCCAACCGTAACGCCCCAAATTTCGTATTCTTGCTCTACGCCTAGAGGTTGGCCGTTAGCATCGATAAAGCCTCCCGACCACCAAACGACGAGCAAACCGATTAGGGTTCCGAGGTAGATGGAAATTCCACCTAGACGGACGATAGGACGCTTGTGAACTTTGCGATCATTGGGCAGATCAACCTGTCCACTTTTCAGACCTATTTTTTTGACGACAGGTGTCGTCCCCAAGACAACCAGTGCAGAAACGAGAAAGACGAGCAGATGGTACAGATGGAGAGGCATCTGAAATTCTGGAGGTGCAAGACATTGTTCACGGATTGACATCCTCCCGTCGCCAACACATTCGTTTTTGCCGGGGGATTCCCAAACCTCACGATTTGGGTTTCTGCTTCTTAGCACCTGGCTTAACAGATTTGATCTGTTTGGCTCTTACGGTTGCTCCACAGACGGACACCGCGAGTCCCGCGGCCTAAATATTTATCTTGAGATAAGCAAATATCCTACAGAGGGGATCGCTCGCCCGGAATGGGGATGAACTGATCCGATAACCGTCTGAAAAGATATAATTTTGCTTTTTGAATTGCTCTAAAAAATAAAGCGTCAGGCAGAGTCTACTACATTTCGGCTCGTTTCTACCAGGAAATTCCCAAATTCAATTTCCCAAGAGGTGACAAATCCCCCAATCTTGGGATATCGGAGCGGAAAACACAGGGAAGGTTTGCACCGATATCCGAACGGTTTTAGGCGAGAGCGGGAACTTTTGTGCTGAGATGGGGATATAGGGGAAAACGTTCGCACAGAGATTGTACCCGTTGACGACAGCTTTGGGCGATCGCTTCATCGTTCGGGTTAATCAGTCGATCTGCGATGATTTCACCGATTTCGCTAAATTCTGCGCTTCCCATACCTCTTGTTGTCATTGCCGGAGATCCGAGTCGTAAACCACTGGTAACAAAGGGAGATTCTGGATCGAAGGGAACGGTATTTTTATTGGCGGTAATATTGATTTCACTGACCAGTTTATCCGCTTGTTTTCCGGTGATTCCAACTGAACGCAAATCAACTAACATCAGGTGATTGTCGGTGCCACCGGAGACAATTTTTAAGCCTCGATTTTGTAACTGGGTGGCTAGAGTTTGAGCGTTGGCAATCACTTGTCCTGAATAGGCTTTAAAATCAGGCTTTAGGGCTTCTCCAAAGGCGACGGCTTTTCCAGCAATCACGTGTTCGAGGGGGCCGCCTTGAGTGCCGGGGAAAACGGCTTTATCGAGTTTTTTACCCAGATCCAGATCGCGGGTCAGAATTAAACCGCCCCTCGGCCCTCGCAGGGTTTTGTGGGTGGTGGTGGTGACGACATCGCAGTAAGGCAGGGGGCTAGGATGATGTCCGCTTGCGACTAACCCGGCAATATGAGCTATATCAGCGAGTAAATAGGCTCCTACTTCGTCGGCAATTGCTCTAAATTTCTCAAATTCAATGATCCGAGAATAGGCGGAATAGCCACAGATGATCAATTTGGGTTGATTTTTTTTAGCCAGTTCCAAAATCTGATCATAATCAAGGCGTTCGGTTTCCTGATTTACGCCATAATGACAAACTTTGAACCATTTTCCGGAGACGTTAACGGGAGAACCATGAGTTAAGTGTCCGCCATGAGATAAGTCCATTCCCATGATCGTATCACCGGGTTCTAGTAAGCTGAGGAATACAGCAAAGTTCGCCTGAGCGCCGGAATGAGGTTGTACGTTAGCATGGGCGGCGGCGAAGAGTTCTTTAGCTCGATCAATGGCTAACTGTTCGATTGTGTCGATAAATTCACAGCCACCGTAGTAGCGTTTTTTTGGTAATCCTTCTGCATATTTGTTGGTTAGAACTGAACCCTGTGCAGCCATAACTGCTGCTGATGTAAAGTTTTCACTGGCGATTAATTCTAGGTGATCTCGTTGGCGTTGCAGTTCTTTTTGAATGCCTTCAGCGACGAGTGGATCAGTTTGGGCTAGGATGTCTAGGTTAGTATTGCTCACAGTAGCTTTCCTCAGATTACTGATTGGGAAGGATAGGGAGAGTTAGCTGAACAGAAATGAGGATTTTTTAATGAGTCCAGGGTACTCATTTCCCAGTTTTCTGTTTTTCCCTAATTGCTTGGTCCCTGAACTTAAAGATCATAACCCTGTTTGCTCAATTGTTCTAGGTCGAGCCGACAGTTAGAGCGCGAAGCCGGGGCAATCTATCGATATAGCGCTACTTGAATTGGCACTCATGCAATAGGCAATCTTACTACAGCATACTCTGCTCTCCTCATCTGCCGATTTCTGAGAAATTCTTGACAGAAATGTTAAGTTGTGATCCAATCGCTTAATCTCCCTCTAGTCTTGCCATACAATGGGAAGGGCAAAGATGGAATGGGTCGGAGGGATGAAATGCTCGTGATTTTGATGGAGAACCAACTTCTCGAACCGCAACGAGTTTGTCAAGGCTGTCCCCTTGCTGATCGGAGTGGCCAACCTCGTTGGAGAGGGGGACAGTTGAGTTGTGGTCATCCGGTTCACCAAACAACGGAAAATCTCCCAAGCCAATATGAATGTCAGATGGGTTTTAGAATTGCCAATATCGAATAGTTCAAGAATTTCTTTGATCGAGTTATGAAGAATCTTGGGCCTGTACGCTATCCTGAGTTTAGAGGTGATTTAATGATTGGTGAAAATACTCAGGAGATCCTGCTATGACCTGGCGTGGTGATACAACAATTCGAGATCGAATTTTTGCGGCTTTACCTTATGTGCTTCCCTTGATGTATGGGTTAGAGTTTGGTCGCTACTTATTTATCCAGTTTCCGATCCTCAGTCTGATTCTGATTCCGCTTGCTCCTTTGATGTCAATCTACCAAGTGATCCCGTTTGCGGGTTTAGTTATTTTCTTCGCTCTATTTTTGCTGGTTGTCCGCAATGAAAATATCCCTCATTTCATTCGCTTCAACACAATGCAAGCGATTTTGATTGACATTATCATTATTTTGTGCAGTATCATCTTGGGTATTTTAGGCGGCGGACTGCAAGGTTTTATTTTACAGACCATCTACAATATGCTATTTTTGGGTGTTTTAGCAGCAGTGATTTATTCCGTAGTTCAGTCATTGCGTGGACAGTATGCTGAGATCCCAACGATTTCGGATGCGGTGCATATGCAGGTTCGCTGAACAATCGCACACTCACTGAGATTCTTTGGTGTAGAATTGAAAGGTTCCTTGCTTCTCGGTTGAGAAGCCTGATAGCCCATGAGGAGACTTTATCAGTGAAAGAATTTATTTACGAAACAATGTATATCCTGCGTCCTGATCTGATTGATGAACAGGTTGATGTGGCGATCGCCAAATATCAAAACTTGTTACAAGAACAGGGCGGACAGAATATTCAGATTCAAAATTTAGGGAAGCGTCGTCTGGCTTACGAAATTGACAATCACCGAGAAGGCGTTTATGTTCAGATGAACTATGAAGGCCCAGGAAGTCAAATTGCAGTTCTAGAACGAGCGATGCGGATCAGTGATGATGTCATTCGTTATTTGACCACCAAGCAGCCTGCTTCTGTGGTTGATATGCCAGCAGTAGTGGTTGAACTGCCTCAAGAAGAGGAAATTCCTCAAGAAGTTTAGGGATCCAAGTCGGGAGTTTGCCACCAGAAGATCAGGTAAACTCCCTAAAACTTAACTCAAAGTCTTTTGGCGATCGCACAGAATCACTGGCTGGTGTGAGAGCGGTAACAGTGTAACTTGCACCTCAGAAAAAATCTGGTATTTTAGTGGGTAATAGGGAAGCGCTTTTTCGTGGCTCAAGATCCAAGGGGCAATTCTCAACCCATCACTACACAAGCCGACTCGGAATTCAGAGTGAAGTCAAACGCAGATTTTGAGCAGGAATGATTGCGTTTGAGTCTGCTGATCCGTTACGGCTTGTGTAGATATTTAAAATAGATCTGTGATCAATCTACAGGAGCAGTCAGTCATCGTGAGTCAATCTAAAAAAATCACTCAACAAGAAGCTCAAGCTGAAATTACTCGGTTGAACGAAGAGTTAAAAATGCGTGATCAGCTTGTTCAACAGCTTTCTCAAGAACTGTTTCGTCTGGTTAAAGGAAATACGGGCTTAATGCCAACTCCCGAACTCTCAGAACATCAACAGGCTCAAATGAGATCGCTGCGACAACAACTGCAAGATGTTGAACAGCAGGTGAAGTTTTATCAAGAGCAGATTTCTGAACGAGATAACGAAGTGTATCAACTGCGTCAGTCTGTACAGGAATTAACCGATCGCTCTCGAATGTTAGAACAAGTTGTTCAAGAACTCCCTGGGGTTTATCGTCAGAAATTCTCTGAGCGTCTGCAAGAAGTAATGGAAAAGGTAGAAGCGCTGCAACGGGAAAACCGTCAACTTCATGCAGAACTGCAAAGCGTTACCTACCGTTTAGCTCAAAAGAGCCGTCGTCCCAGTGGATTGGATCTCCCGAGTTTTCCAGGTGGACAGCCAGGTGCAGTTGATTTTCCAAACTTAAAGAATGCTTGAAACCCGTTGATGTTCTGTCAACTGAAACCCTTAAATCTTTCTGTAACAATACTCCATAGACTCAAAAAGAACTCCTGCTATAAATGACAAGGTTGCAGGAGTTTTTGCTTTTCTCCTGTTCTCAATCGTTAAATTCAAGTTGTATACAGATGAAATGAGGTTTGAGGGGCAGTTGCTGCTTATGCGGAAAGAGGCTCAGAGTAAGTTGAGAATACAGTTTCTAACTCATCAAAGATTTCAAAAACTCGATCCAATTGTGTAATCTCCAGAATCAGTTTCACGGTTGGGGAGGGATGACAAAGAACTAAACGACATCCTAACCGACGAGCCGACTTGAGGGCTGTGACCAATGCACCTAAACCTGAACTGTCGATAAATTCGACTTCAGCCAAATCAATAATCCACAGTTTAGGATGTTCTGTGGGCATTGCTAGCACTTGTTGCTTCAGATCATTACCGCCTTGTATGTCCAGACGCTGAAGCGGCTGAAGAAAGATATGCTGTTGACATTCTGCTAATTTCATAAATATCACTCCCCAAAGATTACCTTTTGTTTCCAATTCACCTTACTCTGTTTTTGACCAGGTGATTCTGAGAAAAGTTTCAGTATCCTGAAAACGGACTGTTCCTGAAAGCTAGTGTTAATCCATCTATTCTACTCGGGAGGACAAATGACCGTCATCAAGATATTATAGAAGTATAAAGCTTTGCAAAAAAATATGAAGGCAGCATTGAATGTCTTTTGAGATTGTATCACTTGAAACAATTCAGGAAATTGCTCATCAGTATGGTTACTGGGCTGTTTTTCTGGGAATTGCCTTAGAAAATGCCGGAATTCCTCTCCCGGGTGAAACAATCACTCTAGTGGGCGGTTTCCTCGCGGGAAGTCATGAACTCAACTATTGGCTGGTTTTGGGTTGTGCGATCGCAGGTGCCATACTGGGAGATAATTGCGGGTATTGGATTGGTCGTTGGAAGGGTTGGCCGTTTTTACTGGGTATTGGTAAGCTTTTTCGGGTTCAAGAAACTAAACTGATAAACGTTAAAAGCCAATTTAGTCAAAACGCCGCGAAAGCAGTCTTTTTAGGTCGATTTGTCGCATTGCTGCGAATTTTTGCCGGGCCATTAGCTGGAATTGCCAGAATGCCCTATTGGAAATTTTTGCTGTGTAATGCCGCAGGTGCAGCCATTTGGGCTTCTGTAATGGTCAGTTTATCCTTTTTTGTCGGTCAAGTCATCCCGTTAGAAAAATTGGTGGCTTGGGTGGCACAATTTGCGGTATTTGCCTTAATATTTGTCATGGCTTGGCTAGTGATTCCCATTTGGCTGGAATCTCGAAAAGCAAATAATCTCTGATCGATTTTTAGGTTCAATATCAATTCAGACCTACAACAGAAGAGGGCTGAGGGAAGATAGATTTTTTTCAGCTTGTTCGGTCTTATTCCCCCAGCCCATTATTTGTAGTAATCTTTCACAAAATTTATCTGAATTACACGCGAACTCGTGGTTTTCTTGCCCCAACTGAAGAACCTATGATCGCAGCAGCTAAACCGAATAAAGAGCCAAGCAAAAACGACCAAGCGGCTTTAGCACTATTAGCAGCAAGATCTTGAAGATTTTGAGCTGTTATGTTTGGATCTTGATTAGGAAGATCAGCACCACCGGGTTGTTGGACTTGGTTAACCACTTCTCCGGCGTTAGCTGCAATAATACCAAAGGCTCCAGAGACACCTGCGGTAAGCAGCCATGCACTGAGGGCTAATGTAGTTGCCCACAAAATAGCACCATTTAAAAGTGCTGTTCTATTATTCATCGGGCCACACATTTGAGCCATCAGCCATCCCCCGATAAATAAAGAAATGAGTAGGCTAATAATTGACCAAATTCCAACTCCAGCACCGACATCACGAGCATCCGCTCCGTTTGCACCGACCGTTAGTCCAATTGCACTTCCTAAAGCACTTAAAACGAGTTGAGAAGCGATCGCAACTACTAGACCTGAGATAATCGCACCCCAATGTACTCGATCATGGTAATCGACTACGGCTTCTGTTGTTCTAGAGTGTATCGCTGGATCTTCTGTCCTGTAAGCCATTGTTTGTCCTCGGGTTTGTAAAAATCTGATGAGTGTTATTCATTAGTAAGGATTTTATAAAATCAAGTCCTGTTTATTATCTACCTTAAGTTTATGAAATCCACCTTTTAACTCATTCTTTAGATAGAAATTTTCATTTGTGATCAAGATAATAATTTGATGTCGGATAGTTAAGAATCAATCATTGAAAAAAATCAATCTGCTTTAGAAGTTCTGCTTACCACAGCATATGATTGAGAAAATGGCGAAATAATTTAAGTTCGTTAGGTTCTTGATAGTTTTCAGGTAATAACTCAAGAATGGCTGCTTGTAAGCTTTCTAAAGCCATTTGTATCTCGTTAGGTTTAGGTCGATTAGTTTGCGGGAAAGTTAGGGGTTTACCGAAACGAAGGGTCAGTTCTTTATACCAATAAAGATCTTTTGTTCCAATAATCCCAACAGGAACAATAGGAATCCCATGACGCAGTGCATAAATAACAGTCCCTCGCTTGAAAGGAAGAGATAATTCTGCTTCTTTCATCCCTAAACGACCTTCTGGAAAGATAATAATTCCTTGTTTTTGGCTAAATATTCCTTGTATAATTCTATCTAAACGTCGTAAACCTTGAATCGAGTTTCCTTTCGGAACATCCTGTTCTATAGCTGTGGCTAATTCCGTTAAATGTTCGTCTCCGCTTTTCGCTGCTTCTATGATTGCAAGTTCTTCTTTCCAGATTCGTTCTAGGGGAATCGTTCCGCCACTGAAACGTAAAAAGATACGTTTCCAAAATTTATTATAAAGACTGCGAGCATCCCCTAAGATATAATAATAGGGTTGATCAGGAATTTCTGATAAAATCAAGAACGGATCAATATGACTGAGGTGATTAGGAGCTAATATAACAGGCTGAGAAGGAAAGGGATCTAAATATTCAACTTTCACTCGAAATAAACTGTGAATAATGCTACGAATAAAAACCCAACGAATCCAACCTCGCAGTTTTAGACTCGATTTTTCCTGAGTAAAGGCTTCCGTTTGAGCTAAAGATTTTTCTACAATTTCTTTAGACTCCAGGAGTCGCGCCGCTTCTAAACCTTGTTTGGCGCGTTTAATTGTTTCAGGTTTTGAAGGAGAAGATAGCAGCAATTGATGATTAGACGAATCATCCGGATATTGGTGAGGAAAACGGGTACTCATAATTCAATTGAGAATGCAAGAGTTTGTTTTTAATGTTCTCACAGGTTAGAGGATTTTCGGTCGCCTGTAAGACAAATTACACAATTTTTAAAGTTAATGTAGATTAGTATAAAAAGAACGAATAGAACTCAACTTTGTTAACAAGATCTATCTCAAGAAAAACCGAAGTTTTTAAAACCAGATTAAATTAACCGTTGATCAATTATTACTCGTTTTCCGGATATTGGGATTGATGTAAGGTTTGAAGGGCAGTTTTTAAATCCGTTGTTAGGTTTTTAGTTGCTATTTTTATTGAGTCGTCCTGATAATTTCTAATATTCAAAGGTGAACCAATATTTACCCAAACCTTACACCCCATAGGAGGCGGGGCGGGATGTTGATAGCGAATACTCACCGGAATAATACTTAACTTGAAATTAGGTTGGTTAGCGATCGCTTGTAAGGCAATTCTTGCAACTCCCGGCTGAATTTGACCGACTTCAGGATCAGGAATAATATGCCCTTCTGGAAATAAAACCAGAACATTTTGTTTTTGCAGGAGTTCAATACTGTAGCGAATACTAGATGTTGTTGGGCGATCGCGATCAATGGGAAACCCACCCAAACGACGTACAAACCAACCTTGAATTCCCTGGGTTTGTTCTAATAATACCATATAGCGAAGGTCGCGCCCCGTTACCTTTCGTCCTGTTGCGTAGGCTAAAAGAATCGGGTCCCAACGAGATCGATGAGTTGGGGCTAAAATCACCGCCCCTTCAGAGGGTAAATGTTCTTGTCCGTTAATCTCAATTCTGCCAAAAAATATAGGTAAAACCAGATTAGCAAACAAGGAATAAGCCAGAGGAGTCAGCCAAGAAGACACCTCTGAGTCTACGGCGATGGGAACTGTTTCGGAGGTGATATCAGACATAGATGCCTTCCGGATATTCAGAACTTAAAATGAATCACTGTAACGTTCTTCGGCCCAAGGTTCACCCCGTTGATGATAACCGTTGCGTTCCCAAAATCCTAGTGCTTTTTCATTAAGAAATTCCAAACCATTAATCCATTTTGCACTTTTCCAAGCATACAAATGAGGAACAATTAAACGCAAGGGACCACCATGATCGGCGGTTAAAGGTTCATCATACAAAGTATGGGCGAAAAAGTTTTCTTCTCGCAGAAAATCTTCTAGGGCGATATTTGTGGTGTAACCACCATAGCAATGTTCCATAACATGAACGGCTTGGGGGTCTATTTCAACCTGTTTCATAAAGTCTGTGACTTTAACGCCTTGCCATTTTACATCCAGCTTTGACCACCGAGTCACACAGTGAAAATCTGCGGTAAACTCCTGTTGAGGCATGGCCATCAGATCGGACCAAGTAAAGGTCTTGGCTGTGGCTAAACCCCAAACTTTTAATTCCCAGTTTTCTGTGGCAATTTGGGGTGTTTCTCCATAGGTGAGGACTGGAAAACCACTCGCCAGGTATTGACCCGGAGGAACGCGATCGCTGTTTTCTGATTCGGGCTTTTTGAAAAATTTGCCTAGCATTGCTTTAACTTAATAGCAATATTCATGTACTGTTCATTGACACTCCTCGTAATAAATTACGAAGATTCTTCTTTCAACGAGTCGGCTTTCACTGACGGACTTTAGTCCACCAATAAAGAGGCTGTCTCTTCAGAAGCGTTCTGCTCAGTGAGCAAGGTTCCGATATGCCCTATCGTACCTAATCCTTTTTTGAGAATGTTCAGAGCAGCATTGTGGTCACGTTGCAATTCACATCCACAACTACATTTATGGGTGCGAGTTGATAGTGATTTCTTAACGATTTTTCCGCAACTTGAACATTCTTGTGAAGTGAAATGTGGTTCTACAGCCACAGTGACCTTACCAAACTTTTTACCGAAATACTCTAACCAACGCCTAAACTGATACCAGCCTGCATCACTAATCGATTTGGCGAGTTTGTGATTTCTAACTAGGTTTTTGACCTGCAAGTTTTCATAGACAATCACATCGTTGGAGTGAATTACGCAACGCGCCAGTCTTTTGGCGTGTTCTATACGTTGTCTACTTATTTTGAGGTCAAGTTTGGCAAGTCTAATTCTGGCTTTAGCCCAATTGTTTGAACCCTTCTTGGTTCGAGAAAATCTCCGGTTTAAACGGGAATGCTTTTTCTCGTTCTTGCGGTAAAACCTGGGATTTTCTTCGTGATTGCCATTAGAATCAGTATAGAAATATTCCAAACCTATGTCTAATCCAATCACTTGTTTAGAAGGTTCAATTTCTTCTTTTAGATCAATCTTAATGCTGAACTGAATGTAGTAGCCATCGGCACGTCTAACAACTCGGACTCGCTTGATTAAATTTGTTGGATAAAAACCTAAGTCGTAGGTTCCGACCAGTTTAAGCGTCCCAAACTCTTTAAAATGAATGAGTTTAGGACTCAGTAATTTCCAACATTGAGTCTTGTATTCAACCGAGCGGGAATATTTTTTGAACTTCGGATAGCCTGTTGGTTTTACCCCCTTTCTACGGTTGTCATAAAACCGTGCGATAGACTGCCACGCTCTTTCAGCAGAAGCTTGACGCGACATTGCATTTAAGTTCAAGGCAAATGTAAACTGTTGAGCCAATACTTTTGTGTACTTGCTCAACTCAGCTTTGTTCACACCTCTATTGTCCATCCAATATCGAATACACTTATTTCGGATAAACTGGGACGTGCGGATAGCTTCGTCAATCGCTTGGTATTGACTAGCTTTTCCTTTTGCTTTGAACTCAAATATTATCATAGTAGCCATATCCTAACACAATTTGGATATGACAGCCGGCAGCCTGCCGTGCCGCCTTTCTACCCTGCCTTAAAAGACAGGGCTATCATGCTTCCGCGAATTTTCTCGGTATATCGCAGAAAACTCATTGCAACTTCTCTTTTGTTTCTTGAGTCTAAATCTCCTGTTAACCCTCTATTGCATAAATCTGACAAATTGATCGGTAATCTACTATACTTACTGTGTGAACGCAATGTTAAGAAATGAAACTATGACTTCACAATTCGTTATCCCTTTACTCATTTGTTGTCTTTCCACTTGGATCGCGTTAGGTGATCCACTAGGAACCCCAGATGAACTTCCTCGCTTGCTTTCGGCTATTGTTGGAGTGGCTTGTGGAATCTGGTTTTTTGTGGTTGCCCCCTGGATACTGCAACTCAGTTTTACCGTCATGCTTCTGATTTCTAGCAACTTTTTCTTGAAAGATGGTTTTAAGGTAAGATAGCCAAGACATAGATCGCAGAGGATGTTGAAATTCAGTGCGACTTTCGGTTAAAATTGCTCCATTGAGCTTGTATCGGCGACTTTTTCAGAGTTTTATTTGTTTACTCCTTCTCATTTGGGTAACGGGGTGTCAACCTCAACCTAGAGTTGCTGAGTCTCAACGGAGTCAACAAGGAATGGTAGTTTCTGCTGATCCTTTAGCGAGTCAAGTAGGAATCAAAATTCTCAAACAAGGCGGTAATGCGATCGATGCAGCAGTAGCCACAACATTAGCCATATCTGTTGTAGAACCGTTTTCTGCTGGAATTGGTGGAGGTGGATTTTTGTTAGTCGGTTTTCCTTCACCAACCCCACAAATGGAGGAACCCTACACCATCCAAGCTTTAGATTTTCGGGAACGGGCGCCGAAAGCCGCCACACGGGAGATGTATCTTGATGAGAGGGGAGAAGTGATACCGCGATCCAGTTTAGATGGACATCTCGCCGCAGGAACACCGGGAACGGTAGCAGGACTCTATACTGTACATCAATATTATGGAAAATTGCCATGGGCGACGCTGGTTCAACCTGCTATTGAGTTAGCTGAAAAGGGATTTATTGTTAATGATTATTTGATTCGTTCCATTCAACGACGTCAAGCGGTGATTAATCATAATCCTGCTGCCCAAGCAATTTTTACTCACAATGGGGAACCCTATCAAGCCGGAGAGAGACTGATTCAAACAGATTTAGCCACAACGTTAACAAAAATTGCTGAAGATCCCAACAGTTTTTATCGAGGTGAAATTGCTGAAGCGATCGCTACAGATATGGCAAAATATGGCGGTTTAATGACTGTAGATGATTTAAAAGCCTATACCCCGATTTGGCGAAAACCGATTTGTGGAGAATTTCGGGAAACTCAAGTTTGTTCAATGCCTCCGCCATCTTCGGGAGGTGTACATTTAATTCAGATTTTAAATCTAATCGGAGAAACTGACTTAAAAACTTGGGGAAGACAACACCCAGATACGTTACATTTATTAGCCGAAGCGATGCGAATTGCTTATGCAGATCGGGCGACTTATTTAGGGGATCCAGATTTTGTGACGGTACCTGTACGGGGTCTAACGAGTTTAGCCTATGCAGCCGAACAACGTCAAGCCATTAACCTGAAAACAGCGAGAGATTCAACAGAGGTTAAACCCGTTGATTTAGCGACTTTACAGCGTTATATTTGGGAGTCTCCCGAAACGAGTCATTTAACCGTTGTGGATCATGAACGTAATGTGGTGAGTTTGACGTTTACGATTAATGGCAGTTTTGGGGCGGGTGTGGTTGCAGAGGGGACGGGAATTGTCTTAAATAATGAGATGGATGATTTTGCGATCGCGCCGGATGTTCCGAATTTGTATGGGTTAGTCGGGGGAGAGGCGAATGCGATCGCCCCTTTGAAAACGCCGTTATCGAGTATGAGTCCAACGATTGTCACAAAAGACGGAAAGTTTCTCATGGCAGGCGGTTCACCGGGAGGAAGTACCATTATCACCACTGCCTTACAACTGGTGTTAAATGTGGTGGAATTTAACATGAATGCTGGGGAGGCGGTCTCTACACCTCGTATTCATCATCAATGGCTACCGGATCGGTTAATTGTGGAAAAAAATAGAATGAGTCGGGTGACGTTGAATCAGTTGCGGCGTCGAGGACATAATATTGTGGAGTGGGAAGGTTGGGGAAATGCAAATTTAATTAAAATCACTCCCGATGGACAACTAGAAGGTTCCGCCGATCCACGACGAGAAGGGAAAGCGATTGGGCTTTAAAATCAGGGGTTCAAAACCAAGAACTATTTTTAACACTTAACGATATTTTTGACGAATTTGTAGGGTGCATCAGATTTAAAAATGAGCAATAAAAATCTTTTTGATCTGGTCTGATGCACCCTACCCAAGAGCTATTTTGGGGCATATAAACTACCCGTTGAACTACCTAGTCAAATAACTCATTAACTGACATCAAACTTCCCCTCCAATGAATACAACTTTACTAAAAAAAAATATTTTGCCAAAATTTATGCAGTCTTGAATCCCAACATTACACGGGTAAAATGTCGCTTTCAAACAATCAGAAATTTGCTCAACCCCGATTTAAGTTATGTTAGATTATGCCCGGAGGCATCGTCCTAAACGACTCTATAATAATGAAGCAGACTCACTATGGCTGAATTAATTAACCCTCTCAATATCTATCGCTACAAGCGCAAAAACAAGTGTTTCAACGAACATCTTACAGACGGTGTAACGCTGACATTAATGCTCATCCCCGCAGGTGAGTTTCTGATGGGCGCACCGGAAAGCGAACCCGAAAGCCGCGACAACGAACGCCCCCAACATTGGGTAAGAGTTCAACAGTTTTTGATGGGATGTTACCCCGTTACCCAAGCCCAGTGGCGTGTTGTAACAAATTATCCTCAAATTGAACGGGAGTTAAACCCAGAACCGTCTAAGTTTAAAGGTGATAACCGTCCAGTTGAAAGAGTTAGTTGGAACGATGCGACTGAGTTTTGTAAAAGATTATCACACAATACCGGACGAGAATATAAACTGCCCAGTGAAGCCGAATGGGAGTATGCCTGCCGAGGCGGAACTCAAACCCAGTTTCACTTTGGAGAAACCATCACAACCGAACTCGTAAACTTTAACGGACACTCGACTTCTAATTATCCTTCACAAGGAAAGTATCGCCAACAAACAACAGATGTCGGGAGTTTTCCAGCCAATGAATGGGGCTTGCACGATATGCACGGGAACGTTTGGGAATGGTGCGAAGATGATTATCACGATAGCTATGAAAAAGCACCCATGGATGGCAGAGCTTGGATATATAAAAATCGTAAACGACCTAGACGAGTGCTGCGAGGAGGTTCCTGGGACAACCTTCTAATCAATTGTCGTTCTGCCTGTCGTTACTTCAATTTTCCACACGATTTCTGTAGCTACTTTATTGGTTTTCGTGTATGCTGCACAACACCAAAGAATATTCTTAACACTTAACAAGAGTTTCGACGAATTTGTAGGGTGCATCAGACAGTTGACTTAGCGATTTTATGACTGATTTGTCAATCTAATGCACCTTGAGTAAGAGCCGTTTAAATTCTCATCAAATCTGTATCGATATCGAAGTTTTTTCGAGGTGAATAAAATCGAGAACCCCCATCTTTCACTTCGGGCGGTTCATTGTTATTATTGTTCGCAAAACAGATGAGAGTTTGACTAAAAGGCTGAGACATCGGACTATAATATAAACAAACAGCAGAAACTATAACCGTTAACCAAACAGGAATCGATAAAATTTTCATATTCTTCTCCTCAGTTGTAAAATGTTTTCTATGGTTGAGTGAGCAAAACCTCCTCCTCAACTGAACTCAATATCGCTTTGGGGTAGTACCCGAAAGCAAGCGGACTTTCAGAATTAGCAAAAATCGAGGTATATTGGGCATTGGGGTAGTTTGGGGTAACTCAAAACATTGGAACCCAACACCATAACCCCAAACTTTTTGCAAAAATATCCTTGACCCCCATGCCCAGATCAACTTATGGCCCAAAAGTCAAAGCTAGAGCCAAGTTTTTATTGAAAATGCTGCTATTATTTGTTAAAGGAGAGGTAGAAAATAGCGATCGCTTTGACATAAAATACTGTTGGTTAGATGAAGAAAAGCCTCCCCAACTGCGGATAGAAACCAACCTCCGAACATTGGAAGTCCTAACCAACAGCCAGGGAAACAAGTTAAAAAAAGCTCAAATTCGGGAAAGCCTCAAGCGGATGGAAGACTTTCTGAACATCTTAAAAGACGAACGAATCCAAAAACGGGGGTTGGAAGATTGGCGTTTTACACTTACTTTATGGTCAAAAGATATCGAAGAAAATTTACAACAATTTTCACAAACATGGGATAATCTTTGTCCTCAAACTCAGGAAAAGCTAATCAGTGAATCAATCTTTCCACCAACACCCGAGTTAAACTCAATCCCCGACCAACCCAATGCCGAAAACTTAGATAACCTCTTACAAGACCATTGGGAACGCTTGAATAATACCGAGAAAAACAACTTAGAAAATGCAATTCAAGCAGCATTTCAACTCTGCGACCCCGCTCAAGATTGGATAGAAGGCGATAGACTCGAAAAGTTTATAAACTTGAGTCAAGTCTCTTATCCAGGTTGGAGTGAAATAGATGGATTAACACAATTTGCTGTATTTTTAGCCACATTTTCGGATTCTTTAACCCGTGAATTATTCGGCGAGATCCAAACTTTTGTTGAGTCTAGACAGCCAAATTTAAGCTTCTATGACTTACTGATTAAAGCAATACAAGAAAAATCAGAACGCAATATTTCCCCCAAAAACACCCTCGAACATTTAATCATAGAAGTCATTCCCACTGAACTTTCAAAAGGAGTAAGAGTTTCAATGTGGGATGCGAATAACTTCTCCTCGCCACTGGTTCAAGATGAAACAATGCACCTCGATGAACTTCCGAACTTTCTAGAAAATTGGTTAGAAGAAAACTCAGAATACACCTCGCCCACCCTTCATATATTTGTACCTCGAAATTGGCTAAATTTAGATTTAGGCGACCGCCAAACCTCATCAGAATTAACCCTCGGCAGCCAATATAAACTGGTAATGCGAACCCATCACAATTTAACCCCAACCGGAAAACAATATTACAAACTTTGGCAACAAAAATGGCAGTTATTAGAAACAAAAATAGAGCAAACCGCCAAAACAACATTTGTTCGCGCCGACTGCGGAAGCCCTGCTAAATTATTCCAAACGTTGAAGTCTTCTGAAATGGCAATTCTAGAAAACTTAGAAATGACAAAACTCGAAAAAATATTAGAATTTGTAGCAAGAAAAACAGCCCTTCCCGTTGCTTTATGGTCGCGGCGCAGTGAACTTAGCGATCGCATTGATAATATTCTAGACTGCGAAGTGTATAAATTACCCGAACGTATTCTTGAAGAACGCTGTAATTCTCTCACAGAAGATGACAACCACATCGGTCATCATTTAACCTTAGTTTGGGAAGATCCAAATATTGTACCGCCCACCCTACAATTTGACTCGGAGGCTTGTTAAAAGGCAATAGGCAATAGGCAATAGGCAATAGGCAATAGGCAATAGGCAATAGGCAAGAGTGTTAACTTCTGACTTCTAAACTTATGAACGACCCAATATTTCAACCCATATTCAAAGGCACAGGTAAACCCAACCCGAAAGCCATTTCTAAGCTTCCTCCCCCTCCACCCTGGCGAAAAGTTGATCGCCGCCAACCGGAAAGAGGCGCTACCTTTCAAGCCCAACCCACCGAAATAGAAATGGTGAATGCAGCCTTATATTTGCGTCGCCCTCTATTAGTAACAGGAAAACCGGGAACGGGTAAAAGTTCCCTCGCCTACGCCGTCGCCCATGAACTCAACCTCGGGGAAGTCCTCTACTGGCCGATAACAACCCGAACCACCCTCAAAGATGGGTTATACTTGTATGATGCGATCGCCCGTTTACAAGATATCGGAGAAAAAGATATAGCGATCGCAAATGATTCATGAGAATGAGCCATACATTGAAAGTTTGGAAAATCGAAACGTATCTTGACTGATACTCCATTCAAATAACCACTGGACTACTTTGAAGTTTTTGCA
>JBJHBL010000081.1:0-26588 GCA_050485465.1 Limnoraphis sp. | reverse complement strand
CTCCTGTCCCCTGTGTTTCCCTATTTCAACTAAAACTTGAGTCGATTTTTCAAGTATTGCCCAAACAGACCAAAACAAAGAGCAACTTCAACTACAGCTAATTGACGGCCAAAATTAAAATGATAATGGGGTAAATCATAATGGGTTTGGCTAATTGCGTCAACATCAATACCGCGATCGCTAACCGGAATTACTAATTTATCCCAATGACTCCCTTCTCCAATTTCAACAGACCAATCTCCCACGATAGAATAATCCGGTTCAAAGATAAATTTCCCTTCTTGATCGGTCAATCCTTGAATTTCAGGAACATTGGACTCATTAGGAGGATGAACAACCACATCTGCATTTTCAAAGGCTTCTCCGGTACTAAATACTGCTTCAATTTCTAATAAATCCGCTTTTAAGTGATAATTCGTTTCAACCGAATGAGCGAAAGCAGACTCAGGAAAGCCTAAAAGACTGACTAGAATTGCTAGGATAATCAAAAATTGTCTCATGTGATTTGTGAATCTGTGAAAGAACGTTACAGAAAAGAAGTTGTTGAAACCCAGGTTAAACCCATACCCAAGATTACGACAACCCCCGCACTTAAAAGGGATACTTTTTGTAAAATTTTATCAGTTTGAGGCAACTGTTCTAGCCATTGTCTAGCATAAACTGCAACTAAGCCCAAACTCACCAACACTAATCCTAACCCGAAACTAAATCCCCCGACTAAAAATAGCCCATAGGTAATTTGATGTAAGGCGACAGCAGTTAATAACAACACCAATGCTGAAGGACAAGGAACCATTCCCCCTGCAATTCCTAATTGAATTAGGGATGATAGGCTTGTTGGGGGGGTGTGGGAATGGCTGTGGGAGTGACTATGGGAGTGACTATGGGAATGGCTGTGGGAGTGACTATGGGAGTGGCTATGAGAATTATTGGGGGAAGATAACCGTTTTCTGAGTAGAGTCAATCCCACACCAAAAATAGCAAACCCACTGATACAACTCAGCACAGGATACAACTGTTCTGGCAAAATATATTGAGAGGCAAATAAAGCGATCGCCCCTAAGAGAAAAACGCCAAAAGTGTGGGTGATTGTTGTGGTTAACCCCAGTAAAATAGCTTGCTGTGGGGTACTTTGAGAACCGATCAAGTAAGCGCTGACGAGGGTTTTTCCATGTCCAGGAGAGAGGGCGTGAACCGCACCAAATCCCAATGCGATCGCCATTCCACCGATCATCATCCCTAAAGTGGGTTCAGTGGGAATCTGAATTGGTAATGAAGATGTATGATTCCAATGAGCTAAAATTAACCCTTGTATCATGGTGATTTTTCCTCACGTCTTCACAGGTGAAATTAAATTGTATATTGAAATGAGGCACACCTGAATAGAGTTCCCCCAAACTTGGGCGAATTGTTCATTTAACCTCTGAGCAATTTTATCACATTTTCTAAGAGAATCCCGATTTAAAATTAGACTCTTTTCTACAATTCAGAAATTGCTGCTTATACTGCATTAACTGTTTCTCTGAACTCGAGTTTCTACCGATTTCATTTCATCTTTCCACTTCCCAAAAAGATTCATCAAAATCTTTGAAAAATACTCAATTTTAGAGAGTGAGAAATGCGCTAATCGCACACAAATTTTTAAAGATCAATCGGTAACTCTTTTCGGGGTTTAAAAGTTTCAACCCGACGTAATTTTTCATAGAGTTCTCGTTCTTGAGGACTGGGATCTTTCGGAACAACAATTTTTAATTCAACTAACTGATCTCCCCGGTTTCCGGTTCCAGTGGGATACCCTTTATTCGCTAATCGTAAGCGTTTACCCGATGTTACACCTGGCGGAATTTTCATTTTCACAAAACCATCTAAAGTCGGAACCTCAATTTCACCCCCTAACACCGCTTCACAGGGAGTCATTGGAACCTCACAAAAAATATCAGAACGTTCGATTTTAAAAAAGGGATGGGGTAAAACATTAATCTTCAGATATAAATCTCCCCCGCCAATACCTTGATTTCTCAACCGAATACGTTGACCTGTGATCATAGCAGCAGGCATATTCACCTCTAAACTGCGTCCATCTTCTAAACGAATGCGTTCTGTACCGCCTGTATAAGCCTTTTCTAAGGGTAAAGTGAGTCTAGCTTCAATATCCCGTTTCGCCTCACGAGAAGCTGCTTTATGAACCGCTTTTGTTCGAGGGGAACGATAGGGATCTGAAGACTCCACCCGAGGCGAGTCTGCGGTGACAGTTCGGACTTCTCGCCGTCTGCCTAATAATTGATCGACAAAAGTATTAAAATCTGCATAATCTCCAAAGTCAACCTCTTGAGTTTGAGTGCGACTATTAGCCGCCTTACTTCCCCAGGTTTTCAAATTAGAAAAAGGAGAACTTTTACGACCTTGAAAGCCTTTTTGCTTCCAAAATTGACTATATTCGTCGTATTGCGCCCGTTTATCGGGGTCAGATAAAATGTGGTAGGCTTCTCCAATATCTTTAAACTTTTCTTCCGCTTCTTTATCGCCAGGATTGAGATCGGGGTGATATTGTCGGGCGAGTCGGCGATAGACTCTTTTAATTTCTTCTAAGGTGGCATCTTTTGGAACGCCTAGAATTTGATAATAATTCCGGAAATTTTGCATCATTTACTTAAAAATTTTTACACTTAAAATTGAGAATATCGACCAAATTGTTCAGGCAGAAAATGCTTTATAACCAATCATCATCTTCCTCATCCCAGTCATCACTTTGATAATAGCGTTTTGTTGGCCGACCTCCATCTAAACGTTCTGAACGAGAGGGATAGTCAACATATCGTTCTTCCCGACGGCGATCGCTAGCAGAAAAGGTGCGTTTGATCGATCCAAATAAATCATCCTCATCCTCTGCTGCAAAGGCTGACACTTCTCGACTCAGTTCATAGAGGGCATCTTGCAGATCCGCGCCCACTTGGTCAATGCCGCGATCATCATCCCGTTCTAGACTATCACGCAACGCCCGAATCAGAGTTTCAATGCGTCCTCGCTGACGTTGGGCAAACTGCATCCCGTAGTCTAGGGCGACTTCTCGCAGTTGTCGTTCCGCTTGGTAGGTTAAAGCTTGGGCGCGGTTGCGTTTTTCGACTCGTTCTCGCTGTAGGCGATCTTGATCCGCAAATTTTTCAGCTTCTTGGATCATCCGGTTAACTTCATCTTGGCTGAGAGTCGATGCGCCTTGAATGGTAACACTTTGTTCTCGCCCAGTGGTTTTATCTAAAGCGGTGACGAGTAATATTCCATTAGCATCAATATCAAAAGAAACCTGAACTTGGGGAACCCCTCTAGGGGCGGGTGGAATTCCTGTGAGTTTGAATTTCCCTAACGATTTATTATCACTCCCAAGTTCTCGTTCCCCTTGTAAAACGTGAATTTCCACTAAAGTTTGATTGTTTTCAGAGGTGGAAAAAATATCAGAACGTCGGACTGGAATTGTCGTATTACGCGGAATCAGTTTTTTCATCACACCGCCAATGGTTTCTAAACCCAAAGATAACGGCGTGACATCTAAAAGTAAAATATCTCGGACTTCTCCGGCTAAAATTCCCGCTTGAATAGCTGCCCCCACAGCCACCACTTCATCGGGATTAACACCTTGATTGGGTTCACGATCAATTAAACTATAAACCACCTGTTGCACCATCGGCATTCGCGTTGAACCGCCAACTAAGACCACTTCATCAATGCGATCCGGGTTTAAATTAGCATCAATTAACGCTTGTTTAATCGGCCGACGCAAACGCTGGACTAAATCCTCACATAATCCTTCAAATTCACCCCGTGTGAGTCGATATTCTAGATGTTTCGGCCCTTCTTCGGTGGCTGTAATAAAGGGTAAATTAATCTCAGTAACTCCGACTCCAGACAGTTCAATTTTTGCTTTTTCAGCCGCTTCCGTTAACCGTTGAAGGGATTGGCGGTTGCGTCTGAGATCAACGCCTTCTGCTTCTAAAAATTTATCAGCTAACCAATCAACGATTTTTTGATCAAAATCATTTCCCCCCAGTTGAGTATCACCACTGGTGGCTTTAACTTCAAAAACTCCGTCTCCCACTTCCAAAATCGAAACATCAAAGGTTCCTCCACCCAAGTCAAACACCAGAATGGTTTGATATTCCCGTTTTTCCAGTCCATAAGCCAAAGAAGCCGCAGTGGGTTCATTGAGAATGCGTTTAACATCTAGTCCCGCAATGCGTCCGGCGTCGCGAGTGGCTTGGCGTTGGGAGTCGTTAAAATAGGCGGGTACTGTAATCACCGCCCCTGTGACTTCTTCCCCCAGATAACGGCTGGCTTCTTCAGCTAATTTGCGTAAAATCATCGAGGAGATTTCTTCCGGGGCGAAGTCTTTTTTCAGTCGAGGACAACGAATTTTGACATTTCCATCATCGTCTCGACGCATGGTGTAGGGAACTCGTTTAGAAGCGGGAGTCAGATCAGCGTATCTGTTCCCCATTAATCGTTTTACCCCAAAATAAGTATTTTGCGGATCTAAAATCGCTTGTCGTCTCGCCATTTGTCCAACAATGCGTTCCCCTTCACGGGTAAAACCAACGACGGAGGGGGTTGTCCGCATTCCTTCAGAATTAGCAATGACAACAGGCTTACCGCCTTCCATGACAGCGACCACAGAGTTAGTTGTCCCCAGGTCAATGCCGACTACTCTACCCATGCGTTGGTTTTCTCCTTTATGTGCTTCGATTTGACTTAGGTGTTTGATTCTTTATTTTATCTTAAACTGAGCAAAGCCGTGATGAGGCTGAATAACGGTGCAGCCTTTCTGGGGACATTCTGTCAACGTTGACCCTTCCTTGAGGATAATCCTGTTTCTATACGGAATAGATTGATTAACAGCCCCGATAGGTTCCCAGTCCTATTCAATTGCAAAATCGGTATATTTTCGTTTATAAGGCGCTTGAAATCCTAAGACAATATCCTGTTTCGGAACTCCCGCTTCTAACAGTTCGTTAGCGACACCCATTTCGGTGAGATCTCGTTGAATCCAAATTTTATTTTTTTTAATATCAATATGAATTGTACAACCATAAACTCGTCTCATCCCCTCATTTTCCCATCCTAAACGGAATAGTAAATAATGATCTCGTTGCAGATCAAAAATTAATTGAACTTCTGTATTTTGATTAGAGTGGTAAAGAGAATGACGCTCTAAAATAGTTTGAACTAACTGGCGATGATTTATTCTTTCCATAGCAGAATCTCCTCTCTAGCTGCATCAAAAATTAAAAGTCTAATTTGGTGTTCAGCGATGACCTCTTGAATAAAGGAATGAGTCAAGAAGTCATCGTAAATTTCGCGAGAAGCTGCAAGATATAAAACTCGATCAGGTTGGGTTCTTCTCAAGGCAGATCGATAAGTGAGTGTTTGACCTAAAGCACCATAAAAATCAGTAATTTCTGAATTCCCTAAAAAAGATTTTATCTCAACCGCAATTTTTTGACTTTCTTTTTGCGCGGCTAACAACACTCTTTCAGCCCCAACATCAATAAAAAATACGATCTCATCGACCTCTATAAATAAAGGATCATGAGTAATTGTCCATTGATCTTTTTCTAAAGCGATACAAACCGCATCATAGAAAATATCTCTTGCTGGCACGATTACACCCGATAACCGATTCTGTTCTCAGTTTACGATAAAATCAACCCCCAAGAACCGACAATCTTAATAAAATTATAAAGCGATCGCATCGGTTGTCCCCCTTTAGACGGACAATGGAAAAGGAAGCGTAACCAAAGTTACAATTATTTGAAATGTCACAACCGACCATCGAATCGATCTTACAGGAAAAACGCCTCTTTCATCCGGGAGCGGAATTTTCCCAAAATGCTCAGATTAAAAGCTTAGATGAGTATAAACAACTCTATGAAAAAGCAAAAGCAGACCCCGAGGCATTTTGGGCAGAACTCGCCGAAAAAGAACTACACTGGTTTGAGAAATGGCATCAAGTTCTAGACTGGCAGCCTCCCTTTGCCAAATGGTTTGTTGGGGGTAAAATAAACATATCCTACAACTGTCTAGACCGTCATTTAACCACTTGGCGCCGCAACAAAGCCGCTTTAATTTGGGAAGGCGAACCGGGAGACTCTCGAACGTTGACTTATGCGGAACTGCATCGAGAAGTCTGTCAGATGGCGAACGTGATCAAACAGCTAGGCGTTCAAAAAGGCGATCGCGTGGGAATCTATATGCCCATGATACCCGAAGCGGCGATCGCGATGTTAGCCTGTGCCAGAATTGGCGCGCCCCACACCGTTGTATTTGGCGGGTTTAGTGCAGAAGCGTTAAAAGATCGCTTAGAAGATGCCGAAGCCAAACTCGTTATTACCGCAGATGGGGGATGGCGCAAAGATGCTATTGTTCCGTTAAAAGAACAGGTCGATAAAGCCTTACAAGCAGGCGCCCCCAGCGTTGATAATGTTCTCGTCGTCAAACGCACCGCCCAAAATATCCACATGGAACCCGGACGAGATCATTGGTGGCATGATCTCCAACAAGGCGCTTCGGGTAAATGTCCGGCTGAACCGATGGATAGTGAGGATATGCTGTTCATCCTCTACACAAGCGGCACCACTGGCAAGCCCAAAGGCGTCGTACATACCACAGGCGGTTATAACCTCTACACGCATACTACCGTAAAATGGGCGTTTGATTTGCAAGAAACTGATGTCTATTGGTGTACTGCCGATGTGGGCTGGATCACCGGACATAGTTATATTGTCTACGGGCCGTTATCCAATGGGGCAACCACGTTAATGTATGAAGGGGTTCCCCGTCCTTCTAACCCCGGCTGTTTGTGGGATGTGGTAGAAAAATACGGCGTGAATATTTTTTATACCGCCCCGACTGCCATTCGCGCTTTAATGAAAATGGGTGAACGTCATCCCAATAGCCGTGACTTGTCATCGCTGAGACTGTTGGGAACCGTCGGTGAACCGATTAACCCGGAAGCTTGGATCTGGTATCATCGGGTAATTGGCGGTAGTCGTTGTCCGATCGTTGATACTTGGTGGCAAACGGAAACGGGTGGGTTTATGATTACCCCATTACCGGGTGCGACTCCAACCAAACCGGGTTCGGCTACGTTACCCTTTCCAGGTATTATCGCTGATGTTGTTGATGCTGAAGGTGAACCTGTAACCAACCAAAGCGGGGGATATTTAGTTGTCAAGCATCCCTGGCCGGGAATGATGCGGACGGTGTATAAAGATCCAGAACGTTTTAAACGCACCTATTGGGAACATATTCGACCCAAAAATGGGGAATATATTTATTTTGCTGGAGATGGCGCCCATAAAGATGAGGATGGCTATTTCTGGGTGATGGGTCGGGTGGATGATGTGATTAATGTTTCCGGCCACCGTTTGGGTACGATGGAAATTGAGTCGGCGTTGGTGTCTCATCCGACGGTTGCAGAAGCCGCAGTGGTTGGGAAACCGGATGAGGTGAAAGGCGAAGAAATTGTCGCGTTTGTGACGCTAGAAGGGGAACATCAACCCAGTGAAGCCTTAGAAAAAGAGTTGAAGCAACACGTTGTTAATGAAATTGGGGCGATCGCCCGTCCGGGTGAAATTCGCTTTACTGATGATTTACCCAAAACGCGATCGGGTAAAATTATGCGGCGTCTATTGCGAAATTTAGCCGCAGGTCAAGAAATTAGTGGCGATACTTCTACGTTACAAGATCGCAGTGTATTAGAAAAGTTAAGAGGGGGGGCATAAAGTCTAATTAGAGAAACCCGGTTGCGTCAAAGTTGCCGGGTTTTTGGAATGGTTTTTTAGAAAAATAAAGTTTTTGAAAGATCCTCTGAGAGTGTGTTAGAAAAGTGATTAAGGGGGGATAATCTTTTCCCCACAAACATTCTCTAAAAAAAAGGCAAGTTTAAGTTTTCTTGCCTTGTTCTAAAGGGTTAGGAAAAGGTCTACAACCCCCACTAACCTCCCCCTAAAAGGAGGAGGCTAATTTCTTCTCAACCCCCACCAACCGGAAGCCCATTTCTTCTCCCCTCGCCTCGTAGGAGAGGGTTAGGGAGAGGTCAAAATCACTTTATTTCTATAAAATACCATGAAACTTTTTACATTGATTCCAATTGTTTTGATGACCTTAACTGCGACTCCGGCTTTAGGTCAATCCTGTAATGTATTTGTGGTTCGTGATCCTAACGATACCTATGTGAATGTCAGAACTTCCCCCAATGGTAATATTATACGAGGAATTCCGAACGGTTCTAAAACCTCTATTATTGGTGAACAACAAGGTTGGTATAAAGTGAGTTTTGATAGTCGCTTTGATAGTATTACTGGGTTTATGAAAAAGGAATTATTGTGGCGAAGTACCAGGCGTTATGCGATGGACTTGAAAGATACTTATGTTAACCTGCGAGAGTCTCCCAACGGGCGAGTTATTCGTCAAGTTCGCAACGGAACTCCTTTAACAGTGTTGGAGGGAAATAGAAACCAATGGTTAACAGTTCGTTTAGAAGATGGTAGCGGTGCGGTAGGATATATGTATGCTTCGATGGTTGCTGATCCCTCTTGTAACCCAGATGGAAGTTTCATGCAGCCTCGATGAAGGGATTGGAATTGTTTATGTATGATCAGGTTTCCGAAGATAAACGGGTTAACAGTTCACCTGCGGTTAGAATATAGCAATCAGAAATGATTTGTGAGAAATCTAAAAGCTGATAAAAAGTCTGTAACGACTTTCCCTCTTGCCTTTTGCCTTTTGCCTTTTGCCTTTTGCCTTTTGCAAGAAGATATGACACACAACTCAGAACGGACTGCTATATCAATAGAAGCATCTGAAAATCCTTGCATATTTCGGGTGACAATAGCATCCAAACCTTCGGAAACTGCACAAGCCAACTGCACCGCATCCTCAAAATCATCGAAATTTGATGCAATAGCAGCTTCTAGAATAGCACCATTAACAGCACACACTTCTAAAGTCGTGAGAATTCTGATAATAGCTTGTTTAGCAATTAATGTACCTTTCGCTTTTTTAGAAATATAGAAGATGTCGGTTACAGTTGTCGCTGAAACATAGCCTTGAACTTCTCCTGATTCTATCATCTCAAACAAAGTACGAGCATCATCTTAAAAAGGCTTTCTATCTAGAAAAGCATCCCGAAAAATATTGGTATCAATTAAAACTCTCATTGGAGATATTTTTCCGCTAACCGTTCTTCTAATATTGCCTCAATTTTTTCATCTGTTGGAGGTTGATTATCTGTTTTTAGAATTCCCACCAATTCTGTTAATCCTCCTTTTTTCGGCGAAGATTTATCTGTTTTTAATACTCCTCTCAAACGTTCGACGACTCCTTCTGGTATGGGTTCTTGGGGTCGAAGTTCATTAGAAAGTGAACGAATAATGGCTTCAACCAATAACAGACGTTCATAGACGGGTAAATTATCAGCTTCTTTCCGTAATTCTTGCCAATTCATATTTGAAAACTCCTAATCCTTCATTCTATAATAGCGCACCATTAAAAGTTAAACTCGTTCGAGCCATTTTTCTAAGGCTAAGTCAATTAAAGAGTCGAGAGATTTATATGGTATATTTTCAATTTTATAGTCTGCTTCTGGAACTATTTGATTCAGCATAGTTGTATGAAATTCAATTAACATTACATCTTCTCTTGTTATGGGTTTGAGGTAGTGTAGATATTTTTGGACGTGATTAATCTCTTTAATATATCGCCGCATCAAAGAATTTTCACCATCTAAATAAATATTGATTGCATTTATTCGTCTTGTACTACTATCTTTTAAAAAATAAAAACATGGTTTTCCATAATAAATATATTGATGAGTATAGAATTGAAATTGACTAATTTTTGAAATAAAATTTAATAGAGTTTTTTTCCGGCTATTAATCTCTGTCCCTATTCCACTCGAAACATAACCCTCAATTAACGCTTGGTCATTCCAATCTGTCCAAATTCTCGCCCGTCCAATGCGGCTACTTTCACCCCCTTTAAACGGTATCCACAAAAACAATACCAGAGAATATTTTTTGTCTAAAATTAACTCAGCACAATATTTACTACTTGCTGTCGTACCATTTCCATATTTGATACTTCCCGCACTTGAAAACTCTTGCATTCGAGAATCAAAACTAAGAATCTTTTCTCTTATTCTTAAAATAGTCTCTTTTTGATTCGGTTCAAAATCAGCAATAAACTTTAGAAGTCTTTGAGGTGGACTGGGAAGATTACTCTCTCTCGCATCTTCATAAAAAATTTGCAGTTGTGAAGTTTTTTCGCTATCAATATCTTTCAAGATGAGATAAAATTTGTTATCCTCTTGAACAATAGAAAACTGAAAAAACTCAAATTTGAGTAGATGATACTTCCGGTCTGTTAAATTATCTCGGTGAAAACTGGGTGCGATCGCCACTAAATTCACAGGTTTTTCATAATCAATGCGATCGCGAAAGGGCTTTTCTTCTAACAACGCATGGTAATATCGAGTAAGCTGCTGAACAATACCGCGATCTTCAACATTTTTTAACTCTATTACCACCAAGCGTCCGGTTGTGTCTGTAGCTAAAAGATCACAACGTTGACCATTAACAATATATTGGCGTTTGATGACAGTCCAGCCCAGGATTTCATCAAGATGAGAAAAGAGAAAATCTTCTAAAGCTTCTTCCGTGTCAAATTCCCAAGATAAGCCTGTTTTCCTTAAAGTGACAAAACTTTGCATTGCCAGAACTGGACTCTGATTATAATTATGATATCATAGCCATCACTTATACCTGAAATTTTTGTATTTAAAGAACAGTGGGAACTTGGATTAAAAACTTACAAGTTACGAAAGTTGTGGATGGGGATACCCTCAAAGTATTGTTGAATGGTCATCGAGAATTTTTGAGGCTGCATTGTGTTGATACAGAAGAATCCTTTCCCTGTGGAACGAAACCCGTTACCAATGCGGGAATAGCCGCTTCTGAAATGGCGATCAACTACTTTACAAATCCTGATGGTGAACTGACTCAGGTTGATGTAGAATTTGATGGGGATGAACCCGTTGAAGTTTGTTTAGAGAAATATAGAGATAGTCATGGTCGGATTATTTGCTATATTCACAAAGACGGTGAAAATTATAATACTTGGCTAATTCGCGAAGGATGGAGTCCGTACTTTATTAAATATGGTCGTTCCATCTTTTATCATCAACAAATGATGGAAGCTGAAGCCGAAGCCCAAGCCTACCAAAGGATTATTTGGGATCCTCACACCAATCAACATGGTGCTTTTCGGAACTATGATTTACTCATGTCTTGGTGGACATTGCGAGATTCAATTATTCAAGATTATCGTCTCAATGGAATCAAGGCGGGGGTATTTTCAGTCCGTTTAGATTATCCAAAAATTCTCGCTGCTGCGGCTAGAGAAGAATGGATTACTATTTTTTGTGACTTACAAGATGGTGTTACAAAATGGATTGGAAGTGGGGCGTTAATTCATACAGGTTCAAAAGATCATATTTTAAAACTCTGGGTTCCCGAGGCAAAAAATGACAAAAACGCCCCCTTAGTTCAACTCATTCAAAAACGTTATGCAGGTTTAGGACGAGGTTATGTTTATGTGAGTGGAAAAGCAGTTATGTATCGGGATAAACCCGAAATTACGTTAACTGATCTCAAACAAATCTGTGATTTTTGCCCAGTTTTACCCCAGGAAAAGGTGAGGGAGGCTTCACAACTCGAAAAAATTCATTAAAACTGGTAAAATAGTCAAAATTGTCTTAAAACCCTTGTGAATTATGGCAACTGCTTTACCTCAAGGATTTCCTGAACCCACTGAAGCGGGCGTCGTTGAAATCAAATATTATCCGGTTTATCGGGCTGTTACTTACCGTCATAGCGGAGATTTAACCCAAGCGACAAAAACTGCATTTAACCCCTTATTTCAGCATATTAGCAGCAATAATATTGCCATGACTACGCCTGTTGAAGCCCGCTATCAAGGTGTTTCTCAGGCTGATGTTTCTTTTCTCTATTCCAGCCCTAATATTTCTCCTTTGCAAGTTCAACCCGATGTTCAAGTGGTGGATACAGAAGAAATGATGGTGGTTAGTATTGGCATTCAAGGGGCTTATACTTGGGAAAGCTATGAAGTTCATTTAGAGAAACTCCAGAATTGGTTAAACCAACATCCAGAATATCAAGTTGTTGGTTCACCTCGACGGTTGTTTTACAATTCACCGATGACCCCAGAATCTTTGAAATATAGTGAAGTACAAATACCGATTCAAAAATCGGTGTGAACATCAATTTTCAATCAAATGTACATCTATCTTTAGATGGATTTTTTTAGTTTCTCGAAATGCTAGTCTAATCTTCATCTTCAAAGACAAAACCACCATTTGTAAACAAAAGAGTCGTTGAATTCAGTGAATCTTGACTGAACTTTTTGACAAAATGATTCATTAATCTGTTTAAAACTCTGCTTTCTTCTCAAAAAATTGTTCTCTATTTCACCCTAAAATTGAGTTAACTATGACTTCTCAACTCCCCACACAAAAAACGCTATCCGGTGATCAACTTAGCGAAGATGAAGCAATTGAAAAAATAGAAGAAACCATAGAATCTCCCTCGGAACAGGATATTGATTTAGAGTTTCTCTATACCCGAGATATTGAATTCCGACAAGAAACCATCTATTTTATCGTTGTTGATCGCTTTTATGATGGAGATCCTGATAATAATGAAGGCCCAAACCCCGAACTTTATGATCCGGAAAAACAAGAATGGGGAAAATATTGGGGGGGAGATTTACAAGGCGTTATTGATCAGTTAGATTATCTTAAAAATTTAGGCGTAACCGCATTATGGTTAACACCATTATTTGAACAAGTTGAAGGATTATTCTTTGAAAGTGCAGCCGTTCATGGTTACTGGACAAAAGATTTTAAACGACTCAATCCTCGCTTAATTGGAGTCAATGAAAACCCATCCATTAACCAAACTCAAGAAACCAGAGACACCGTTTTTGATCGGTTAATTGAAGAATTAGACAAACGAAATATGAAGTTAATTCTCGATATCGTTTGTAACCATAGTAGCCCTGATGTTGAAGGACTGAAGGGAGAATTGTATGATGATGGGGTAAAAATTGCCGATTTTCATAATGATGAAAACCATTGGTATCATCACTACGGCGAAGTGACAAATTGGGAAGATGAATGGCAAGTCAAAAACTGTGAATTAGCCGGACTTGCCTCTTTTAATGAAAATAATATCGATTACCGTAACTATATCAAGTCAGCGATTAAACAATGGTTGGATCGAGGTGTCGATGCTTTAAGAATTGATACCGTTAAACATATGCCAATTTGGTTTTGGCAGGAATTTATTGCAGATATTACTACCTATCGACCTGATATTTTTATCTTTGGAGAATGGATTTATTCTAGCCCCGATGACGGACGTTCTGTTGAATTTGTGAATAGTTCGGGAATGTCTATTTTAGACTTTGGGTTGTGTGTCGCCATTCGACGGGCGCTAGGAAATTGTGAAGAAGGTGGTTTTTACTTAATTAAAGATGTTCTGGATAAAGATCATTACTACGACGGTGCAACCGAGTTAATTACCTTTATTGATAACCATGATATGCACCGTTTCCAAACCTTAAATCCTAACCCAGATGATTTGCGGTTAGCCATTGCCTTAATTATGACATCACGGGGAATTCCTTGTATTTATTACGGAACTGAGCAGTATCTTCACGATGATACCAACGGTGATTCAAATCCTTATGGAAATAACGATCCCTACAACCGTCCAATGATGGAAAAATGGGATAAAAACAGTCCCCTTTTTCGTGATATTCGACTACTTTCTGGGATACGACGATTTAATCCTGCGGTTTCTATGGGGGGTCAATGGCAAAAATACATTACACCAGATATTTATTGTTATACTCGTCGTTATCGAGATTCTCGAGTTTTTGTTGCTCTTAATCGAGGTGAAAGTGTCACATTAGAAGCAGTAGAAACAGGTTTACCCGATGGAGAACATACCGATGTGATGTCTCCGAATAAATACGAAGTTCAAGATGGAAAAATTCACAATCTTCAGTTAGATTCTAAACAAGTTATTGTTTTGGCTCATCTGGGAGAACGACTTAAAGCCCAAACTATTATCCGGGCGCAATTAAACGGAGTCCAAACCCTTCCCGGTGAAAGTATTGTTGTGATTGGAGATTGTCCAGAATTAGGAGATTGGGATATTGCCAAAGCCTATCCTCTAGAATACATCAATAGTAATACTTGGTTCGGGGAAATTCCCTTTAATGAAAGTGCTGGAAAACTGATTAATTATAAGTATGTTTTACTGCGAGAAGGACAATCTCCCCTGCGAGAAAACTTAGTGGCGCGTCGTTGGGTCATTGCCAGTGAAGGAATTGTTAAATGGCGTGACCGATGGGCTTCTGGCCGAGAATCCTAACTCGATTTAAGTTGTAGGGGCGGGTACAATCTTGATGTTATTTCTCTCACCAATAACCATAGTATTCCCGCCCTATACAGTAACTTCTTTACCCCCAGTCAAATTTTGAATTAACAAGAATAGCAGGAAAAGATGGGTTTTGAGTTGGGGAATTGATTCTCTGAGCTTATTAGAGGAGTTAAGTTTTAAAAGCTTGCCACTGATATTGACTCAGCTTAATTTTCCCTTCCGAAGTAAAGATTATTCCTTCTTCTTCTAAGAGTGTTTTTTGAAGATAATCTGTCCCCTGACGTAAGCTAGAGTGAGAAATTTCGCCTTTGGCATTAATCACACGATGCCAGGGAATATCTGAAGATTGAATCTCTACCCGATACAACGCATAACCCACTAAACGCGCTTTTCCGGCTAAATTTGCTAATTCTGCAACCTGTCCATAGGTGGCAACTTTCCCAACCGGAATTTGACAAACAATATCGTATATCCTATCATAGGTAGACATTTATTTTCAAGTTTTAATTAATGTTTTCTTGACTTTAATTGTTGCAGAAAATCGTTCATCTCAGCCACTAACCATTCTTGTTCTTCTCGAACCAATAAAGAACCAAACTGATGTTTCTTAACACCTTCAAATAAGGCACAGTTCATCACAGGTTCATCGTTACTGGTAATTCCAGTATGGTGAATTTCAACTTTCTCTAAATCGGCTGTTTCTCCTTGAGATTGGCGATGATAAAATAGACATTTCCTGTGAACTGAAAACCTATTCGTTTCTATGTTAATCTGAACTTGACTTCTAGAATGCCAGAGGAGATAAGTGATTAAACCCAAACCAACTAAAATATGAATAATAGCAGGTGAAAAGAACAACTGAATTCCAGCCGAGAGGAGGAAAATCAATAAAAAACCATTCCAACCAGCAGCAAAAATCCATAAAAATAGATCTTGACTCCGAAAACCCGCAGGGGGAATATCAATCATTAAACTTCGAGATGTTCTTTGAATTTGAACTCGACTTCCTTTCGGTTTTTTAGGAGGGGATTGAATTTTAGAGGAAGTAGAAGAAGTGATCACAGAGTTATTATTGAGTGCATTTAAAGCTTCGGTTGCTGTCTGAAATCGATCTTCGTAAACAGGTTCTAACATGACCTCTAACCAGTCCGCAAACCGGGGTGAAATTTGTATAGAAGAACGAAAATCTATTTTCATTCGTTTTTGAGGGAGTTCATCGAGAGAACGATGGGTTAAGAGGTATAACAAAGTTCCGCCCAAACTATACAAATCAGAGGCACAATAAGCTTTTCCTCTCAACTGTTCTGGGGGCATATATCCCACAGTTCCGACAAAGGTTCCACTGAAAGAAATTGTATTGCGGTAAATATCTTGCACCGCCCCAAAATCCACTAAAAATACTTTTCCATCTGTTTGTCGGATCATATTTTCGGGTTTAATATCTCGGTGAATAATCGGGGGATTGAGTTGATGTAAATAGCTGAGAATCTCTAAAATATCAATCGCAATTTGTTTAATTTCAGCTTCTGTGGGATGCCAACCCTTTTCCACCCAAGCTGTTAAAGAGTCTCCAGACACTAATTCTCGAATTAAATAAAATTGTCGATCTTCGTCTGTATCCTGGTAAAAATAATCGAGATATTTGGGAATTCCGGGATGATTTAAATGAGAAAGAACTTTGGCTTCTCGTTCAAAGAGTTCTAAGATTTTCCAGTCTTTGGCTTGTCGCAAGGAAACGGCTTTGAGGGCAACCCGTTGATAATTCGTCAGATCTTCGGCTTCATAGGTAATTCCCATTCCTCCTGAACCCAAAGCGGTAACGATACGGTAACGTTGGGCAATAATATCGTTAGGTTGATGTAGGGTCATTGATGTTTCTCTTGTTGAATTTTTTATGAGTCTATTATGGCTCAACAATCTATAGAAAGCCTTGTGTAATTATACTGACTAAAGGGTTAAATAAACCGAATCAGAGAGGTTCGGGGCGGTTTTAATAATTTGATTGAAGATCTTCTGTTAAGATGCTATTGGGATGAAACTTAATATAAATTGCCCCAAAGGAGAATTCATAAAGGAGGAATAAAGTTCGCCGAGTTGCCACAATTTTTGTAATCTCACGCCGTGATATCCTTGGAGAATCAGAAAACAAAATATTTGGAACTTGGGATTTTTAAGCCATTGAACGTAAAAATAATTCAGTTGTTTATTTAGGATTAATTCTAAACTCAAATGAAGGGCGGCAATCACAAAACTCGCCAAGACTAACGGCCCGAATAAATGATAGCTTATAGCTTGATTGATGTCTCCCCGAACGACTGCCATTAGCGATCGCGTTAACCCCCATGCAGGACAGGGAATGCCGATAGATCGTATTAGAGGACATCCCAGAAAAGGAATGTGAATGCCGAGGTTAAACCCCACACTACCGATAAGAGGAATCAGTGCGATCGCGAGTGCAAAAATTTTTTGCTGTCGCTGTTGGGAAGAAGTTAATTGAGATGACCGCCTAATTTTTCCTAGCATTTGAACCCTGTCTAATCAGCGAGCAACTATCAACTTTTCAGTAAATCCACCCCAAAACAAGTGAGATAAATCATCACTGTTGCACATTGCTGAAAGATGACTAATTCAAAGGTTTTGACCCAGAAATTGATCTCAGACTGGGAATAAACAGCCATCGATCTTCCCGCCAATAAAGCAATTAGAATCAAGAAAATGATTTTTCTGTGTTTTAATTTTAGCATCGCTCAAAAAATTATTGGTGTTTTTTAGTCATTTCAACGCTTTTAGCATTTGAGAAGCATCTGCACTTAGTAAAATGCCAGATTCGCGTAGAATATCAACGTTCCCAAACAAGGAATCAGCCAAAGTAATAGCAACCAAGGGGACTTTTCTAATTTCTGGCAAATTCTGATCCAAGCCTTAATTATCCAAATGATAGCAATAATATTGAGGCAAGGAATCCACACTAAAATTGTCCATAAAATCGGGTTTTCTTCATCACCTGCAACAAAATTAATATAAGTTCCTAAGATGGGAATCCAAGCAAACCAAGCCTTTTCTACTCCACATCTCTGATAAATTTTCCAGCAGAAAAATGCACTGATTAAGTATCCTATTAAGCTACCACTAATTGATGCAGGATTGACTTCGGGTTGGGGAACTGAAGTATCGGGTATTGTTGGTACGGTATCCTGAGCCAGTATAATGGGTAAAAGACTAATCGCCGACTGAGCCAATGATAATGTGCTGATGTCTAACATATATATTGCACAAGATTGAGTTACCCCTAAAATGCAATGCCGTACTCTTCGGTTTATTCTTAGCCGAGCAACAGAATACTTGCAAATGACAGGACGATTTTAAAGGTAACTTTCTCAAAACCCATCAAAGTTTTGTTTTTCTTAAGAAAGCTAAAAACTATGGCCAAATAAATGGTAATTACCGGGCAATAATTCTATGATATGGAGGTAAAATTATGTTAAATATCCTCCCGATCAGTTTACCTATTGGTCTGGTACTGAACCTCAAAGAACAATAAAAACCTTTTTTTTCCTAGATAATAACTAGACAGACCACAGGGTTAAATCAACGGAATCAGAAAGAGTAGGAGCGCTTTTAATAATATTAAACTGAACTAAACGTTCGGCCATACTTTGCCAGCGTTCAGCAGAAATTAACCCCAGAGGTTGATTGAGCCTTTCTCCTAGAGTAATATATTCTGAGATTAATTCTAAAGATTGTATTTGATAGTCTAAATTGTTGTATTTGCTTTTCGGGTTGACATAGTTTTCGACAACAATTTTAGCGGCTTTGGGAATATTATCGAGGGCGAGTTGCCAGCCTTGAAAGGTGGCTTTCAGAAAGGCTTTGACCTGTTCTCTTTGGGTTTCTAGTAGGGAATGATGAGCAAAAATCGTCTGTACATAAGCATCATAACCGTAATCACTTAAGCGAATAACAGTGGGTTGAATGCCTGTTTGGGAAGCAAAACCTATGGGTTCATCAACGAGATAACATTGCACCGCATCGACTTCACCTGTTAACAATTTATCGAATTTTTCATCATAGGAAATATTCACGACTTCGATCTCTTTTGAAGACAGTTTACTATATCCCATGACTAAATCCATCACTTTTTGGGTATCTGCATGAACCCCAACTTTTTTACCGATTAAATCCTGCAAAGATGCTATATTATGATCAGGCATTGACATCAAACCCAGAGGAGAGGTTTGAAACATGGTTGCAACAGCTTTGATGGGTTTTCCGGCTGCTTGGGCGGCTAAGATAACGTCTTGTTCTGCACAGCCTAAAATTGTTGGATTTTTCGCCACAATGTCTAAAACATCAACCCCAAAATCCCAGGGTTTAATCTTAAGTTGAATTCCCTGTAAGGTGTAAAATTGATAATAGTCTGCGAGTAAAACACCCGCAAATTGAACGTTATGTTTCCAGTCTAATTGCAGGCTTAATTTAGCTAAAGGGGGATTCAATAAACCATTGGATTGATCAACTTTTTCTAAATCTCCCAATAGCAAAAACCCACCAAAACAACTTGATTTTTTGAGAAAATTTCGACGACTAATTGACACGATAGAATTCAAGAGTTTGAGTTAATACTGAGGATGAATAGAACGACCAAACAAGCCTGTCATTAGGCGTAAAGCCAGATACCGCAAAGGTTTAACTTTCCGCAGACTCCACAACCCCCAACGACGAATGGTAACTTTTGGCAACCAATTTCCGGAGAACATTCGATCTAGGAAATCGGTAAAAGCTAATACTAGCAAATTTTCTTTGTGACGCCAAGCGTGATAACGGTTTAAAACCTGCAATTGTCCCAGGTCTTCATAATTTTTCACCGCTTTTTCTAAAACTTTCGCCAATGCCCCCGCATCTCGAACCCCCATATTTAAACCCTGGCCACCGACGGGATGACAACAATGGGCGGCGTCTCCAATTAAAGCAAGTCTATGCTGAATATAACGTTGACTTTGCATCAGTTGAACCGGGAAAACATAGCGATCGCTTTCCAATTCTAAGCGCCCCAAAAGCCCACCTGTGCGATATTCTAACAACTGTAAAAATTCCGTTTCATCTAAATTTTTCAAGGCTTGGGCTTCAGCGTGAGGCGCTGTCCACACCACCTGACAACGGTTTCCCGGTAAAGGCAACACCCCCATCGGGCCACTGGGCCAGAAGCGTTCAAAGGCAATATTATGATGAGATTTTTCAGTTTTGATCGTCATAGCAATGCAAGACTGCCAATATTTCCAACCATAAGTTGAAATTCCCGCCCCTTGACGTAAAGGCGATCGCGAACCATCTGCGGCGACGACTAATTGGGTTTTTAGGGTTTGTATTTTCTCATCGGTTTCGACTTCAATTTCCGCAAAATCAGGCTGATAATTGACGTTAACCACTTTCGCCGGACAAAGCCAAGAGACATTTTCACAGGACTCTAAAAACTTGTGAAGGGCGGTTAAAATCACCGAATGTTCACCCACATAGCCTAACTCATCTGTCCCTAAATCTTCCGGTTTAAAGTCAACCACACCGGGATGATCGCTATCACTGAGGCTAATTTGACGAAAAGTAGTAATTTTGGGCAAAATGTCGCCCCAAACTCCAATTCCTTTGAGGATACGTCCCGTTTGCAGCGTTAACGCATAGGCTTGTCGGCGACTAGCAGCGACGGGTTTAGGTTGAGGTTCGATCAAAACAACTCTCAGATTAGCGTTTTTCAGTCCACAGGCGAGAGTCGCCCCAACAATACCACCGCCAACGATCGCGATGTCGTAGTCTAGATTAAGCTGAGACTGGCTTTGTTGTTGAGTTTTTGGTGTTAAACGCTGCTGCAAAAGCATAGAGGGAATGCAAGGCTAATTTGTATCTTCTTTATTTTGACTGAAAATCGCAAATTTCGCATCAGGAACTGCTGACAATTTCTTCTGCTAACCCAAAAGATCAGGTCATTCCGGCGCCACCCCAGGCCTTAATAATCATAACTCCGGGTTCGGGATGAAGAATTAATTCAGTTTTTGGGGAAAGTTTTGTATAAATGCCATGCCAAGTCGCAGCAATTTATCAAGCGGGAATATTCGCAAAGGTTTTGAGATCATCTAAGATATAGATATTAATTTCCCCTGATTGAGGCGAGTTCTGAACTTGAATCAATGATGAAAACTCGCCCAACAAAAAGGTTTTAATATCGAGGAACTTCAGGATCTACAACGATAGAATAAGCGTCTATTCCGCCTGCAATATTTTTGACATTAGTAAACCCTTGACGAAGCAACCACTGACACATCTGAGCCGATCGCATTCCATGATGACACATCACCAAAGTTTCTTTCTCTAGATCAAGATGATTGTGAATTTGATCAGACCATTGATTAAATTCGCTCAGGGGGAGATTAATAAATCCGTCAAGATGAGCTATTTCCACCTCTTGAGGTTCACGAACATCTACAAGTTGTAAATTTTCAGTTGAACCTGCTGTCAAGCGCTGTTCTAACTGTTCAACTGTAATTTCAGGGATGGATTGATAGGAAAATGACTCTGACATGAGCAGGATTCACCTTTAGCGTAAGTAAACAATGACCGTTAATCTGATCATCAATTGTATCTAAAAATTATGCAATTGTAGTCGGGATTATTCAAGCCACTCTATTTTAAAGATAAATTTTGTTCGGGATTCCGCGAATTTGCAATTCGATCCGGGGATGTTCACCGCTATAGAACACAGTTCCTTTATAATCTCTTTCCGGACTTCCAAAGCGAAGTTGATGACCATCAAAGGCTTCAATTGCTAAATCTCCAACTTTAATTTGACCTCTTTTGCGATCAATTATAACTTGTAATTCTTTAGAGGTGACAGTATCTCGAATTAACACCCATAAGGTTAATCCCCGTCGGACTCGTTTCATTTCTAGATGAGCGACTTGGAAACTGTAAATTTTAATTTCACTGTTAATTAGTTTAATTTTTGTTCCCGCAGGTAATCCCACAATCCCTAAATCCGACTCCTCTGAAGTCAGTTTACTGTGATCTTTGCTAGAGGAGGCGATGTCAAGACGAGGGGGTTCTGGGGAAACTTCTGCTGGAATAATCACCCAATCATAGGCTTTGCGAGCAATTTCTTGACGAATTTCTTCCGCTCTTTTCGGTTCAGCAACAATCGCATAATCTCGTTGTTTAATTTTAGTTGCAATCCATCGTTTACGAGCAAATTGACTTAAATTCGGATCATCAGCATCAACAAATTTTTCATAAAATCTCAATGTGGGGACTAATTCTCCCACTTTTTCTAATGCGACTCCGACTTCTTCCACTGAAAGATGCTGTCGCCACTGAGTATTAGATAATACTTTTTCAATAAAACCCACATATCGACTGCGAAAATCTCGGGCTTGTTCAGAGGTTAAATTTGAACGTGATAACTGTCGAAGCCATGTTAGTCTAGACTTATTGATTTCAGCTTGGGGAGATTTTTCAATCGCTGTGATCGCATCTATCCAACGTTTTGTTCTAATTAAATATTCAATCCAATCTTTCTGACGGTTTTCTTTTTCTAAAGCTTGTCCGATGATTTCAATATATTGTAACCACTGTTGGGTTCCTGGTTTTCCCGCATTCTCCCACTCCCTGACAATACGTTGATATTCTCCGACTTTTTCTAAATAGGGTAATCCTTCTGGAAAGCCGATTAATTCTGCTTCTGCAATATTATATTCTTGTTTTTTTGTTGAGCCACTTTCGCGCCAACAGCGCACCGCTCGTTTAAGATTTTGAGCGCGATAAAAACAATCCCCAGCCAATTCTAACAATCCATAATATTTCGCCTCGTCTAACCCTTCTAAAATATCTCCTAATCTTTGCCAGTCTTTTTTATTGAGTTGTTTTTCCCGGATTAAACTGCGAATTTGACGGCTATATTCTTGAACTGCTGCTTGCCAGGGTTTAACCAGGCGATTTTCTGCCAGTAAATTATTCGCTAAATTTTCTTCTAAAAAGCGAGTAAAAACTTTAAGATTAACAAAGGTTTTTGGCGTTTTAACCATAAATTCAACAATCGAACGTTCAATGGGTTTAGGTTCAGGAAATTGTTTGTACCAGTCCATTAAAGCTTGCCAACACATCCCTTCCCAAAAACAATTCCAAGCCTCTTTTTCTTGTCCTCGTTGTAAAAATAAGATTCCGGCTGGCTGAAATTTTTTTTCAAATTTTAACGCCCAAGCTTGACAGATATCGGCTCGTTCTAACATTCCTAATTCTTTGTAAAATTGTTGAGCGCGACGCATCAATGTTGCATCATTTTGGCTACGCCCATTTTCTTCAAATTCCTTAGCTTGAGATTCACGGTTATCGCGATCTAATCCTCCTAAATTATCTCCCCAACGTAACCCCCCAATTGAGTTTTCCCAGAGGCTTCTATTTTCAACTTGTTGTAACCAATTCTCGAGTTGATGGCTTTGTTCATCGGTGGCGTATGCCCACAGTAAATGATCTCCTATTTCAGTATCAATAATAATTAAATCCAACATTCCTCGACTGGCTGCAACGTACAGTTTATTAAAAAAGTATTCTAACTCTAAAGGATGGGTTTCTTGGGGATTAAGATAGTTCCAAATCGGTCGATTAAATTCTTTAGAAAACTGTTCCCCGAATTTATATAATATCACCAAGGGAAACTCTAATCCCTTAGCTTGAATTGCACTTAACACATTTTTGGGAGGATTTTCTTCACTGACATCTGGAAATAAACTTCCTAAAAATTCATCATTTTTGATATATTGTAATTCCCCCCCGGCTTCACAGGGAACAATAAAAATGGGCGACTTTTCCACATGGCGTTTCAAGGCTTCGGCGGAAAATCCCCGTTGACCAAAAATAAACTTTTGCGGTTCATTAGAGTCGGTGTAAGTTTGCCAAGCAGCTTGGGGTTTGAGTTCCCGAATTTGGAATAAAATATGTCGCCATAAATGAATTAAATTCGTGACTTTAACAATCGATAAACTAGAGCGATAATTAGACTCCAGTTCATAAAAACTCATGTTTAAATTTAACGCTCGACTGGGATCAAGAACCGCAATGACCTGATCAAAAAACGTGGCTTTAACACTATCCCAACGAAACCCCGTCGGGTTTAAAGTCTGAAAGGGATCACCCGCAAATGCAAAGGGTAAACTGTGAACAGGTGGATATAAATCACATTGAGAAAAGGCAGATAACTGCATAATTAACCGCAATTCTAACTTGGTAAAATCTTGGGCTTCATCACAGAAAATAGCGGTATATTGGGACTGAAAACATTGTAACCCTAGCACTTTGCGAATTAAATCTTGATCATCCCAATACCCCTCTCTCGTTGTCAGTTGATGATACCAGGGCCAAACTTGTTGATAAATGGCTTTAAAAATATCAGGAGAAATAGTTCTTTCCCGTCGAGGAACTTCTTGATAATCTGCGGGAGTCATATAGCCTTCCTGTTCACCTGTTAAGGTATATCCCTTAATAAAGGTGCGGATAATATGCCAACATAACTCCGGAGAATAACGGCTGTGTCTGCGGCTACACTGTTGACGAAAATCATAAAATGAAATATATTTTTCGGGGTCAAAATGAATGCTGTCTTCCGATGAAAGTTGATTCAGGAGAAATTTTTGAAACGACTGAAAACAATCAGTAATTGCAGGTTTTTCTGAAGTATAGCCGTTCGTTTCTAAAACATATTTATGATGATTATTCAGGAGCTTTTCAACAGCTTCTTGAGCTTTCAGAAGAAGCTTTTCATTATAGGTCAAAAACAAAGGTTTATAGATTTTTTCGTCTTTTTTCGGTTTGTTTTGTAAATAATACTTTTGATAGCGATCGCAATAATCCGCAAACAAATAAACCAACATCGTAGACTTGCCACTTCCCGCCCGACCATTAATAAAAACAGGGAGAGAGTGAGTATTCTGTTCAGCCGTTGACAGTTCATGGAGAATTTCTTCTTCTTCGACTGACAAGGCTAAATTAATCCCTGATTCTTGTTCAAGTTCCAGCCAAACCTCTGCATCTAAAATCAAATAACCCGGATAGGAACGACGAGTATAACGAGATAAATCATCAAACGTCACATTTTGAGAAAACAGTGTTTGACTATTCTGAGACGCAAAAATATGAGTGACTTGACCAACATCAGCCAGTTCAGCTAAGACCGGATCGTGATCAAAAGTTGCCAACAAAAATAAAACATTTCGATGAGGAAAATCAACCGTTTCTGCTAAACTATACAAAATATAACGACTTTCACTCGATTTCCCACACAGATAAATATTTAACCAGTTTGTCTCTTGCCGACTGATCCCATTATTAAACTGACCCTCTCCCACTAAATGGGTAATAATTTCGTGGTAAGTTTTCCATTGCAATTGAATATCCCGTTGCTTAAACTGATTGACCCAAACTTCACTTTCACAGATAATAATATCAGCCGTATTTCTCGCCCAACTTGGACGATCTAACCACAGATGATAGAGTTTTTCCGGTAGCGGTTGACGACGAGGAGTTGATTGTTGTTCGTCTCGTTGGCCTTGTAAACTCACTTCTAATTCTTGAAGGTTAATCGCGGGTTCAAGGTGCTGTTTCCCGTAGTCTTCCGGGTTTCTCAAAAAAGCCTCATATTCCTTACCCCCCCGCGTGAAAACATCCAGCAAACACAAGACTTCCTCCGTCCCAACTCGCAGGACTTTGGCTAACAGTCGCAAATTTCGGACAGGTCGCTTCAAATAGGGATAATTTCGATCAAACAAAGCTTCGACAGCCGTGATCCCCTGTTCCTTGACCGCGACCAACAGTTCCGCCACCTGGCCTTGAATGCCGTATTGTCGAGTTTGTTCATCAAACCGAGGGGTGGTGTAAATATACATAAGTGTCCTTCCGCCAACGCCAGTTGATGCCCTATTAAGTCATTGTGCTAGATCAAGTTGACAGATTACAAACTTCTTTGGCCGTCGGGACAGCCCCAACCCCTCAGTTATCGGTGATAAATGCTAGAATGAGAAAGACGGATGTAATAAAAATTAACCATTTTAGGCGGGTTTGTTTACTAAAAATAACGATTTTCCCTTGATATCTAAGAATAGGTTGTGAATATTGGAAATAGGGGCGCTCTGAATAATTTCCTGGGAGGTCACTCAGAACGCCTGTAAGTACCATCAGCAGCCATCAATAAGATGAGGTCTTCATTATGCCCGTATCTTTTGCAAGTCCCCCTGAAATTTGCTTTGCAGACTGGTCTAGGACAACGGATTGGATTTTTAAGTCTTCATCATTAGCATCCCAAACGGTTAGCCCCCTTGAGGTGATTGATGTTACCGGATTAGACGCAGAAGGTATTGACTCTTTGAAAACCCATTTAAAAACACTCGAAGTCCCGACCGAATTTATGGGCGAATTAGTCTTTGAATTACAAGTTAAAAAAGCTCGAATTCGGCGCGTTATCTGGGATGAAAAGGCTTCAACGCTTAACAAAAAAACGATCATCAAAATGATTCAAAACGCTTTAAAAGATTGGACTGTTCCCTGTTGTGATAGTGAAATCTTGATTCTCAGAATTAACATTAATTCCTAAGATTTCTGAGAAATTTAACAAAACGTAACTATACCAGGGTCATTTGCTTTTCAGAAACCGATATTGAAGGCTAATTTTTCAAAATCAACGATTCATCTTTGGAGGGCTACCCCATGTCAGCGTCCCCACCTTACATCCCAGGAATTACCGCCCAGTCTCCAGATCACCTTTCTTCCTAAAAATGTAGGTTGGGTTGAGGTCACGAAACCCAACTCCAAACAGTCCAACCTACAATTTTCTATTGGGTTTTACTGTTGGGTTTCACTATGTTCTAACTAACCTACTACTAAGCTACTACTGTTGGGTTTCACTATGTTCTAAGTAACCTACTACTAAGCTACTACTGTTGGGTTTCACTATGTTCTAAGTAACCTACTACTAAGCTACTACTGTTGGGTTTCACTATGTTCTAAGTAACCTACTACTAAGCTACTACTGTTGGGTTTCAC
>JBJHBL010000080.1:0-26612 GCA_050485465.1 Limnoraphis sp. | reverse complement strand
GAGTAAAGATCCATTTGCTTGACTTCTTCTCCTTGAACGTTCACACTGCCTGTGAACCCCAAGGCATCGTCTACTAATCCCGCTCGACTTAAACGCCGTGCAATTAGTTTTCCGGCGAGTCCGATGCGATTCATCAATGCGCTAATATCTTGGGCATCGCCTGAAAAACTCTGGAGTTGTTCGAGAACATGACGGGATAGCGTGGTGCAGTCCCGATCAATATAATGCCCCTGATCCAATGGATCGGAGGACGTGGGCTTGGCTGGAATCTGAACCATGATTTCGTCTCCCTGTCTACTCGTTTCACTGGTTAAGGCGTTTGATTTTCTTAAGGTGAACGAAGTTACTCGCGCTGCCTTCTATATTAAGGAGACTTTTAGGGGGAAACGGCCAAATTTTAAGCTAAGTTTTATATCTTTCGTTGATCACTCCAGTTGAGATGATTTTTCTTTTTTCAAAGCACTCCGTTTGACGGTCAATTCCCGCCTTTTTGGAGAAATCCGTATAAATCACTACTCAATTGTTAATCTTGTTGAGTTGAGAACTTGTAAGCTCCAATTCCGGCTAATGCGATCGCCACGATCAGCAAAATCGGTAAACTATACCAGGGAAATTGTCCCTGATCATAGGCTGCTGCCCTTAACCCAATACTGGTATAGGTTAAAGGCAGTAAATAAACAATAGCTTTTAACAGTTGGGGTAAAGTTGCAGGATCAAAAAATGTTGCCCCTAAAAACGACATCGGAATAATTAAAAAGTTGTTGTACAATCCCACCACTTCTAAAGATTGAACTTGCAACCCAATAATTACTCCTAACCCCGCAAATACCGCACAATTTAAGACTAAAACCAATAAAAATAACGGACTGAGAAACACCAATTTTTGCGTAAATAAAACCGCCACCAGAATCACCGAAAGCGAAGTCAATAATCCTCGCACAATTCCCGCCATCATTTTCCCTAAATGTAAGGCTAAAGGATGCACCGGAAGCAGTAATAACTCCTCAAAGGTTTTAGTATAAAGACGTTCTCCACAGATCGAAAAGACCGTCCCACTAAAACTAATTGTCATCGAAGATAACGCCACCATTCCGGGTAAAATAAACTCGAGGTAGCTATCTCCAATCGCTGGTTTAGGTAAAGAACTCCCTAACCCCAAACCAAAGGCTAGGATATAAATCAAGGGTGAAATTAACCCAGCAGAAGCAACTTGTACCAGTCGCACTCGTAGGTCTAACCAATCTCCCCAAAAAACCGTTAAACTATCTTGTAGAATGCGCTGAACCGACAACCCCTTGATCATGTTTTTTTAATTTTTTGATGGTCAACATTACAAGTAAACAACCTAGTAAACCTTTTCTAACTGCCGAAAATCCCGTTCAACTTCGGCCCAAAGTGCGCGATTATGTGGATCAGTTTTGAGTGCTTTTTTCAGATAAATTCTAGCTTTTTCCAACTTTCTATCTGTGATCAAATATCGCCCAAACCGTTGATAAGTAATCGCTTGCCATTGCCGGATTTCTGGATCTTGGGGAATCCGTTGGGCTAAACCTTCAATTAAAGCAATCGCTCGAGGAAAGCGTTTATATTTTAAAAGTTGCTGTAATTCCAAATAGGAATTATGCTTAAGTTTCTCTTCAGTTTCTGAGAGTTGAGAGGTTCGATGAACAGCAGTTTCTTTGCGAGTCACCTTCACCTGTAACGGTTGAAAAGGCGGCGGAGAAGCAACCGTTTGTCTGGGTTCTTGTGTCGGTTCAGGTGGAGGGGAGCCTTGATCTTCCGGTTCAGCAACATCCAGCAAAAACTTATAAGCTTCTGTGACTGCAATAAACTTTTCTCGAGCTAAATAATCCGGGTTAACATCAGGATGATAAAGCCGAGCCAGTCGCCGATAAGAAGCTTTTACCGCTTCCAAACTTGCACCTGCTCGCAATCCTAATCGTCGATAATAATCTGCCGTATCCATTCAGTTTCAATCAACTCCGTTAACCCTAATATTAATGAACCCCTTTTCAAGTGACCAGCACAAACTGGCCACTGTTCCCTGATCACTGTCTATACGGGACGTTCTTCGATCACCTGATCAACTAAACCGTAGTTCTTCGCTTCTTCAGCCGATAGGAAATAATCACGATCTGTATCCTTCTGAATTTTTTCGATAGATTGATTCGTACGTTCAGCTAGGATACTATTTAACAGACTACGAATTCGCAGAATTTCTCGGGCTTCAATTTCGATATCCGTGGCTTGACCCCGAGTTCCGCCCATCGGTTGGTGAATCATAATTCGGGCGTGAGGGAGAGCCAGACGCTTTCCAGGGGTTCCCGCAGCTAAAAGGAAAGACCCCATCGAAGCCGCTAAACCCACACAAATAGTCACGACATCGGATTTGATGTATTGCATGGTATCGTAGATAGCCATACCTGCTGTGACAGAACCTCCGGGAGAGTTGATATAGAGATAAATCGGCTTATTCGGATCATCAGAGTCTAAATACAGCATTGACGCCACAATCCGATTGGCCAACCCATCTGTCACTTCTTGACCCAGAAAAATAATTCGTTCTTGGTTGAGACGGGTATAGATATCAACCCATCTTTCATATTGACTACCGGGAAGACGGTAAGGAACACTAGGAACACCAATAGGCATGACTCTTTTCTCGCTCTTGCTAAATAAAATTAACTCAATTAAACAGCTACAACAGGTTTAGGTAACTCTTTGCGACTTTGCAGAACCCGATCAATTAAACCGTATTCTTTAGCTTGTTCCGGAGTTAAATAAAACATCCGATCTGTGTCTTTGGCAATCTTTTCGATGGGTTGTCCGGTATTCTTAGCCATAATTTCTAGATAGGTTTGTTTATTGGCTAAGACTTCTTTCGCCCGAATTTGGATATCGGTGGCTTGACCTCGGGCGCCGGATTTGGCTTGATTCAGAATCAGGGTTGCATGAGGCAAACTAGCACGGTATCCTTTGGTTCCGGCCGATAAAATCATTGCTGCTGTTCCCATCGCTTGACCAATGCAGATCGTATGAACCGGAGGTTTGATGTATTGCATCGTATCGCAAATCGCGAAAGCTTCGGTTTCAAACCCAATGGCATCTCCTCCGTACCAGGATGTTCCGGTGGAGTTAATGTAGAAGTAGATGGGCTTTTCGGGATCGTCGAACTGTAAGTACAGCAATTGAGCAATAATCAGTTCAGTGACATCAATCCCGACTTGGCGTTTAATGTCATCAGAAGAATACAAAGGCAATCCCAGGTAAACAATCCGCTCTTTTAACAAGAGAGATTCTAAATCAGGAGGCGGTGTCCGAAGGGGGCTATCGTTGTAGTATGAGCTTTGCACAGTTTATCAATATGAACTCTTCAAAAATTGTAGCTTGAACCCCAGAAGCAATTCTGATATAGAAATACTAACGCAAGTTTGGCTGCAAGTGATGAGGTTTAGTTTACAACCTTTTTGGGTTCTGAGGAATCGGGTTTTCCGGTCAATAGATAGGCTGAAAGTCCCTGTTTTTAAGGTTGTAAGAAACTTTGGAGACGGGCTAGGCTTGCTTTGAAACGGTTCGGTGATTACTCCGAGGTGTGGATTTCCGATCTCAAAAGACATTGGGGTAGATTGATTGGATCTTGGTTCAGGAAGTCCTTAGCAAGTTAATGTAGAATTAAACAGATTAATCTGAGTCCTTCAAAAGCTCTTGTGATCAGAATATACTAGCGCAAGCTTAACACACTGCTATGAACGTTAGTTTAGAACCTTTTCTCAACGATCCCCAAATTGATCTCACCCAGGGAAGTAGTCAGCGTCAGCTTTCTCTGTCGGTGTCAGCGATTCCTAACTCTGTGGATAGTCATGTTCCCCTGAACCTCTGTTTGATTTTAGATCGCAGTGGTTCAATGAGTGGACGTCCCTTAGAAACGGTGAAAAAAGCCGCAGGGGAATTAATTGATCGCTTAAACCCTGGCGATCGCATTTCTGTTGTGGTCTTTGATCATCAGGCTAAGGTGTTAATTCCGAATCAAGATATTAATGATCCTGAAAGTATTAAAAAGCAAATTAATCGTTTAAGGACGTCAGGCGGGACTGCGATTGATCAGGGGCTAAAACTTGGAATTGAGGAATTAGGAAAAGGTAAACTTGAGCGGATTTCTCAAGCTTTTCTTCTAACTGATGGAGAAAATGAACATGGAGATAATAATCGCTGTTTGAAGTTAGCACAGTTAGCAACTTCTTATAATCTCACTTTGAATTCTCTGGGATTTGGGGAGGATTGGAACCAAGATATTTTAGAAAAAATTGCTGATGAAGGGGGCGGTTCTTTAGTTTATATTGAACGTCCAGAACAGGCTATTGATGAGTTCAGTCGTTTGTTTAATCGAATGCAATCGGTGGGTTTAACGAATTCTTATTTACTTTTTTCTCTGATGCCTGGCGTTCGATTTGCTGAATTAAAACCCATTGCCCAAGTCTCTCCTGATACGATAGAATTACCTTTACAAAAAGAAGCGAATAAATTTGTTGTCCGTTTAGGAGATTTGATGAAAGATCGGTCACGGATTATTTTAGCTAATCTTTATATTGGAAAATTGCCCCCAGGAAAACAAACAATTGCTCAATTACAAGTTCGTTATGATGATCCAACATTGGGAACTCAAGGATTATATTCTGAACCTGTTTTGTTAGAGGTTAATGTTACTGACGCCTATCAACCGACTCAAAATCCTCAAGTTCAGCAACATATTTTAGCTTTGGCTAAATACCGACAAACCCAAATTGCTGAAACCAAACTCCAACAAGGCGATCGCGTTGGGGCTGCGACAATGTTACAAACGGCGGCAAAAACGGCTTTACAAATGGGTGATCAAAATGCCGCAACGGTTTTACAAACCAGTGCTACTCGTTTACAATCGGGTGAAGAACTTTCCGAAGCCGAGCGCAAGAAAACCCGGATTGTTTCTAAAACGGTGTTAAAGTAAATCGCTGATCAAAATCTTAGTAGGGGCGGGTTCTGTAAAAATATATATTTTTCAATAAACACCCTCAATTAACCCACCCCTCAGATGATTTCATCTGACCTAATTGCGAATCGCTTGAGTCAATCTAGCTAAGGTTTTGCAACAATCAAATCGCTCTAAATGTACCTCAATAAAAGATAAGCGATCGCGATTTTGTGCTGCTTGATCTAACGCTCCTTCTAATTCCCCTTCGGTTCGCACTTCACAACTTAAACACTCCCCAAAAACCTGCGGAAGTTGATGATATTTCCAGGGTTGAATGTCATTATAAGAACCATCATGGATCATCCGTTCAATGGTATATCCATCATTATTAATCAAGAAAATAATCGGATTTAACCCTAAACGAATAATCGTGGAAAGTTCTTGACAAGTCATCTGAAACGAACCATCCCCAATAAACAGAATGACTCGATTTTGAGGACGGGCTAATGCAGCCCCCAAACAAGCGGGGAGAGAATAGCCAATCGACATATAAAAAGCCTGTCCAATAAACCGAGTATCAGCATGAATTAACAAGTCAATCGTCGCAATAATAGCATCGCCTGTTTCAGCAATCACCGTGCTATTATCACCGACAAAATGATTCATCCGTTCATAAAAACGAGCATTGGTAATTTTATGTTCGGGTTGAACCTCAAAGGATTTAGACAACGATTGAGCCGCAGGTTGAATGTCTAAGCTTTCATCCGATTTCCGAGAAAGTTTTGCAATCAAACCATCAATAAAATCTCCTAAATCAATCGGATAATAATAATGATGCTTGATTTTGACCTTTTCAGAATTAGCATTAATTAACTGACTTTCCTGAAGTTGCGCTGTATATCCCCCTAAATTGGTGTCGGACATAATCGCCCCTAAACACAAAATACAATCGGCAGTTTCAACACGATTTTTGACATAATCTCGACTCAACGCCCCAACATAATTCCCAATAAATTGAGGATGAAGTTCAGAAATACTGGACTTTCCAAGCAATGTACTGGCGAGGGGATATCCAGTAATTTCAACTAATTGATGGAGTTTTTTCTGAATCCCGTAGCGATGTAATTCAACTCCAGCTAAAATAACTGGACGTTCTGAGTTTTCTAACCATTCTACCGCTTCGTTAATCGCTTCATCCAGAGCTTGAACATCACTCACTAAACGATTAGGACGTTCAAAGCTTAAAGGAGTCACACAAGGTTCAGCGACCATATCCGCCGGAATTTCAATATAAACGGGGCGTTTATAACGCAAACAAGCCGCAATGGTTCGATCAATTTGGGCGGGTGCTTGTTCAGCATTTGTCAGTGTAACTGCAGCAACTGTAACTTTTTCTAAAATCGAAAGTTGCAGGTTATAATCCCCAGTTGTATGGTGCATTAATAGGTGTTTTCCCTTCGCCGAAGTTCGAGGCGCGCCACTAATGACAATAACCGGGACTTCTTCTGCATAAGCACCCGCCAAAGCATTAACAACGCTTAATCCCCCCACGCCATAGGTGACACACAACGCACCCACGCCATTTAAACGGGCATAGGCGTCAGCCGCGTAACCTGCGTTCAGTTCGTTACAAGTCCCGACTAATTCCATCGAACTTTCAAGGATGACATCCATTAAGTCGAGGACATAATCACCGGGAACTCCGAAAACATGACGCACGCCAACCGCTTCAACTTGACTAACGAGGTATTCACCCACCGTCGTTGTTAAAGTAGGGACGGTAGGCTTTTCGATGACTGGAACTCTCATCTTGATTTTCCTCTGAACTTGTACCCTGGCTTCTGAATTTATGATAACAAATTGTAAAAAAAAGTTGTCAAATTTACAAAAGTATGCAAAAGCAAAGTCAAATTGAATAAGCTGAGATTAATTGCACCCCACAATTTAACTGATTGTTAACTTTCTTTCTAATAAATATCATAAGAATCAATAACACCACGACTTTTGAGATTTTCAAGCAATTCTAGGGAAATTTTATTTCTGAAAACAATACATTCAAAATGATCATAAGCTTCAAATTGAACTGAATGTTCAGCTTCTATTTGTAAGTGTAAAACTTCAAAGCTCAAACAATCTGTTGAGAAAGTTTGGATTAATTCATCCATAGTATTAGCTTCGACTTTCATCAGTAAACCTGAACCTGCGAGGACGCTATTACTTTCTTTAAAAGGGGATTCGGCTCCAATTTTTTGAGCATTAAAAAACGAAAAATTAATCTCGTCAATCAGCCATATTGCTAAGTTTGTTTGTTCGGTTAATAATTCTCTCATCACCGCGTCAAAAAGTTCTTCAAGTGCAAACTCATTCTGATTATTAACGGTAATAAAACCTTTGTAATTCATGTTTTCTTAGGGTTAAATATTTTGTAATTTTGAGTTAAGCGGGTTGTGATTTTATCGAGATTTATACAGAAAACTTTTGATCAGATTTACAGTTTTAACCGCTTCAGTTTGAGTAAAGCTGTAGTTTCCTGATAGTTTAATGGGACGAGAACGAGAGGCAATTTCTAAAAGAACAATATAAATAGATTTTTTTTTGACTCTTAAAGCAATTTCCTTGACTCTCACGCTCATTACATTGAGTGAATAGTCCTGTTCAGTCTTCGTGAATAATCTTTGAACTTTAATATTCAATCTATTTTGAGTTTTATCGAGGGTAACTGTTGTAACCGCCGATAAAAATACACCGGAAATACCAACATAAAGACAAAATATAATAAATATACTTGGGAATACTTTTTCAAGAATGACAACAAATAATCCTAGACATCCAATCAATAAAAAAGGAGTACAACATAACCGAATTGCCAGAACTGATTTGACTGAATCTTTAAGAATGAGATGAGTTGCACTCTGCTCTAAGATTTGCATAATAGTATTGAACTCAATTACATTTTAAAAAGCTATTTTATGATCCCTGAATAATTTGGATGAGTTCACGGCGACTGCGACTCGCTTCATACCAAAATGCACACCAAAAAGAAAATAAAATGATAACCGGGAATCCTAATAACAAAAAAGCTTCAAAGGTTGGTAGAGTTCCAGAAAAAATCTCTGATAAAAAGACAGCGAGTGATAAGCTATATATTATTGAAAATACAACAATCAAGAAAGTCATTACAAAGGGATGTAGCTCCATAGTAATATGAACCAGCGTTTCCTTCGGTAAAGCTTCAAATTCTCCTCGAATGATCGGTAAAAATGAGTTGCGATAGTGAATAATTCGATGAATTTTAAATCCCGACTGAGAAATCGTCCCTTCATAGGAAAAATGACGATGTGAAAAACCCCAACGCACTATCTTTTGGGGTTCAATTTTCGCCTCGAGTTTCTCAATGATCTTTGAGAGGGGTTCCGGGCTTTTAACAGTAAAGGTTTCATGGGGTAAAAGTCGCATCGTTCAACTACAATCCTCCGTAAAATTTAGAAAATGTAGAATGCTCTGATTACCCCTGATTGTAACTGATACTCACTACATTTTTTCTTTAAGAACAGCTTGAACAGTGGGATCAGATTGTTCTGAAGCATAACTTTGTTTTTGACGAACTAGAGTTAAACCTTCTTTCAAAGCGGTTAAGCGATCGCCTATCCAATGATTCCCAGGAACTAAACCAGCATTCCGAAGGCTAAAGCTGACCACGACGGCGGTTAATCCTCCGGAGAAACTTGCTGGTCGATAGCGCGCCAAAAGTTGCCCAGACCTTTAAAATGATAATCAGATGCAATCTTAACCCAATTAATAATGTCAACGAATTCTGCCATCAACGAAGCTGTAACCCAACACATTAATTACACAGAAACCCCTACCTGCGATCAACATCATACCGTTACCCCCGAAGATCTCCAAACGGTGAGATCTCAAACTCTCAGTGTCGAAAAAGCCCAACGCATGGCAGAATTTTTCAGCCTGTTAGGAGATGCAAACCGTTTGCGATTACTTTCTGTTTTAGCTAAACAAGAAGAATGTGTGTGTGATTTAGCAGAAATTTTAGAGATGAGTGAATCTGCGGTTTCTCATCAATTGCGATCGCTGCGAGCTTTACGACTCGTGAGTTATCGTAAACAAGGACGAAAAGTGTATTATCAATTGCTAGATCGTCATGTTTTAGATCTCTATAAAGCAGTTGCTGATCATCTTGATGAAACTGAAAATTTTGATTCAGATTGATTTTTAACAACTGTGATGAAATGGCACAGAAATTAACGGCAAAAAGACAAAGATTACCCAGATAAAACTCCAATAGTTTATAGTCGAATCGGATTCTAAACTGTTATTCCGATTACTGAGTAACGCTTCGATCCGCTCTGTCATGCGGTTAGGAGGAGCAACACAACTAAATGCCGCACAATTTTCTTCGGAAATAGCAACAGGTTGACGAACCATGAGTAACAACGACTCTGCTAACAATAATGGATCAACTTGTTGCGCTGCCCACTGATCGGCTCGAAGTTCTCTTAACAGTAATAACTCTTGCCAAAATCGATCTGTATAAGGCAGCCAAGCCGTTAAACGCCGACAAAACCCTAATCCAAAAAAACAAAATGTATCTCGATAATAATGATGGGCTTGTTCGTGAATAAAAACCGCTTGTTGTTGTTCCGAGGTTAAGGTTTCTAAAAGTCCTTGACTCACGACTAATTCCGGATTCCAAAAGCCAATTTTAGCACAAAATAAGACTGGATTTTCTAACAGTCTAGCGGTGATTCCCTGAACTTGAATTTGAGGACAATTCCGCACCTGGTGAACCGATTTCCATGCGCGAATGGTCAACATTAAACCTAAAATAATTGCCCATGCACAAAACCCCCAGGCTAACCCGTAACCCAGCCAACCCGTCGGCCTTCCTAGCATCTGTCCCTGTGGCCCCATCCAAATCACCGCCACCCCAGTCATTAACAGCATCAAGGGCGGTATAATTAAACCCAACAGCGATCGCTGCCAACGTTGTTTCCAATGGTCGGAACTCGGAAAACAAGCGCCTCGCAAACTAACAGCAAGTCCCAGTGAGAGTAAAATTAAAATTAAGTGCATTATTCTTCCTCGTTTCGGGCTTCTCTTAAGGCTTTTAGGCGTTGAGCGATCGCATCAAGTTGATCTAAACTCGCAGTATCCAAATCATCGGCAAAAGCGGCTACAATATCAGGATTACCTAAAGCTAAAAACTGACTCAGGTGTTCGTGGGCTTGGAGGGTGATGGCTTCGGTTCGAGAAATTCGCGCTTTCCAAACATAAGCCCGTCCACTGCGATCGCAACTCAGCCAGCCTTTATCCCGCAAACGGTTCAACACCGTTGTCACAGTCGGCGAAGTTAACTCTCGATCCGGATCACTGAGAATGCGATCATGGACTTGCTTAACGGTGGCACAGCCGAGATCCCAGACAATATTTAAAATCTCTTGTTCAAGAGGGCCAAGAGACATCTTTTCAGGGCGGTGGTTGGGTAGAGGGGTCATATTTGCGATCCGTAATCCAGAATTCTAACCTGTTATCAACTTTTATTCTAGAGTTGAGACATTTATGGTATAATGAGCCTCGGCTCCACTTCAAGCCAGCTATCCTCTCAGCATACCTTTAGCTTAGTAGGATGCTAAAATTGAAGTGTAAGGAACTCCATAAAGAGAGCAAATAAAAGGAGAATATGAACTTCGTTTTGTCAATGTCTAAGCGGATAGCTTTAGGATTATCTATTGTATTGCTGATGGTCAGCAGCTTAATTGTCAATGCTTCTCCGGCTTCCGCAGAAAACTATACCGTTAAAATGGGTGCTAATAACGGAATGTTAGCTTTTGAACCCAAAACCCTCACCGTTAAACCCGGTGATACCGTAGACTTCGTAAATAACAAGCTTCCTCCTCACAACGTCGTTTTTGATAAGAGCAAATCCCCCAGTGCAGATGTGGCTTCTTCACTCTCTCACGAAGGACTTCTCTATTCTACCGGACAAGATTTCAAAGTGACTATTCCTGACAATGCACCTTCAGGTACTTATGAATTTTATTGTCAGCCTCACCGGGGCGCTGGCATGGTTGGTAAGTTAGTTGTTGAATAGTTTGAGTTAGCCCAGTCTAAGCTGTTGCTAAATTTTCACTAAAAACTATCTCCTCTCCTTGACTAAAGGTTGTTGCTATTTTCTTGAGAAGTTCTTAAGTTTTATAGCAAATTCAAACAACTTGATCGCACAAGGGGAGGATAATTTTTTGATATCCTCTAAACTTGATGCTTATTTAAATATGGCGTTTCTCAGAGTAAGTGAGATACATATTATAGGATCTTTTCTCTTACCTCTTACCTCTTTTCTCTTACCTATTGCCTATTGCCTATAGCAAGATTGCCTATAGCAAGATTGCCTGTTACCTCTTACCTCTTACCTCTTTTCTCTTACCTCTTTTCTCTTACCTATTGCCTATAGCAAGATTGCCTATAGCAAGATTGCCTGTTACCTCTTGCCTCTTGCCATAATCCTTAAAGTTTGACAGGCCGTCTTTTGACAAATTCCAGGAAGCCACAGAATACTGTGTACTATAGCCAGGCTATTTGTGTATTTTCAGCAGGAGAACTCCATTGAAAAAAATATTTGCTTTTCTTTTATTCGCGATCGCTATATTCACCTTCGCGATCCAACCTCCGGCTTTAGCCGATGCGGATCTAGCCAGTGGGGGTAAAATTTTCGGGGCTAACTGTAATGCTTGTCATGCAGGCGGAAGAAACGTTGTTGTTGCAAACAAAACCCTGAGTAAAGCTGATTTAGCTAAATATCTTAAAGGCTTTGATGAAGATGCCCAAGCGGCGATCGCTTATCAAGTCACAAACGGTAAAAATGCCATGCCTGCTTTCAAAGGGCGTTTAAGTCCCCAGGAAATTGAAGATGTATCTGCTTACGTTGCTTCTAAAGCAGAAAAAGGTTGGTAATTCCCCGGAATTTTTACCAAGATTGTTAAACTGATGACGGTTCTGAGCTTTCAGATTTGTCAGAATTAAATCAATCTTCAAGCAGGGGCGCAATTCTTAAGCTAAGAAATATGGGGAGAAACAGACTCCAATTTGCTTAAGTGTTACGCCTCTCGTTGTTGTTATTTCCAATACTTTCTATGAACCGACTGTATCGTATTTTGTACAGCCTGATCGCAACAGTGATTTTTGGGTTAGCAATACATTCTCCCTCTGCCCATGCTCATTCCCTACACTCACCCGTAACAGCAGAAGATTATCTCAGACAAGCCACTGAAAACATTCAACACCATCACTACACCCAAGCCTTAGAAGCCCTCAACCAAACTCTAGAACTTGATGATACCCTAACTGAAGCTTACAGCGATCGCTGTTGGGTACAAATTCAGCTAGAAAACCACTCAGAAGCCATCTCAGATTGCCTCAATGCCACACAACTCAACCCACCCCAAACAAGCAGTTATTTATACTTAGGCATAGCCTACTACAGAAGTGGTGATTTGACAAATGCGATCGCGGCTTATGATCATTTCCTCCAACATCAACCCGATGCCGTGTTAGGCTACTATAATCGAGGATTAGCCTATTCTGAACTGCAACAATATCCTCAAGCCATTACCGACTATAACCAAGCCTTGAGTCAGACTGCATCCCTAGAAGCCTCAGAATTAGCAGAAATTTATATAGATCGAGGCGTAGCTTATCTGATGTTAGATCAGATCCCTTCAGCGATCGCCAACTTCACCGAAGCCCTTCACCGCGACGCTAGCAACCCCAGAGCGCATTATAATCATGCTTGTGCCTGTCGCCGTCAGGGAAACACTCAAGTTGCGATGCAGGAGTTTACAACCACCCTTCATCTCAACCCCGATCATGCCCTGGCTCACTTTAACCGCGCCATGCTGAGACAGCAACAGGGACTCTATGCAGGTGCGATCGCTGATTTACAAGCCGCCTGCAAATGCTTCACAGAACAAGGCAACCTCGCCGCATCTCGCCATACTTTAGCATTGATTGAAAAATTGCAACAGTGGTTGATGGCAGCAGAATTTCAAATCATCGCTTAACTTAACCCAAACTAATAGCACAGTTTCGACTTAAAATCTATAAACTTTAATTTCTTTTTATAATTTAAGAAACAGACTAAAATGAAACCATCGTTCGGGTTAAATTTCGAGCATCTGTTATCTTATATGAAAAATTCCTTTAAATCTGCCCTCCGCAGATCCAACCTTTCAACCTTGACGTAACAGCCAATATAAACCTGATTTAAGTCGAATGCCTGTGCTAGTAAATCTCTCAGAGCGACAACACCATATTCTGTGGGCAACCATTCGTCATTATATTGCCACAGCAGAACCCGTTGGCTCAAAAGCGCTCGTTGAGGAATTTAACCTCAAAGTCAGTCCAGCAACAATTCGCAACAACATGGGGGCGCTCGAAAAAGCGGGACTCCTCTATCAACCCCATACCTCCGCAGGGCGAGTTCCCTCTGACTCAGGTTATCGGATCTACGTGGATCGGATGATCACACCTTCCGATACCGTCGCCAGTCAAGTCACTCAGCTTCTACGGGAACAGCTTGACGCCAAACATTGGAGTATAGAGGCGATTTTACGAGGAGCGGCGCAAATTCTCTCAACCCTGAGTGGATATATTACCCTGATTACCATGCCGCAGACAACCAGTGAGAACCTCCGACATTTGCAACTGGTTTCGATAGAACCCGGTAAAATTATGTTGGTTGTTGTCACCGATAGCTACCAAACCCAGTCGATGATTATGGAATTACCGCACATTGATCAACAGTTAAAACAAGCGGTAACAGACGTTCTTTCCTCTCTGTCAGAAGACGAAGAACTCCTCGAACAAGAACTGCAAATTTTGTCAAACTTTCTGAATGCTCAACTGCGGGGACACGCTTTAGCAGAATTATCAACCCTAGACTGGAGTGAGTTAGATCGCAAATTTGAACGCTATACAAATTTAATTCGCAAACTTCTTGATGATTTAAGCCGACGCACCCAAAAACCTGAATATACTCGTATTCAATTTAGTGGAATATCAGAAGTCTTGCGTTTACCCGAATTTTCCCAACTCCAACAAGTTCAAACCATTCTTCATTTACTCGAAGATGAACAGGAACAACTTTGGCCGTTAATTTTTCAAGCCCCCGAACAAGAACAGCGCGTTAATATTAGAATTGGCACAGAAAATCCCCTCGAACCCATTCAAGGCTGTAGCTTAATTTCAACTCAATATTACCGAAATAATATCCCCGTTGGGAGTGTCGGAATGTTGGGGCCAACTCGTATGGTTTATGAAAATGCGATCGCCCTTGTTGAAGCCACTGCTGATTATATCTCAGAATCCCTCACTCAAAATTAGTTAGAGTTGGGTAATTTCTAACTCTAAATATCCGGTTTCCTCATCAGGAGTACGTTTAAAAAAATACCCCTCAATTGTGCCAATTATAATCTCAGCAGTTGTGTAAATAATACAGCCTGTTTGTAGGTGTCCGCCGATCATTTTTCCTTGAGAATCTGCTAAAGCAATATGTAAATGAATTCCTTCTATTGAGAGAGTTCCCACTAAAGAAACAATCTCAAACCGTCTTTGTAAACACTCACTTTCTTCTTGACCTGCAAACCGCAGCGTGGCTTGTTTTAAACTCCCTACACCTGTTACAATACATCCCGCTTGAATTTGATGAGATACGGCAAATTCTTGCAAGCTGAGTTTTAGATCTTGGTTCGGTTTTAAGCGGAGGGGTAAAACGTTCATGGTTTGATTTTAAAAATGTAGGTTGTCCCTATCTTGAATCATCTGCGTAGCTTTTATAATACAGCTTTTAATAAATTTACCGATAAACTTACTCTTTTAAATTAGATTTTTCCTAGAACTATAACTGTGGCAGAAAAAAACTATTACACCTATCTATTTCAAGCTAGAGTTTAATCAAAACGAAATAGATTTTAACCAAAATCAGTGATCCCTTTCAAAATGTCTTGAATGAACATCAGGTCGGGTTAACCGAACCTTGATTATACGGTTAAACGCCCAGAAAATCTAGAATTAACGGTAGGGTTATTGCGAGTTTGGAAGTGCTTAAAACCGAATAAATATAAAAACCATATTGAGTATCCTCAAAATATAGAAGGTAATGATTAAACCGACTAAACTGAGAAGTTCATCCAATTTAATGAGGAGGTAACAGCTATGCCTTTAATGCGTTGGGAACCTTTACGGGAAATTGATAGCCTACAACGGGAAATGAACCGTTTATTTGATAGCTTTAGCACAGATGGTTCTCCGATGGAACGGACAAACAGTGCTTTTGTTCCCCTAGCTGAAATGCAAGAAACAACAGATGCAGTGAAGCTAAAATTAGAAGTTCCCGGAATAGAAGCCAAAGACATTGATATTCAAGTGACAGCCGAAGCCGTTGCTATTAGTGGGGAACGAAAATCAGAGACCAAAACCGAAGAAAAAGGCATGACTCGGACAGAGTTTCGCTATGGAACCTTCCGTCGTGTAATTCCTTTACCTGTTAGAATTCAAAACACCAACGTAACCGCAGACTACAAAGATGGTATTTTAACCCTGACCCTACCCAAAGCAGAAGAAGAAAAAAATAAAGTCGTTAAAGTCTCTCTGGGATAATTGAAAGCGGTTATAATTTCAGTCAGGGGGTTTAGCTGACCCTGTAAATCTAAATCATTCTAGATCCACTTTAAATCTTGAATAGAATGATTGAATACCAAGTATAAACTAGAGTTTGAGGGATTGGGAATGGGGTAATGCGAGAATTATTTTCGCAGCCCGGTTCCCAATTCTGTTATCTTAGATGAAAGAAGGAGGAATATGAATGCCTAAAACCGATTTTAAAGACTATTATGCAGTTCTGGGAATCAAGAAAAATGCCAGTGCTGATGAAATAAAAAAAGCCTATCGCCGTCTGGCTAGACAATATCACCCCGACTTAAACCCAGGAAATAAAGAAGCCGAACAACGGTTCAAAGATGTTAACGAAGCACACGAAGTATTATCTGATCCCGATAAACGGAAAAAATATGATCAATTTGGTCAATATTGGCAACAAGCCGGAGCAGGTGGTGTACCCGGAGGTGGGTTTGATTTTGACTTCAGTCAATATGGCGATTTTGACGACTTTATTAACGAGTTACTCGGACGTTTTGGCGGTATGGGAGGCAGTTCTAGACGAACTTACAGCTATCGTACTTCCTCGCCAACAGGTTCTTCAGTTCCGAATGATTCCTTTGGGGATTTTTTTGGGGGAAAAAGATCTGCACAAGTTCCTCAACGAGATTTTGAAGCCTCGATTACTTTAACCTTTTCAGAAGCATTTAACGGCGTACTCAAACAATTTAAACTCGATGATGAGATGATTAAAGTCAGAATTCCTCCCGGTGTCAAACCCGGAACTCGAATTCGCGTTAAAGGAAAAGGAGGAGTTAATGCAACCACTCAACAACGGGGTGATTTATATTTAATTGTGGATTTACAACCTCATCCTTTTTTCCAATTTGAAGGGGATAATATCGTCTGTGAAGTTCCGCTTCGTCCCGATGAAGCTATTTTAGGGGGTCAAATTCAAATCCCGACTCCGGATGGTATGGTAACACTTAAAATTCCTCCCGGTGTTGATTCCGGTCAATCGCTTCGACTGCGAGGAAAAGGCTGGATTTATCCCAAAGGTGGACGCAGTGATCAACTGGTTAAATTAAAAGTGGTCACGCCGAAAAATATTAGCTCTCAAGAACAAGAACTGTACGAAAAAATTAGCCAAGTCAGCCTGTTTAATCCTCGAAATTCTTTAGAAGGAATGCAGCTTTAGAGTGAAAAAATGAGATAAAATACAATACAATGAGGACGGAGACTTCAGCTTAGAGGAGTTTTGGGAAAAAAGTTCAGGGAAAACTTGACCCAATGCTTTCCTGAACAATCACCCCAGCCTCTGAAGACTGAGAACAGCTAGAATTGCAAGTCTATTTCAATTGTAATCCCCCAATTCAGGAACAATTGCCAAAATCGGTTATCCTAGTTAATAGACCTCAATTTAGGATGGAGTAATCTGTTAAGTTAAAGCGACAAAGGAGGAATTTATGCGATCTTATGAACCCCCCCGTTTTTCATTTTCTCAAATGAGTCGTTATATTTTGACCATTCTTTTAAGTGTTGGTTTAACCTTATTATCTTTGCGTGCGTTTCCAACTTTGTTACTCCCCCCAGCGAAAGCGAGTAGCAGCCCAATAACAGAAGTTGTTGCTATTCAACCTCAACCTCAAACTGTTGCTATTTCCCCGAATGATCCCGCCGTTAGTAACTTTGTGACGGCAGCAGTTAATCTAGTTGGGCCAGCCGTTGTTCGCCTCGATACTGAACGAACTGTTACCCGCAACCTCGATCCCTTTTTTGATGATCCCTTTTTTCGTCGCTTTTTGGGTGAAGATTTTGCACCCCGAACCCCCAGAGAATTCCAACAACGAGGACAAGGATCGGGTTTTATTGTTGATAGCAACGGCATTATTTTAACGAATGCTCACGTCATTAAAGGTGCTGATAAAGTCACTGTTATTCTACGAGACGGACGAGAATTTCAAGGAGAAGTCAGAGGCGTTGATGAACCTTCAGACTTAGCCGTTGTCAAAATTAATGGGAATAATTTACCCGTCGCGCCTTTAGGAAATTCTGCGGAAGTTCAAGTCGGAGATTGGGCGATCGCCGTCGGTAATCCCTTAGGCTTAGATAATACTGTAACATTAGGAATTGTTAGCACCTTAAACCGTCCCAGTTCACAAGTCGGAATTCCCGATAAACGTTTAGATTTCATTCAAACAGACGCGGCAATTAACCCCGGCAACTCAGGCGGGCCGTTATTAAATGGTCGCGGCGAAGTGATTGGAATTAACACGGCAATTCGGGCAGATGGTCAAGGGATTGGGTTTGCCATTCCCATTGATAAAGCCAAATCCATTCAAGATCAACTCGCCCGAGGCGAAAAAATTTCTCATCCTTTTATTGGCGTGCGAATGGTAACACTAACGCCGGATACTGCCAAAGAATTTAATCAAGATCCCAACTCTCCTTTATTAATACCAGAAATTCAAGGGGTATTAATTGTACAAGTGATTCCCGATAGTCCGGCGGCCCGTTCCGGTTTACGTCGTGGTGATGTAATTACTCAAATTGACGGTGAAGCCATTAGCACTGCTGACCAACTTCAAAGAAAAGTAGAACAGAGTCGTGTAGGTCAATCGTTGGGTATGAAAGTCCGACGTGGAGATCAAACACAGCAGGTTTCGGTTCGTCCGGGTGAACTCAGAGACTCAGCCTTAAGATAAAACGATAATCAGATTAGCAGAGAAACTCACCCCTAACCCAAAGTGGTTCAGTATGGGGTGGGTTTTTCTTCTGGAAACTGTCGATAAATTCTCAATTAAACCGCTACAATCTTAAAGGAAGAAGGATTAGAATGGGAGGTAGTCCAACGGTTTATACACGCCCCCTCGCTCGTTTGATTGAACAATTACAACGCCTCCCCGGAGTTGGCCCGAAAACCGCTCAACGTTTGGCGATGTATATTATTAAACGTTCAGATACAGAAGTTGAAGCGCTCGCCCAAGCTTTATTAGACGCAAAAAAACAAGTCGGTTTGTGTAAAGTCTGTTTTCATTTATCGGCAGAACCCGTTTGTGATATTTGTCGTAACCCCCAACGGGATAATGAAACCATTTGTGTAGTTAGTGATTCTCGCGATGTGATTGCGATTGAAAAAACAAGAGAATATCGGGGAAAATATCATGTTTTAGGCGGTGTGATTTCGCCAATGGATGGTATTGGGCCAGAACAATTAACCATTGAACCTTTAGTGCGGCGTGTGAGTCAAAATCAGGCCAAAGAAGTGATTATTGCCATTAGTCCGAGTGTGGAAGGGGAAACCACAACATTATATATCGGACAACTGCTTAAACCCTTTACTCGGGTGACTCGAATTGCCTTTGGTTTACCGATGGGGGGAGACTTAGAATATGCGGATGAAATCACCCTCGCCCGGGCGTTAGAAGGGAGACGAGAATTGAATTAAATCCGAGTTTAAATGGTGGTGAAAGGGCGGGTTAATTAATGTTTCTGAGAAATATACATCTAAGTGCAACCCGCCCCTAAAAACCGATCATCTTTTAGCTAAACAATTCGCTAGAAGAAGTATCTGACTCTAAATTAAACAACAGTTCTAAAGTTGCCATAGCTCGTCGGCGAGCTTCAATATCTTGCTGCGCTCGGAGTTGTACCATCGGATCATGGAGAATTTTATTAACAATTCCTCGGGTTAACGCTTCAATCACTTCTTGATGTTTTTCAGCGAATTCTGAACCCAAACGAGACAAAGCTTTTTCTAATTCTTGTTCTCGAATGCCTTCAATTTTTTGTCTTAAACAGCTAATAATAGGCACCGTTTCTAGACTCCGCCACCAAACATCAAACGCTTCGACTTCTTCTTCTAATAAGACTTCAGCTTCTTGAGCCATTTGACGGCGAGTTTCGTGATTTTGAGCGACAACGGCTTTGAGATCATCCACGTTAAAAGCTCGAATATTCGGCAATTCACTCACATCAGCCGCCACATTTCGCGGAACCGAAATATCAACCAGCATTAAAGGTTGATGAGGGTCTAAAGCAGCTTCTAATTTAGCTTTATCTAGAATAGGTTCCGTTGCACCTGTACTGGTAAAAACAATATCAGATTCAGAAATTGCCTTCATCATCTCAGACAACGGAAGCAATTGTAAATCAGCCTCTTTAAACTGGCTGGCTAATTCTTCAGAGCGTTGCAGAGAACGATTAATAATCGCAATTTGACTCGCTCCTTTTGAAAGTAAATGCTGCACTAATAGGCGCGACATTTTACCCGCCCCAATAATGGCAATCCGATAACCCCTGAGATCTTCTACTTTCAACTGTACCAGTTCCACCGCCGCCGAACTAATTGAAACCGCACCCGTCCCAATATTGGTTTCAGTCCGCACCCGTTTACCTGCGGTAATGGCTTGTTTAAATAAGCGGTTCAGAATTTGACCAATACCTTGATAGCGCTGACCCAATTTATGGGTTTGTTTGACTTGGGCGAGAATTTGACCTTCACCCAAAACCAAACTATCCAAACCCGCCGAAACTCTCATCAAGTGCATGATGGCATCTTCATGGAGTAGAGTAAACAAATGAGGACGTAATTGATGTAAAGGGAACTTACTTAACTCCGAAAGAAACTGAGTCACTTCTCGAATACCCGGTTGAGTTTCCGAAGCCACCACATAGATTTCCATGCGGTTACAAGTGCTAAGAACAGCCACTTCCTCAATATGAGGATAACTCAACAAATGCGCGATCGCACTTTCAATTTGTTGTTCTGGAATACTCAGTTTTTCACGAACATCAACGGGAGCCGTTTTGTGACTTAAACCGATCACTGCAATATTCATAAAACGGTTGTTTGTTAACTTTTTTTGTTAGAAATTGACTCAAAAAGTGGGCGTAACCTTATGACTATACACGTGCTTATTGCCCCAGATTATTCTCACACCCGGCGACAATGGAGGAATGAGGAATCCTAAATTGAGTCATTTCACTCAGTCATTCTCAACGAATTGAGATCCGAGATCAAATCAGGGGTGACTGATAATGAGAGACTGTTTAATTCCCCATTCCCACTCCTCTACCTTTAGTGTAGCTGTAGAGACTTAGGCTCGTCGAACATATGAATCGTATCAACAAATCGGGCGGTTTTAGACTGAGAAGAAATAACCAAACTCTGAGTCCGCGCGCCACCGTGGAAGAAGCGAACCCCTTCCATCAGTGTTCCGGGAGTAATTCCACAGGCTGCAAACAACACAGTTTCACCAGAAGCCAACTCCTCAGCATTATAAACGCGATCAGGGTCAGTAATTCCCATTGATCTTAAACGTTCTAAATTGCCTTCTTTGCTTTCTCCGATTAAACCTGTTTTGACCACTTCCGGATCATAAATCAGTTGTCCTTGAAAATGACCCCCTAAACAGCGCATCGCTGCCGCAGAAATCACCCCTTCCGGTGCAGCACCAATACCCATCAGCGCATGAATATTGGTTCCTGCAAAAGCACAAGAGATCGCCGCAGAAACATCACCATCACTAATCAGTCTGACTCGCGCCCCAGCCGAGCGAATTTCGTTAATTAAATCTTTGTGACGGGGACGATCCATCACCACAACGACCATTTCTTCAATACTGCGGTTTAAACAGTCTGAGAGAATTTTCAAGTTTTCAGTTGCTGATTTGCGAATATCAACATGATTTTTAGCAACCGCAGGTGCTGCTAATTTTTTCATGTAGAAGTCCGGCGCTGCAAATAGACCGCCTCGATCAGAAATAGCTAAAACCGCCATTGAACCATTTTGACCATAAGCCACGAGGTTTGTCCCTTCACAGGGGTCAACCGCAATATCGATTTCGACCAATTGCTCAGGATCACAAAAACTAGAGGCATTTTCTTGAGTGCAAATACCGACTTCCTCACCAATATAAAGCATCGGCGCATCATCCCGTTCGCCTTCCCCGATCACAATTCGACCTCTCATGTGAATCTGGTTCATGCGCTTCCGCATTGCTTCTACAGCCACCTGATCTGCTGTATTTTTCTCGCCTTTACCCATCCATCGAGCCGAGGCGATCGCTGCCTGTTCAACGACTTCGATGATCTCTAAACCAATGACATTATCCACGAATTTGATCCTCCCAACATCTGAGCTTGCCGAAATAGATTAGGCACTCCCAGTGTTAAAGTCTATCAGAGGCGGGGATCGGCTACACATTCTCGGGCGAATCGTTTGTGTTAAGTTTTGCTTCTTTGTGCTTCTGATTCAGCCTCTGGGTCAACCCAGTCAGCAATTCAGATTAATATGAGCGTTTTGGTTTAATCTAGAAACATAGCAAAGCCAACCCGACTTTAACCTAATTCGGCAGGACTGAAATTTTTAGAGAATCTGCTGAACTGTTTCTTTTGATGTTCTCTGCTGATCGGCAATGCCAGTACAAAAAAACCATGAGCAATAACGTGATTGTTATTCAAGATTCTGATTTTGAAACCGAAGTCCTGAGCGCTGAACAGCCTGTTTTAGCTTACTTCTGGGCGACCTGGTGTGGCCCGTGTAAACTGGTGTCGCCTTCTGTTGAAGCTGTTGCTCAAACCTATGGCGATCGCTTGAAGGTTGTTAAACTAGAAGTTGATCCCAATCCTGACGCGGTTAAAACCTGCAAGGTTGAAGGTGTACCTGCTTTGAGGTTCTTCAAAAATCAACAAATGATTGCATCTCACGAAGGCGCGATCACCAAACAAAGTTTAATAGACTGGGTTAAACAGGAACTTGATCAAGTCGAAAATTCCTAATTCTAGGATTTTCAAACATCAATTTCCGGGTCAGGACGGGTTTAGACAGAGCTATAGGGGAAGAAAATTTAGCTTTGAGTTCAACTCAACCCGTTCTATTTTTTTATAACTTGTTTGGTGTGTTAGAGGCGATTTGACTGGTCACTGTAAACTGTAAAACCTGGTCACTGTAAAAGGCAATAGGCAAGAGGCAATAGGCAAGATTGGTAACTGTTCACTGATTACTGGTCACTGATTACTGGTCACTGTAATATGCAGTTTTCTCACCGTTTAAATCTTTTAAAATCAAACGTTTTTGCAGATATGGATCGCGCTAAAGCGATCGCGTTATCCGCCCAACGAGAGATCATCGATCTGTCTTTGGGTTCTTCTGATCTCCCTGTTGCTGATCGCATTTTAGATCGCATTCGAGATTCTTTAGATGATCCTCACACTCATGGTTATGCTTTATTTCACAGTACCCAACCGTTTCGACAAGCGGTTGCAGACTGGTATACTCGCAAATATGGTATTCCGGTTGATCCTGAAACTGAAGTTTTGCAATTAATTGGGTGTCAAGAAGGAACTGCCCATTTACCCCTAGCCATTCTCAACCCTGGTGATTTTGCGTTGTTACAAGATCCCGGTTATCCGTCTCATTTTGGCGGGGTCTGTTTGGCAGGGGGGCAAATTTACACCATGCCAATGTTAGCAGAAAATGGTTTTTTACCGATATTTGAGGATATTCCTGAAGCGGTTTTAACTCAAGCCCGGATGATGGTGTTGAGTTATCCTCATAACCCGACGACTGCGATCGCCCCGATATCTTTTTTTCAGAAAGCGGTTACATTTTGTCAGAACCATAATTTGGTCTTAGTCCATGACTTCCCCTACGCTGATTTTACCTTTGGGAAGGATCTCGCCCCTTCTGTTTTTCAAGCTGATCGTGATAAAACAGTCTCGATTGAATTTTTTACTTTTTCCAAATCTTACAATATGGGCGGTTTCCGCATTGGCTACGCTATTGGTAATTCTCAAGTTATCCAAGCTTTACGACAGGTGAAGGCTGTTGTTGATTTTAACCAATATCGGGGTATTCTCAATGGCGCTATAACCGCTTTAGAAGAACCCCAGGAGTTTGTCAAACAGACGGTTGACACCTTCCGACAACGACGGGATGTTTTTGTGCAAGCCATGCAGGAGATCGGCTGGACTGTTCCCACCCCTGGGGCGACTTTGTATGTTTGGGCGAAGTTACCAGAACCCTGGACTCAAGACTCTGTGGGTTTTTGTACTCAACTTGTGGAAAAAACAGGCGTGGCGGCATCTCCGGGTGTGGGCTTTGGGAAGTCCGGGGAAGGATATGTTCGGTTTGCATTGGTTCGTCCCCCTGAGATTTTAACCCAAGCTGTAGAGAGAATGGCTGAGTTTCTCCAGAAATCTAGTTAATCAGTCTAGCCATAGCGATCGCCCAACCATCCGGTTTCTTTGAGAAATCGGGTTTTTTATACTTATTTTTCAATAATTTGATCAGCATTTCTACCAGACTTATCAATCATTAATCATCTATTTTTTCACTTCTCCGTAAATATACTGAGATTTTTGCTAGAGGTTGATTTCGTTAATTCTACGGATTTATTTTACCTTTACACAAGCTAGAATAATTTCATCAAACGTTTATTGATTTCTAGAAAGAGGTTAGCTTATAATAGCTTTAGACCGAAAAGGAGAATCGCTCAAAAAAAGAGAAAAAGATGTTAAATCTTCTATGTATAAAGCCTAGCAACCTCTCCCTACCTCATTTTATGGGTCATCTCTAAAAGAACACATAATTCTCACAAATCTCGGTGATTTGAGTCACAAAATAACCTTAAAACCTCAGGTTAAAATTGAATCCTATCACCTCGAAAATCAAACCTTATAACAGAAAAAAACTCAGGAGAAATCATCATGTCTGGACTGTTTAACAAATTTGTAGTTGGTGCTTCAGTTATCGGAATCAGCGCAATGGTTGCTGCTCCTGCATCAGCTTCATTTCAACTGAAAGGTAGTGACTACATCCTTTATAACTCTAACGGAGTCAATACTTTCGCAGATCCGAACGCAGATATCAACGAACTCCTCAAAGGTGATAGCAGCAACCCTACTGGAAATATTGAGCTATTTGCTAGCAGCGAAAATGTTTCACTCCCGCAATTTTTAATGTCTGATGCTGTTACCTCGATTTCAGGAACCTATCAAGGAAAGGATTTAACCATCAGTAGTTTAACAGCTAAAGACTGGTTTGGTGCAGATTTGAATACTAACTTTGGGGCCAATAACTTCGCTAACACATATTTTAATGCCTTCTTTAATGCAGCAGTTAAAGATACGGTTAAGTTTGGACTGGCTTTTACAGGTCAACTCAATTCAACTAAAGAAAGTCTCTACAATGTATTTTTAGGCAAAAACCTGTTCCAAGCGGCAAGTGACCCCAACATTTCCTACATTACCGATAATGGTAGCGACCTGATGATTGGTTTAGCAGGTCACTTAAACCTCAGTCAACAATATGGTTCACAGCTTGGAGAGTTCGCGTGGGCTCTCAATAATAACTTCCAATTCAGTGAAGCCGTTAAAGTTAACTACGGTGGTGTAGAACAGCTTCTGTTTGGAACCTTCGCAACCGCAACAGGTTTAGTGGAATTAGGCGATGGTCGTTCTCATAACGGAAACTACGAAGTATCTCTGTTGGGTGTGATTGAAAAAACCCCGGCTGCGGTTCCTGAACCCTCTACAATGTTAGGTTTAATGGCTGTTGGTGGACTGTTCGCGGCGTCAAAACGCAACTCCAACAAAGCTTAAGTTTTACAGTTTGATCTCTATAGTCTGAGTCATGGGAGGGAGCTAAATAGCTCCCTTTTTTTGTCCCCTTAAAAAGCAGTTGGCGTGAACATCGCTTAACTTTTGAGGGGTTCGGGGAGCTATAAGTCCCGCGCTGTAGGCTTCGTGTCAGCGTCGGCATACATGGACTCCCCGCGCCAAGTAAGCGGCTTGATGCCGCGCTGATTGGTCAATCAATCTATAAGTTCTAACAGGCAAGCAAAATCTGTTAGGATGCAGAAATGTTGAACTTGACCTACAGCTACCGAATTGATCCCAGTCCCGACCAAGAACGTCAAATGATTGATTGGTTGGAGCAATGCCGTCGCGTGTATAACTACGCTTTGGCGGAGCGAAAAGACTGGATAAATTCGCGCAAGTGTGCGGTCAATGCTTGCAGTATCAAGCAGGAATACATCATTCCTGTCGATACTCCCTATCCCGACTATTACAAACAGCAGAACGCGCTGACTAAAGCCAAAGAGGTAATTCCAAAACTGAAGACAGTTCACTCTCAAGTCTTGCAAGATGCTTTGAAGCGGTTGGATAAGTCGTTCAAGTTTATGCAGGAAAGAGGATTTGGATTTCCTCGGTTCAAAAAGTTTGGTCAGTATCGCTCGTTTGTGTTTCCGCAGTTCAAATCGAATCCACTCAAAGGGCTTGAAATCAAACTGCCGAAAATTGGAGCAATATCTATTAACTTGCACAGAGCAATTCCAGAGGGTTTTGTTGTCAAGCAAGTTCGGGTGGTGTTCAAAGCGTCGGGCTGGTACGCCCAAATGATTCTGCAAGCCGATGTTTCCGTTCCTGATGTCATACCCCATGGAGAACCCATTGGTATTGACTTGGGACTGGAAAAGTTCTTGGCTGTATCGACGGGGAAACTGGTAGAACGTCCTCGCTTTTTCGTGGATTTGCAAAGCAAGCTTCGATGGCTGCAACGTAAATTGAGAAACAAGAAAAAGGGTTCTGCCAACTACCGAAAGATTCAAGCCAAGATTCGCAAACTACACGAACACATTCATAATGTTCGCCGTGAGTTCCACTTCCTGACGGCTCACAAGCTTTGCCACAGGGCCGGGATGATTTTTGCTGAGGACTTGAACCTCAAAATGACCAGTCGCGGGATGTTGGCAAAGCACTGCCTGGACGCTGCATGGGGTAGCTTCTTGGAAATCCTCAAGTGGGTTGCCTGGAAGCGTGGAGTCTATTTTGACAAGGTTGATCCCAATGGAACCAGTCAGACCTGCCCTCAGTGTGGGACGCATACCGGAAAGAAAGAACTCAGCGAACGGGTGCATGATTGCGGTGAATGTGGATACAAAACCGACCGAGATGTTGCTGCTGCTCAAGTAATAATGCAACGAGGTCT
>JBJHBL010000079.1:0-27986 GCA_050485465.1 Limnoraphis sp. | reverse complement strand
ACATAGCAATCATACCTAAAATGACAACTACCTTACAGCAACGCGAAAGCGCCAACGTATGGGAACAGTTCTGCAACTGGGTAACATCCACCAACAACCGCCTGTACATCGGCTGGTTCGGCGTGTTGATGATCCCCACCCTGCTAACTGCAACCATCTGCTACATCATCGCCTTCGTAGCAGCACCCCCGGTGGACATCGACGGAATCCGTGAACCTGTAGCAGGTTCCTTACTGTACGGAAACAACATCATCTCTGGTGCAGTTGTTCCTTCTTCCAACGCAATCGGTTTACACTTCTACCCCATCTGGGAAGCAGCTTCTTTAGATGAGTGGCTGTACAACGGTGGCCCTTACCAGTTGGTAATCTTCCACTTCCTGATCGGTGTATTCTGCTACATGGGTCGTGAGTGGGAATTATCCTACCGTTTAGGAATGCGTCCTTGGATCTGTGTTGCCTACTCTGCACCTGTAGCAGCAGCAACCGCAGTATTCTTAATCTACCCGATTGGACAAGGAAGCTTCTCGGATGGTATGCCCCTGGGAATCAGCGGAACCTTCAACTTCATGTTGGTATTCCAAGCTGAACACAACATCTTAATGCACCCCTTCCATATGTTGGGTGTAGCAGGCGTATTCGGTGGTTCACTGTTCAGTGCAATGCACGGTTCATTGGTAACATCTTCTTTAGTTCGTGAAACAACTGAAACCGAATCACAAAACTACGGTTACAAATTCGGTCAAGAAGAAGAAACCTACAACATCGTAGCAGCACACGGCTACTTCGGACGTTTAATTTTCCAATACGCGAGCTTCAACAACTCTCGTTCCTTGCACTTCTTATTAGGTGCATGGCCGGTAGTGGGAATCTGGTTTACTGCTTTAGGTGTATCCACCATGGCATTCAACCTGAATGGTTTCAACTTCAACCAATCGGTAATTGATTCTAGCGGTCGGGTAATCAATACATGGGCAGATGTAATCAACCGGGCTAACCTGGGTATGGAAGTAATGCACGAGCGCAACGCTCACAACTTCCCCTTAGACTTGGCTTCTGTGGAGTCTGCACCTGTAATCAACGGTTAATTGCTATTAACTGAATAATCGAAAACGCTCTCCAATTGGGGGGCGTTTTTAGTTGTTTTGCAACTGACTTTAGTCTAAATCTGTCGGTAAATTAGGATTGCGATAATACTCAAAAAACCGTTGAATTTGATGGGGAAGAACTCTCGAAATTGACAATTCGGGAAGATTGTCTTCTGTAAAAAATCCAACTTCGCTCGTTTCATAGCTCGGTTTTGCCTCGCCGCCAATTATTTCACACAGAAAAAACATCTTATAAACATGATAAGGCGTGGGAGGTTGATGACCTTGTTTTGTTCGATCATAAACTGCTAATAATTTGACGACTTGAGTTTCAAAACCTGACTCCTCAAATACCTCGCGAGTAATTGCTTCTATTGGGGTTTCATTCACATCCGCCCAACCGCCAGGTAACGTCCAACGATGATTATCTAAAACCTCTCGCACCAGTAATATTTTTGAGTCTTGAAATACCACTCCCCGCACATCAACTTTTGGGGTTGCATAACCGTTTTCTTGAGAAAATAGATCCAGAATAACCTCTTTTTTCGTGTTAGTATGATCAGCAAAAATATCGGCTGCAATCTCTTGAATTTGCTGATATCGTTCTGCATCATACTGGCTTTGACAAAAATGTAGTCCGGTTTGGGCGATCGCCTGTAATGCCTTTGCCCACTCGATCCATTGCGGTTCCATCAATATCTCTCCTATTGATATTATTTTCTAAGCTACATCAGTTCCCCACAAAATTCCAATTTTTACGACAAAGGGATCAAGCAAGGGATCAAGCATCGTACTATGGTAATAATTGACAACTTATTAAAAAAACATGAAAGCCATCACTCTTTTAGGATCAACGGGTTCTATCGGCACTCAAACCCTCGATATTGTCACCGATCATCCCGATAAATTTAGAATCGTTGGACTTGCCGCCCGTCGCAACGTTACCCTTCTTGCCCAACAAATTCGCACGTTTCGCCCGGAAATTGCCGCCATCTGCGATGAAACCCAATTACCCGCATTAAAAGCCGCGATCGCCGATCTCGATCCCCAACCCATTCTACTGGCGGGAGAGTCGGGTGTTGTGGAAGTTGCCCGTTATGGAGACGCAGAAGCGGTTGTTACCGGAATTGTGGGTTGTGCGGGTTTATTACCGACTTTAGCTGCTATTAAAGCGGGAAAAGATATCGCCTTGGCGAATAAAGAAACTTTAATTGCAGGTGGCCCTGTTGTCAATCCTTTAATTCAAGAATATGGGGTGAAATTGCTTCCGGCTGACTCTGAACATTCGGCAATTTTTCAATGTTTACAAGGGGTTCCCAAAGGGGGTTTACGACGGATTATCTTAACGGCTTCTGGGGGGGCTTTTCGAGATTGGCCGGTTGAGAAATTAGCAGAGGTAAAAGTCGCCGATGCGATCAAACATCCCAATTGGTCAATGGGTCGGAAAATCACGGTTGATTCGGCTACAATGATGAACAAAGGATTAGAAGTCATTGAAGCTCATTTTCTGTTTGGTTTGGATTACGATAATATTGATATTGTCATTCATCCCCAGAGTATTATTCACTCGTTAATTGAGTTACAAGATACTTCTGTTTTAGCTCAATTGGGTTGGCCGGATATGCGTTTACCTCTGCTTTATGCGATGTCTTGGCCGGAACGGATTTATACCCATTGGGAACAATTAGATTTAGTGAAAGCGGGAAATTTAACTTTCAAAGCACCGGATCATAAAAAGTATCCTTGTATGCCGTTAGCTTATGCCGCCGGACGTGCAGGGGGAACGATGCCAGCTGTTTTAAATGCTGCAAATGAACAGGCTGTGGCGTTGTTTTTAGAGGAAAAAATTGAGTTTTTAGATATTCCGAAAGTGATCGAATATGTTTGCGATCGCCATCAAACCGATAACCGTCAAAATCCTTCTTTAGATGATATTATTGCCGTTGATCACTGGGCAAGACAAGAGGTCATCGCTGCCCAAACTAAGCTAACTCAAACGGTTGCGGTTTAGGAAATTAAATTATCAAGAAAGTCGGGACGCAAGCCTTGCGTCCTAAACTCTGTTTATACCCTATTGAATCAAAAATCAGTCGGGTTAATCTTGGATCAATAAAAACTTTTTAGGAAAAAAATAGGAGAGAATAATGACACCACCTGATGAACCCACTATTAAATTAGACCAGTTCCTTAAATTCGTGGGTTGCGCTCAAACTGGAGGACAAGCTAAACTGATTATTCAGTCGGGTTGGGTATTAGTCAATGACGAAATAGAAACCCGTCGCGGACGAAAATTAGTGCATGGCGATCGCGTTACTTTTGAAGACAAAAGTTATGTGGTTGACTTTAGAATTTAATGATCTCATCCAAAAATCTATTAAATCGTTTCAGAACAGGAACAATTGCTTGAATTTTCCCATAAAAAATTAGCCTGTTTGACATTAATTAAAATTTCTTTTAAACAAGTTTTTTGAACTTCAACCGAAAGATTTTCTTCAGTCAGTAAGTCTTCAATTATATATTGAAGGGTAGATAAAAGATGGGTTAAACCTTGGTGGGAAGCTTGTTTTTTTTGAAAAGAGTTTAACGGCTCATTCAACTGAAGTTGAGGAGCTTTTTCTTCTGGAGTTAGGGATGATAATTCTAGAGAATTTGGGTTCTGAGTACCTGTAGATTTGTTTTCGATATTTTCTAAAGTTTGCTGTAAATTCAGCATAATTGTACTCATTTCTATGGGATCAAATATTTTTAAAATGCGAGTTTGTGTAATCAAACCTAATCCTCTCCCCCAATTCCAAGACACCACTAACCGTCGAATATAACGTTTTTGCATTTCTTGATGGGCTTTCCAAAGGGAATCTTCTGGACTCAATAAAATGAGAGGTTGACTCATCACATCTTTAGCAATAGTTCGGGAAAAATTGATTTGAAGGAGTTGAAACTGCACAATATCTCGTTCTGTTATAATTCCCACAGGAAGATACCGATCATCGGTTTCAGGTTGGGTAATTACAACACAACTCACCCGAAATCCTGACATTAATTGAGCTATATTTTCAATCGAAGCGGTGGGAGGCGCTTGAATGACATGGGAAGTCATAATTTCAGAAACTCGCCGCAATTTCAACAGATGAATGGGTTGTAAAACTTGACGAATTCGTTCGGGAGAAATCACCCCGATTAATTGTTCTTGTTCATCGACTATAGGTAAATGGCGAATTTGATACCGTCGAAATAAAAACAATGGTGCAAAAATATCTTTAAATAACGTTTTGGAGAGTGTGATTACAGGTAGAGTCATCACCTCCTCAACGGTAGTTGTTTCAAAGTTGATTCCGTTAGCGGTGAGTTGCACAATATCGCGTTCAGTCAGAATTCCTAGTAGTTTTTCCCCGGTCATAATCAGGATACAACTAGACAAAAATCGAGGTATTTGTGGAATATTGCTGGATGTATTATCGTTGCTCCTTAAACAACTACTCCCACGAAAATGGTTCATCTGAGTGAGAGCATCAATTAAGAGAACGTCTGGTGAAACCCTCAACGGGTTAGGATCAATCGCATCTTCTAAGATCGGTTCCCAGATGAGGGGATCTTCAATTTCCATACTGATAACACCTCTAAACAAACGACGAATCAGATGCTGAACTTCAGACAGAACAGCATCAAGATTTTTGAAGGGTTTGAACGATTTTAACCCTTAAAAAAATATTTTCTTAGAGGGATGTTACACTAAACTCGTCCAAAAACCAAACAGATGCTTTACATTTTTCAGATTTAGGTTTATTCTAGAGCAGTGTAACAGTTCAATCAACTCAACCCTTCTTTTGCGGGGTACAGAACCCTTTATAGGTTGAGTGTTTTTGATCATGCTTGTGACTCAAAAGATGTGATTGAAGATACTGTTTTCAATTCAGTGTGATTCAAATCCTCGGAATTGGAGGTTTTGTGATAAAGCCGATCCAAAACCCGTTTTACGGAGATGCGTCGCCATTGCTGTCCTCGCTTGGTTTTATACCCTTGTTGATTTAACCAATCAGCGATTTGTTGTAGGGATTTTCCTGATTTATGATGACGACGAATTAACTCAATCACTTGCTGTTCAAGAGGATTTTCAACCAGTTCACCATTGATAGAACACAATCCAAAAGCAGGAGAACCGTAACCTGCGTAGCCACCACGAGCAGCTTTTGCTTTACGTCCTTCTTCTAACCGTTCCCAGCTAGAAAGGTCATGTAATTTTTCAGCAGTCATAACTCTGTTGTCAAACTTAGTATAGCATAATTAATCTATACTATACAAAAATCGCAATGTTTGTCTAGATTGTGTCGGTTTAAGTTGATTTTTTTGACTCAAATTCACAGAAAGACCCTGGTAAACTGAGGTTTTTCTTGACTCTTGAGAGCCGCTACTTTTGTCAAACATTAATCAATCAGTATTTTGAATCCTTTTCTGTTAAAATTCGCTGCTGAATTCCTGAAAATTTTTAAACTTTAAATGAATTTAAAACTTAAAATATTAACAATAAATTCAGCATTTTTCCAGTTTCAGCTTCTGATTTAAACGGGTGATTTAACCTGATGAAGACGTGGATACCGCGCCATTTGGGGTTGTCCTAAACCATCGGTTAACGCATAACTCATTGTTAACAACCTCATCCAGATCGCCGGATAACGAGATTCTAGCCAAGGTTGAACCCATCGAGAAAAACGAGGAACCCAGCCTAATACCCCACTGATGAAAGCTAAAACCGTGAAATTAAAATAATTCACCATCCAACGTAGGACTTCATTTATCGTAATAAAGTCAAGAATCCAAATTAACAGTTTGGGATTGGTTCTCGCGGCTTTTAAGGCTAACCGAGTAAAAGTCCACCAGTCGGCTCGATCTTTAATAAAAGTATCTGCAACGGCTATCGGTTCGGAGGCTAATAATCCAAAAAATGTATTTAAAATTGAATTAATTCGTTGAGGGGGTAAATGTTTATCGGTGGGAACCATCATTCCCTTAGAAAATAACCACGTTACGGAAATATTGCTTTGATAAGCTCGAATTTGATTGAGGTATTTGACTTGCAAAAGATCATGTTTTAAAGCGGTATTTAATAAATCCGTTAAACGAGATAGATTTCGCACTAAAGATCCAAATCCCGTAAATACCAAAGGAGATTGAAGTGAGGCTGCATCCCCAATAGAAATGAGGCGATCATAGGCGACTTGGCGATCGCGACTTCTGGCGCTAAAATGTCCGGGAATATAACCAAAGGTTGGCTTTTTCCAGACTAATTTTTCTAAATCACAGCGACGGTATTCGGGTAAAATGGTAAAAAAGTCTTCATACATTTCCAGCAATGAACCCGGATTTTTGGGGTGAATTTTATGATAATGAAACAGATAAAAGGTTAACTCATTACCTGCACCGGGAAACAACTCCCAAATCAGTTGACGTCCGCGAGAAATATCACCATGACTGTTCAGAACATCCCCATAATTTGAGTCCCAAACATCGGCTTCAAACCCGCCATCAATGACTGCCCCCACCGTCGGACAAACACTATCAAAAGCCCGTCCTCCGTTGAGTTGCCAAGCAATGGGAGAAGCCGTTCCCATTGCATCGACCAATAGGCGTCCTGTCGCTGTTTTTTCGGATTTTGTTGGGAGATGAAGGGTTTGAATCATCACTTGATGAGAGTCAATATCAGCCCGGATAAATTCAGTTTCATCCCAAATTTCTCCACCTGCCTGACGCAGTTTTTCTCCACAAGATTTTAAGAGTTTTTCAGCGTCTAACGCAATATTTAAAACCGTTGGCGTGTGCAGAATAGGTGCTTGAGCAATGGGCGGATTATTGGCATCAAAAAACTTATGATATCCGTCTTTATATTCTCTAGCGATCAGACTTTCAATTTCAGCTTGTGAAAATAATCCTAAATCAATTAAACTTTGTAATTCACTGCGAGAAATATTCCATTCTCGGTTCATTCGTCCAAAAGGTAAACGTTCAATTAATAAAACTTGATAGCCGAGCCGTGCCATTACTGCTGCATGAATTACCCCCAAGGCTCCACCAATATAAATTAAATCATATCTAGGTTTAGAAATAGGGCTAGATTCTTGGGGAGAAAAAATCACCTGTTTAGGAGTTTTCGGGTTATTTACTCCTTCTCGCCAGCGTTTTTCCCACCAATAAACTCGTTGAAGATCGGATTCTCCTCGCGGCATTTTTTTAAAATATTTAACCGTTAAAGGATAATCTTTAGCTAAGGCTTCAAAAATTGATTGTTGTGAAAGATCAATCTCTGGCGGTTCGGGATATTGATGAGGAAATTGTTGTCTGAGTTCAGTTTCTAGGCGTTTAATCAATTGCCGTTCATCATTTTTCGGAGGATTTCCGACTCGAAAAACTTTTAGATAAGTCGTTCGTTGAAGTGACCAAACGAAGGCAGAAAGTTCGTTCGGTTCAGTATTTGTAGTGTCAGCCAAAGGAAACCTGAGACGAAAACCATCTGGGGTGATGTGTTTTTCTCCGGTTCCCGGTTGAAACTTCTCCTGCAACCAGGTACAAACGCTCTCGGTATTGGGTGTGGGGATTTCTAGATAGAGAATTTCCTTCATGCTCATGTGTGATCCAGTTGTACCTCAGTTACGAACCAAGTGACTCATCCTATCAATAGGGTAGGCTAAAAATGGTCTTTTAGGAAAGAGTCTGACGCTAAATGTGTAATATTTATTGATGAACGTTTAGGATCAAGAGATCATGCCAGAGTCACTTCAAGTTGAAACGTTGATCCAACAGCAACGAGAATTCTTCGCGACAGGTCAAACGAAGAATCTCACCTTCCGTTTGGAACAACTAAAACGCCTGAAAGAGTCAATTATAAACCATCAAGGCGATATTATTGCTGGGGTCAAAGCCGATTTAAACCGACCCGAATTTGAGGCTTATTTTGAGATTGCTTCTGTCTCTGAGGTCAATTATGCCATTAAACATCTCAAATCTTGGGCTAAACCGAAAAAAGTTCCGACTTCTATTGATCAATTTCCAGCTTCTGCCCAAATTTGTCCTGAACCTTTAGGAATTGTATTGATTATTGGGCCGTGGAATTATCCCTTTCAACTGATGATTTCTCCGTTAGTTGGGGCAATAGCTGCGGGTAATTGTGCAATTTTGAAACCCTCAGAAATTGCAGTAAATACCTCTAAAGTTGTCGCTAAAATCATTCAAGAAACTTTTGATCCAGCTTATGTTGCTGCAATTGAAGGGGGAGTCGAAACCAGTCAAGCACTACTCGCGCAAAAGTTTGATCATATCTTTTTTACTGGAGGAACAAAGGTCGGTCAAATTGTGATGGAAGCAGCGGCTAAACATTTAACTCCGGTTACTTTAGAACTGGGGGGAAAAACCCCTTGTATTGTTGAGAGCGATATCCAGCTTGATTATACCGCAAAACGCATCACTTGGGGGAAATTTATTAACGCTGGACAAACTTGTATTGCCCCGGATTATTTGTTGGTTAATCGACAAATAAAACCTCAACTTTTGGAGAAAATAAAAGAAAATATTACCGCATTTTACGGTGAAAATCCTGAAAAAAGCCCCGACTATTGTCGCATTATTAACTCAAGACAGTTTGAACGTTTAGCCGGATTTTTACAAAACGGTCAAGTTATTGTAGGTGGAGAAACTAACCCCGATGATCAGTATATTGCACCAACCATTTTAGATCAAGTGTCTTGGGATGATCCGGTGATGCAAGAAGAAATTTTTGGGCCAATTTTACCTGTGTTAGAATATAATGATTTGGAAGAAGCAATCTCTCAAATTAACGCTCGTCCTAAACCCTTAGCGTTGTATTTCTTTTCAAAAGATGAAGTTAAACAGCAACAGGTTCTACAAAATACATCATCGGGAGGGGTTTGTTTAAATGATACTGTGATGCAATTTTTAGGAACCTATCTTCCCTTTGGTGGTGTCGGAAATAGTGGACTCGGAAGCTATCATGGTAAAGCCAGCTTTGACACTTTTTCTCATTACAAAAGTATCCTAAAAAACACTTTCTGGATTGATTTAAAATTGCGTTATCCACCCTATCAAGGGAAAGTTGATTTAATCAAAAAAATGATCACTGGATTTTTTTAAAGATTTGACGTTAACCTAGAGTGAACTGATACCAAAACATCAAAGAATGAACAGTCGCGATTTAATTTTAAATTCCGTTCGGAAAAATCAACCTACTTCTGCTGTTGATCTTCCTGAAATCCCTAACTTTTCAACCCAGTCCGAACCCTTAATTTATGAATTTAAAACTCAACTGGTACGCATGGGAGGACAAGCATTTGAAGTTAAAAATATTGAGGAAACAAAAGCAAAAATAACACAACTTTATCCGGATGTCAAAATAATCTGTTCTACAATTCCAGAAATACCTGGAAATAAACCGATAAAACCCGATACGAACCCCCGTGAATTAGCAGATATTGATCTGGCTATTATTCGAGGACAGTTTGGAGTTGCTGAAAATGGGGCAATTTGGTTAACTCACGAAGATTTAGTTGTAAATGCGTTAGGTTTTCTCCCTCAACATTTAATCCTATTACTCGACTCAAAACAGCTTGTTAGAGATCTTCATCAAGCCTATCAACGTATTGAATTAACTCAAACTTCCTACGGAGTATTTATGGCTGGCCCCTCAGCCACAGGAGATGTAGAAGCTATCATTATTCAAGGCGCCCAGGGGGTGCGGAGTTTAACGGTGTTTTTATTAGAAAATTAACGGTTAAAAGTTTACTATGAAAGTCGGTCTTTTTATTCCTTGTTATGTCGATGCGTTCTTCCCAGAAGTGGGAATTGCCACCCTAGAATTATTAGAAAAATTTGATGTAGAGGTTGAATATTCCCTCGAACAAACCTGTTGTGGTCAACCGATGGGAACCAACGGAACTCAAGCAGAAGCAGCAGCGACGGAACAAGTTTTTGTCAACTGTTTTAAAGACTATCAATATATTGTTAGTCCGTCAGCGAGTTGTGTGTATCATGTCCGGGCAAATTTAGATGCTATTCCTCAAACATCTGAGGTGCAGAATGTTCGGCACAATACCTATGAATTAGTAGAGTTTTTACATGATATTCTGCAAGTTTATCACTTTCCCTGGGCAGAATTTCCCCATAAAGTCGGTTTACATAATAGTTGTAGTGCTATTCGTAAACTCGGTATTTCTCGACCTTCAGAATTAATGATTGCGTCTTTTTCTAAAAGTCGAACCCTGTTAGAAACAGTCAAAGGAATTGAACTTGTGACTTTAGATAGACCTGACGAATGTTGTGGTTTTGGCGGAACCTTTTGTGTGTTTGAAGAAGCAGTTTCTGCTCAAATGGGGTATGATAAAGTCAATGATCATTTTCGGAACGGGGCGGAATATATTGTCTCGGGTGATATGAGTTGTTTACTTCACCAAAAAGGCATCATTGATTATTATAAAATAAACCTAAAAACCATTCATATTGCCCAAATTCTCAACGGATATCCATTATGAATAAACCCATTAACCAAGCAGGTGGCGCCGAAGAATTTTTAAAAGATCCAGAACGCGCCCAACAATTTGATCAAATTCTCTGGAATGCACGACTCAGACGAGATCAAGCGGCAGCTTCTATTCCAGAATGGGAACAATTGCGCGAAATTGCCTCCCAAATTAAAGAACATACCCTAACTCATTTAGCCGACTATTTAGAACAGTTTGAAGCTAATGCCAAACAAAACGGAATACAGGTTCATTGGGCGAAAGATGCAATAGAACATAATCAAATTGTTTATACTATTCTCAATCAAAATAATGTTAAATCTTTAGTCAAAAGTAAATCTATGTTGCAAGAAGAATGCAGCATGGTTCCCTTTTTAGAAAACAACGGAATTACCGTTACAGAATCAGATTTTGGCGAAAGAATTCAACAACTGGATGAAGAACCACCCAGCCATATTGTTATGCCTGCTATTCATAAAAACCGTCAAGATGTGGCGAAACTATTTGCTGAAAAAATAGAGAGTGATCCGAATAATGATAATCCGCATTATTTAAATGAAATGATGCGGCAAAATACCAGACCTCGTTTTTTAACGGCAGATGCGGGGATGACTGGAGTTAATTTTGCGATCGCAGAAACGGGGAGTTTTGTAGTCTGTACGAATGAAGGAAATGCCGATATTGGGGCGAATGTTCCACCGCTTCATATTGCCAGTATGGGAATTGAAAAATTAATCCCAAAGGTTGAACATTTAGCGGTTTTTATTCGTTTACTGTCTCGCAGTGCGTTAGGTTCTCCCATTACTCAATATACCTCCCATTTTACCCAACCCAAACTGGGGGGAGAATTACATTTAATTATTGTCGATAATGGCCGCAGTGAACGGTTAGGAATGGCTGATTTTTGGTCGTCTTTAAAGTGTATTCGCTGTGGGGCTTGTTTGAATACTTGTCCGGTATATCGTCGCAGTGGTGGCTTAAGTTATGGGGCGGTTTATTCAGGGCCAATAGGAATGGTGATCGATCCCACTTTTGATGATAAAAAATATAGCAATTTACCCTATTCTTCCACCCTTTGTGGTTCCTGTGGGGATGTTTGTCCGGTGAAAATTGATCTGCCTGAACAAATTTATAAATGGCGGCGAGTCATGGCGGAACGTCGGTTATTGTCTTTACCTCGTCAAGAAAGTATGAAAGCGTTAGGAATAGTATTAGGAAATCCTCACCTTTATCGTCTTGCTGAAAATGTTATTGAACAGAAAGTAATGAAGTATTTTCCCTTCTTATTTTCTAGTAAGCTGTTAAACCCCTGGGTGCGACATCGGGCATTACCAACAGTTCCCAAACAAACCTTTAAACAGTGGTATCTCGAAAATCGTCAAAAGTAGGGTGCATCAAACAATTAGTTTTGGGAGTACCCCGTTAACATCTAGGAATTTGATGCACCCTACTACTAAGTTTTTTCAATTCTTGGGGTGCATCAAACAATTATTTTGGGGAGTACCCCGTTAATATTCAAATTATTGGGGTGTATCAAAGTCTATTTTGTGATTTTCAAATCAATCTCTGCAATTTGATGCACCCTACTATTAAAATAGAATCATCATGCTGCAATGTTATCTAAAGCTATGGCTGTCACAACTACGAGTCTAAAAGTGACTTGGGAAAAGTTGCCAGATGACTATGTTTTACCCGATGATCCTGTGGATAATATCACTCAGCCCTTATTGGCAATGGCTTTAAGAGATGCGTTAAGCAATGCGGGAAAATTACCCGAAAAGGCTCTCACGCCGACGAATTATGGTATCTGTGCAACGGTTAATGATAAAATTGTTGTTAAAGCACCAGACTGGGCATATATTCCAGAAATTCGAGTGGATGCGCTAGAAGTGGAACGGAGTTATACGCCGCGTTTAGAAGGGGATATTCCAATAATTGTGATGGAGTTTCTCTCGGAAACAGAAGGCGGTGAATATTCTATTAAACCCACTTATCCACCCGGAAAATGGTTTTTCTATGAACAGGTTTTACAAGTACCTAACTATGCTATTTTTGAGCCAAAAAATGCGGTTTTAGAACTGTATCGACTGGATGAGTTGGGAAGGTATAAAGTCCAAAAACCGGATGAAAATGGGCGATATTGGATCGCTGAAATGGGCTTATTTTTAGGAAGTTGGCAAGGCACCCACGTCAACCGCACAGGCTATTGGTTGCGGTGGTGGGATGAAGGGGGAAACTTGTTGTTATGGGGTTCTGAGTTAGCCCAACAAGAAAAACTTCGGGCGGATCAAGCTGAACTTCGCCTCCAACAACTGATGGAACGCCTCCAGGCTGAGGGTATTAACTTAGAAGACTAAGTGGTTTAAAAAAAAGTAGGGTGCATCAAACAATTATTTTGGGGAGTACCCCGTTAACATTTAGGAATTTGATGCACCCTACTACTAAGTTTTTTCAATTCTTGGGGTGCATCAAACAATTATTTTGGGGAGTACCCCGTTAACATTTAGGAATTTGATGCACCCTACTATCTGAATGTTGAACTTTCAGAAAGTGATAATTCATCCAAAGTTTGCCAAACTTCTTGCATTAAATCATTTAACCCAATTTTAGCAACTGCCGAAATTAGAAAAACTTTAGATTGGCTAATTTGCTGAATTTGAGTGATAATTTCTTGCATTTCTTCGCTGTCTGTATCTACCGCATCCACCTTATTTAAGGCTACAATTTGCGGGCGATTGGTTAAACCTCGGCCATAGGCTTGTAATTCTTCTTGAATCGTGTGATAATTTTCTAGAGGGTTCTGATCGGTAATATCAATCAGATGTAATAAAACCTTAGTCCGTTCAATATGACGCAAGAATTCATGGCCTAAACCTAAGCCTAAATGAGCGCCTTCAATTAAACCGGGAATATCTGCAAAAACCGTACCATCTCCCGTGGGTTTACGAACTACACCCAAGTTAGGAATTAGGGTGGTAAAGGGATAATCTGCAATTTTGGGTTTAGCCGCAGATAAGGACGAAATTAACGTTGATTTTCCGGCATTAGGTAAACCCATAATTCCGACTTCAGCTAATAGTTTTAACTCTAGTCTAAGCTGTCGTTGTTCACCGGGAAGTCCGGGTAAAGCGTAATCTGGGGCGCGATTTTGGTTGCTGAGAAAATGTGCATTTCCTAAACCGCCTTTTCCCCCTTTGGCGACACAAAATTCTTGATGGGGATGAATTAGATCAACTAAAAGTTCTTCGGTTTCAACATCATAAACTGCCGTCCCACAAGGTACTTCAATAATCCGATCACTGCCATTTGCCCCGGTCATATTTTTGGGGCCACCTCGCCGGCCATCTTCTGCGCGAAAACGGTGATTATATTTAAAATCTAACAAGGTTTGCAGGTTTTCAACGGCCACCAAAATCACAGAACCGCCTTTTCCACCATTGCCCCCAGAAGGGCCACCTGCGGGAACATATTTTTCTCGACGGAAGGCAACGATACCATCGCCACCTTTACCCGCTTCTGCTAAAACTTCAACTTGGTCAATAAATTGCATGATGAGGAATGATAAACGGGACTCGGGATATTAGACATTTGCTTGAACTTTCAGATTCTCCTCTGCGATCCCTGCGATCCCTATCCTCTGAATCTAAGAGCGTTGTAAATAGAAGTAAGTTGCCATCGGTGCAACGGTAGCCACGATCAACACAATTACAACAATAATTGTAGCGGTTTGATCATTGGTTTCCTCAGCAGATTTAAATGTGCTTTCAACTTGCACCTTTTGTTCATTGCTGGGGGGGCCAGGATCGGGATTTCCAGATAATACCGTGACTAAACGATCGCTGACGCCTCGGAAAGCCTCATTATATTTATTACCATTTCGGATCGGAATTTGTAACGTTTCTTTGGCTACACTTTCCGCAATTTCATCAGTTAGTAGAGACTTGACACCTTCTCCAGTCAAAATCGCGCTATTATTCGTGAGAACATCCAACACTAACAGGGTTTGATTATTGGCAGTTTCAGGAGTCGGAAACCATTTGTTAAATAATTCTTCGGTAAAACTCTCGGCTGTCTCCCCATAGTCAAAGCGGCGTAATGTCACGAAGCGAACCTCATAACCCGTTTGATCAGCCAATTGTGACAACTCTTGATTAATCTGACGTTCGCTGCTAAAACTGAGAGCATCCCCTTCATCAACCACCCAAGTGGGATCGCCTGCGGTTAAACTCGGCATTTGATAAACCCCTGTTGCGATCGCAGGTGTGGCCGAAAACAGAACAATCCCAACTGCGAAAACTGTTGGTAAAATCAAATGCAGAAAGCGTTTTTGGAAATTTAAGATTTTGTTAAATAGCTGTATCATCAGATCTGTTAACCCGTGAGATCGTTTTTTCAAACCATCCTACTACTATATAGCGCCACGCGCTAGGGAATGGGGAACAGTTTACAGTGAACAGTTTATCTCCTGCTTCCTCTGCAACGCCAGCCTCTCTAGCTTCCCTCTTGTCACATGAGCTATCCCCTGTTCTCTGTTACCTTACCTCTTGAATCAAGATAGACTGAACGTTTATAGTGTCGAATGTGTTTCGCTTTGACTGGGGTTCAATCACCAGTCACCCATTATCCAATTATCGAAGCTTATGGATTTTTCGAGTATTGCAGCCCAGTTAAACGCTGGAACCATTTTGCCAGAGGGGATTGTCATTATTACCCTCTTAGCCGTTTTAGTCGGAGATCTGATCGTCGGACGAACCGCTTCTTCTCGCTGGACACCTTATCTAGCGATCGCAGGTCTTCTCGCCTCGATTGTCGCCTTGTGTTATCAGTGGAGTAGCACCAACACGATTGGATTTTTGGGCAGTTTTAACAGCGATCCCCTGAGTGTGATCTTTCGGGGTCTTATCGCCCTGTCGGCGGCTGTGACGATTTTGATGTCGGTTCGCTATGTCGAACAAACCGGTACCGCCCTAGCTGAATTTATCTGTATTCTGCTAACAGCTTGTTTGGGGGGAATGTTCCTCTCTGGGGCGACAGAATTGGTGATGATTTTTGTTTCCCTAGAAACCCTCAGTATTTCCTCATACCTGCTGACAGGCTACACCAAACGCGATCCTCGTTCCAACGAAGCGGCGTTAAAATACCTGTTAATTGGGGCATCAAGTTCGGCGGTATTCCTCTACGGGTTATCCCTGCTGTATGGACTATCGGGCGGTGAAACTCAGCTAGATGCGATCGCCACCGTCCTGGCGACTTCTGGGGCGAGTCAATCCTTGGGTGTCGTGATTGCCCTGGTCTTTGTGATTGCGGGGATTTCCTTTAAAATCTCGGCGGTTCCCTTCCACCAATGGACTCCCGACGTTTACGAAGGTTCACCGACTCCCGTTGTGGCCTTTTTATCTGTCGGTTCCAAAGCCGCAGGGTTTGCCCTGGCGATTCGTTTATTAGTGAATGCCTTTCCGATTGTTAGTGAACAATGGCACTTTGTGTTCACGGCCTTGGCGATTCTCAGCTTAGTGTTAGGAAATGTGGTCGCCCTGGCCCAAACCAGCATGAAACGGATGTTGGCTTATTCCTCGATTGCCCAAGCTGGATTTGTGATGATTGGGTTAATCGCTGGAACCGAGGCGGGTTACTCCAGCATGATTTTTTATCTGTTGGTATATTTGTTTATGAACCTGGGCGGTTTTACCTGCGTGATTCTGTTTTCTTTACGAACCGGAACAGATCAAATTAGTGAATATAGCGGTTTGTATCAAAAAGATCCCCTACTCACTTTGGGTTTAAGTATTTGTTTACTCTCCCTCGGGGGTATTCCACCTCTAGCGGGATTTTTTGGTAAGATTTACCTGTTTTGGGCCGGTTGGCAAGCTGGATTATATGCCTTAGTTTTGTTAGGATTAGTCACCAGTGTTGTGTCTATTTACTACTACATTCGTGTGGTAAAAATGATGGTCGTCAAAGAACCACAAGAAATGTCCGACTCGGTGAAAAACTATCCTCCAATTCGCTGGACTCTCCCGGGAATGCGGCCTTTACAGGTGGGGTTAGTGCTTTCATTGATTGCCACTTCTTTAGCGGGTATTTTATCGAGTCCGTTGTTTGATTTAGCGAATAATTCTATTAGCCGGACTCCCATGCTGCAAGCAACAATGGTTCAAACTCAAAAGATGACAACTGTTAATCCTAACGCAAGTCTATCTAGCCTTCCCCAGAAATAAATTTCTGTTTTTTGGAATTAACTACCAGGGGTATGACTGTCATGCCCCTATTTTTAGAACGTTGGCGAATCAAGGAAGTTAAAAATATGTCTGCATCTCACCCTTCTCCCCAACAACTTAAACGCGAATTAGGCTGGTTTGGTGCCACCATTATGGGGTTAGGATCTGTCATTGGGGTCGGAATTTTTGTAAGTTTAGGTTTAGCCGCAGCGTTATCGGGTTATGCTGTGATTGGGGCTTTAGTGGTCGCCGGAATTTTACAAGTTGCCAATAGTTTAAATCTAGCCCAACTTGCAGCGAGTCACCCGGTGAGTGGCGGAATTTATGAATATGGTTACAAGTATCTCAACTCTTGGTTTGGGTTTACAGGTGGGTGGATGTATCTGTTAGGAAAAACGGCGGTGGCGGCGACGGCTGCTTTGGGTTTTTCGAGTTATTTTATTAATACTCTGGGTCTGTCAGAGTCTTTGTTAGTTCCTGTTGCAGAAATTGCGGTTTTTGCTTTAACTGCGGTTGTCTTAGGGGGAATGCGACGGTCGAAAGCAGCAACAACTGTGATTCTTTTTATCACTCTTTTTGCTTTATTCTTTTTGATTATTGCTGGAGGTATTGTCTTATCTCAGAGGGGGATTGTATCCCTTGAATTTGCATCCATTGATCTCAAAATTGGAGTGAAAAATTTTCTCGAATCCGTCGCGTTATTATTTGTTGCTTATAACGGCCCCGCCCGGATTACAATGTTAGGGGAAGAAATTACAGAACCGCGTAAAAATATTCCCAAAGCGGTTTTAGTGACTCTGGCTATTACGACTATTATTTATATCGGAGTTGCCCTTGTTAGTTTAGGAAGTATTGGCGCAACAGCATTAGGAATTGCTTCTGAACAAGCCGCGCCGTTACAAGCTGTTGCCGAAAGTTTAGGAATTCCTGGGGCTAAAATTCTGTTAGCGATTGGGGCAATTACAGCGACTTTAAGTGTATTATTGAGTATTCTTTTAGGATTGTCTCGGTTATTATTGGCGATGGGAAGACGGGGCGATATGCCGAGATTAATTTCTCAGTTAAATGCTGCCGGAACTACACCCTATTGGGCGGTGATTTTTATCAGTATTGCGGTGGCTCTTTTGGTGTTAATGGGCAATGTTAAAACGACTTGGTCTTTAAGTGCTTTTGGTTCATTATGGCGGTGTGGAATTGTTGGTTTAGCGGCGTTGCGTTTGAGCGATGAACAACGATTATATCCCGTTTGGATGAGTTGGTTTGCCTTGGTATCAGGTTTGTTTTTAGCGTTTTGGATTGAGTGGCACGTTTGGTTATTCGGTTTAGGATTAATTGCAGTCGGGTTAGTTTGGCATTGGGTGGCGTCTAAACTCAATAAAAAGGCTAATTTATCCCAAACAAGTAGCGATTAAAGGGATTCATTCAACCTTCTAAAATTCTGCTAGAATCGGATAAAACTTGTAACCGAAAAAGGAGGGGATGACCTATCATCCAAGTTTCGCAATCTCAACTTACCCTAGAAGAATTCTTGGCATTACCGGAAACAAAACCCGCTAGCGAATACATTGAGGGTAAAATTTTTCAAAAGCCAATGCCACAAGGAAAACATAGCCGCATCCAGGGTAAACTTGTCAGTACCATTGAAACATTTGTGATTCAATCAAGAATTGCACTCCCTTTTCCGGAACTCCGGTGTAATTTTAGCGGACGTTCTATTGTTCCTGATGTCACCGTTTTTTTGTGGGAACGAATTCCTAGAGATGAAAAAGGTAATATTGTCAATGTTTTTAAGACTTACCCAGATTGGACAATTGAAATTCTTTCTCCCAATCAAAGCCATGCTAAAGTGACGGGAAATATTCTTCACTGTTTAACCGAAGGTAGCCGTTTAGGATGGTTAATTTACCCGGAAGAAGAATCGGTCTTAGTGTTTCCACCCCAACAACAACCCCAACTCTTTCAAGCCGAAACAGATGAATTACCTGTTCCTGAATTTATGGGAGAATTTAAGCTAACTGTTGGTGAGATGTTTGGATGGTTAAAGCTGTAAATAAATAGCAAAAATAGGCTTGATGAAACTCTATTAATGGGGCGATGCAAGTACACAATTAAGAGTGTTTATTCTTTCCTTTTAATCATTCAATTCATACAATGGAACAATCAAAATCAACAACCCGATGGTTACAACAGTTTGCCGCACTTCTAATCATTATCGGAATTGCCTTTCGCTTTGTTAACTTGGGGTATAAAGTGTATTGGTATGATGAAGTTCATACCTCTTTGAGAAGTTCGGGTTATGTGCTGGATGATGTCATTCCTCAAGTTTATACAGGTGAAATTATTCGAGCTAAAGATCTCGTTGAAATCTATCAATATCCGACGGCTGAAAAAACACTAGAGGATGCTTTTATTGCCTTTAAACAACATCCAGAACATTCCCCATTTTATTATATATTAGCTCGGTTTTGGATGCAAACTTTTAGTCATTCTGTTGCAACGATTAGAAGTTTATCAGCAATCATTAGTTTGCTCTGTTTTCCGGTGATGTATTGGTTGTGTTTAGAGCTATTTCAGTCGGCGACAGTGGGTTGGGTCGCGATGGGAATTTTGGCGATTTCTCCCTTTCATATTTTGTATGCTCAGGAGGCTCGCGCTTATAGTTTATGGACGTTTACCATTTTATTTTCAAGTGCGGCTTTATTGAGAGCATTACGAGTCACCCAAACTCATAAATTGCAGAAATCCAAACTCATGGCTTGGGGAATTTATACTTTTAGTCTAACACTAGGATTGTATTCTCATCTGTTTTATGGGTTAGTTTATATGGCTCATGGGATGTATCTATTGGGAGTGAAAACCTGGCGAAAATCAAACTATATTCTTCCGGCTATGGCTGCGGTTGTATTCAGTTTGATTCTATTTTCACCCTGGTTAATGATTATTTTTAATTATTTTCAAGACTTCACAGATAATACGAGATCTCATCGAGTGAATCGAACTGAACCGCTCTTCTTATTTTGGGGATTAAATTTAACGCGCTTGATTTTTGATGTCAATCAAGGCTTTAGTTTATTTAACCCCATTTTATATTTAATTCTTTTGTTCACGGGATATGCAATTTATGTTTTAGTTAAAAATAATTCAGTGAAAACTTGGTTTTTTGTTATAGCGTTAATGGGAGTTACCGGAACGGCTCTCATTTTACCCGATTTAATACTCGGCGGACAACGTTCAACCATTACTCGTTATGGAATTCCTGCCTATTTGGGTTTGCAGATTTCCTGGGCTTATCTATTAACCCATAAAATTAGTGATATTTTACTGAATAGTCAACAGAAACAACGCTGGAAACTTGTCTTTGTAGCAATCGGATTAAGCGGGATAATCTCCGGTTTAGTGAGTACGATACATCCGGTTTGGTGGCATAAAAGTTATACCCGTAGCCGTTATATTCCGGCGACTGCTGAAATTGTTAATCTTTCTCCAACTCCTCTGGTGATTAGTGATGTAGAACCCGGAAGAATTCTGCCTTTGAGTCATCGACTGAAGTCAGATGTGTATCTCCAATTGGTTGTCCCGTCGAATATTCCGCTACTTCCTGATGAGAAATTTAGTGATATTTTTTTGTATCGTCCCTCGGAGGTATTAATAGAAGGAATCCAGGAAATTTATCAAGCCAAAGTTGAAGAAATGTATAAAAAAGGATGGCTTTGGCGAGTCACACGAACGGTATCACTGGACTCAACTCTAGAAGTCGAGGAGAAGGGTGTCCTTTAGGTGCAAGAGTTAGAATTCTAGGTGATAGTTCGAGAGCGGGGGATTTGAGGGTATTTATGAGGGGGAATTGCTCTGTTGGTTCTCTACTTGAACTAGCCGTGTTACAATAACCGTAAAAGAATAGGTTTCGGTCGCAGTTATTGCTTTCAGTACAAATTATTTGTTCTGTTTCATCTGCTCTAGCTTGTCTTCCGAAAAGTCTATCTTTCATATTTGTCTGATTTTGGAAGAAACGTATGTCGATTTATGTCGGTAACCTGTCCTACGACGTGACGGAAGAAGATCTCAGAAGTGTATTTACTGAATACGGTTCTGTTCAACGGATTAGTATTCCGACTGACCGGGAAACAGGTCGCCCCCGAGGTTTTGCATTTGTCGAAATGAAGCAGGAGTCTGAAGAAGATGCTGCCATTGAAGCTTTAGATGGAGCCGAATGGATGGGACGCGATCTCAAGGTCAATAAGGCGCGGCCGCCCGAAAAGAAAAATTCATTCGGAGGAGGTCGCAAGCGCGATCGCTATTCAAGCGATTACTAAATTTTAAGCAAAATTTGAAGTCTTTCTTAACCCTTCCTGACGACGTTTTGTTTATTGGATATCGTTACATCCAAGCGTCTGAATAGAAAGATTCAACCATAAAAAAGCTTAACAGCTTGACTTTGAGGCGCACGTCTAGAGATTTGCTAGAGCGTGCCTCATACTTTTTGATGGGTAATAAACCCGCGCCTCAATTAAATGACAAAAATATCTGTTCCAACTGTTAATGCAGTGGTTAAACCGGGGTTATCCTGAAGAAAAACAATGGCAATTTCACGACCGGAACCGATATCACCTTTCTGGATATCGTAGAGAACAAATCCCGATGAATTGCCCACAGAAGTTAAGTTACTCATCTGAATAAATGAAGGATCGACACCAAAAATTAAGATTTCATCTTCACCGGATGTAAAGTCAACAATGGTATCAACAAAGTTCGGATCATTGCTGGGAGTTTCTAACATCATATCAATCACAAATTGATCTCGACCTTCACCTCCGATTAATACATCAACCCCTCCGTCGCCATGAAGAATATCATTACCGCGATCGCCAAAAAGATAATCGTTTCCCTCTCCTCCCCGGATATAATCATCTCCTTGTCCCCCATAAATTGTATCATTTCCTGCCCCTCCATTTAATACAAAATCATCTCCTAAGTTGCCAAAAATTAAATCATCTCCTTCTCCCCCAAAAATATCATCTCTCCCTTGTCCTCCAAAGAGCGTATCCGCCCCGGCTCCCCCTTTTATAAAATCATCTCCTTGATTTCCAACTACAATTAATTGGCTGTTTTGTTGGAGTATTGAACCATCTAAAACATCATCTCCATCCCGCAGTAAAATTTCCAGTTGGTTAACATCTGCATTGGTGCTAATAACATTTCCTAAAGCATCTCGAAGCTTAACGGGAAAGGTAATATTATCATTTTCAAGACTTCCCAATGCGACTAAACGATTGGGGTCAATCGTTCCTGAAAAATCCGTTTGAATTAAAATATTATGATGATTCACCATTGTTGAAATTCTCCTAATTGCGGACATCTCGATTTTGTTCTGCTATAGTTTGTTCAGCACTTTCAGCCCAATTCAGGATATCTTTTGAGTCCGGAAAAAAAAGTTAAGCTTTTTTTCTATAATATTGCCATTTGAAAAGCAAGTATGTTATCTTAACCTCACCCCATGATCTCAAATTCATGCAGTCGGGCAGTAGTCAAGCGATTACCTGTTATTAGTGACTTTTTCAGGGTTATTTCTTCTGAAACTTATGTCTTCCCCCATCCCAAAATTTATTGAAATTCAAATTCGGGTTCATGCAAATAACCCGGTTTTATTAGAAGGTTTAGAAGCGTGGGTACGCTTGGGTTTATTGTCAGATGAACAAGTGCTTCGACTCAGCCAACAATATTTGAGTCAACCTCGCCCCCTGACTGCGGAAACTGCTATTGAACAGCCTATTTTAAATCTTGAGGATCATCTCACGGTAGAACCCTCTGTTTCAGTCCCTCAGCCGCAACGAAATCTCAGTTTTTCCAGTTTTCCCACTCAGTTATTTCAGTCCCTTAAAGCAGAATTTAGTGTGAGATGGCTGCTGTTTTTGGGATTATTTATGGTGTTGGTTTCTTCAGGGGTATTAGTTGCGAGTCGATGGCAACAGTTACCCCTCCTTGCACAATATGGGGTCTTATTTGCTTATACGTTAGGATTTTTTGGATCGACAATTTGGCTCAGTTTAAATCGTCGTTTACCTTTGACTTCTGAGACCTTAAAATGGGTAACATTGCTCTTAATCCCTCTCAATTTTTGGGCGATTGATGGTTTAGGCTTATTCTATTCTAATACATTTATCATTAGCGCGATCGCGATTATTATTTTAACAGGGATTACAATTTTCCTCAATCCTATTCGTTTGGAGAGAGAATCGCCCGAAACCTTACAACAAGCCTTTTTAACGTTAAATCTAATCGGACTGAGTTATTTACAATTAGGTTGGAGACTCCCTAACTTTTCATTTGTTGCTCTTTATATCGGTCTGATTATCACCGGAATTATTACATTTTATGGTCAAAAAAATTATCAGCAAATCCCTTTAGATACTCGTCAGCATTTACCTTTTATTTTCGCTTTGGTTCCTGTCACTTTTCTGTGGTGGCGCGCTTTAAGTATTAGCAATGTTTTAACTGAATATGGATTAGCTTTGGGGTTGACAGGAGGGTTACTTTATCTCTATCCCTTTGTTTTCTTAAAACGATTTGCCTATGTCTTTTTAATCGTAGGTTGGTTTTTTTCAGTAGACAGTCAACCCGGACAGGCTTTAGGCGTGAGTCTGATTGCATTCGTCATTTTTGGAAGCCATTTAATCCAGTTTTGGAGAAAGAGAGATTTTGCTTTTATTTTTGCTATTGGACTGCAAAGCTGGTTATTAGTTTGGCGTTTAATTCCGGTAGAATTGCAACAACAAATTATTGAAATTGCTCAACAAATCCCCCAAGATCCAAATAAAGTTTGGACTTTACTTGCCTTAGTAGGGTTAGTCTATTTAGTATTAGTGCTAATTTTAATCAACAAAATTTATCAGCTTCAACACCCTCAAATCGCTCAATTTGGAGAACAAATAACAGTAGGGTTTGCTGCTATTTTAACTGGAATTGCATTCTTTGATCCCGTTGTACAATTCCTTCACTTCTTAGCTGCTACCCTAATTTTATTAACTTACACAATTCGTCGTCAACCCCTGAGAGTTGTTCTCGTTTATCTCACTCATATTACAGGTTTACTCACCTTAGCCAGTTTAATTCAGTTATCTTTTCCTCAACTTCGTTTAGAACAATGGGGAGTATTATCAATTGTATTTATGCTGGGTGAATGGTTATTTCATACTGTTTTCACCCGTCAACATCACTTTAATATTCATCACTCTATTCTTAAAAGTTCTTGGCATATTGGATTAAGTTTAGCCGGGTTTAGTTATCAGTTTTTTTATAAAAGTTCGCTAAACGATTTTGATTTTATCTGTTTAAATTTTGCTTGTCAAGGGCGTAGTCTCTGGGGAATTTTTTGGCTGACAACACCCATCGCCTTAACGACAATTGCAGCTATTATTCCGACTCGCCAAGAATTAGCCAGCCAGTTAAGTATTATGGGAGTCGTCTTATTACAAATACTGGTCTTTAGAATACCTGAAATCAGATTAATCAGTTGGGGGGTAGGCACAGGACTTTTGATTCTCAATACCAACTCCCTTCAGAGTCAAATATCTGCTCTTTTAACTGTGGGTTTTGGGTTAACCTTTTCAGGGTTTTTAGCCGTGGAAAAGATTCCTAATTTTTCATTAGAAGCGGGAGTGATTCTCGTCGCAGTTGCTTTAAATTTTTTATGGATTTCTCAAATTATTTTCAATCGTATCTCAAATTTTATTACCCATCTTTATGCGGTTGCAGTTAATAGCTGGGCATCCCTTTTATCAGGAATTCAAGTCATTATTTTAACCTTATATACTTTAGGAATTTATTGGCAACTTCTAACCCCTTCAATTCAAATTACAGTTGCAACATTCATCTCAACAATAGCGGTACTCATTCGTCTTTTAAACCCTCCTCCATCAGAACAAACAGAACACTTGAATTTTCCATTTTTGGTTTACATTTGGGGTTGGCTATTAGAACTTTTGATGGCTAATCTTTTCAGCTTTACCGAAAACTCATTCTTTAATCTATCAATTGCCAATTTAATGCTAGGCTTAACAACCCAAATTATTGGAGATTATTGGCAACGCAGAAATCAAATTAATCAGTTATCAAACCCCTGGCAAATCTTACCTTTATTCTACGGAATGTTTGGGGCAGTCTTAAGAACATCAGGTCGGTTTGATAACTGGACAGGAATCAGTGTGTTGATTCTCGCATTAATTTTCATCGGTATTGGGCGGCGAAGTCCCCAGTTTAAACCCCTGACTTATCTCGGTATTGCTGGCGTTTCTGTCGCGGCTTATCAAATGTTATTTTATAATCTATCTCCCGCGTCAATTGGAGAACAATTTATCGCTTTTGCCGGGTTAGGAACCACTATCGTTTATGTTTATCGGTTATTATCCCCTCTGTTGAGTCGTTATCTCGATTTGAGTCAGAATGAAATAAAAATAATCGCTCACATCCACTGGGCGATGAGTAGCTGTTTTTTAATTACCTCTCTGACTTTACCTTCTGAATTTAACTCCTGGCTGAGTTTAGGAATTGGTAGCTTTTTAACCCGGTATGCGATTTTTCAAGGTCGTAATAACTCTAATTCGATTGAAGCTGAATTCTGGGTTTATATTGGATGTTCACAAGCCCTTATTATTCTTTATTTCGTGAGTGACCTTTTGAATTTAGAATCCTTGTTAATACAGTGGGGAGGTACTCTCGCTTCTATTCTTGCTTATTTTCTTTATTTTATCCCCTGGGAAAGTTGGGGATGGCCGATTAAACCCTGGCGGCGAGTTGCCGTTTTACTCCCCGCTTTAACTTTAGTTATCACAGCTATAATTTTGGGGTCAACTCTCGAACTGTCTTGGTATTTTTCAGTCATACTAGCTATTCTTTTATATGGAGTCCTTGCACGATATATAAACAAAATTCAACTCACTTATTTTAGCGTTTTTATCCTCAACTTTGCTTATTATCGCTGGCTCTTTTTCACCGAAAATAATCTAAATGCTTTAGGGGACGTTATCCTTCCAGGATTATCTATCTTGTATATCGCCCAAGTTGACCCCATTTTACAACGTTCCGAATACAAACTGGCGCGTCACTGGACGAGGATTTTTGGAATTGGGATGATTTGTTTTGCCGCATTACTAAGCAGTCAATGGATTGGCATTGTTCCCGGTTTTATTAGTTTATTTGCTATTTTTATCGGCTTAGGATTAAGAATTAGGGCTTTTTTATATGTGGGAACTGTAACCTTTTTAATTAATGCTATTAATCAAATTCTGATTTTAAATGCTATCTATTCTTTCTTAAAATGGATTATTGGTTTTATCATCGGTTTACTATTAATTTGGATAGCCGCTAACTTTGAAAATAGACGAGAACAAATGATGAGTACAGTCCAAAATTGGGTGATTGAATTAGAAGAATGGGATTAAGATTTAACATCTTGAGCAAAAATTTGACTATCATCTTGAAAAGATTTAAACTCTAAAACATTTCCACTGGGGTCTTGAATAAATAAAGTCGCTTGTTCACCCACTTGTCCTTGAAAACGAATTTGAGGTTTCACCCTAAATTCAATCTCTGTTTGTTGTAAACGTTCCGCGAGTTGATGCCATTCATTCCAGTCTAAAATCACCCCAAAATGACGCACGGGGATAGTTTCACCATCTACAATATTAGTTAACGTTTCCCTTTCTTCCGATGATTCTAAATGAGCGGTAATTTGATGACCAAAAAAGTCAAAATCTACCCATCTCTCACTGCTTCTTCCTTCTGAACATCCCAATAAATTTTTATAAAAAGAGCGAGTTTTTTCTAAATCTTGAACCGGGAAAGCCAAATGAAACCGAGGAAAAGAAGAATTAGTCATATTAGAAAGCAAATAGGGAACAGTATTAACAGATTTATCAATGACTCATCCTGAACACCGATGATACCGCATTCCGGGTAACTGAGACACTAATCCCAAAAGTTCTAACTGTAATAACGAACTTGAAACAATCCCCGCATCTAATTGAACCTGTTGAACAATCGTATCAAAAGCCATCGGTTCAGAGGAAACGACCTTCAGAACTTGTGCTAAATTAGACTCTAAATTAAGTTCTATATTAGATTCTACCGTCAAAACAGAAGATTCAGGTTTTGTAGGGGGTTCAAAAAAAGATAACTGTTTCGGTGTATCCAATTCTGGCATTGCACCTAATTGTTCTAATAATTCCTCTATATCAACTGGAATTAAACTCGCCCCTCCATTAATTAACTTTAAACAGCCCTGAGATTTTTCATCATCTAAACGTCCGGGTAATACATACACATCTCGACAAAACTCATTAGCAATATAAGCCGTAATTAAAGCCCCCGATTTTTGACCCGCTTCCATCACAAATATTGCCCGACTTAAACCCGCAATAATTCGATTTCGACGGGGAAAATGTCGAGGATTAGGCTTGGTTCCAGCGGGATATTCACTGATAACTAACCCATTTTGAATCACCCTTTCTGACAATTGACGGTTATCTTTCGGGTAGATAATATCAACTCCCGTCCCAAAAATTGCCAGTGTTCGTCCACCCACCTCTAAACAACTATTATGAGCTTCTGTGTCAATTCCTGCCGCCATTCCTGATATAATCGTTAAACCACTTTTGGCTAATATACTGCTAATTTTGCGCGTCCAACGTCGCCCATATTCAGAGGGTTGACGAGTTCCCACAATTCCCACCGTCGGACGAAAGCCTTGATTTTCTTCCGGTTCAATCGTTCCTCGATAATATAAAATCGGAGGCGGTGTGGGAATTTCTAACAGTAAACGGGGATAATCTGCATCAACAGGAGTCCAAAAATTTGGGTTTTTTTCGTGATGATTTCTGATAAACTGAACACAGTCAAATTGTGAGCGCTGTTGTGTCACTTTCTCAGTAGTTTGTCGTCCAAAACCTTCGACTTTTTGTAACTCTTGGGTTGATGCTTCCCACGCCATTGAGAGTGTCCCAAAATGTTGGCGAAGGCGTTGTAAAGCAATTGGCCCTACTCCGGAAATTTGCGCCCAACAAACCCAATAATCCCGTTCTTCTAACACATTTTCACCTCTAATGCAGCTTGAAAAAGGGGTTCTCATTTGAGTGTAACTCAAAAAAGGGACTACTCAACCCCTTTCCTTA
>JBJHBL010000078.1:0-28363 GCA_050485465.1 Limnoraphis sp. | reverse complement strand
CTTGATAACCGTGTACAACGGCTGCGGGTGGACTTACCCAATAACACACCAGAACTCGTCTCTCGCTTGCGAGATGCCCAAATTAGCTTCGATACCCATCCTCCTCGCAATGATGGCGCCCTGTGGGGCTTACTGGGGAATTTGATTTTCCCGATTTTATTAATTGCAGGGTTATTTTTCCTATTCCGTCGCTCTAATAACGTTCCCGGTGGTCCTGGCCAAGCCATGAACTTTGGTAAGTCTAAAGCGCGGTTCCAGATGGAAGCCAAAACCGGAGTCTTATTTGATGATGTCGCTGGAGTTGAAGAAGCCAAAGAAGAACTGCAAGAGGTTGTCACTTTCCTGAAAAAACCCGAACGCTTTACCGCAGTCGGTGCGAGAATTCCTAAAGGTGTTTTATTAGTGGGGCCTCCGGGAACCGGAAAAACCCTCTTAGCTAAAGCGATCGCCGGAGAAGCAGGAGTTCCTTTCTTTAGTATCTCCGGTTCAGAATTTGTAGAAATGTTTGTTGGGGTGGGTGCTTCCCGTGTCCGCGACTTGTTTAAAAAAGCGAAAGAAACTGCTCCTTGTATTATCTTTATTGATGAAATTGATGCAGTGGGTCGTCAACGCGGGGCTGGAATTGGCGGTGGAAATGATGAACGGGAACAAACCCTCAACCAACTCCTGACTGAAATGGATGGGTTTGAAGGCAATACCGGAATTATCATTATTGCTGCAACTAACCGTCCTGATGTGCTTGACTCTGCGTTATTACGTCCGGGTCGGTTTGACCGTCAGGTAACGGTAGATGCTCCTGATATTAAAGGCCGTTTAGAAATTTTAGAAGTTCACGCTCGCAATAAGAAACTCGCTGAAGACATTTCTTTAGAAGCGATCGCTCGTCGGACTCCCGGGTTTACGGGGGCAGATCTGGCAAACCTCCTCAACGAAGCGGCTATCCTCACCGCCCGTCGTCGTAAAGATGCGATTACAATGTCAGAAATTGATGATGCGGTTGATCGGGTTGTGGCTGGGATGGAAGGCACACCGTTAATTGATGGCAAGAGTAAGCGGTTAATTGCTTATCACGAAATTGGTCATGCGATCGTTGGAACTTTAGTTAAACACCATGATCCTGTGCAGAAAGTGACGCTTATTCCTCGCGGTCAGGCTCGGGGATTAACCTGGTTTATGCCTGATGAAGAACAAGGGTTAATTTCACGAGCGCAAATTCTAGCCCGTATTACAGGCGCTTTGGGAGGTCGTGCCGCAGAAGAAGAAATTTTTGGCAATGCGGAAGTCACAACTGGTGCTGGTGCTGATTTACAACAGGTTGCGGGCATGGCACGTCAGATGGTGACTCGTTACGGAATGTCTGACTTAGGGCCATTATCTTTAGAATCTCAACAGGGTGAAGTGTTCCTCGGTCGGGATTTTGCCACCCGTACAGACTATTCTAATCAAATTGCCTCTCGCATTGATGCTCAAATTAAAGAAATTGCCGACCATTGTTATCAACAGGCTTGTCAAATTATTCGAGACAATCGCATTGTAATTGATCGTTTGGTTGATTTGTTAATTGAGAAAGAAACCATTGATGGTGATGAATTCCGGCAAATTGTTGCTGAGTACACAGAAGTTCCTGAAAAAGAACGGTTTAGCCCTGTGATGTAAGAAATTTTGAGATTTCATTCAACCCGAAGGTGCGGTTAAAAGCCGTGCCTTTTTTCAATTGTAGGGGCAGGTTCAGGCTTAAAATACACAGTCATCAGTTGGTAGAGGTAGTAAAGAAGAGGGGGATTTTAATCTCTCGATCAACTACCATAATAAATAAAGTGATAAAGTCAAGCTCAGATGAAGTATTTCTACGGGTTTTTATGCCTTCTGGGAACAGTGCTTCCTTATGGGGCGTTTGTACCTTGGATTTTTGAACGGGGTTTCAATGTTGTGCTGCTGTTTGATGAAGCCTCATCTTCAAAAATTAGTTCTTTTGCCTGGTTAGATGTTCTGGTTTCCGCCGTTGTCCTATTGGGTTTTATCGTTGTGGAAAGTAAGCGCATACAGTTAAAGAACTGGTGGTTGCCTGTGGTGGGTACTCTTAGTGTTGGTGTTTCTCTAGGGTTTCCCTTGTTTTTGCTGCTTCGGGAACTGCACCTTGAGAAACAGCAGGCTAGACCGACCCATTAAGTTCGCTTTGAATCTACTATTTTTATTGATTGCTCAAGTATTAGTCTCAGCTTCAGACTAAAATTAAACAACGATTACCGAGTTAACAGTTTCAATGATCACATCCACAGAATATCAGCAACGCCGGGAACAATTAATGGCAAAAATCGGCAATGGTACGGCTATTTTCAGAAGTGCGCCGATGGCGGTGATGCACAATGATGTTGAATATGCTTTTCGTCAAGATAGCGATTTTTTCTATCTGACTGGCTTTAATGAACCGAATGCTGTTGCGGTACTTGCACCCCATCACGATAAACATAAATTTGTGCTATTTGTACAGCCGAAAGATCCCGAAAAAGAAACCTGGACGGGATATCGAACTGGGGTAGAAAAAGCGAAGGAAGTTTACGGGGCGGATGAGGCTTATCCTATTGCTGAATTGGATGAAAAATTACCGCAATTTTTGAAAAAAGCAGATCGCATTTATTACCGTTTTGGAACGGATGAAGCGTTTAACAATAAAGTCCTGAAACATTGGCAAAGATTAATGCGGGTTTATCCTAAGTTTGGCACGGGTCCCATTGCGTTACAAGATGCGGGAACGATTCTTCATTCGATGCGTTTAATTAAGAGTGAAACCGAATTAGAACTGATGCGAAAAGCGGCTAATATTTCCGTTAAAGCGCATAATCACGCTCGAAATTTTGCTGAAGTTGGACGCTATGAATATGAAGTTCAAGCGGAAATGGAACATCTTTTTGGTTTAAGTGGTGGAACTCCGGCTTATCCTTCGATTGTTGCTTCGGGAGAAAATGCTTGTATTTTGCATTATATCGAAAATAACCGACAACTTCAAGATGGAGATTTGTTGTTAATTGATGCGGGATGTTCCTATGGTTATTATAATGCGGATATTACCCGAACGTTCCCGGTGAGTGGCAAGTTTACTCCGGAGCAAAAGACAATTTATGAGATTGTTTTACAGGCTCAAATTACAGCGATTGAACAGGTTAAACCGGGTAATCCTTATAAACAAGTTCATGATTCTGCGGTGCGGGTGATTGTCGAAGGTTTGATGGATTTAGGGTTATTAACTGGTGATATTGAGGAAATTATTAAAGAGGAAAAATACAAGCCGTTTTATATGCACCGAACAGGTCATTGGTTGGGCTTAGATGTGCATGATGTTGGGGTGTATCAATGGGGCGAAAACCCGCAAGCCTTACAGCCAGGACAGGTGTTAACGGTTGAACCGGGAATTTATATTTCACCCACCATTAAACCCGTTGAAGGACAGCCAGAAGTGGATGAACGTTGGCGCGGGATTGGGGTGAGAATTGAAGATGATGTGTTAGTGACTTCCGAAGGATATGATGTCTTAACGGCAGGTGTTCCCAAGTCTGTTGATCAGATGGAAAGTTAATGTTTTGAGGGTAGAGATGTGGGATCACATCTCTCTACAAAAATGCTTAAACTCAGTATAATTACTGGATATAAAGTCTATTAAAGCTATCGAATGGTTTTGATTGATTTAAGTTATCGGATCAACTTACTATTGTTAAAATATCTTTCCGTAGAAAATCAAAGCCCCTGTTAGTCATTTCAACACAATTTAAAACTTCATTAACTAGACAACCATACCACAACCTATAAAAGTCGTAAATAGATGAAATTGACCACAGGTTAAGCGACGTTTAAGAAAAGATTGGATATAATTTTAGAGTGAAAAGTGTTAAATTAGATAAAGGAAAATTACAATTGACATTTAAAAAAGCTATGATCTAAAAGATAAAAAGTAAAAAACCCTCGGTAAAATGAGATAAATAGACTGTCATATCTTGTCTTTTCCAACCGGAATTGCACATTGAAGTTCGTTGTCAATGTGTTAAAGATATAGACATGAAGAACCGAAAGTTTTGAAGACGAGATGACAAAAAGTTTCAGCAAAATTTAAAAAAACTGTGGAGGTCAAGATGAACGAACGGGAAAAATTTCTCTATCCGAAAACCAATTATAGAGGAGACTTCTCACCGGAGAACTTGGTTTTTAATGCCAACTTACAAGAATTTGCTCAGAAAGTGAACTATATTTGTGGCTTAGAAACAAACGGCAAAATCACCTCAGAAGATGCCTATCATCAAATTAAAAGCCTCTGGAAACTGCTGAAATCTTCTAAGCAGAATCTCAATATCGGTGAAAAAGATAATAACGACAATAACGGCGATTCTAATCCGTAAATCTGGTATGATCAGCCTAACGCAAAATAAATGAGTGCTGATTGCTTTGGGTTTGAATCCGAAAAATGTCTAAATCCGTGACTGTGACTGTTCCAGCGACAACGGCTAATTTAGGGCCGGGTTTCGATTGTATTGGTGCGGCTTTAACGCTATATAATACCCTCAACATTTCTCAACGGGATCTTTTAGGCGAAGAAGACTCTAAAGAAACGGTAATCACGGTTAAAGGCATTGATGCTGAACGTGTATCAACTGATTCCCAAAATCTCGCCTATCAAGCCTTTATAAAACTCTACAGCCATTTAGATCAATCTCCCCCTGCGGTTCAACTCGACATTAACTTAGGGTTTCCCCTGGCTAGAGGTTTAGGAAGTTCCGCCACAGCTATTGTTGGGGGGTTAGTCGGGGCTAACGCTTTAGCAGGTTTTCCCTTAAGTCAAACAGAGGTGATGAACTTAGCGATCGCCATGGAAGGACACCCAGATAATGTCGTTCCGGCGTTGTTAGGAAACTGTCAACTCTCTGTAGCCGCCAGCGAAACCGATTGGGAAATCTGTGAAATTCCCTGGCATTCTAGCATAATCCCGGTTGTCGCTATTCCCAACTTTGAACTTTCAACCGCAGAAGCCAGACGAGTCTTACCCACAGAGTATAGCCGTGCTGACGCTATTTTTAACACTGCCCATTTAGGCTTATTAGTCAGAGGCTTAGAAACGGGAGAGACTCAATGGCTGCGTGTTGCGATGCGGGATAAAATTCATCAACCCTATCGTCAATCTTTAATTATCGGCTATGAGGCGGTACGTTCTGCGGCGATCCAGGCGGGGGCTTATGAATTAGTGATTAGTGGTGCTGGGCCTACCCTGTTAGCCCTGAGTGATGCCAACTCAGCACCCGATGTGGCATTAGCAATGGCTCAAGCTTGGCATGACTATGATGTTAAAGTCGAAGTGCGATCGCTACAAATTGATACAGAAGGAGCAAAAGTCACAGTTGAGGATTAAAACATAGAGCGTTACCAAAAATCGCCGTAAAGCCCCCGGATTGATCTGTGGGGATATAAGGCGAGTGAGCGTAGCGAACAAATCTTGCACTACCCAATGTTTGAGCTACATCTTTCTGTAATAAGATAGTAGAATGTTAGTAAGAGAAGCCAAGCTATTGACGGGGCTAAAGGAGCAATACAAAGCTCTTGATCAAGCCATTCGCACCGCACAGTTCATTAGAAACAAGTGCGTTAGGTACTGGGTGGATAACCGGGGAGTAGGGAAACCGTCTTTGTATGTTCATTCCAAAGACCTAGCCAAAGAGTTTGATTTTGCTAAAAAACTCAACTCAACAGCCCGTCAAGCGAGTGCAGAGCGTGCTTGGAGTTCTATATCTAGCTTTTATTCTCGTTGCCGTCAAAGTGACAAGAAAAAGGGGTATCCCCAATTCAAAAAACATAGTCGCTCTGTTGAATACAAGCAATCTGGCTGGAAGTTATCTGATGATTGTCTACAAATCACATTCACCGATGGCTTTAAGGCTGGAACATTTTCTGTATTCTGTAACGGAGAAACAAGGGAAGACCTACACCGATTAAAAATTAATCGGGTCAGGGTAGTCCGTCGCGCCGATGGGTATTACGCTCAATTTTTGTTTGATGCAGATCGTTCTGAACCTGGAAACTATACTGGAAATGTCATCGGACTATATCTGGGTTTGAAATATTTTTATAAGGATCAAAATGATAACGCCGTTGAATATCCTAAGTTTTTGCGGAAAACTGAAAAACGGTTAAAGCGTCAACAGCGACGAGTTAGCAAGAGGTTTGTAAAAGGTGCTAAACCTCAATCAAACAACTACCACAAAGCAAGAAAAAGACTGGGTAAATGCCATTTGAAGATTCAACGCCAACGTCAAGACTGGGCTGTGAAGTTAGCCCGGTGCGTAGTAGCATCTAACGATGTTGTGGTGTACGAAGATCTCAAGATTCAAAATCTGGTCAAGAACCATCATTTGGCTAAGTCAATTTTAGATGCGAGTTGGTATAAATTCACTCAATGGTTAGACTATTTTGGAAAAATCTGGGATAAAGCAGTTGTTTCTGTTAGCCCACATTTCACATCTCAAGATTGTTCTAACTGTGGATTTCGAGTCACAAAAACACTCAGTACCCGTACTCATAAATGTCCGAAATGTCATACAGAAATTTGTCGAGATACGAATGCGGCACTGAATATTCTGAAGAAGGGCCTGAGTATTCTGGGGGCTGAGTATCAACAATACAGTACCCAAGGGCATTGGGAAACTGCCTCAAACGAGGAAACGCTTGGGGAGACTTCCGCCTCTGTTAATGAGGAGAAATCTGAATTAATAAGTGGTGTCACTGAACCCGGAATTAACTGTAGTTAAGAATCCCCTAGCTAAAGCTATGGGGAGTATGTCAAAATGAGGTGTTCTTGCCTTTGGGTTAAGGGTGAGAGTGAGATCGTTGGGCTATCAAGAAGATTTTCACCTGATGATTTGGCTCAAGCTTGCTATAACATAACAGAAAGAGCAGTAACTCAGGCATAGTCATTAAATTTGGGGGTCGGTGGTACATCTTCTGCTTGTGCATCAAGGGATGCAAGTCGATTTCTAAATTCTAGAGTTAATCTTATGGATACTTCTACACCCTTTATACAATCTGGACTGGCATCACTCCGTCAACCCGCTACAGTGGCTGTATTAGCTTCACTGGGAATTCATGGATTATTTGCCGTTAATATCGAAAGAATTTCATTATTTCCAAGAACCGCTAAACTCCCCCCCAGTGTTGAGTTAGTCGAGTTATCCCCCGATCAAATTAGTGGAATTTATCCCCCACCCCCGCCCCAGTTTGGTTTAAGTAATATCGCCCCGCCTCCGTCTCTCTCTTCGATTTTTGGCGGAGGGCCAACGATTCCTGAGTTTCCCTTAAGTCCTCCCCCTCCTCCTGCTTCTCCGAGTTTTGGTAGCGCTCCCCAAGAATTTTTTATCCCGGCTAACCCGTCGGTGAGAAGCAGCAGAGGATCGAATTTACCCTCTGTGGTTGAGACTTACCCCGATAACAGTTACTCCTTTGGAACTTTACCCCCCTCCGTTAATATTCCCACTTATACTCCTCCGCCACCCTCTATTAATACTTTTCCCTTTGAGAATAACTTCCCTGATCAAAATCCCGTTCCCTCCGATAGAAATTCCGACGAATTGGATCGAACCAGAGAATTTTATGAACAGTTACAGCGAGGAGAGATTGTCTTCTCTCAAGGGCCTGATATTCTGAGTCAGTCTGATATTCTCAACCCTCCTCGTATGGGAGATGAACCCGGTAACGAACCGCCTCGTTTTCTGCCGGAAAAAGGGCCTGATGATTTGGCAATGGCTCCGGGTGAGGAACCGTCTGAAATGCCTCCTGAAGAATTTAGAGGGTCAATTCTCCAAAATTTACAACAAGGATCACAAGCAGAACCCCAGACGAACCCGACAACACCCAATAATCCTACCTTTAGGCTACAACCCCCCCCTGAACAACGGGAGCAACCCCCCCAGGGAGAAGTCTCTAACCGAGAAATGGCGATGTTAGAAGGGGGAAGTCTCTATGTTCAATGGGTTTTAGCGATGCGTGAAAGCTATCCTGATGTTGAGTCAGCCCAGTCTATCTCTGTTTCCAATGTATATCCGGCTGAAGCCTGTGAACAACAATTGAGTGGACGGGCGTTGGTGGGTGTTTTGGTTGGTGCAGGGGGTGAAGTAGTCTCAGGGCCAGAACTGTTATTAGATACGGGATACCCGATTTTAGATAATACAGCGATTGATAAAGTACAGGAAATTGTCGCGACTCAATCTTTAGGGCGAGGAACTCCAACGGCTTATCAGTATGCGTTTAATTTTAATAGCGAAAATTGTGGGCGTGTGAGTTCACCGGAAGAAGTCGCCCCGGAAGCCGCACCGGAAAATGTTCAGTCTGTTCCTAATAATAACAGTTTAAATAATTCTTCTAATCCGGCGATCGCTGATTTTGAGGATGTGCTGGAAAACTCTTTTGATCCATCAGAGGATGTTGAAACACTGCAAAATCTGGAACCGGAAATGATCCCTGAACCTGATGAGGCTTTAGAGATGCCACCTCAAGGTATTGAACAGGAAATGATCCCTGAACCTGATGAAGTGTTTACAGAAACAGAACCTCAAGGTATTGAACAGGAAATGATCCCTGAACCTGTGGAAGAGTTTATAGAAACAGAACCTCAAGATATTCAACAGGAAATGATCCCTGAACCTGTGGAAGAGTTTATAGAAACAGAACCTCAAGATATTCAACAGGAAATGATGCCGAGTCAGTTTTTTGAGGAACCCTTAGAGGTTGAAATGCCTGGTGAGTCAGAAGAATTTATGGAATAAAACAAGGGCGCCAACCGCAGCGCCCCGACAAAGTAATTGATGTTGTTGTTTTAACTGGGAACGCGCACTTCAATGACAGTGGCGTTGAAGTTGTAGTTATTGCCTTCGAGTTCAACGGTGGTGCCGATTTTAACCTTAATATTTCCCAAAACAGGCCCGGTGTCTGTAATTTGACCGTTTCCGACTAAGGTCATTAAAATATTATTACTGTAAGTGTATTCTGCCGTCGGATCGGGTCGAGCTTGTGAACTGCCATCAGGTTGAGCAACGGGGATGAGTCGGGGTAAAACTTCAACCGATTTAATCTCGACTTGTCCGTAGGGTTGGTTACGGATAATTAAATTTGTCTTTTCATTGGCTTTGATAATCGAATTGGGATCGCGTCCCCGCACCCCTAACGCCATGACATCCACTTCTACAGGTTTTGTTGTGACTCCTACCTGGGCGACAGAACCCGTTGTTCCGGGATAGAAAAATATTCCCACAATGACTAACAAAATCACAAAAGCAGCACCAATATCTAAAATGCTGACTTTGCCGAATAGGCGACCTTTAGAATCTAAAATCTTCATCAAAAACGAGTAGCTCCGTTATAGATTTAGACACAACAGCAGTCGGGGAGCAGTGACCCACTAGGTGTTGTCCGTTTTGACACTCCCCTGCCTGAAGGCGCGGGGATTCTCAGTTCGTAGGGAGTCCATTGACTTTACCCTCCTTGAGCTTCTTGTCGGTGTATCCCACCGCTGCAAGTCCTCTATTCCCTACAACCTGAGCCGCTGCTACGTCCCGATTTGTGGTGTAGCCACACTCAGGGCATGGGTGAACTCGGACTGATAAATCTTTTGTCAGTTACTATGTTACACGTTACAGGTTCAGGATAAATCTGAGAGATTGGCAATTCAGAGGTCAAAATGGTAATAGAGGGTCACTCTTAATAGGGGATTGACTTGGCTGTCACGCTCATGGGGTTAACTCAGTATCTTTCCTCATCTACAATACCCTTAGTGTTGGAAATTGCAAGCCAACCCAACAGCTATGATAACCAATACCTCCTCAATAGTTTTCTATGGGTTTTGAACCTCACTCACATTTTAACCATCGAGCACCTCCCACCGCCTTCCTATGTTAATTCCCTCTATCTCTCAAGCCATTGATCGCCATCCAGTGACAACCAAGCCAGAAACGCCTGTTGAGGAAGTAATTCTGCTGATGAGCCGCACAGGTGCGAGCTATGTACTGGTGATAGAGGAACCTGTTGCTCCTGCTCATAACCCTTCTCTGTTGGGAATCTTTACAGAACAGGATATTGTTCAGCTTAACTCAATTGGTGATTCTTTGAAGGGGTTTCCCATTTCACAGATTATGATTCGATCTGTGATCGCGGCTAAACTGTCGGAAATTCCTGATATTTTTTCGTTGTTTTCTTTGTTGAATAAACATCAGATTAATCATCTACCAATTTTAGATGATTTGGGGGGATTATTTGGCTTGATTACGCCGCTAAATTTGTTGAGACTGGCTCAAACTCAAACCCCGAATTCTTCGGAAAATAATCAGGGGAACTCGACTCGCTATTTAGCTGATTCTGAAACGGATTCAGATTGTAGCTTTTCGATGAGTCAGCCTCTTTTTATTCCTGAACATCTGATAAAAGTTTCTCAAGTTTTGGTGAATGCAATTCGGATTGTGCAGGCTCCTAGTCAAGCTTCGATTCATTATTTAACACAGTTAATGTTTGAATATAAGGTAAACTGTGTTGTGATTACGGAAGCGGTTTCTTCTCATCGAGAAAGCACATCGGGGTTCACCGGAGACTCTCAATTTTCTCGACAAAATAAGAATAAGTTGAAAGGAATCGTGACTTGTCGTGATATTATTCAAGTGCAAGCGATGGGATTTGATCTGAGTCAAATTCGATCCGGTGCGATTTGTAATAAGCCTCCTTTATTGGTGCGATCGCAAGGTTCTATGGAGTCGGCGATTAATTTACTCCAAAGATACTATTATCAATTGCCGTTAATTGTACTGGATGAAAGTGGTTATCCCCTGAATATTATTTCGCCTCGCAATATTTTATTGCAAATGCTTTGTCCGAAGTCGATGCACTTAACAATTGTGGGGTTGCAACGGCAAATTCAACAGATGAAAACCACAATTCAAACGTTATCAAGTCAAGGAAAAATTGAATCTCCCGCTGAAGTTGAGTCGTTTCCCTCGACTTTATCTGTTCATCAAGATGGCCTGTGGGATTGGAATTTAAAAACTCAAGAGGTTTTCTATTCCCAACGTTGGAAACAAATGTTAGGCTATCAAGACTCTGAAATTTCAAGTAAAGTTGAAGAATGGTTAAGTCGCATTCATCGTAAAGATTTAAAAGCGGTTCGTGCAACTCTCAAAGATCATTTTGCCAAAAAAGCCAGTTCTTGTTTGCTCAAATATCGCATCCGATGCAAGGATGGTCGCTACAAATGGGTATTATGTCAAGGACAAACGATTTGGACAGAACAGGGTGAAGCAATTCGGATGATTGGAACACAAAGTGAGATAAAATCGAGTAAAAATCTGGGTTTAAAGTCTCAGGTGAATTCCCCTCAACCGGAGTTGAGTTGGATGCAAAAACCTGCAATATTTCAACTCAATCAAGACGGAAATTTAACGTTTTTAAGTGCGAACTGGAATCAATATACTGGGGTATTACCCGCCAAAAGTTTAGGACAAAATATTATTAATTATATTCAGTCTGATGATCAAGCTCAATTTCAATCTTTATCCGAATCAATTTTGAGAGGAAATTTAGAATATTTTTACCATCAATTTAGACTCAAAAATTCGGAACAAAATCAATCGGTTTTATTTTCAGTGGGTGCGATTTTGAATCAGGAACAACAGGTGGTAGGAATTACAGGAACAATAAACCCCTCGATAACTTCTCCACTGTCTGAAGAATTAATTGAAAAACTTAAGGTGATTCATCAATTGTATGAAATCGCGATTAACTCTAATGCAAATTTTGAATCTCGCATCAATCAAATTTTAATAATGGGATGCGATCGCTTCGGGATGGATATTGGTTTATTAGGTCGAATTCGAGCGAATCGATATGAAGTCATTTCAGCTTATTTATCGCAAGATTTCCCCTTTGGATTTACAAAAGGTGATACTTTTTCTCTAGAACAAACCTTTGAACGAGAAGCGTTTCGTTCAGAAAATGTGGTCTGTATAGAATCTATTAAAAACTCCCCCTGGAAAGATCACGAAGCCTATACTATTCGACGTTTAGAAGCTTATATTGGAACTCAAGTTAATGTAGAAGGACGAGTCTATGGAACCCTCAGTTTTATGAGTCGGAAACCTCGTTCATCTTTTCAGGATATTGATCTAGAAATTTTAAAATTGATGGCGAGTTATATTGGAAGTGAAATTACTCGCGAAAATTCTCAACAAGATTTACAACGACAAAATCAATATTTATTATTAATGAAGCAAATTACCCAAAAAGTTCGCTCTAAGTTAGAAACACAGGAAGTTTTTCAAACGACAGCGACTCAAATTGGCCGTGTTTTTGGGGTAAATCGCTGTTCTATTTATACTTATGTTCCTAAACCTTATCCTCATCTAGCTTGTGTGGCTGAATACTTAGAAGTTGGCTATGAATCAACTTTAAATTTAGAAATTTCAGTCAATTACAACCCTTATATTGAACGACTCTTATCTGAAGATAAAGCGGTTGTTTCACCGGATGTATTTGCAGATCCGTTATTGGAGTCTTCAGCACCAATGTGTCGGCGTATGGGATTAAAATCAATGTTGGCGGTTCGGACATCGGATAAAAGTGAACCCAATGGCATTATTATGCTACATCAATGTGATAGTTTGCGCCAATGGACTGAAGAAGAAGTTGAATTTTTAGAAGATGTTGCTAGTCAAGTGGGGTTAACTCTATTTCAAGCTAAACTTTTAGAAGTTGAAGTGAAAAGTCGTCAGCAACTTGCTGATAAAAATAAAGCTTTAGAAGAAGCCAGACTCGCCGCAGAAATTGCCAGTCGCGCGAAAAGTGAATTTCTAGCTACGATGAGTCATGAAATTCGTACTCCCATGAATGCAGTCATTGGGATGACGGGTTTACTATTAGATATGAACTTAAATGCTGAACAACGAGATTTTGTTGAAACCATTCGCACCAGTGGAGATGCTTTACTGACGATTATTAATGATATTCTGGACTTTTCTAAAATTGAATCTGGTAAATTAGAACTCGAACGTCAACCGTTTAAACTCCGAACTTGTATCGAAGAATCTTTGGATTTACTCTCAGCGAAAGCCTCGGAAAAAGGTTTGGAATTGGCTTATATTATTGATCCCAATACACCAGAAGTGATGGTGGGAGATGTCACTCGCTTACGTCAAGTTTTAGTGAATTTACTCAGTAATGCAGTTAAATTTACGAATCAAGGTGAAGTGATTGTAGCGGTGACTTCAACGGTTATTAAAGAAGAACCTCAACTCCTAGAATCCCCCCCGGAAAATACTCAACTATCATCATCTCAGCCTATGTATGAAGTTCAATTTGTGGTGCAAGATACCGGAATTGGAATTCCTCCAGATCGAATGCACCGTCTATTTAAAGCCTTTTCTCAAGTGGATGCTTCTACAACTCGTCAATATGGAGGAACGGGTTTAGGATTAGCAATTAGTCAACGCTTGAGTGAAATGATGGGTGGAAAAATGTGGGTGGTGAGTTGGGTTGAACCGGATCAAAAATCATCAAAATCTCAATCTTTAGTTTCGAGTCTCACCGGAAATCCACCTCCAAAATTTAAAATTCCAAATGTTGATCAGACCGGATCAAAATTTTATTTTACTCTCAAATCTTCTGCGATAGAAACCTCGCTTTCTGATGATTTTGCCGATAATTTATTTACGGGTAAGCATATTTTAATTGTTGAAAGTCATGGAGTTAATCAAACTGTTCTCACTCGACAAGTCAAGGCTTGGGGAATGAATTCTATTGTTGCTCAAACCGGAATTGATGCACTGAAATCTCTGAAAGAAAATCCCCAGTTAGATTTAGTGATTATCGGAATTAATTTGCCTGATATTGATGAAATTGAACTGGCTCGTAAAATTCGTTTACTCGAAAAAGATTTAAGCCGCAATTATCCCGACAGAAAACCTGTTCATTTAGTTCTGTTTAACTATGCGAGTAATACCAATATTGTTAAACGTATTGAACGCACCAACATTAACTGTGCTGGGTTTGTAAATAAACCCTTGAAACAATCTCAATTTTATAATACCTTAGTACAGATTTTTGCCGATAGTGAAACGCTAGAAAATTCCTCGCCATTAAAACAAATGGATGATTCTGGCCCATTGAATCTTCCTAAAAGTCACGCGGCTTTACGCATTTTACTTGCAGAGGATAATGTCACGAATCAAAAAGTTGCCACTAAATTATTACAACGACTCGGATATCGTGCGGATATTGCGGGTAATGGTGTGGAAGTTTTAGATGCTCTGAAACGACAACCCTATGATGTGGTTTTAATGGATGTACAAATGCCGCAGATGGATGGTTTAGAAACTTCTCGTCGCATCTGCCAAGAATATGGAGATGGTACGGATGAACGTCCAAGAAAACCTACAATTATTGCGATGACGGCAAATGCGATGCGAGGCGATCGCGAAATGTGTCTTTCTGCGGGTATGGATGATTATATCACTAAACCTGTTCGTCGAGAAGAACTCGCTCAAGCCTTAGCAAAATGTCAACCTTTATATCCTCTCACTTCCGATCATTTCCCCCTAGAACAACCCTCTGTTAATAACGGTTATTCATCACCTAATATGACTAATACACCGAATGAACTCCCCCTTTCTGATGAACCTTCTATTGATGCCAACATTTTACAAAATCTTCGAGAATACGATGATGAGGATGACCCCTTTGTGAATATTTTAATTGAAACCTATCTCAATGAAGCGCCTCAACATTTAGACGGAATTCGGACAGCTGTTCAGTCTAAAGATGCAAAACTTCTGAAAGAATCAGCCCATACTCTTAAATCCAGTAGCGCTCAATTGGGGGCGATGAAATTTTCTCAACTTTGTAAAGAAATGGAATATATGGGACGGATGGGAATGGAAAGTAACTCAACAGAAATTGAATGTTTTGTGTCGGGAACTGCGGTTAAACGACTCTCTGAAATTGAGGCAGAATGGCAAAGAGTAGAAACGGCTTTGCGTGAAGAAATTACAACTCAAGAGTGAATTTCATCTTTATATTTGTGTTTTGATCCATTGTCGTAAGGTTTGTTCTGCGGCGATTTCATCTTCATTGGCTTGGGTGAGAAATTCATATAACTTTGTTTTAGAAACAAAGGGAAATGTCGGACTGACTTCAACTTCTTGATAGGAATTCTCCTCTAGTTGATAAATGCGCCAAAGTCGCCCATCGTAGCGCCAAAACTCGGGAATTCCCAGATTAGCATAGAGTTGAAGTTTATCAATATCTGTATGGGTAATATCGACTTCTACGACGAGATCAGGGGGAGGATCTGTTTTTAAATCTACTGTTTTACCTGCGACTTGAGGTTGATTGTGAATATAATAAGCTTTGTCCGGTTCGGTACCGCGATCTAAATCTTCTCGATCTAAGCGTGTTGAACCCATTGTTTTGATTTTTCTCCCCATTTCTGCGACTAAAAAGTAGATAAAACGCCCAATTAATTCACTGTAAAATTCATGTTCTTCTAAAGGCATCGTAATTTCAAGAATACCGCGATCATAAATGAGATGAGCAGAACGATTTTCTCCCAAAGCGTGCAGAATTTGTTGGTAAGCTTGCCAGTTTAGGTGATGAAAAATCACCCGTTGTTCACCTACTAAAGGAGGAGGGTTGAGGGGAAAGGGAACTCTAACCATAGTCGTAATATTTTGACATCTCCACAATAACATTAGGCGCGTGAGATGGTTCTAGGAGTTCCTCGCCCTCAACCCCAGGCGGACGCACCCTCTTGACATTTTAGATAAAATATGTATATGCTCATATATACAAACTCATAACGAGTATGAGTTAATCAGTAAGGAAAAGGACAATGGCTCAACTCAAACAACGTCGCCCTGAAAACCAGAGCGGTAACTTTTACGTCGATCAAAGCTGTATAGACTGCGATACCTGTCGCTGGATGGCGCCGGAGGTTTTTCATCAAGCGGGTGAACAGTCAGCCGTGTATCATCAACCCAGTAACGAAACCGAACAACTTCGAGCAATGCAGGCGTTATTATCCTGTCCAACGGCGTCAATTGGTACGGTCGAAAAACTAAAAGATATTAAAACTGTACATCAAAGTTTCCCCCTTTTAATCGAAGATAACGTTTATCATTGCGGCTACCATTCTGAGAGTTCTTATGCGGCGACGAGTTATTTTATTCAACGCGAAGATGGTAATATTCTTATCGACTCCCCTCGGTTTGCGCCGCCTTTAGTAAAGCGTTTAGAAGCATTAGGCGGGATACGCTATCTCTATCTGACTCATCAGGATGATGTCGCCGATCATCAAAAATTTCATGATCATTTTGGATGCGATCGCATTCTTCATACTGATGATATCACTGCGGAAACCCAATCTGTAGAAATTCAACTTTCGGGTTTTGAAGAAGTCGCACTCGCCCCCGATGTATTAATTATTCCCGTTCCTGGACATAGCAAAGGTCATACTGTTTTACTGTACAATCACAAGTTTTTGTTTACAGGAGATCATCTGGCTTGGTCAGACTCATTAAACCAACTTTATGCTTTTCGTCGCTACTGTTGGTATTCCTGGTCAGACCAAATTAACTCCATGAAAAAACTAACCAATTATTCCTTTGAGTGGGTATTACCTGGTCACGGTCATCGCCATCATACTGATTCTATTACAATGCAAAAGCAAATGCAAGAATGTGTGAATTGGATGATACAAAGTTAGAAGGTTTAACCCAGAGACCCGGTAACTTTAGCGAAACCGGGTTTCTAACTTTAAGTTTTTATACTTAAAAATAATATTGCAATTTGTTTCAATTGTTGCTAGAACTTAACGCTTGTTATCCTTGCTTAAAATTGCGGGTTTCCAGCCCAATTTATACGGTTAACCACATCTAAAATCGTAACACAACTTGAATGATTGTAAATTATCTTTGAGTGCAAATAAATGTTGCAAGACGACACAATCAGCGTGATTCCCTTTATTATAAAAGTGTAGAAGATAAAGATCAATTGATAGAGACAGAGGTGAACAGATATGAATATTTTCCATGCCCTTGCAAATATGTTTGTTTATGTCTCCGAAGCTGTAGCTTCCATTTTCAGCCTCAATGATAATGTTTACCCTGCAATTGGTGTACAACCCTTTGAAGGCGTTCCGGCTGACGGTTCTGAATGGGAAGACTAATCTCAAGGCAGTGAATTTTAGTGAAGGATCAAATCAAGTTTCAGCAAATCTGAACCCTCAACCTGCTTGTTGTAGGAGAGGGTTTAATCGCTTTTTAATATAAGTTTAAAACCCGTTGATCCGAGATGACAAATTAACCCCTAGCCTCATGGTTGGGGTTTTTTTTGGCTGCCTGTTGACAGTGTAGTATTTGTGTATTACGATAGACAAGCAACAATCAAGCCAAGGTGAATTATGCGTCCTTGTACAGACAGCGATCTCAGTGCGATCGTTGAATTATTTAATGCTTGTGAAGAAGTTGATCAAATGGGAATCTGGGAAACCGTTGAACGACTGAAACAAGACTTGAATTCACCCTCATTTAACCGGGCTGAAAATCTGCGACTTTGGGAAAATTCAGGAGGTTTAATTGGCTATGGATCGATATGGATCGATCCTTCTCAAACCGGAATAGATGGTATTTTAAACTTCCGAGTTCATCCAACCGTCCGAAATCAAGGTCTGGAAGAAGAAATCATTACCTGGGCTGAAAAACGACTCAAAGAAGCGACAACAAACGGTAAAAGTGATGTGAAGCTGTATTCAGGCGCCCGCAGCGATCGCGGTGACGTGATTAATATCCTTCAAAACTTAGGATTTGTTGCAGTACGTTATTTTTTCCGCATGAGGCGATCGCTAACTAAACCCATAGATAAACCGCAATTTCCCGAAGGCTTTAAATTACGAACCGTTGAACCAGAAAAAGATGCAACCTTGTGGGTTGAAATGTTCAATCAAACCTTTATGGATCATTGGAATCACCATGATTATAGCCTCGAAGAATTTCTACACGATATCCAAAGTCCTGAGTATAATCCTGACTTAAACTTAATTGCGATCGCCCCGGATGGGACTTTTGCGGCTTTTTGTGAGTCTCATATTTACCCGGAAGATAACAAACGCAACCAAAGAAATGAAGGCTGGATCGCTGTATTAGGAACCCGACGAGAATTTCGTCAGCAGGGGTTAGGTCGGGCGATGTTATTAAGGGGAATGCAATGTTTAAAAACAGAGGGAATGGATACTGCAATTTTAATCGTTGATGCAGATAATCCATCTGGTGCGTTGCGACTGTATGAGTCTGTGGGTTTTGAGAAAGTGTTGACTAATATTTCCTATGTCAAAACCCTCTAAGAAAACTCTACTCAAACCAGAAATCACGATAGGGGCTAGGTTTTAGCCCTTTTGTTCTTATGGAAATCGGGAATCTCTCCGAAAACAGCTAAAATTTTAACTAAACTTTTTTACAATTGAGATAGTGAGAATCCCCTTTCGGCTTTCTCCTTGAGGCGGTTGAGTGGGATTGGAGCAATATTTTTAAGGGAAAATCTATGAATAAAGTTGGAATGAGTTATTTATTGTGGGCGGCTTGTTTTATTAGTCCGTTTCATGGACTGCACCGTTTTTATAATGGCAAAATCGGGACGGGTGTATTGTGGTTGTGTACCTTTGGTTTATTTGGGTTTGGGCAATTTTTAGATTTATTTTTGATTCCGGGGATGGTGGAGGAACACAACGCTAAAATTAAAGCTAAACTCGGTGTTTCGAGTGCAGGTGTACCTATGTACTCATCGACCTCTGCGGTGACTTATAAGATCACGCCAACGACTCAAGAAGAATTGCGAGTTAAACTCTTAAAAGCGGCTGCAACCCGAGGCGGCAAACTCTCGGTAACACAAGGCGTAATGGCAACAGGAGCGAGTTTTGAGGAGGTAGAAAAGGTTCTCCATCAAATGCTCAAAAGCGGTTATGTCGGAATTGGCAATGATCCAGAGACGGGAATTATTTTGTACGACTTCCATGAATTATAGCTTAAATATTCGTTATTCTATTCCTGTACTGATTTTAACTGAAAGGACAGGCAATCATGTTTTTAGTAACCGGAGCAACAGGTGGACTCGGTAGCCGTATTGTACGCCGCCTATGCCAGCAGGAAAAAGAGGTGCGGGGATTTGTGCGGTTAACGTCGCGTTATTCTGAATTGGAGAGTCGAGGGGCGAATATTTTTATCGGAGATTTAGAACGAGATAAAGATATCTACAAGGCTTGTCAAGGGGTAAAATATGTGATTAGTTCGCATGGTTCGGGGGGAAAACCTCAAGCAATTGAGTATCGGGCTAATATTGATTTGATTGATGCGGCGAAAGAAGCGGGTGTCGAACATTTTGTGTTTATTTCGGTATTAGGTGTTGATCGCGGTTATGAAGATTCACCTGTTTTTAAAGCCAAACGAGAGGTTGAAAAGTATTTACAAAATAGTGGTTTAAATTATACCATTTTGCGTCCTTCTGCCTTTGCTTCCAGTTTATTACCCCTAGCGGAACGGTTCAAACAAACGGGGATTTATTTATTAATTGGTGATCCTCAAAATCGCACCTCTGTTGTGAGTACCGATGATTTGGCTCGAATTGCCATTGATTCGGTTTTTGTAGAAGCCGCTAAGAATAAAACTCTACCTGTTGGCGGGCCAGAAATTATCAGTCGGGGAGATATTTGTCAGATTTTTAGCCGTGTGTTTAACCAAGATCCGATTGTGATTAATCCTCCGTTATTTGTCTTTGATGGGTTACGGAGTACCATTGGTGTTTTTAATGCGGATACAGAAAGGAGTTTAGGAACATTACGAACATTATTAGCCAATGAATTTTTCTGTACTCCTGAAGAAATCAACAATTTAGAAATGATGTTTGATCTCAAACTGGAACCGTTAGAAAGTTTTATCCGTCGGTATTTAGGAAGTTAGCTTTTACTTGAATTTTTAGGTTTAGGGTGAAGGGCTAACCTCAACGGATAGCCTTTTTTATTTGATTGATCATCATATAACCCTCCAGTCTTGTCACAAGAAAAAGTTCTGATTTTCCGCTTTTTTTCGGTTTTTTGAGGTTATTTTGATAGAATCACTCCCTATTCTAGCGGTAAATTCAGTTTAATTTTAATGCACTGACTGGAACTTCATCCCAAGACTCAACTATTCTCATTCTGGCAACCCAGCCCTGTTGTTTTTGAGTTTCTGTCAAGTTTTTCTCAAAAGAGTCGTGACAGGCTTTCGCTTGTTCCTCATCACAACAAGCAATACAAGAATAAACTAAACCCGAAGGATCAAGTTGTTCGTTAATCCAAATTTTCATTGATCAATCTCCGTTTAATCTGTCTATTTAACCTGTTCTATTGTATCAGAATTTAGGAGCGATTTTGACTCGAACTTGAATGAGAACTGTTGGTGAGTTGAGTCAGTGCTTCCCCTGTCACCCGACAAATTCGCCATTCTTCGAGGATAGATGCTCCCATATATTTATAGAAATCAATGGCAGGTTGATTCCAGTCTAAAACACTCCATTCTAAGCGTCCGCAACCCCGCAATACAGCTAATTGAGCCACATAGACTATCAACGCTTTACCAATTCCCTGACGGCGATATTCAGGGAGAACAAATAAATCTTCTAAGTAAAGTCCTGGTCGCGTTAAAAAGGTAGAATAGTTATGGAAAAATAGAGCAAAGCCTACTGCTGTTTCCTCTAACTCTGCTAATAGGACTTCAGCATAGGGATGTTCACCGAATAGATGTTGTTTTAACTCCTCAACACTACCCGTCACCTGATGAGATAATTGTTCATATTCTGCTAAAGCTTTAATGAGATTAAAGATAGCAGGAACATCATCAGGTGTGGCAAAACGCAAGATTAGATTTGAAGGCATAAAAGTCAAAAAGAGAATAGGTTTGAGCAAATCAATTCAATCTCTGCTCAAAAATTATCGATTCTCTAATCATAATTCAAAATGCTCCTTTTTCCACAAAAAACAGACCCTCAACGGAAACACGGATTCAACCCGTGAGAGAAGATAGAAGGCTCTATCTTAATCGTTATTTAATCCAGCCTTTTAAGCGTTCAGCCACATGGGGACGACGTAATTTTCGCATGGCTTTCGCTTGAATTTGACGGACTCGTTCACGAGAGAGGCTACACATCCCGCTCACTTCATCCAGTGTGTAGGAAATACCTGTCGCTAAACCATAACGTAGGAATAAAATGTCTTGTTCTCTTTTATTTAAAACAGAACGTAACACTTCTAACAACTCTTGTCGCATCATCATTTCATTCATTCGTGACTCTGGAGAGAGGGTTTCATAGTCTTCCAGTAAATCCATTAATTCTGAATTTTCTTCAGAACCAATTCGATGATTTAAAGATAGAGATTTGCGGCGGACTTGTTCAAGGAGACGCAGTTGTTGCGGTGAAATTGATAACGCTTCGGCTAGTTCATCTTCTGTGGGTTTGCGCCGGAGTTGACGTCTTAAATCTTGATGGATGCCTTGCAATTTATTGAGTTGTTCAACCACATGAACAGGAAGGCGAACCGTTCGTCCTTGGTTGGCAATTGTGCGAGTAATTCCCTGACGTATCCACCAATAGGCATAGGTTGAGAATTTATATCCTTTATCGGGGTCAAATTTTTCTGTTGCTCGGTTTAACCCCAAGGCTCCTTCTTGAATTAAATCTAAAAAGGGAACACCTCTATTAATATAACGCTTTGCAATTGAAACCACCAAGCGTAAATTTGAGCTAATCATTTTCTGTTTCGCAATTATACCTTGATGAAACTGATGATTCAATTCAGCTTCACTTAATTGCGCTGCTGTTGCTAATTCTGATTGTTTCGGACATCTTCCCAGTTGATTTGTTAATTCTTCCTGTAATTCTTCAAGAGTCACTAACGCTTTAATCTGTCGAGCGAGTTCGATTTCCTCACTTCCTTTCAACAGAGGATAACGAGCCATCCCTTTGAATAATGCTCCTACCGCATCATCCATTTTGGTAAAATTCTCTGCCGTTGGAATTGTTGCAGTCTCTAAGTTCATTGGAAAATCCTCCCTTTTGAGATTAGCTTTGCTGAACCTTGTAGCGTCACCGCGTCATTTCAGTGCGGAATTTGAGCCTTTCAGTTGACGGCATATTCTGACATTATAATCAAATTCTTTCAGGCTTTCAATGTATCGATGCACAATTGTTCTGAAGAGTGCTTCTCACAGTTTGAGCGAATAGAATTTAAATTTATGAAAGTAAAATTGAGCTAACTTTACATTCTGTCACAAGAAAATATTCAAGATTGTTACTATTGAGACGGATTAAATTACATCTCTTGTAAATCTAATAAAATCACTTATCCTAATGTTTCTAAAATTTCGATTAAGTCTGTCTTTTCAACCACATATATACCCTTAATATTATTTTTTGATATCTTAACCTTAGCTTGAGTAAAGCATAACATTGGTGTCACCCATTTTACTTCTTTTAACTTGGCGACTGCTGCTGCTTGACCTCGAACTTTTGTTAATAAATTCCCCTCATAAAAATCATAAACCTGATGACCTTTTACTCGTTTAATAAAATTTTTTTCACGAATAATAATTCCCTTGTGGGATTTGACATCAATTACATACCAGTTTCCTTGCGGCGAAAATAAGACGACATCTGCATCTCCCCATCGTTTCAAAGGAAGATTGTATTCAATTTCCCAACTTTTATTTGCTAAAAACCGCAAAATCACTTCAACTTCCTGTTCCGCATTTGCACCGACTAAAGCTTGTTCATAACGTCTCATCCAATATTGACCTTTTTTCCAAAAATAATAGGCTCCCACTCCTCCTCCTAAACCTAATAAAAACCCGAAACTAAAGGGTTCAAAAACTAAAAGTGTCAATAAAATTCCACCTACAAAACCCAGTGAAATTAAATAAAAACGCATTGCCTTGTGACGACGCTGTACACTCATCTGACGCACAAATTCCCCGGCTTTTTGCTTGTTTATTTTATCTTTCATCGCTCAATCTGTATTTTAAAATTATTCTACAGTACAAATGTTACCTGCTGATGATGCTATAATCAACTTAACCTGTAAAATCAAGATTATTTATTTTAATGATACTCAATGAACTTCAACCCGTGAAACCTATAAGACCCATTGCTGTTGATTTATTTGCGGGAGCGGGTGGAATGACTCTCGGCTTTGAACAGGCGGGTTTTGACGTTCTTGCTGCGGTTGAAATTGATCCGATCCATTGTGCAGTTCACCAATATAATTTTCCCTTTTGGTCAATTTTTTGTCAAGATATTAATAGGATTTCAGGTCAATTTATTCGCCGAAATTCTAAAATCAAGAATAGAGAGATAGATGTGGTATTTGGTGGGCCGCCTTGTCAAGGCTTTTCACTGATCGGCAAACGTTTACTAGAAGATCCGCGAAATTTATTAGTTTTTCATTTTGTGCGAATTGTTGATGAACTCAAACCCAAATTTTTTGTATTTGAAAACGTTAAAGGAATGGCAGCAGGAAACCATCAAACCTTTATTCAAGAATTGATTAATAAATTTGAATATTATGGTTATAAAGTTCAGCAACCCTATCAAGTTTTAAACGCAGCTTATTATGGCGTTCCCCAAAAACGTGAACGGTTATTTTTGTTAGGATGTCGAGAAGATTTAATCTTACCCAATTATCCGGAACCCACTTTTAAACCGCCTCATTCTAAAGTTAGAAAAGGTGATGCTCATCTTCCCCAAACTCCTACCGTTAGAGAAGCGTTACAAGACTTACCCTCAGTCGAAGATTATCCCGAACTCCTGCAACAAGATTGGGCGGATGTTTGTTTTTCCCAACCCAGTCTATATGGTAAAATATTAAGAGGAATGATTAAAAGTAAACACAATTATTCCTATCCCCGTGAATATAATTCTCAAAGACTGACTTCGAGTTTAAGAACCGAACATACTCCAGAATCGATTAAAAGATTTGCAGAAACACCACCCGGAAAAACAGAACCTATTAGCCGATTTCATAAATTAAATCCCGAGGGTTTATGTAATACCTTAAGGGCGGGAACTCCTACAAATAGAGGCGCCCATACTTCCCCTCGTCCCATTCATCCCTTTACCCCTCGCTGTATTACCGTTAGAGAAGCCGCTAGACTCCATTCTTACCCAGACTGGTTTAGATTTCATGTCACAAAATGGCACGGTTTTCGACAAATTGGCAACTCAGTTCCGCCCTTACTCGCCCAAGCTGTTGCGGCTGAAATCATTAAATCGTTGAATGTTAAACCTAAAAAACCCCGCAAGAAAATCAAACGGGGAGATGAAAAATTATTACAGCTTGATATGTCGAAAGCCGCCAAGTATTATGATGTAGATTCTCATGTAATTGCACCGAGAACACGCAAAATTTTTCAAACAAAGACACAAATGTTGCTCTGATTTTATCTGAGCATCTCTGTGTCTTTATTGTTGTTATTATTAGTCTGTCTGCTGAGAAAATTGAAGAAACAATAAATTTTAAAAATTGACCAATTTTAGCTCAAAAACTCAACTTTTTAACGGTAAGAAAATCGTCATCGTTTTACCCTGTTGAGGGCGTTGTCGCACCACCAATTTACCGCCAAGCGCCTCAAATAGATTCTTTGTAACCGCCATATTTAAACTTAACGCCCCCGTTTCAGGCTGGAACATTAATAACGGCCCAAGTGACTTCAGAGAAGACTTAGCCGCACTTCCAAACGGACAAGTTGGCTGAGATTTAGATTGAGATTCTAGTTGTAATTTTAACTGATGTCCAGCAAGACGAACTTCCACTTGAATATGACTTCCTGATGGTAAACTGCGAGTAAAATTCTCAATCACTCCTGTGAGAACTTGATCCAACATCGTCGGGTCACTGACAACATGGGGCAACTTTTGAGGTAAACTAACTTCTAAAGTATGATTGCGTTGAGTCGCTTGTTTGTGCCAACGGGGGAGACTACTTTGAAAGATATCTCCTAAGGACATCGGCGTAAGTTGAACCGAAGGTTTTTGAATGGGGTTTTCAGTTGCTTGTTTAGTTTGTGACAGTTCCAACTCAACCGCTCGAAAAATTAGATTAAACCGATCAATTTGTGTGGTACACTCATGATCAATCATCTCTAACCGTTTTTTAACCGTTTCAGGATCAAAAACTTTACGCTTCAATAATAAACGGGTTAACGTGCGAATCGTTGCGAGCGGTGTACGAACTTCATGGGCGATCGCTTGGAGTAACTCCACCTGAGAAGCATCAAGACTTCCATCGGTTGTGTTTTGAGTATTTGGTAAATGACCGTTAGAATGTTCAGGAGAAGCAACATTAACAAAAACAGCTTGAGACTTAGATTTAGGTTGAGAAGACGGGTTTAACATTCTCACCGCTTCCCGAGGTTTTTCTGAATCTAAAGGTAAATTGTTTAAGACTAAACGAGAGAATTGCATCACCGTTTTATAACTCGGATCAACAGGCGGAAATTGTTCGATCCAATGCTCAAGAACCGCTACCGGATCACCGATCTCATCAACTTGAGAATCAGTACAACCCATTCTCCGTTGCAACAAATTTAACGCTTGTTTAATAACATCAGGATCAAAAGAAAATTGAAACGCCGGACAACCGTTGCTATCTTCCCCCAACACCATCACCAAACAAAACCGAGACGTTAATACTATACAAAACGGTTCACTAGCTTGAGGATCTTCAGGAAGCAGCGGAAACGCAAAAGTCGGAGGAACCGCAGCAAAACATCCTTGAGAAGCAGGAAATAAAGGCAAAGTTTGTCGAGTCGGCACCGAAAACCCTTCCCAACCCGGTATCTGAGGAATAAAAACCTGCGTTGCAAAATTCAACCCGAGCGCCGGATGAATTAAAATCGGAGCGGGGCCTGAAAGTACCAATCCTTGACAAGCCAAAAAGGGATCATCCCGAAGCGTAGGTGGGGGTCTATCGAGGATCAACGTCTCTCGTTTTTCAACAGAAATCAAATCTTTGTTTCTAACATCAGAATTCCCCCGACGCGATCGCTCCTGACCCTGCTGTATAATCACTTGTCTAAGCAATTGATTGAGTGCATTGACAGCACCACACCACTGCCGTTCGGCCTTTAGTCGTTGTTTACTGGCATAATAAACGCTGTAAGGATGAGACTCCGAAGCCTCGGCGCTCTGGTGATAGACATCAAAAGAAGTCTGTGATCCTTCCCGTGCTAAAATTTCGCTAATGGTTGGTAGAAACTGGTTCACAGTCATCTGCTGTTTTTCCCCTCGAAACTGCAAAAACTTAATCGTTAACTTAACTCAGTTCCAGCCGACCTAATATAAACTTTTAATATAGAAGTTGGAAGACTGAACTGTTGACGCTATATTTCAATTTTCAATATTTTGAGCGCCTTATCTGACTCCCAGGATACCTAATCTTAATGTCTTATAGATTCGTAGAACCGAACCAATCAGTCGCAATCACCGCTTTTACAGTTATCAGTTATCAGGTTATAGGGGACAGGTTACAGGTTACAGGGGAGAGTTATCAGTTATCAGTGAATAGTTATCAGTGAATAGTTATCAGTGAACAGTTATCAGTTGAACACTGGACACCTCAGAGGTGACGGGGGGCGTCGCATCGCAACAACAAACCTGACTCTCAACTCCAATAGTTTGATACAAAGTAGAAATATACTGTTAACCTTGCCGTAAATTATGCCAACCTTGCTCACCGATCTGAAAAGTTTACTGACTGATTTAGTTGAACGCTACCGTACTCAGGTTGATTATTTAGCAATTCGAGTCGAAGAAGCCGAAGAAACCGATATTTTATTAAGAGGCGATCGCATTGAAACCCTCAGCGAAGGACTCTCCATTGGGGGACAAGTACGCGCCTGTCACAAAGGCGGTTGGGGTTTTGCAAGTTTTAATCGACTCGAAGGCTTAGAAGAACGAATTTCCGAAGCGATCACTGCGGCGAAACTAATTGGAGAAGAAGAAACCCTTCTTGCACCGATTCCGATTGTACAAGAAACCCGAATTTTACCCTTAACTGGAACCGATCCCCGTGAAATTCCCCTAGCTAACAAAAAAGAACTTTGCGATCGCTATGGTCAAATTTTACGGAGTGTTGACCCCCGAATTACCACAATTTCCGTTCGTTATAGTGATAGTACCCAACGCATTCTCCTGGCGACTTCCGAAGGAACCATCCTGGAACAAGCCTGGGTAGACATGGAAATGCGCTTCGCCGCCACCGCCCGCAACGGGGAAACCGTACAAACGGGACGGGAAACCACCGGATCCCGTAACGCCTATGAAGATTTAACTCAGCTTGATCATCAAGTTCGCAGTGCAGCACAACGGGCGGTTAATTCTCTCGATCTTCCCCCGGTTAAAGGAAACACCTACACTGTTGTCATTGATCCGATTTTAACAGGTCTATTTGTTCACGAAGCCTTTGGTCATCTTTCTGAAGCCGACATGACCTATGAAAATCCAGACTTATTGGAAGTCATGACATTAGGGCGTCAATTTGGGCCAAAAAACCTACAAATTTTTGACGGTGCCGCCCCGACTGGACATCGAGGCAGTTATTTCTACGATGATGAAGGAACACCCGCAACCACAACCCAACTCATTCAAGATGGGGCGTTAGTGGGTCGTCTGCACTCGCGAGAAACAGCCGGAAAGTTAGGAGAAACCCCAACAGGAAACGCTCGGTGTTTAAATTATCATTATCCGCCTTTAGTTCGCATGACAAATACTTGGATCGAACGGGGAGATACGGCGGTTGAGGATTTATTGAGTGAAGTGAAAGAAGGGGTTTATGCGCGAAATTGGTTAGGCGGAATGACCAATGGTGAAATGTTTACTTTTAGTGCGGGTGAAGCCTGGATGATTCGTAATGGCAAGCTGGCTGAACCTGTACGAGATGTCACGTTATCGGGTAATGTGTTTACAACTTTAGCCGATATTGAAGCGATTGGAAACGATTTTTATTGGGATGAGTCTGGCGGTTGTGGAAAAGGTGGACAAAATGGTTTACCTGTCGGTTGTGGAGGGCCGAGTTTAAGAATTCGTAACGTTGTTGTAGGTGGCGAAGTCTCCTAATGAATTGAGGTGAGACTTAAAAATCCGCCTCAAAAATTATCGGAATTTCTCGCTAGGAATTCCGAGTTTTAACAGTTTGACTGGTCTTGTCTGTTGGTCGAGTTCCTATTTTGCTCTAGCGAGAATCCGAATTAATTCCTATTCCTGATCATCCTAACAATCACTAAGG
>JBJHBL010000077.1:0-28379 GCA_050485465.1 Limnoraphis sp. | reverse complement strand
GTGGGTATTAATATTGATCCAGTTCAAATTAAACAGGCATCAATGATTCAGGCGAAAAATGGAAATTCTGTAAAATTTGTTCATGGAGATGCTTGTCAGTTTCCTGAATTTTCTGAGAAATTTGATATTATTATTGCTTTAGAATGTATTTTTGCTTTTCCCAGTCGAGAACAGTTTTTTACTCAAGCTTATCAGTTTCTCAAACCCGGGGGGAAATTAATTATTGTTGATCTTTTGATTAGTCCTAAAATATTATTTTTTTGGTCTTTTTTTGAAACACAAATTCTGAGCCGTTTAATTACCAATACCTATGGTTCAAAAGCCGCCCAAGTAGTTCAGTTTATTGGATTAAAAAACTATCAAAAAATGGCTCAAAAAACGGGATTTAAACTCATCCATAAAATGGATATTACAAAAAATGTTCAACCCACATACAAAGCAATTAATCAATTAATTATTGCTAATTCGCAAGATTGGCTAACTGCAAAAGGACTAGAATTTTTTAGTTTGACTCATCTGATTACCTATGAAATTTTAATTTTTCATCCAACAGATAGAGTGAGTTAATATTATTGATAGCAAAAGTTAACTCAAAATCAGAGTCGTTTAAGTGATCGGTAAACAAAAACGGAATGTACTCCCTTTCCCTAATTCACTTTCAACCTCTATTTTACCGCCTTGGAGTTCCACTAAACGCTGTGTAATCGCTAACCCAATTCCCGTTCCTCCCCATTGACGCGATCGCGATCTTTCTCCTCGCCAAAACCGCTCAAACACATGGGGTAAATCTTGTTCTGAAATCCCAACACCTGTATCAACAATAGCAACCCAAACCAACTTTAATTCTGACCAAGCTTGAATCGTAATTGAACCCCTTTCAGTATAACGAATTGCATTTCCTAACAGATTAACTAAAATTTGTTCAGTGCGATCTATATCCGCAAAAACCAGTGGTAAATGAGACGGACAATCTAATTTAAAAACCGGCCCATCTTCCAACAGTTGATCACCAAAACGAGCAACTAAAGACTCAAAAAGTGGACGTAAATTTAGAGGTTGAGGATTAATTACTAAATATCCGGCTTCTGCTTTCGACAGTTCTTGCAAGTCATTGACTAATCGTTCTAAACGGCGAGTTTCTCGAATTAAACGCTGATAAATTTCATCCGAAGGTTCAATTCTCCCCTCAGACATTTCTTCTAAATAGCCTCGTACAACCGTTAAAGGTGTTCTTAATTCGTGGGTCATATCACTAATTAATTCTCGGCGTCGCTGTTCAATTCCCTCGATACTTTCCGCCATCCGGTTAAAGCTTAAACTGAGTTGATTCAGTTCGGGAATTTCACTTTTAATCATCCGTTCATCTAAGTTACCTGCCGCAAATTTTTGAGTAATTTCTCGCATTTGGGTTAGCGGTTCAGTAATACGTTGTGCCACCCAATAACTTAAGGCTCCTGCTGCCGTTGCACCGACTCCAACTGACCATAATGTACTACGATTCCAAGCCGTTTCAAAACCTCGAACCAGATAAGTTCTCACGGAACGAGCATTAAAAAATTGAGTTTCTTCGAGTTGTTCAAGTTGTAAAATAAATAAACGGGGTGAGTAGACTTTACTCATTAAAATAAAACTACTGAGTCCGACTCCCATCACTAACAGATGAGAAAACAGTAAACGCGATCGCAAATTAAGTTTAGCCATAATTAATTTTACACTCACCCGAAAAGAGGGGAGAGGCTAGAGGGAGTAACAATGATCAACTGTTGACTGAAAAACTGTTCTCTATGACCGATCAGTTGTCGCATCTTCAAATTTATATCCTGTTCCGACAACTGTTTTGATAAACTGAGGATGAGCGGGATCAGGTTCAATTTTTTTTCGCAGCCGAGCAATATGAGTATCAACGACTCGTTCATCTCCAAAAAAGTCATCCCCCCAGAGTTTATCAATTAATTGAGTTCGGTTCCAAACCCGACCCGGATAACTAATGAGAGTCACCAATAAATTAAATTCTAAAGGACTTAAATCTAGAGGTTCTGAAGTTTGAGAGTCAAGATGACGGTAAGCTAAATGTTGCTCCAGGTCAACCGTAAAATGAGCCGTGCGGTAAATTTGGCTTTGTCCCCCATGACGCAGACTACGACGCAACAAAGCCCGCACCCGAGCAACTAACTCTCTGGGACTGAAAGGTTTCACCAGGTAGTCATCCGCCCCTGTAGATAAGCCAATGACCCGATCAATTTCTTCACCTTTAGCCGTCAACATCAGAATATAGGGATCTTTCACCCCAGGTTGTTGGCGAATACGAGCGCAAACTTCTAAGCCATCTAGACCCGGAAGCATTAAGTCTAGGATAATTAAGTCAGGCTGCTGTTTTTGAAACCATTCTAAAGCCGCCCAACCGTCTCGGGCTGTTTCACAGGAAAAACTCTCATTTTCTAATGTTTGCTGGATGAGTTGGGCAATTTCCCAGTCATCCTCCACAATCAGAATTTTCATCGGATGTACGAATGGAGAGATATGAATATTCTATCCGAAGTTGACATCCTCCCTCTCTAAATCAGAGATTATAGAGAGGGATTCCCAAACATCGCTATTTGGGTTTACTGCTTTTGCGGCACTTATCTAGGCTGTTATCAACCCCCGACAGTACGCCAACGAGCGTCTATTTATTCTACGATCTGCCCAACCGCAGTGACACCTCGGTTACAAATCACTTTTGCTGCTAGCAATATCACGGTTGATTTCGTACTGGCATTCGGGGCATTTATGAATACGTTCAGCTAGGTCTTTTTTACCTGTATGCGCTCCACAATTTGAACAGATTTGACTCGTATATCTGTAGTCAACCTTGCTAAAATAAACCCCCCTTTTCCAGCATACCCAAGCGAGTATATTGAAGAACTGACCCAACCCAGAATCTAAAGTATGTTTACCTAACATTCCTTTAGCCCAGGTTCTAAAGTCTAAGTCTTCAACAAATATCATTGCGCTATATTGTGAGTATTTCCTAACATCAATCTTTAGACAGTTGACAATCTTGTTTGACTATGCCAGCATCAGACATCAATTTGATTGACGGAGGAATTTTTGTTCATCAACAAACAGAATGGGAGAATACCAGAAAAGTCAGTCTGTTGGCAGTCCAATTCTCACAACTTGAGTACAAGAGTCGTTTAGATCTCACCCCACAACTTTACATTACCCCCCCTGATGTAAAGTCATGTTTTCTAGGTAACAATTTTATTGTAAAGATTTGGTCAAGGTGAGATGACATCCGTTGCGAGCATTCAGTTTTTTGTATTAGTATCTTGGGTGTTCAGTCTTATCTATTGTTCTTTGACTCTCAAAAGAACCTATTAATAATCTCACAGAGATTATAAGATAATTCTCATCAAAAGCAGCTTTGATAAGCTGTATATTTTTAGACATCTGGTGCTGCATAATTTTTAACTGTTCTCACACTTTGGACTGAACTTTATTAAAATTCAGGAAATCATTCTCTCTACGGTGTATAAAACCAATAATGGGTTCCGTTGACGGGACAACTTTAGTCAATTGCTCTTTTAACTTTGGTTATCGACTTCTTAACTCCATCAAAATGAGGAGTCAGTTGCAGTTCCGCAGCTTTTACTTCATGTTTCATGCTTTCATTACTGGTTAATGTCCACCGAATTGATCAAATTCCGTCTATGAAAACTCAAAACCTTATTGCCCAACTTACTCATACTGTTAACACTCAAGTTGCCTTGTCTAAAAGCTGGACTGCCTTTTCAAAACCAGAGGTTCATCCTTCCTCTGAGTTACACTGGAAAGAACAAGGTCATTCTTGTCAAGCCACTTATAGTGATGAATTTGGAACGATTGAACTTTACATTGAAAAAGAAACTCATAACCCTATGAGTACTAGATTTTATTATCGCGTCAGCTATCAATATCGCTCACCAGATGGGGATTTAATTGCTCGGGGAATTTGGGAACCCACAGAGACAATGACTCAAGCTAAACAACTCGCCGAATTTCAATGGCGACAATTTATATAATTCTGATTCTTACTGTTATCCTGTCCTTAAAACCCAGTCAGTTCTATAGATAGTTAGATGCTTCCCTTTGATGAAAGCACCCTAACTATCTTCTAAAATTTGACCCGTTTTCATTCAGTTATTGATTGCTCTAAAACTCGATCCGAGGCGGAAAGGTAATGGGACTAGAATTACGATTGGCCTCTAGTGGTTCAAAGAGTTCATTGAGATATTCTCTTGTATATTCAAATTCGTTGGGTTCTGAGCCTCCCATTGGAAAAGTTAATTGGTTTCCTTCTCGTCCAATCCTTAACTGTTCTTGCTGTCCTAGTTCTTCAGCCGAACCCAGTGTAGACAGTTGAGCTTCTTCCAGGGATTGTACCAAGAAACTCGCACCATTAAGATTGGCTCCAACTAGGTTAGTTCCCTGCATTCGAGCTTGAATTAAATTGGCGCCTGTTAAATTGGCATCTGTTAAATTGGCATAGTCTAATTCGGCACTATTTAAAAAAGCACCCTGTAAGTTCGCTTCTTCAAGATTGGCTCCAGATAGATCTGCTCCCTCCAAATTAGTGTATGCTAGATTAGCTCTTGTTAAGTCTGCTTCTCTTAAGTCTACCCCAATCAGGTGAAGTTGACTTAAGTCTGCGCCCCGCAGATCACAGCCTCGACAAGCCCGGGTTTCCTTCAACTGTTGAATATCAACCGGGTTCTGGGCTGAAACAGAAGTGGATAAACCAACGGAAAAGACAATAGAACTGGCAACTCCGAGTGTGACTTTGGAGAAGGTGCTCATGGGAATGATCCTCCAGAATTCTTGATTCGGCAGAAACTTTTTGATTAAGTCTCTCTATCTCTAGAATAGGCGATCTTTGTGAGGATGACTTCCCCCAAGAGAAGGATTTAGAAGGGTCAGGCGGCTGTTTCTTGGGGGTTGAGGCGAAGGAGTCTTTTCGCTGAAAAAGTTAAGCCGATTCAGGTGTGGGTAACGAAGATGGATGAACTAACAACTCCGCCGTTGATCGCTTCTCAACCATTTCTTTCGTCACCTGACAGCGTTTCACGTCTTTACGAGAGGGTAACTCGTACATGACATCGAGCATCAATTCTTCGACAATTCCCCGCAACGCCCTGGCGCCGGTTTTCCGTCGATAGGCTTCTTGAGCGATCGCGCTGATTGCATCCGGCTCAAATTCTAACTGGACATTATCCATTCGCAGCAACTTTTGATATTGTTTGACTAAAGCACTGCGAGGTTCCGTTAAAATTGCCATTAAGGCTTCTTCATCTAACGGATCAAGAACAGCTACCATGGGAATACGACCAATTAACTCAGGAATTAACCCAAATTTCACTAAGTCATCGGGTTCCATTTTTTTCAAGGTATCAGCAGACTGTTTTTCTTTAACTTGTTCTTTTTCCCCTTGAATAAAGCCCATTGACTTTTTGCCCGTTCTCTGTTCTATAATTCGATCCAGACCGACAAAAGCGCCCCCACACACAAACAAAATATTACTGGTATCAATTTGAATACAGTCTTGATAGGGATGTTTGCGTCCGCCTTGAGGGGGAACATTCGCCACTGTTCCTTCTAACATCTTCAACAGGGCTTGTTGAACGCCTTCTCCTGAAACATCGCGAGTAATCGAAGGATTTTCACTCTTGCGGGCGATTTTGTCAATTTCGTCAATATAGACAATTCCCCGTTGGGCTTCTTCGACATCAAAATCTGCTACTTGTAATAACCGTAACAGAATATTTTCAACATCTTCCCCCACATATCCCGCTTCGGTGAGAGTTGTCGCATCTGCCACCGCAAAGGGAACATCCAACATCTTCGCCAGCGTCTCCGCTAACAGGGTTTTACCGCTTCCCGTTGGGCCAACCAGCAAAATATTAGACTTTTGTAACTCGATTTGATCTTCTGAAGATTGGCGACTTTTGCCCTGAATAAAGCCCAGACGCTTATAGTGATTGTAAACCGCCACAGAAAGAACCTTTTTGGCTTCACTCTGACCAATCACATGATTATCAAGATAAGCTTTAATTTCGATCGGTTTGGGAATCTGATTCAGTCCCACGCGGCTGGGGCGAGAGCGACGTTTAGGCGGAGGTGCAGCTTGGGGACGAGGAGTTGAAGGAGACGGAGGGGTTGCACTAGAGTCAAACAACTCCTCATCTAAAATCTCATTGCATAACTCCACGCATTCATCGCAGATATAGACCCCTGGCCCCGCTATCAACTTCCGAACTTGCTCCTGAGATTTTCCGCAAAAGGAACACTTTAGATGGGAGTCGTATTTAGACATAATTGCCTCGTCTTATGTTACTGGGACAGATTCTCCAGGAATAGGACGATTCTGTTTAGAGATCACCTGATCTATTAGACCATATTCTTTTGATTCTTCAGCAGACATGAAAAAGTCCCGTTCCGTATCCATCTCAATTCGTTCAAACGGTTGACCTGTGTTTTCCGATAGAATTTCATTGAGAATCCGCTTGTGGTAAAGAATTTCTTTCGCCTGAATTTCAATATCCACCGCTTGACCCTGAGCGCCCCCCAAAGGTTGGTGAATCATAATCCGGGCGTTAGGAAGTGACATTCGTTTTCCTTTAGTTCCTGATGACAGCAGAAATGCCCCCATACTGGCCGCTAAACCATAACAAATTGTTACCACATCAGGACGGACTTGCTGGATCGTGTCGTAAATTCCCATTCCGGCTGTAACAGAACCGCCTGGAGAGTTGATATAGAGTTGAATATCTTTTTCTGGATCTTCAGCATCAAGAAATAACATCTGGGCGCTGACAGCGTTGGCGATCTCATCATCGATTGCTGTCCCCAGAAAGATAATTCTTTCTCGCAGCAAACGGGAGTACAGGTCAAACGCTCGTTCTCCCATACCCGACTGTTCGACGACCATCGGAATCACCAGATTCGCCGAATTGGTTGCGGGGGGATTCTCTTGGCCAATGCTAACGAGATCGCGATTATTGAAACTCACAATGGGGTGAGGAGAAGACTCAGATGTAATCATTGGATAGATAATTAGGTTTTGAAGAATTAATTTTTGAATGAACCCCTTATTTTGAAAACAGTGCTTTTCACACTCTGGGCTACTGTAGAATTTGTTCAAGCTAATACCCTCTATTATGCCTTAATTCGCCCCGAACAGGTCAGGAAAATCAGACATTTTCCCAAAATAGAGGGGACAGTGACCAGTGACCAGTTATCAGGGGAAAGGGAACAGGGAACAGGGGACAGTTATCAGTGACCAGTGACCAGTTATCAGGGGACAGTGACCAGTTATCAGGGGACAGTGACCAGTGACCAGTGACCAGTAAACAGTGACCAGTAAACAGTGACCAGTGACCAGTGACCAGTGACCAGCGCGCTCCTTGCGGCCCGGCGGTACAGAGCGAGAGCAAAGTTTGTAAGAGAGTGACCAGTAAACAGTGACCAGTGACCAGTGACCAGCGCGCTCCTTGCGGCCCGGCGGTACAGAGCGAGAGCAAAGTTTGTAAGAGAGTGACCAGTGACCAGTGATAACTGCCTCTTGCCTGTTGCCTATTGCCTGTTGCCTATTGCCTGTTGCCTTCTTCTATTGCCTATTGCCTTCTGCTATGGACAGTTATCAGGGGTTAGGGGTTAGGGGTTAGGGGTGTTTCGCTCGTCGAACTCAAATTGTGTTTTAACCTCTCCCCCATCCCCTCTGCTATTTTGCTATTCCTCTTCCGAGGTTAAGACTTCAACTTCCACCTCGGAGGGTTCTTCTAAAGTTTCCCCCTCCTCAGACTCCTGGGACTGACTCAAAGACCCTTCAGGAACCAACTCAATCGTGCAGTTTTCCTCTAACCAAGCATAAGTCTTTTTCTTCAGTAAGTCTTCGGTGACAACTTCTCGCAACCGATCTGGATCAACCTCTTGTCCTTGAAGTTGTTCCATAGCTTTGGTTTCTTCGGCTTGAATTTCTTCATCAGAAACCGTCAGGGACTCTTGCTTGGCAATTTCCTTTAAAGCCAAAGACTGCTTAAGCTGTTCAATCGCCTGGGGACGACAACGATCCCGCATTTGAGGAATCATCTCTTGGGTAAATAGCCGTTTAATATCGACTCCCATTTGACTCAACTGCATGGCTTGTTGAGTTAGCACTTGATCAACTTCTTGTCGAATCAGGGTTTCCGGTAACTCCACTCCGATCTCTGCGACAATCGCTTCAATTAAAGCCTTATGTTTGTTGGCCGTCGTTTGATCTTCAGCTTCTTGTTGAAAGCGCTTTTCTAATGATTCACGCAATTCTGCTAAGGTTTCAAACTCACTGACTTCTTCAGCGAAATCATCATCAAGTTCAGGGAGTTCTTTTTCCTTGAGTTCGTTCAAGGTAATGGTAAACACCGCAGCCTGTCCAGCTAATTCCTCATTACCGTAATCTTCAGGAAATGTCACCTGGAGTTCCTTCGTTTCACCCGGACTCATACCAATCATGCCTTCGGTAAAACCGGGAATAAATTGTCCCTCAACTAGCTCAACTTGGAAATTTTCCGCTTGACCCCCCGGAATTTCTTGGGGTTCACTGTCTTCGCTGTCGGTGGCAAATACCCCTTTGAAGTCCACAAAGGCCATATCACCCGTTTGAGCGGGTCGGTTTTCTACAGGAATTAACGTTGCTAACTTGGCTCGTTCCTGTTCTAACACTTCATCCACTCGAGCCGAATCGGCTTTGACTTCTTCAGCCTGGACTGTTAAGCCTTTATATTCACCAAGCTTAACTTCTGGTGGCACATCCACCACCGCTTTAATCGTGATCAGTTGGCCGGGTTCATACTGGGCGACTAATTCTTCAACATTGCCCCGCAGTTCAAAACTCCCAATGGCTGGGATGTTTTCCTGTTCAACGGCTTTGGGTAAGCACTGCTGCATTAAATCATCCAAAGCCGCCGCTTTAATCCGCTCAACACCTAAACGTTGAACCAGAATATGGCGGGGGACTTTCCCTTTCCTGAACCCAGGAATATTAACCGAACGAGCATACTGACGAATCACCTGCTCGTAAGCGTTTTTGGACATTTCCGGTGAGATTTCGATATCTAGCCCAATCTGGCTAGCGGGAAGTTTTTCCTGGGTAACTTTCATAGTTGTGGTATTCTGAATTCAATAACCCCTCAACACACTTTGATTCTGGGGAACTATAATTTGGGGTGAGTTAGTCTATCGACTAGATGTGCAATTGTATCTTATCTCGCGATCGCAACAGTTTGTGAGCGCGCCTCTGCCCCTCAGTTAAATCTTGAGAGATAGCGAAGACCCTTTAGGGGAGCATCAGTTATTCAGAGAGGCAATTTTTAGATCCAGATTCCTATTGTAGATTACTGATTTTGTTTGTTATTAATTTTGATATTGAAATTTCAGGTTGATTTTAGAATTGTCTATGACGGAGGGTTCTGACTTTGTTTAAGTCTTACCGAGTGGGTATTTTGGGCGCAACTGGTGCGGTTGGAAGCGAATTACTAGACTTGCTCGACAGTCGCAACTTCCCAGTCGCTGAATTGAAGTTGTTCGCTTCTGAGCGTTCAGCCGGAACTGAACTCCTGTTTAAAGGGGAAAAAATCACGGTAGAAGCGGTTAACGAAAAGTCTTTGGCTCAAGTGGATTTGCTGTTAGCGTCGGCTGGAGCTTCGACATCTAAACAATGGGCTTCTATTGCCGTTGAAGCGGGAGCCGTTGTCATTGACAACTCCAGCGCCTTTAGACTAGATGCTCAAGTGCCGTTAATTGTGCCAGAGGTCAACCCCGAGGCGGCAGCTTCTCACCAAGGCATTATTGCTAACCCCAACTGCACTACCATTTTGATGGCCGTAGCCCTATGGCCACTCCATCAAATTCAGCCCATACGCCGAATCGTCGTCTCTACTTATCAATCTGCCAGTGGAGCCGGGGCCAGAGCAATGGAAGAAGTTAAAGCGCAAGCGATCGCCATGTTACAAGGAGAATCCCCCAAAGCGGAGATCTTTCCTTATCCTTTGGCTTTTAACCTATTTCCTCATAATTCCCCTTTGAATGAGTCGGGATATTGCCAAGAAGAACTGAAAATGGTGAATGAAACTCGAAAAATTTTCGGCGTGGAAGACTTAAGAATTTCTGCCACTTGTGTGCGGGTTCCCGTACTTCGCGCTCATTCTGAAGCGATTAACCTAGAGTTTGACAGACCCTTCAGTGTGGCTAAAGCGCGAGACATTCTCTCTCAAGCGCCAGGGGTTGAACTGGTAGAAGACTGGCAGGCGAACTATTTCCCCATGCCCATTGAAGCAACGGGTCGTGATCCGGTGTTAGTCGGTCGTATCCGTCAAGATATTTCTCATCCCTGTGGGTTAGAACTCTGGCTCAGTGGCGATCAAGTTCGCAAAGGGGCAGCATTAAACGCCGTACAAATTGCTGAGTTATTAGTGACCCAAAATCTTTTAGGGCGTTCATCTTTAGTCACTCATTAATGGGGTTTGCAGTTTGACCTAGAAAAGCTAGGGAACGCTCAAAAAGGTCAAAAGCAGTTTAAATGAGTGAGGCAGTTCGGAAACCTAAACCGAAAAAACAGCACAACCGATCTTAAGGCCGATGGTAAGTTTTGGAAAGGTGATGACGGCAATGATTACGCCGTTTAAAGAGGATGGAAGTGTCAACTATGCAGTGGCAGAACAGTTGGCGGCTCATTTGGTTGATCATGGAACCGATACTTTAGTCGTCTGTGGGACAACCGGAGAGTCCCCGACGCTGAGTTGGTCAGAAGAATATGAACTTTTTCAAGTGGTTCAAAAAGCAGTTTCTTCCAAAGCCAAAGTGATGGCTGGCACCGGATCAAATTGTACTTCTGAAGCGATCGAAGCCACCCAAAAAGCTGCTAAACTAGGATTAGACGGCACATTACAAGTGGTTCCCTATTATAACAAACCTCCCCAAGAAGGGTTGTACCAACATTTTAGGGCGATCGCACAAGCCAGTCCTGATCTGCCAATGATGCTTTATAATGTTCCTGGTCGGACAAGCCAAAGCTTACAACCAGAGACGATAGCACGTTTAGCAGAAATCTCTAATATTGTCGCCATCAAAGAAGCAAGCGGCAATTTAGATCAAGTAAGTCAGATTCGGCGCTTGACACCATCGGAATTTAAGATCTACTCTGGAGATGATTCTCTGACGTTACCCCTGCTGGCAGTTGGTGGTATCGGAGTGGTCAGCGTTGCGAGTCATTTGGTCGGAGATCAATTACAGCAAATGATTCAGGCCTTTGAAGCAGGTCAAGTGCAAGTCGCTACTGAAATTCATCTCAAACTCTTCGGACTGTTCAAGGCGCTTTTTGTCGTGACAAACCCCATTCCCGTGAAAACAGCCCTAAAGCTGCAAGGCTGGAACGTTGGTCATACTCGCCCTCCCCTGTGTGACCCTCCAACTGAAGTTACTCAACAATTACAACAAGTGTTAAGTGAACTGCATTTGCTTAAATCTTAAAGGCAACAAGCCAAGTTTCAGACAACTGAATAGTTATGAACAGTTTTTCGTTAGTTGTTCAATATTTAGTCAAAATTAGTTTTGACTCAAATTTACTTTCAACTCTCGAAGTTCATTGTTAAACCAATAACCGTCATACAAAAAGGAAAACATGGTTAAAAACGGAACAACACCCATCATTAAAAATAAAACAAGCGCTCGCAAACCCATCAGCAAAAGTGATGGTACTGGCTTAAAGATTATCCCTTTAGGCGGTTTACATGAAATTGGCAAAAACACCTGCGTCTTTGAATATGATGATGAAATTATCCTTCTCGATGCTGGACTTGCCTTTCCGACTGATGGAATGCACGGCGTTAATATCGTTCTCCCAGACGTTACTTATCTGCGGGAAAATCGCCATAAAATTAAAGGCATGATCGTTACTCACGGTCACGAAGATCACATTGGGGGAATTGCTTTTCACCTCAAACAATTTGATATTCCAGTGATTTATGGCCCGCGACTGGCAATGGCATTATTGCAAGGAAAATTAGAAGAAGCAGGCGTTAGCGATCGCACCGAATTAAGAACAGTTCGTCCGCGAGAAATGGTCAGAATTGGCAAGAGTTTCTTAGTAGAATATATTCGGAATACTCACTCAATTGCTGATAGTTTCACGGTGGCCATTAATACCCCCGTTGGTGTTGTGATTCATACGGGTGACTTCAAAGTGGATCACACCCCGGTTGATGGCGAATTTTTTGATTTTCAACGACTTGCAGAATATGGTGAAAAAGGCGTTCACTGTTTATTAAGTGATTCCACAAACGCAGAATCTCCCGGGTTTACCCCTTCAGAAAGTTCAGTTTATCCCAACTTAGATCGGATTTTTGCTCAAGCTCCCGGACGTATTTTAGTAACAACCTTTGCGTCTTCAGTGCATCGGCTGAATATTATTCTCAGTATTGCTCAAAAACAGGGTCGTGCGGTGGCTGTTGTCGGTCGGTCGATGTTAAATGTGATCGCCCATGCGCGAAATTTAGGGTATATCAAATGTCGAGATGATCTATTTATTCCCTTAAACTCATTGCGAAGTACACCTGATGACAAAGTGTTAATTTTGACGACTGGATCACAAGGGGAACCGCTTTCAGCTTTAACGCGCATTGCTCATGGCGCTCACCGACAAATTAGCATTAAAAAAGGCGATACCGTTGTATTCTCTGCTAACCCCATTCCCGGTAATACAATCGCTGTTGTTAACACCATTGATAAGTTAATGATGTTAGGTGCAAACGTGATTTATGGTCGGGATAAAGGCATTCACGTTTCGGGTCATGGCTGTCAAGAAGATCAAAAATTAATGCTGGCTTTAACCCGTCCAAAATTCTTTGTTCCCGTTCACGGTGAACATCGGATGTTGATTAAACATTCTCAGACGGCTCAAAGTATGGGAATTCCCCCAGAAAATATGATTATCATTGATAATGGGGATGTGGTTGAACTAACCCCAAATTCAATTGCTGTGATTGATAAAGTGAAAGCCGGGGTTGAACCTGTTGATTCTTCTCGCACAGGTGTAGTGAAAGATGATGTGATGCAAGAACGACGTCAACTGGCCGAAGACGGGGTGATTACTGTTGCAGTGGCTGTTGATTTGGATGGAAAATTAATCGCTAAACCGAAAATTCATTTCCGAGGAGTTGTCACCTCAGTTGATCAAAATGTTCTGCACCAATCAATTACTCAGTCAATCGAAAATACTTTAAAGGATTATTGGTCAGAACTGTCTCATTCTTTTGAAGGTCAAAAAGAAATCGATTGGGTAGGTGTAGAAACTCAAGTTGAACGTGCAATTGAACGGTTGTTAAGACGGGAACTGCAACGCAATAATCCTTTAGTTGTATTGTTGATGAATACTCCAGAGGGGGATAATATTTCCGATGTGAATCATAATAGTCAAGAGGAAGAATCTGTGACCCCCGAAGCACCCCAAACTACAGGACGGCGACGGACACGCACAGCAGCTAGAGTTGCTTCTTAGGTTGTTTTAATCGTCTAGAATTCAATCTAAATCAAAAGAGGGTGGGTTGAAAAGAAGCCCACCCTAAACTGTGTTCTAAATTCTCTGATGATGTAGCGGGTAGCGGTATAATACTAAATCTGGTTTATAGATAAGCGTTATTTTTGAGGGAGGCAAAAGGAAGAGGCACTCATGCAGAAGGCAAGATTGGTAACTGGTCACTGTAAACTGTAAACTGTAAAAAATCCCCCATTCAGTTGAATAGGGGAAATCATTTTAAACCAAAAAACGACGGATTAACCGAACATTGAATTAACTGCGATCAGTCGAAACTACAGGTTCAAAACTGGGAATCACAATCTCATCATTTTGCTTGGTTAACTGATTGTACAAACGCTCAGTATTGGGGAAATTCGCCGCAGGTAAAGTCGGGAAACGACGGTAAGGAACTGTATCCTCTCCAAACACCTGAGAATATTCCATACTATTCACCATCGCCCCAATAAACGCTTTCAACCCAAGAGAAGCCAAGATTTGGTTATACTTGCGAATTTCCGCTTGGTTTTGAGGCGCCCGACCTAAGAAGTGCTTCGTTCCTAACTCAATCACTTTAGTATTAGGATAAGGCGTGTAGAACTCACGGATATACAGAGAGGTACTACCCAACGCTTCAATAAACTCTTTCACCGTAATTTCACGGTTTCCGAGCTTACTTTCAAGAGCAGTAAACTCATTTTTGACAACATAAGGATCAATATCCCGTTCAAAAATCTGACGATAAGCCGCTTGAATTAAAATCTTCAATGCTGCTTTATCTTCCGTATTTGTCAGCTTGAACACCTTAGTTTGTTGACGGCGCTGACTGACCCCTTGAGCCACACGATTTTGGAGTTCGAGTTCACCCTTCATATTGTCAGGAGTACCCAGTTCCACAAAACGAGGAGTCGGGGCTTGTTGAGCGATAATTTGCGGCATTTTCTCCGGTAAAGCACCCGCCCGCATGGTTCGCAAGGAAACTCCAGCTGGAGTTAAATAGCGCTCGTAGGGAACCGTATCTTCTCCAAAAGATTCGTTGTATTCTGGTGAGTCAATAATCGAATCGACCAACGCATAGAAACCCTTCTTGGCGCAAATATCAAAGTAAGAATTGATTTCTGCACGCCCATAGGTGGGTCGTCCTAACAGACGGCGATGAATATACTCAACAGCTTTACAGATATAAAGCGATGTCCAGTACATCTTACGGAAGGTATCAGACTTGGCTAACATTCTGATAAACTCGCGTACCGTGATGTCGCCGTTTTCCAGCTTAATTTCAGCAACCTTGAGGCGTTGACCTTCGTAAACTTCCCGACCAAACACCTGCAAATAAGCCGCTTTAATCACCGCTTGGGTTGAGCTTTCTGAGAACTTAACGCTGACACCTTTACTGCCGCCAGAGCGCTTAAACCGACTACTAATATAACCGCCTGGAAGCTGATCGAGCTTGAACACTTTCGGCCCTAAAGAACCTGGAGCATTCGGACGCGCTGCCGGGTTACTCAGTTGATTATCAATACCTGCCCCATTGCGAATCAGAATTCGGCGAGTATCCTTGCTAAAGGGTGCCGGACGGTTTTTCGGGTTGCGAGTCTCTTTCGGGAAAATCGCCCCAAACTGAATTTCTAGAGGATCGTTTCCTTTACCGTAAACGTGTTGATCCGGTAACGGTTGGTTGTAGTCTGCAAACAGCGTCACAAACTGAGGCACTTTGCGGAAAGGCGCACTGTAGTTAAACAGGTCAATTTGCGGCCCCCAGTTGCGACATTCTTGAGCTTCTTGACCCAATCCTCGCAGATAAGGAACAGTTTCTTCCCCGAAGTAATCAGAATACTCCTGAGAGTCAACCATCGCATCGACGAGTTTAGCTAAACCCCCTTCTGAGATAATCGAGAAGTATTTGCTAAATTCTTCCGGAGACGACAAACCCCGACCCAAGAAGTGACGCGCCGCCAGTTCAACCACCCGGCTATTGACAAACGGTTCATAGAACTGTTTGCGGTAGAGGGGAGATTTACCCAAACGACGAATAAACTCCTTCATGGAGATTTCGCCATTTTTAACTTTAGATTCGAGATCCGAAATACTTTGACTGTAAGCGCGAGTAATATCCCGCTCAAACACCTGACGATAAGCCGCTTTAATCACGTCTTGTCTTTCGGAGGTAGACAAACCCGGCTTCATCGCAAACTTTTGACGACGTTCAGCCGCGTTGAAGTAAATTTGCGGTAATTCTAAGCCTTGTTGGTCGCTACTGGGACGCTGACGCACCTTGTTAGAAGGAGTTGCCCCTTGAAACTCAGAAATTAGCACTTCAAAATATTGCTTGACAATATTTTGCGCTTCTGAGCTTTGTTTGAAGTAGCCAAGAGAAGCCCGCCGCATTTCTTGTAAAGCAACCAGCGTTGCTGCACTTGAACAAGCATTTTCGATGATTTCCCGCAATCCCCGCACGTTAACGGCGATAATATTGGGGTCTCCGGCAACAATGGAGTAAGTCAGATAACGCAAAAACCAGCTTAAATCTCGCAGGGATTTGGTCATATTACCTGGGCCATAACGAGAAACGTTAATTGGCTGGAATCCAGGCGGAATGAATACAGCAGGGCCACCACTGCTCCCAGCATCTGCAAACAGCGATCTTAAGCCTGAGAAAATTCCAGGGCTACCGCCTCTATTGTCAACATAGGAAATCGTTCCTAATTTCATCCCTTCGATAACGCTCATATCGCCAGCACCCACGCCAGCCATTGCCATTTCTGGTTCTTCCGGCTTTTCTAGAAAAGCTAAAGGAGAACCTCCTGTAAAAATCCGATTCGCTGCACGAGATACAATCAGTTCTGAGTTTTGAGTCAGAACTTGAGCAATTTCCAGACGAAGCGTTCCTGAGCTAAAGAAGGTTGCTAGTTCACTCAGTTCGCCTTTTGCCAAGAAGCGATCTTGTTGCTCGGCTTGAGAAATCGTTGCGATCGGTAAAGTTTGATAGAGTTGCGGACGCGCAACAGAGCTTCCACCACTTGCTTTAACACTCATCTGAATCTAATTTGCTCCCTACAATAGAATCAATGACAGCTTTTAACCTGATGGCTCCCAAACCGCAAAGGGGTGAAGTCAGCATTGAGATTTGCTCACTTTTGCCAGTGGGGATTGGAGTTCTTAGCCAAATCGTTCTTTCAGATTAAAATGTTTTGGGTTGATTACTCAGTATTTTTTTAAAAGCGTATCGAAACTTATTGTATAGATTTAAGAGGAGTTATCTGAGAAAAAAGAATAAGTTTTATTACAACGGTCGCAGATTAAGGGGATTGAGAAGCCGGAAACAGCCAACAGAGCCAGGAAACTTAACATTCCTTCAACTTGGGAAAACAGCAATCTTGGTGCTACAGTTCTCTGTTGTCCTCCCCGTTCTTGAGATCGATCTCAGCAAACAGCCACCACTGGATACAATATGGAAGAAATTAGCACTGCGGTTCAACGACTTTACGATACTTACCCCTTTCCCCCCGATCCGTTACTGGATGAACCCCCTCCCGGATATAATTGGCGTTGGTGTTGGCAAGCCGCCTATAACTTCTGCACAGGTCGCACGCCCCCAAAAGAAAAAATTCGCATTCTAGACGCAGGTTGTGGAACGGGTTCGAGTACAGAATACTTGATTCAGCTTAATCCTCAAGCTTCTGTGATCGGCATGGATCTCAGTGAGGGAGCGATCCGAGTGGCAAAGGAACGAACTCAACGCTCGGGTATCTCTACACCCGGAACTCCGGTTGCTGAGTTTCGCTGTCTGAGTTTATATGATGTTGGTCAACTGCCCGGTCAGTTTGATTTAATTAATTGTGTTGGGGTCTTACATCATTTACCCGATCCGGTTCGTGGATTACAAACTTTGGCGTTAAAATTAGCCCCGGGTGGCTTAATGCACATTTTTGTCTATGCGGAGTTAGGACGCTGGGAAATTCGTCTGATGCAACAGGCGATCGCCTTAATTCAAGGAGAACGCCGCAATAACTATCCAGAAGGGGTAAAAATTGGTCGTGAGATTTTTGAAGCGTTACCGCAAGATAACCGTTTGGTACAGTATGAAGCCCAACGCTGGGCGTTAGAAAATCAACGGGATGAATGTTTTGCCGATATGTATGTTCATCCCCAAGAGATTGACTACAATATTGAAACGTTATTTGAGTTGATTGATGCGTCGGGGTTAGAATTTGTCGGATTTTCTAATCGCGGTTATTGGCAGGTTGAGCGGTTATTGGGAAAATCACCAGAATTAATGACGCGAGTTCAAGGACTCAGTGATCGCGAACGTTACCGTTTAGTTGAATTGCTCGATCCACAAATTACTCACTATGAGTTTTTTCTGGGTCGTTCACCCCTAGCTCGTTCTCAGTGGTCAGAAGATCAAACTTTACGGGCTGCTATTCCCCAATTGAGTCCCTGTTTGAATGGTTGGCCGAATCAAACGTTATTTGATTATGACTATCAATTAGTACAGTTGTCACCCGAGGAGTTTGAATTTATGCGAGCCTGTGAGGTGAATTCGGGGTCAGAACCGAAGGAAACTCCACAAACCGTTCAAGAGATATTATCTCAAGTTAAACTGGATTTAGATGGGGTACGCTCACTGCGATCGCGACAGCTTATTTTATTAACACCGAGTTAATTGTTTGAGAAAAAGTCTCCGAATTGTATGGGTAACAGACTGTAGATCGAAGTTACCCAACAACTCGGTAAATTTGAAGAAAAAAATCAAAAATCATATGAAAGAGCCAGTTAAACCCATTGGTATTGTTGCTGCGATCGCTGTATTATTAATTGCACTTGGAGGAGGCGTGACCTGGTGGATACTGAGTTCCCGTCAAACTCTAGAACCAGATATTTTACCCGTTCCTTCTCCGAGTCCCAGTGAAACTCTAGAACCCACACAGCCCCCCCGACCACCCGACCAACTGGAAACCCTCGAAAGAACGGTAGAAATTTATCGCGTTCAAGATCAAAACGGTGAAATTGAATGGATTCCTACCCCTGTTACCGTTCAGGTGACAGAAGACAATCCCGCATTAATTTTAGAAGCCGCGTTCCTGCGTTTATTGGCTCAACCAACCGATGAAAACCGTTTTAGTGAGATTCCACCCCAAACCGAACTGCTCGGCGTTCAAGGAGATGCTAATCAGGTCTATGTGGATCTTTCTCAAGAGTTCACCACCGGGGGCGGAAGTGCTTCCATGATTGGACGTCTAGGACAAGTGATTTATACCGCCAGCAGTTTAAATCCCAATGCAAAGATTTGGATTTCTGTTAACGGTCAACCCTTAGAAATATTAGGAGGTGAGGGTTTAGAAGTCGCCCAACCCACAAGCCGCCAAAATTTTCAAGCGGAATTTCAATCAAATTCCTTCTAGATTTCTCCCCTGTCCCCTGTCCATAGAAGAAGGCAAAAGGCAGCTATACTGAAGGCAGATGGCAGAAGGCAATAGGCAAAAGGTAATAGAAGAAGGCAACAGGCAATAGAAGAAGGCAACAGGCAATAGGCAATAGGCAATAGGCAATAGAAGAAGGCAATAGGCAGTTATCACTGTTTACTGGTCACTGTAAACTGGTCACTGTAAACTGTCTTCACTGGTCACTGTTCACTGTTCACTGTCCCCTGTCCCCTATTCAGGGTTAATCCGCATTAACACTTGACCATATTCAACGGCGGCGCCATTTTCGACTAGAATTTCGACAATTTGACCGGAGAATTCCGATTCAATTTCGTTCATTAGCTTCATCGCTTCAATAATACAAACCACCTGACCGACTATAACCCGATCGCTTTTTTCAACAAAAGGCGGTTCATCAGGAGCAGGTGAACGATAAAACGTTCCCACCATAGGAGAAGTCACCTCAAGCCATTTAGCATCAGAGGCGAGAGTTGAGCTAACCGATGAAGTCGAACTACTCGAAGGCGTGGATTTTTCAGACAGAGAACTTCCTGATAATGAAACAACAGGAGACGATGCCAACTCCGAACTGCGAACCCCACCAGTTATGACAGAATCTATGGTTGACACGCGATCGCGGCTCAGTTCTTTACGAACCGTTAGTTCAAAATCAGCACTCTTGAGAGTCAGTTCAGAGATATTCGTTTTGTCAATGTCAGCCAACAGTTCACGAAGCTGGTTGAGATCGAGTTGCACAGTTGGTATGTCTCCCTGCTATAGATATTCGATGTTAGAGATTAGAGACTGGATTTTACATCCTCCCGTCGCTAAAAGTGAAGGATTCCTGAAACCTCACGATTTAAATTTCTGCTTCACCCACATCTGCGTACACTACTAACTTGTATTAGCTATGTCCCCGTCTTACGTCATGTCCACAGACTTTCGACCCATTACAGAGTCCCATTCCGCAAGTCTTGCGGTAGGTGGTCTTACAAGGCTTTGTACTTGTTGCTTAGAGTTTTTACCCAATCAAGCTTTCCGGATTGAAACCCCCCAACTCTAGTTTTCCAGGTGCTAATACCGCAAAGCTTGATCTGAGCGTTTCGGTATTTGTTCATTGTACAACTACATAGAGACGGCGTTTCCTCTCGTCGCTAAAAGCGATCTGCTCCACGCCGAAAACTAGATAAGATAGAGCCTGATCCTGTGTTGTCGCTATCCAGTGAGTCCAGCAGAAACGGGAGAATTACCCCCTCTAGATCAATGAATGAACATATCTAATGGAGAAAAGATCAGGTTGACTCCCGGCCTAAATATGTATCGCTGCGAGTATCAATTTTAATACGCTCTCCAATTGAGATAAACAGCGGCACCATCACCGTAGCTCCGGTTTCTACAGTGGCCGGTTTTGTTCCTCCCGTTGCAGTATCTCCTTTAACACCCGGATCGGTTTCAGTGATCTCTAAAACAACGGAGTTGGGGAGTTCAACTTCTAAGACTTGCTCATTCCAGCGAACAACACTCACTTCCATCCCTTCTTTGAGGTATTTAACCCCACTCCCAATTTGATCAGGGTTCAGACGGGCTTCTTCAAAAGTCTCCATATCCATAAAGACAAATTGTTCGCCTTCTTTGTAAGTATGCTGCATAACGCTCTTTTCTAGGTTGGCTTGAGGAACCGTTTCCCCAGCCCGAAACGTGCGTTCTAATTTGTTACCTGTCTGTACATTTTTGAGAGTTGTCCGAACGAATGCAGAACCTTTACCGGGTTTGACGTGGAGGAATTCCACTACGCGCCAAACTCCCCCGTCTAATTCAATCGTGACACCTGTGCGAAAATCGTTACTGGAAATCATGGAGTTTCTTTGGGTGCAGAAACAATCGGCATTTTATTTTACCCCTCAACGGGTGATCATCTGTAGTGTTGCCGTTGAGTTCTTAACATTGAGATCAGAAATTTGGGCTGGACTACCGTTGATGATTGAGGGTCGGATGATCACCTCTACAGTAATATGAAAAAGTGAATCAATCGGAGGCTTATGCTGCATTGGCTTAATTCTATCATGAGAACTTACAAACGCTGGCTCAAAACAGGCGTTGTCCTGCTGCTGTTGTGTTCGCTGTCGATGGGTTTGAGTGGGGCTTGGTGGGATGGCGGCAGTAGTCAACCCAAGCGTGAGAGTGTTTTACCGGCCGGAAATGCTATTACTGATGGTAAAGCCTTATTGCGTTATGCGTTGCCTATTGATAATGAACCTGTGCGAAAAATGCAACGCAGTTTAGAAGAAATTGCCACCCACATTCGGGGTAAGCGTTGGAGTCCCATTAGTGGGGATATTGCGATCGCTTCGAGAGTTCTGACGACACAAAAATCTCAGATTTTGGCTAGCATTCCTGAAGATCAACACCCCCAAGCCGAAGGGATTATTCGTGAACTGCTTGGGGGAATGGAAACGTTACGGGAAGCTTTAGAAGTCAAGGATGGGGAAAAGGTTCTCGAAACTCGTGCTGAACTCCTAGCACAAGTCGGTCAAATTGAGGAGTTAATGGTTCAAGAATTTCCCTATGAAATTCCCTCAGAATACAGTAATTTACCTCAACTCAAAGGACGAGCTACTGTTCAAGTTAAAACCAATCGAGGCGAGATTACTGTTGTTGCAGATGGCTATAGCGCTCCTTTGACCGCAGGTAATTTTATCGATTTAGTTGAACGCGGTTTCTATGATGGCTTAACTTTTTCTCGCGCCCTGAATGCCTTTTATCTACAAGTGGGTGATCCACCTGGAAAAGCAGAGGGTTTTATTGATCCTAAAACCGGACAAGAGCGTAATATTCCCTTAGAAATTTTAGTTCGAGGAGAAACAGAACCGATTTATGGTTTTACTTTAGAAGAAATCGGTCGATATCGAGATCAGCCTGTTTTACCGTTTTCGGCTTATGGTACTGTGGCTTTAGCCCGTCCTGAACCTCTACCGAATGGCGGTTCTTCTCAAATCTTCTTTTTCTTGTTTGAACCGGAACTTACTCCGGCGGGATTAAACATTTTAGATGGTCGTTTTGCGGCGTTTGGATATGTGACCCAGGGGAAAGAAATTTTAGAGGATATTCAGCAAGGAGATGTAATTGAATCTGCTAAAGTTATTCAAGGGGCAGAAAATTTGGTTGTACCTTCCTAGACCTCTACTTCAAAAAACCATAACACCATAACACGATTTTAAAGTGCTAATGGCTAATACCCGTTTTTACTGCAATTAGCCGTTAGCTACTCTGTTTTGATTGAAACAAACAACGGCTAACTGTTCATGTTGAATTGATATCCTACTCAATTATGGCTTTTCTTGAAATCTTTTTTGTCGGTGGATTAGGCGTTTTAATTGGTTTACTCACTGTTACTCTCAGTGGAAGCCAAGACCAAAAACGTCGTCTAGATAACGCATTCTATCTATTACTTGAAGCCCAAGAAAGCAGAATTTCATTGATTCAACTCTCAGCAACCGCCCAAGTTAGTCCGGAAGTGGCTCAAGATTATCTTGAAAAACAAGCTAAAGTCTTTTCGGCGTTACCGGATTTTGATGAAGATGGAAATACATACTATCAATTTCCTCGGTTGAATTTACCAAAAAAACTCAATCAGCAAGAATGGTAAGTGATTCTGAGTCAAAAATGCTATTGGATTCGTTGCATCTTTGCTCAAGTTACACCCCCTTGATTGTTGAAAATCTATGCTAAACTGCTGCATAATATAATCAGCTAGTCTTTTGTTGATTACTCGTTTTTTTATTGATCAATTGCGTTACTCTAATTTAATCACCATCTACAATTGTAGAACATGAGTGCCGTTAACTCCAGTGTAAATTCAATGTTGAGAATTGAGAACAGATGTGTTCATCTTGATCAATTTGCAGTTTAATATAAACTGAAACCTTCACCTAACATGATCGCATCCTATTATACAATGGCTGGATTATCAACTGGATTAGTTCTTGGATTATTAACCACTCTTGCCTTTTTTTGGTTAGGGTATTCTTTGAATTTCAGCATGATTTTTGGCTTAATTGCTGCCATCTGTGGTTACTGTTTAGGAAATTGGTGGCACATCGATTACCCCCTAAATTATTCAGATAAATCTCCCTTTGAACCACTCGAAAAAGGTGTCACCCAAGTTTTACTGAAAACTAAACTGATTCAACCAGACACCAAAATCTCTAAACGTGCAACTCGTCCTCTCACTTTTTTTGAGTGGATATTGCGACAAAACAAAATTCCCCCAAAGTCTAAACGGTAACTCTTTTAGACCTTTGCGAAGTTGGTGTACAGATGACGGTAGCGCTTGTTTGGGTAAAAAAAAACGCCCACAATTGATGGGCGGTCTAATCAGGGTGCATCTACTATGTAAGTAGTATAGCCCTGATGGGTGTCACCCCACAAGTGTGTTTACAAATCTTTACAATTGGGTGCAAATTCGACTCAAATCCTCTCAAGTTTTATGACTCCAACCCTTTTAGGACGCTGGCAAACTCGTTTATTACTCTTAGCCACAGTCGGTTTACTCGTAACACTCCCCTTTTCTCTGGGTCAAACGAGTTCCCCCCGTTGGATTTACTTTGCCTTTCTGGGGTATGTCGCTTTATTTGGCCTCATTTGGGATACCCTCTATAACTATTTACAAAAATTTCGTTGGGATCGAGATTGGCCCGGACTCTTTCAACTCCTCGCCGGACTTTGGGAAGGCTTATTTATCGGGGGACTCGCCAAAACCGTCGGTTTACCGGGCATTTCCCCCAAACTCTTTAATCTAGAATTATTTATCTATCACTACAGTTGGGTGTGGTTAACAACCTATCTCGCCTCTCAAAGCCTGATGCGAATTTTATTCCCTTACTGGCGATTTCGGGGCGGACGTTGGTTTTACAGAGAATAGGGGATGGCAAACTGTAAACTGTCTCCCCAATGCCAATTCCCACTCCCCCTTGTCTATTTTGAGAATCGTCTTATCCGTTGTGCCAGGTTCAATGTCAGAATAGGAAGAATAAGAACTTACAGACGGATGGGAATTGTGGCTTTGAAGATTGGTTTGTTGGGACTCGGAACCGTTGGGACAGGAACCGCACAAATTCTTCTGGATACCAACGGACGACATCCCCTGTTGCAAGGGTTAAGCCTACATCGCGTGGGGGTGCGATCGCTGTCTAAATCTCGTCAAGTAGAACTCCCGGAAAGCTTACTGACAACCGACTTAGAGGAAATTGTCACCGATCCAGAAGTCGATATTGTGGTGGAATTAATTGGCGGTTTAGAACCTGCGCGATCGCTGATTCTCCAGGCCATTTCTCACGGAAAACACGTCGTTACCGCCAATAAAGCCGTTATCTCTCGCTACGCTGATGAAATCTTCACGGCAGCCAATGAAAAAGGCGTCTATGTGATGTTAGAGGCGGCTGTTGGGGGCGGAATTCCGGTGATACAACCCCTTAAACAATCCCTCGGCGCTAACCGCATTCACCGAATTATGGGAATTGTCAACGGGACAACTAACTATATTCTGACTCGGATGCAGCAGGAAGGGGTGGATTTTGCCGAAGTTTTAGCGATCGCCCAACAATTAGGCTATGCTGAAGCCGATCCGACTGCGGATGTAGATGGGTTGGATGCTGCCGATAAAATTGCGATTTTGGCATCTTTGGCGTTTGGTGGACGAATTAAACTGAGTGAGGTGTATTGTGAGGGAATTCGTAATATTAACGCGACTGATATTTCCTATGCGAATCGTTTGGGGTTTGTGATCAAGTTACTCGCGATCGCCAGTCGTGATCCGCAAGCCACTTTAGAAAATGATTTACTCTCTATTCGAGTTCATCCGACGTTTGTTCCAAAAGCACACCCTTTAGCTAGTATTAATGATGTTTACAACGCCATTTTAATTGAAGGGGAACCCCTCGGACAGGTAATGTTTTTTGGCCCGGGGGCGGGTGCTGGCCCAACGGCGAGTGCAGTGGTTTCAGATATTTTGAATATTGCGGCGCTGCTTAATACTCCCGTCTCCGGTGAACTTCATCCGTTAATGAGTTGTAGCCATCAACATTATTGTAATCTTGCCCCCATGGAAGATTTAATCACCCGTTTCTATGCCCGTTTTGTCACTCAAGATGAATCCGGTGTGATTGGCAAGTTAGGGACTTGTTTTGGTAACTATGATGTTAGTATTGAATCGATTGTACAGATTGATACTCATGGAGAATTGGCGGAAATTGTTGTTGTTACCCATGATGTTCGAGAGGGAAATTTTAGACAAGCGCTTGAGGAAATTCAAAGCTTTAATGTGATTAATCGCATTCCCAGTATTTTGCGAGTGTTGTAAGGCTTAGACTGTTAGGGCTTGGGGGAGTTTAATCAAAGGTTAAGCTAGATTGACAAATCGAGTTCCTCATTCTACTATTTGTTACATTCCTCTAAGATTTAATCAGCAGGAGTATTAACATGAGTTTAGAAGATAGAGCCAAAGCGGTTGCTAAGAATATAGAAGGTAAAGTCCAGGAAGCCGTCGGAGAGATTACGGGCGATCCTCAGCAAAAAGTCGAAGGTCAAAAAAAGCAAGCTGAGGCTGAAATTCAACATACCGTTGAAAACTTAAAAGACCAAGCCAAAAAATTGATTGATTAGTCTTCAAAAAATATCTGAATATCAATTCAGTGATTCAGAGTTTAGAGCATACAAGATGCTCTTTTTTGATTGTAAATTTTTCTTCTTGAATGATTTTATCAACAAGCAGAAATTATGCTAAAATCACTCTAGGTAATTTTTAGTCATAGCCTCAATCTGATTAACTTAAATGTTTTTCTTTGGTATAGAACATGAAGTTGCTTTCCTCAACTCACAAGGAAAATTTGCAGATTTCTCCTGTACAAGTTTTACAGATTTTCAGCAAATTGTTGACCAACTCCCCATCTACCCCAACGACAACTTACAATTACGGGTTGGTGATGCAGGAATTCGACAAAAGCGCTGGTATATCGAAGGATTTGAAAGATTTGATCCCTCTGGAAACGTGATAGACTGTGCGGTAAAAGGAATTGAAATTAGAACAACCATTCATAATAATATTCAAGAGACAATTAATGAATTAACTACCAGTTTTCAACTTTTACGAGAAATAGCAGGTCAATATGGATTTACCCCAGTTCTCACCAGTTTTAACCCCTACAGGTCTGTTTTTGAACCTCAGCCCCCCTTAAACGAATACGAACTCAAACAATTACAAATTCATCCCGATGACAATACAGCCTATATTTATATGGTCACTTATGGGCCAGATTTAAACCTATCAGTTGCCGATTTACCCTTAGAAAAACTCATTGATATCGGTCAAAAACTTACCTATTATAGTCCTTATCTTGTCCCTTTTAGTTATAGTTCTCCTTTCTATAACGGTCAGTTATGGGAGGGTTTATCCGTGAGAACCTTTACAAGAACAGGAAAAAGATCAGCAACATTAGTATTCGTGCAGAAAGAAGAACAATTAATCAAAAGTGTTCCCTCCCTCACCAAAGTCGCCAGAATACCCGCAGAAGTCGGGAGAATAGAATTTAAAGCCTTTGATACTTGTGATGATTTTAGCATTTATGCGGGGCTATTAGCCTTATTAAAAGGATTAATTTTAGATGAAAGCTTATCGGAACGTGCTATCGTGCCTGATGCTAATTTACATCAAATTTCAGCTAAAAGGGGGTTTGAGGATGAGGATATTTTCAACACAGCTACTCACGTTTTAAAAGCCACAGAAATTGCTTTACAAAAAGATGTGGATCGGGATTTATTACAACCCCTCAAACAGATGTTAACAAAACGCCAAACCCGATCCCATGAATTGACTCAAATGTTTCAAAATGTTAATTCAATTGAAGCAACCCTGAGACAAACTTATTGATAGTTGATTGGTTGAACCCACTTTACTCAAGCTTTACAAGAAAAGCTTAAAATTTTAAATTACTATCTTTTTTTCAGAATTGCGATCGCACTACAGTAAGAATATGCAATCTGGGAAAACAGTATCTACATCTACCATAATCAACGAATTGACTAGCGAGGGAAAATGCCTAGCTAGTTAGATAGCTATTGAAACAAAAGTGCATCTGTTCAGCATTATAAGCCCGATAAACCCCTGAGAAAAAGAGAATATCACATCAATCATGCTAAAAACTTACCAAAAGCGTTTAAATCTAGTTTTGGGTTCAATTCCTGTTTTTGCTACATTAACCCTCAGTTCATCACCGAGTTTTGCGGCAACTTTTGCATCTTCATTTTCTAAAGCTTTCTTATATAACTTTAGCCATAATCCCTTAAGAATTGAAACAATAACAGATGCGAATACATTTACTTTCGCAAGTAGTGGTTCCGTTAATGCGGATGCGAATTCTGATGCTTTATTTATTAATCAGATTCCTTTTACTTTTGCCACTAATGACTCTCTAGCCCAAGCCGAGGGACACGGACAAGAATATGTTGGAATTGCCAATAGTGAAGCTGCGGTTATTGGTCGTCATTTTTTGATTCCAGGAGGTTCAACCTTTTCCTTTGATTTTCTGTCGTTCCTACAACTAAACACTTCCATTGAGAATCCTCCCGGTGAAGCCGCAATTGCAGAAGGTAACATTTCCTTCTTCTTATTTGATGATGCTACAGGTAATATTCTCAATTCTTTCTGGATCTCTGGACGTTTAACAACCGATGATACTCAAGACTTTTTTGCAGTAGAAGCAACTGAAGGCTTTAAATTTTTAACAGATTTCTCGATTCAAGACTTTGGCGGAAATGAAGAATCTATTAGGGCATTTTATGCAGGTAATTTTTCTCGGTACTTTAGCGAAAATACATCTTTAACCTTAGTCGAAGTCAAAACTAACTATGCTTTTGTGAAAGCACCCGAACCGTCTAGTTTTGTGGCTTTATTTCTGTTTGGTGTAACAGGTGTTGCTTTGCGGAAGTCGAAACACTCCTAATTCACTCTAATATAGCAGTGTGAAAGAATTTGTAAAAATCACATCCTCTAAAAGCCCCCATTTTTGGCAGGGCTGTTTCATTTTACAAAATTGGGGAGTCAATTCGACTCCCTAATTTTCAGTAATAAGGCTAAAAAACTGTACTAATTCTAGGTAAATATTCAAGAATGATACTCTAGCTATAATTTGATTTTTTTATATTTTTTAAAAATACTCTATGGCTTTCCTCTAGAGGATTTGCATCGATTTTTTTTGGATTTTGAGCGCTCTGAAACTCGATTATTTTGAAGATTTCACGGGAAACAGTTCTGAAAGAATGAAAATTTTGTGCCAGTGATGAGTTAACCACCGTTGTCCTTCTGTTATTGACACAAAACCCAAACTTCTGAAAAG
>JBJHBL010000076.1:0-29065 GCA_050485465.1 Limnoraphis sp. | reverse complement strand
TGGCTCGTTAGATTTATATGAATTGGTAGAGTCTCTCAAACGTCGCAATTTAGGACTTCCTTTATTAATTCGTTTTCCGGATATTCTTGAAGATCGCATCGAACGTTTAAATGCTTGTTTTGCTAAAGCGATTGCTCGGTATAAATATGCCGGAAATTATCGCGGGGTTTATCCAGTAAAATGCAACCAAGAACGACATTTAATTGAAGATTTAGTCCGGTTTGGTCAACCGTTTAAATTTGGCTTGGAAGCGGGGTCTAAACCCGAATTATTAATTGCTTTGGCGATGCTAAATACTCCCGGTTCTCTGCTGATTTGCAATGGTTATAAAGACCGGAATTATATCGAGACGGCGATGTTTTCTCAACGTTTAGGACATACTCCGATTCTGGTTATGGAACAAGTGGAGGAGGTCTATACTGCGATTGAAGCCAGTCGCAATCTAGGAATTAAACCTCTCTTAGGAATTCGAGCGAAACTGAGTACAAAAGGAATGGGTCGCTGGTGTGGAACTACAGGCGATCGCGCTAAATTTGGGTTGACGATTCCTGAGATGATTCAGGTGGTTAATGCGTTAAAATCTGCGGATTTATTAGACTGTTTGCAACTGTTACATTTTCATATTGGTTCTCAAATTTCTTCGATTAGTGTGATTAAAGATGCTATTCGGGAAGCAAGTCAAATTTATGTAGAACTTTCCCAATTGGGCGGGAATATGAAATATTTAGATGTGGGGGGCGGTTTAGGAATTGATTATGATGGGTCAAAAACGAATTTTCATGCGTCTAAAAACTACAATATGCAGAATTATGCCAATGATATTGTTGCCGAGGTTAAAGAAGCTTGTGAAGAACGAAAAATTGCTGTTCCGACACTAATTAGTGAAAGTGGACGGGCGATTGCTTCTCATCAATCTGTTTTGGTGTTTGATGTTCTCGGAACCAGTGAAGTTCCCCCAAATGTTCCTCCGTCTATTACAGAAGAGGATCATTTGATTCTCAGAAATTTGTTTGAAACGTATCAAATTATCAAGCCTGATAACTATCAAGAAGCCTATCACGATGCGATTCAGTTTAAAGAGGAAGCGATTAGTTTGTTTAACTTTGGATATTTGAGTTTAAGTGATCGCGCTAAAGTTGAACAACTGTTTTGGTCTTGTTGTCATAAAATCCAAAATATTGTGCGGGTTTCTGAATATGTTCCCGATGATTTAGAAGACTTAGAAAAAATGATGGCCTCTATTTATTATGTCAATTTATCGGTGTTTAAATCTGCACCCGATAGTTGGGCGATTGATCAATTATTTCCGATTATGCCGATTCATCGTTTAGATGAAGAACCAACACAACGGGGAACTTTAGCTGATTTAACTTGTGATAGTGATGGTAAAATTCATCAGTTTATTGATTTGCGGGATGTTAAACCTGTTTTAGAGTTACATTCTTTACGAGAAATTGAAGACAAATCTCAGGGTAAAAAAGCCGTTGAACCCTATTATTTAGCTTTGTTTCTTGGGGGTGCTTATCAAGAAATTATGGGGAATTTACACAATTTGTTTGGCGATACTCATGTGGTTCATATTAAACTCACGCCTCAAGGTTATCATATTGAACAGGTTGTTAAAGGGGATACAATGACGGAAGTTTTGGGTTATGTTCAGTATGATGCTGAAGATTTAATCGAAAATATTCGCCGTCAAGCGGAACTTGCTTTACAACAAAATCAGATCACGATAGAAGAATCTCAACGGTTGTTGCAAAATTATGAGAGGAGTTTGAGTCAATACACTTATTTGAGTTAATACTTATCAATGTTGGGTTTTTGAGGTCAACCTAAGCGACTTATCTTAATTGAGCGGGTGGAAAATCCTAAAAATTCAACTGCTCTGTAGTGGATGACCTCAAAAATTTGACTCCTTTAGCAGTCAGCGAATAAGTGCTGCAAAAATTGCCATTCAAAGAGACAATGATTGTGAGTGAATAGGACGATATTCTAATGCTGGCTAAACGAATTTTACCGTGTTTGGATGTGAATGCAGGTCGAGTGGTGAAAGGGGTGAATTTTGTTGACCTCAAAGATGCAGGAGATCCGGTTGAATTAGCCTCTATTTATAATGAAGCGGGGGCTGATGAGTTGGTGTTTCTCGATATTACTGCCACCCACGAACAGCGAAATATTATCCTCGATGTGGTTTATCGCACCGCAGAACAGGTGTTTATCCCCCTAACCGTTGGGGGGGGGATCCAAAACTTAGAAATGATTAAAAATTTGTTACGGGCGGGGGCTGATAAAATCAGTATTAACTCGGCTGCGGTACGGGATCCAGAGTTTGTCAGTCGGGCCAGCGATCGCTTTGGGGCGCAGTGTATTGTAGTAGCTATTGATGCGCGGCGTCGCCCTGATCCGGCGAACCCCGGTTGGGATGTGTATGTGCGGGGCGGGCGGGAGAATACAGGACTCGATGCGATCGCCTGGGCGCTGGAAATGGCAAACAGAGGCGCTGGAGAACTCCTAGTAACGAGTATGGATGCTGATGGCACGCAAGCGGGTTATGATTTAGAATTGACTCGAACCATTGCAGAAAATGTTGAAATTCCGGTGATCGCCTCTGGGGGTGCTGGAAATTGTCATCATATTTACGAAGCCCTAACCACAGGAAAGGCAGAAGCGGCGTTATTAGCTTCGTTACTGCATTTCGGTCAATTGAGTGTGTCAGAAATTAAGTCCTATTTAACCCAAGAGCAGGTATCTGTAAGAAATTCTTAAGTTCTGCTAAATTCCAGTCTGCATCAGATGTGTGGGGTTATTCCTTCTCTAGAGGGTTGACCAGATTGAGTTTGACTTTCAAATAGTTACAAAACACCTGTTAGAATAGAAGAAATGTTACGAAACGTAACTTATGCTCATTCCTATTCTAATAATTGACATGGCTTTGGTCGCTTGGTCTGTACATCTGATGCAGCAAGCTGCTCGTTATCGAGAGTTTTCCTTTATGCTGGCAGGTATCCTCGTTGCGGTTTCGGCGGCGGCGATGGTCGTGGTGTATTTTCTGATGGGGTCTTGCATGGATCACCTTTTTCAAATGTCTCAACACTCCTACTCCTACTCCTATTCCTATTTTTAGTTAAAAGTTACCTTTAGGCTGCATCTCTGAAGGGGAGTTGAAAGGGCGGTGTATTGCTGAGTGAGAAAAATCCTTGACAAACTTCTCGGCATTCAGCTATAGTGAAAGATAGTGCGAGGGGCTATAGCTCAGTTGGTAGAGTGCCTCAATGGCATTGAGGAAGTCAGCGGTTCGAGCCCGCTTAGCTCCATACCCTTAATCAGTTGAACAAATCAAGCGATCGCATAGGGTTAACCCCACTTCTAGACAGAGGTGGGGTCAGTTCTGTCTAGGTGATTCGCGATAAATACTTCGGCGGCGCTGGTTTCCAGAGGTTTAGCAAATAGATAGCCTTGTCCACAAGCACATCCCAAATTTTTCAAATATTCGAGTTGTTCAACTGTTTCTATCCCTTCAGCAATAATACCCATTTTTAAAGTTTCGGCTAAAATAATCACTGAACGAACAATTTCTTGAGTTTTGGCTTCAGTGGTTAAATTCGTCACAAAAGAACGATCAATTTTTAAAACATCAATGGGATAAGTATGTAGATAACTCAAAGAAGAATATCCCATCCCAAAGTCATCAATACAGATAGAAATTCCCATCGATTTTAGATGATTGAGTGTGTAGGCTATCGCTCGTTCTTCGAGAAAAATATTCTCCGTAATTTCGAGTTTTAAATTTTTCGGAGAAAAGTCTGTTTCTTCTAAAATCAGAGTAATTTCTTCAATTAACTGAGGATGCTTGAGTTGAACCGGAGACAGATTTACACTAAGACTTAAATTCTCAAGTTTAGGAAACTTATTTTGCCAATATTTCACTTGATAACAAGCTTTTCGCAGCACCCAAAGTCCGATGCTATGTATCGCGCCATTTTCTTCAGCGATGGGAATAAATTCAACCGGAGAAATCCAACCCATTTGGGGATGTTTCCAACGAATTAAAGCTTCAAACCCCATTAATTTATTATTGTTTAAAGAAACAATCGGTTGATGATAAACCTCTAATTCTTGATGTTTGATAATCCCCAATAAATCGGTATCCAGCTTTAAGCGTCGAGTGGCTTCGGCTTGCATTACTTTATCAAAGACTTCACATTCATTTAATCGACTCATTTTAGCACGGTGCATCGCCGCATCCGCCGCTCTGAGCAATTCTTCCGGTTGAGTATTCGCCATTGAACTCATCACTAATCCTACACTCAAAGCGGTAAAAATTTCGGCACCATTCAGATAAAAAGGAGTTCTCATCATCTGTCGGCGAAGGCGTTCAGCAAAACGTTTGGCAACATTTACATCGGAAGTTTCTTCTAACAAAATAGCAAATTCGTCCGTATCCACTCGCGCCAACATGGCAGGCGGTTCTAGACAAGATTCTAACCGATGAGCAACTTCAATTAACAATCGTTCAGCCGTTTGGTGTCCTAATGTATATTTGATAATTTGAAAACGGCTAATATCAAGATAAATTAAGGCAAAGTTGTTACGAGAGTCTACGTTTTCTCTGTCTAAAAGCTCAGAAATTCGCTGAATTAAGAGTTTGTGATTGGGTAGATGAGTCAGGTGATCATAGTAGGCAACCCGCCATAACTTTTCACGGGAACGCTCTCGTTCCGTCACATCCTGCACCATCGAAAGTAACCCCATAAACCTCCCTTGTTCGTCTCTCAGAGGGGTATTATTCCACTCACACAGAATAAAATGACCCTCTTTGGTGAGATTTTCCTGGAGACTATGAGCCGTCATATCTCCTTCTGCAATTCGACGTAAAATATCTTGAAAATGTAGTTTAATAGAAGGTGGTATAATTAATTCTGTGGGATGATTTCCTAAAACTTCAGCTTTGCTAAATCCAAAAACTTTTTCGGCTGCCGGGTTCCAATCGGTGATATTAAATTGATGATCATGTACAATACAAGCAATAGGCATTCGCTCAATTTGTAACTGAAGTCTTTCTTGAAGATGTTTTGTTTGTTCATAGAGTTGAGCGTTGAGAATTGCCATTACACACCGTTCCGCAACGATTTCTAACAGGTGAATTTCCTGTTGATGACAGGTGCGAACCTGTTGCCATTCTAACTGAAGAACACCCACTAACCGACTATTTCGCCGAAAAGGAACGCCTAATAAGGTTCGGACTTTTCTGTGATCAGCATAAAAACTTGAAAAGCGAGGGTCATGCTGTGTATCCTGAATATAAACAGGTTCAGGACTAGCGGCGACAAAACCCGAAAACCCTTGACTTATTTTACAAGTATATTCAGCCAAATCCGCTTCAGGAACCCCTACACTGGCACGGGGTTTAAGTTTATTATTTTCATAGAGTAACAGCACCGCAGCATCAGCCGAATTTACAGATACAATTCGATTGAGTAAAATGTGTAAAAGATCATGGAGATCGAGGGTACTAATTCCATTTTCGGTAATGGTACTTAAAGCTCTAAGATCATGGGTTTGCTGCTGAAGTTGCTCAACAAGTTCTTCTTGTCGCTGCATTAATTGCTTTTGTTCTGTAATATCTCGGGCAATAGCAATTAATCCCTTAACTTGACCTTCGAGACTCCGCCAAACGTATTTATTGGACCAATAAAAGCGGGTGTTTCCACCTGTAATGACTTTTTCTTCTAAACTTTTAGAGAAGCCTTGCCGCAAAACTTCTTGATCGTTTGCTTGAATTTCACGGGCATTATTGGGGGGCAGAAAGTCACCATCATCATGACCTAAAATGGCATTGGGTGAATATCCTAAGATTTCAGCCGATACGCTATTCACCATCAGGTATCGTCCTTGAGAATCTTTGACAAAAATGGCATCGTTACTCCCTTCAACAATTGCATGAAGTAAACTGTAGTTTTCTTGAAGATTCCTTTGACTCCGAGAAATTAACTCATAGAGTAACACGCTAGTAAAGAAGACAAAAATCCATCCTTTGAGGGTTTGAAATTGCGTAATCAGTTGAACGTTATCAAGAAATATTCGTTCTAAAACCCAATCTGAAAATAAAATCCATACACTCCCAAATAGAGAGTAGATGAAGACAATATAAAAAGGTTGATGAGCGATGGGTGAATATCTAAATGTCATGATCTTAAGGGTGAATGACTAACAGGGTATTTTGTCAAGAAAGGTGTGATTATATAGAAGATCATCTCACTTTAATAATTACATCAAACTCTATTTTAGCAACCTCAATCAATGACTATAAAAAGTTGATGACTTGTAGGAGCCATTGTTCACTGCGATCGCCCCAGGCTTGGAGGGAATATTCTGATTCCGCTTGTTTTCTACAGCACAAACGGTCGATTTTGTCAAGCTTTTGAATTGCACTCACCAACCCCTCAATGCTATCGGGTTCTACTAACCAGCCTGTTTCCCCATCATGGACAATTTCTGATGGCCCGCCCCGACGATATGCAATCACAGGCACCCCACAAGCTAAGGCTTCAATTGCCACATTTCCAAAGGCTTCTACCCAACGGGGAGTCATTAATAAAGCGCGACAGTCTCGCAGGTTGTTTTGTAACTCATGGGTTGAGAGAAAGCCCAAGTATTCTATCGGTGCATCGGGATAGTCTTGCTGGATTTTTTCCCAATAGGATTCATCCTGTATTTTGCCCATTATTTTCAGCGGAATGCCCGTAATTTTAGCTGCTAAAACAGCATCTTCTAACGCTTTTTCTGGGGCAATTCTCCCTAACCAAGCCAACTGATTTTTCGGTTCGGCACAAAATTGATACTGTTCAATTTCTATCCCACTTCCCAAACAAACAGAAGAGTTAGACTTTAAATAAAAAGTTTCGGCTTGAGTTTGGGTATAAAACCCAATTTGCTGAGGAAACTGTTGAACAGTTTCTTGAAGAATGACATCCAGAGCATTTGAGAGTGAACCCATACTAATCCAATGGACGATTTTAGTTTGAAAAAATGAGGTTAAATATAATGGCAACCAATCATAGGCAAAATTAACAATTAAATCATAATCTTTCTGCACTTGACGGGCATAATTCCACATTTTACCTAAAACTGAATCTGGGGGCATAATAATCGGACTGTCTCGGTTTTGAGATTGCGCCATAATTTGTAGATTGCCCGGAATTTCAACTAAAGGAATTGACTCTAAAACCGAACCTTTGGGGGCGACAACGGTAATTTGATGACCTTTTGGCTGCAATACTTTCACCAAATTTAACAGGGTTAATTCCACGCCGCCACCTGTCCCGGACCCTAATGGCCCCACCGGGGTAGACATTAATAATAATTTCATAGAATGAGAACTCATTATTTTAGAAAAACGATTTTAAAAAACTTCATAGATTAGCGCGGGGGTTCATCGTTAATGGTGGGTAATGGACGCATCCGACTTAATTTATCTGCGGCCCATCTCGCGGTTTCTCTGACATCGGTATCGGGGTCATCTGCCGCCCGTTGTAACAGTTGACTCATCTGAAGAATTAAATCATAAATTCGGGTTAAATCTCGAATCGCATTTTTTCGGACTTCCGAATTTTCATCTTGTAATGATAGGGTTAACGCCCGACTCATGGGTTTGAGAGTTCGAGTCCCAATTTCTGACAGTGCAGATAAAATTAAACTGCGTTGTTTAGAATCAGAATTATAGATTAAATCAACTAAGGGTTGAATTGCCCGAGAATCACCTTTTTGACCGAGTTCCCAAATCGTTTGACTACGTTTTGTGGAATCATGGTGTTGTAATTCTACAATCAATTGTTCTACGGGGTCAAGTTGAGGAAGGCGGGGTTTATCTGCGGCTAAAAATGACTCAGCCGATTGAATATTTTGCGAACTATTTAACGGTTCTGAAGGTATATTTTGGGGGCGAGGGCTATCTACATAACCATTTTTTTCCTCCGGTTCATGCCGGGGAAATTCAGATGGGGGAAGTTTTAACAGGGGTCTATCTTCTTGAGTGTATTCGGGGCGGGGAGACACCGAACCTGGGGGAATTGGGGCATTTTCTGAGGACGTGAGATAGGGGGAAGATTCCTCTAGGGTCTCTTCGGGGGGGAGGTCTTCAGAGGGTTCGGGGTTGTGACCAATTAACTTAACAATAATAAAAACAGCGCCCCCGGTAACAATCATTCCCCCCAGACCCAATAATATTAGCCCCATCGGAAGTTGAGACAGAAACTCAAATTGTGGTCTTTCCGAGGTAGAATTATCTTGCGCTAAGATAACTGAATCTGTGGGTTCATTTACAAAAACAAGTTGTTCGACTGCGGTAGAATTTGCAGAGATAGCAGTTGGACTCGGACGAGAGAGGAAACCCGAGCAACTCAAGCAAGCGAGTAGGAGTAGGGGAATGCGGTAAGAAACCATGAAACACTATTGAGGATTTTCACAAGTCGGGTTTAACCTTTCGTTAGCTTCATCCTAACTTCTCTTGCACCCAGATTCTCATTTTTCAACCGATGTCAACCCATTTAATTTCCGAATGACAAGAGAGCAAACCGATAAACCGCCTCAAAAGTTCATTACCACTGAAGCTTTTAGTCCCAGTGGTGAACTCGGTGAACGACAAGTTTGGGAAAGGGTTTGTCACACCTTCGCTCAACGTCATTGTATCGCTTATTGGCGCTATCCGATTTTTTCTAAGACGGGAACCTTTCGCAAGGAACCGGACATTTTAATCGTAGATGCTGAGTTCGGTTTAGTTGTTATAGAAGTTAAGTCTATCACGCTCGAGCAAATTGTGGGAATTTCCGGCCATGTTTGGGAGTTACAACAGTTCTACACCACGCGCATCTCTCCTTACCAACAGGCGGAAAATCAACTGTTTGCGTTACTTCAATATTGTCATTGTGAACCTCTATTGAAACATCATGTTTGCGGACGGGCGATAGTGGCTTTACCTTTTATTTTATCTCAAGATTGGCAAAAACGGGGATTTGAAAAATTACCCAGTTCTCCACCAATTCTATTTCAAGAGAGTTTGGTTCATCCCTCTTCTATCTTGGAGTTAATTACTAAAACCCCTTCTTTAGTTCCGGGCAAAAGCCTGTCGAATCAGCAATGGGAATTATTACAAGCTGTGATTGCGGGAACGCCTTTATTTCGTCCGCCGACACGTCATTTTTTTTGCAAAGATCATCAAAATAAACGAGGGGAAATTTTAGCAAAAGTTCGAGAACAGATTGCAAAACTGGATTTAAACCAAGAACGAATTGCTAAACAAATTCCTCCGGGTTTACAACGAATTCGGGGTGTTGCAGGTTCGGGAAAAACAGTATTACTCTGTCAAAAAGCCGCCCAAATGCACCTGAAGTATCCTGACTGGGAGATTGCATTGGTGTTTTTCAGTCGCAGTTTATATGAAACGATGATCTACCATCTAGAGCAATGGTTACTACGGTTTAGTTGTGGTCAAGTTCGGTATGATTCTAATTCTCAAAAATTACGGGTGCTTCATGCTTGGGGTTCCCAAGAACAACCAGGACTTTATAGTACAATTTGTCAAGGGGCGGGCGTTTGGAGTTTGAGTGTTCGTCGCACCCATTCTTCTAAACCTCACAAAGCTTTAGCCGAAGCTTGTTGTGATTTACTGAAAAAATCTGTTATTCCCCAACTGTTTGATGCGATTTTAGTGGATGAAGGTCAAGATTTTTTGGTCGAAGATGAATTGAAATTTGAAGGAAAACAACCTTTTTATTGGATGGCGTATCAAGCTTTACGTCCGGTGAGTTTAGACGCACAGAAAACCCCGAATAGTTCTCAACGTCGGTTAATTTGGGCGGAAGATGAAATGCAAAGTTTAGAAACCCTAAAAAGTTTAACTTCCAGTGAATTGTTTGGAGAAGAATGGGGACATCTGTTAACAGGGGAGTATGAAAATAATATCCAAAAAACAGAGATTTTGTCTCGTGCTTATCGCACTCCCCCAGAAATTTTAACGGCGGCTTACGGGATGAGTTTAGGGTTACTGCGTCTCGAGGGTTCTTTGACAACAATGACTCGGATAGAAGATTGGGAAACTATCGGTTTTCAGGTTAATTTTCAACCTTCTATTCAGACTGCTATTCAACCTATGATTCTATCTTATAATGATAAATTAACCCCCCATCCTGTTTCATCCTTTTGGAAAAAATCTCTCATAGAATTTGAAGCCTATCATTCCCGTCAAGATGAATTAACGGCTTTAACTCAGCAGCTTTATCACAATTTAAGGATAGATGGCTTGCGTCCCAGTCGAGAAATTTTAGTGATTGTTTTAGGAGAAACGTTTGAGGCGATAAAATTAGAAAAATATGTGGCTAATTTTTTGATCACACAAGGTTTAGATATTTATATTCCGGGTACGGTTGACTGTAATATTGTTACGGGTGATCACGCTAAACCCAATCAATTTTGGTGTGAAGGGGGAATTACCATTTCTCGCATTCATCGGGCGAAAGGACAAGAAGCAGATATGGTGTATTTAGTTGGTTTGGATGAAATTGCAAAAAATGAAGCTAACCTCAGTTTTCGTCAGCAACTGTTTATCGCTTTAACTCGGTCTCGAGGTTGGGTGAGATTAAGTGGAATCGGTGCTTATCCGATGTATACTGAAATGGCAAACGTGATTCAATCGGGAAATCGGTTTTCTGTTACCCAACGACAACCCCCCCGGCGAGAAATCGGCTTGACTCATCTGGGGGAAATGCTACGCTGTTATCGTTTGGGAAACCGGAATTTTCGGGGCGTGAATTTAGCGGGAGTAGATTTAACGGGCGCTTGTCTGAGTGAGGCGAATTTGACGGGTGCAAATTTAGCAGCAGCGAATTTAACTCATGTTAATTTTCACAGAGCAAAGTTAGTGCTGGCTAACCTGTCTCAAGCCCTTTTAAACACTGCAAATCTACAACAAGCCAAGTGTGTTGGGGCGAATCTCTCTTTTGCTCAACTCAATTATGCCAATCTGATGAATGCTGATTTACGAGATAGTGATTTAAGTCATGCTCAATTCAGGGGGGCAACTCTAACAGGGGCAAACTTAACAGGTGCAAATCTCAGCCATGCCAATCTGACGGAAGCGAATCTCAAACAAGCTGATTTCACTGATGTGACCTTATCGGACACAATCCTTGCCAATTCTACCCTACCTACAGGATAAAATTTTTTTCTGGGTTTGTCAAGGCTTTAAAGCGAAAATTTTTGAAGATGATTCAACTCAAATTGATGAACAATAAAAAAATAGTTCAATTGATGTACTCTCCTCTAAAAATTAGCGAGGTGTATCCAAAAGTTCATCGGGTGAGGGAGATTAAACAAGAGTTGATTTGATCCAGCCTACAACTTATAATCATTGAGAACAACAAACAACTTCCTATGAGTGACTTATACATTTCTTGGTCAGATTATCATCAGTTGATAGAAGCTTTAGCCGCAAAAATCTATCAATCCGGCTGGTCATTTAATCAAATTGTTTGTGTAGCCCGGGGAGGACTGAGAATCGGAGATTTACTCTCGCGCATTTATGACACTCCCTTAGCGATTTTATCCTGTTCTTCCTATGGCGGTTCAGAAGGTCGAATTCAAGGTAAAATTAAAATAGCCAATCATCTGACCATGACCACAGAAACCCTGGGAAGTCAGGTGTTATTAGTCGATGATTTAGTTGATTCTGGAGTCAGTTTACAAGACTGTCTATCCTGGTTAAAAAATAACTATGCGGCTGATATTACCGAAGTCAAAACCGCCGTCTTATGGTACAAAGCTTGTTCTGAGATTGTCCCTGATTTTTATGTCAAATATTTAGCCGATTCTCCCTGGATACATCAACCCTTTGAACGGTATGAAAAAATGACACCCGCAGAAGCCGCCCAACTCCGCGAACTCCCCAACCCAACTGTTTATTAAAAAATGTATAGATTTGCGGAATCTTCCGGCTTTGATCTGTTATGAAGGGGGTGAGCTAGTCTAAAAAATGCTATGAGAACTCAAGGGCAATACCGCCAAACGTGGAAGCGGTTAATTTTTATCTTTCTGTTTATCGCGACGCTGGCGGGATGCCGAATTTTTAGCCTGGCACCGAGCGAAGAACCTTTAGCAACTGTTTCTGCCCTCCCAGTTCCTCCTCTTCCGGAGTGGATAGAAGAAATTACTCCCACCGGAGAGGTGACATCTTTGAGTCAAATTCGGGTTATTTTTAAACATCCGTTAATTCCGGTTGAACGTTTAGATTCTCCCCAACAACGTCAACTTTTAAATCAGTTTGAAATTACGCCACCCCTTCCCGGAGAATTTCGCTTTTTAACACCCCGAATGGTGGGGTTTCAAGCTGACCGGGCGTTACCTTTAGCCACTCGTATTCAAGTTAAACTCAAACAGGGCTTATCTGACCTTGAAAATCACCGCCTAGACCAAGATTTAGCCTGGACGTTTAACACCGAGTTCATACAATTAACAAATTTACCCGGAATAGATGAAAATCCCGGTTCAGAAAATAATCCTGTGGGTTTGACTCCGAACCTGACGTTTAACTCTAACGTAGAATTAGATTTAGAGTCTTTAGCACAACACACAAAACTTGTTTCCGATACCTCGAATCAACCCATTTCCGTTAAGGCAGAACTGACGAAAAACGAGTTCAATTCAGAGGATTTACTCCCCCGGACACAGTTCGACCCATCAAACCATATGTGGGAGTATACCATAACGCCCACGAAAAGTCTACAAAAAAGTACAAAATACACCCTACAAATCTCACCAGGACTGCATCCGAAGCGAGGCAATTTAAACAGTCAATTTATTATTTCTTCTCAAATAAAAACCTTCGACCCGCTCAAGTTTGAAACCCTAGAATTTTATGGTCAACCGACTCATGGCGGTGTCTATGGACGCTTTGAAAAAGGCAGCCCCCAACTCAAATTTAATCATCAAATTTTAGAAGAATCCGCCCGCAATCATATTAAAATTAACCCGCCCCCGCCCAAAGACGCGCCGCCTCTGATTCAAACCTATGGAAACACCAATCTTATCAACCTCAATCCCTGGGCATTAGAACCCAAAACCAATTATACAATTACCCTAGAAAAAGACCTCAAAGATCAATTTGGTCAAACCCTAGGAAGACCTGTGACCCTCTCCTATAATACTGGAAATTTAGCGGCTAATCTATCAGTACCAACAGGGTTAAACATTTTTCCAGCCAATCAGAATTTACAACTGAATATTTCTACTCTAAATTTACCCCAAGCGAGATACAATGCCGCTTATCAAATCGTTCAACCGACGGATTTAGTTTATACCGATAATGCTTATCTAGGAACAACCGGAAAAAACCTATTACCTGCGAAAACTAACTGGGCATCTTTTACCGTGCAGAACCCAGAAAACGAAACCCAAGAAACCCCGGTTAACTTACGGCGACTGCTAGGAAAAGACACAGGAATGTTAGCCTATGGAGTTAGAGCTAGAACCACTCATTATCAAGAAAATGATAGACAACAGTGGTATGAACCCGAATTTTATGGCTTAGTTCAACTGACAAATTTAGGCGTTTTTGCCCAATGGTTTCCCGAGTCAGGATTTGTTAAAGTGAATCATTTAGAAGAGGGTTCCCCCGTTGATTCAGCCAATATTGAAATCTATCAATCTCAACTGGATGCCCGTACTTTTCCTAATCCTAGACCCTGTGCGACGGGAAACACGAACTCACAGGGAATATTAACCTTAAACGCGGAAGATTTGCAACAATGTATGCAAGGCGATCGCTTTACCTCAGCCCCCAGCTTATTAGTAATTGCCAAAGAAGCAGACGACTGGGCATTTACCCGCACCTATTCCTATAGCGGGATGTATGGGTATGGTATTAACACCAACTGGGAAAATAACGAACCCCTGTCGCGAGGCGTTCTTTTTTCTGACCGTCAACTCTATCAACCGGGAGAAAAAGTTGCGTTAACTGGGGTAGCTTATTATCTAGAAAAGGGGGAATTAAAACAAGATCAAAACGTTGACTATACCGTTACCCTGACCACCTCCGAAGGAACCGAAACAACGCTGGGGACTTATGAAACCAACGAATTTGGTACTTTTTCCCTGGAATTGACCCTAGATTCTGACCAAGCGTTAGGAGATTATCGCCTCACAGCCAAAGGGGAAAATGGCATTGAAATTTATGGCTATTTCCGAGTGGCTGAATTTAAACCGCCCAACTTCAAAGTTGAGTTAAACCTTGATAAAGATACCGCCATTCAAGGCGAAACTCTAACGGTTAATACCGAAAGTCGCTATCTGTTTGGTTCTCCGGTTGTGGGTGGAAAAGCCGAATATTATGTGACTCAGACACCCACAGAATTTAATCCCAAAGGTTGGGAACAATATCACTTTGGGCGGCAATGGTTTTGGCCGGAAGAAAAACCCATCCTCTCCAGTGATGTCTTACAAAAAAGTGCGGTTCTTGACTCAAGCGGAAAAGGCAGTCAAACCGTTAATATTGCCAAGAATTTACCCTATCCCGTTCAATATCGAGTAGATGTTGAAGTCTCCGATGTGACCAATTTAGCGGTTTCTGATTCTCAAAGTCTGATTGCTTTACCGAATAATCGTTTAATCGGCTTAAAAACCCCCTTTGTCGCCGAAGCTAATCAAGATTTTCCCGTCGAAGTGATTGTTACAGACCCCACCGGAAAACCCCTGTCAAATATTGGGGTGCGTTTGGAGTTACAGAAAATGAATTATAGCAACGTGACTCGTGTCGTTGCTGGGGGACAAACTGAGAAAAATCAAGTTGAATATAAAACCGTTGCGACAACAGAAACTAAATCTAATAACCAGCCAAAAACCGTTTCTTTAACCCCACCTGAGTCCGGTTCCTATCGAATTCGAGCTAATTTTACCAACAATTCTAACGAAGCCACCGCCACCGATATCCAAATTTGGGCGACGGGAAATTCTCCCGTGTTTTGGGGTGGAAATTATGAAAATCGCTTGGAAATTGAACTCGATAAAAACACCTACAAACCCGGCGAAACTGCCACTGCTTTAATTAAATCTCCCTACCCCGAAGGCGAGTTATATTTTGCAGTCGTTCGAGATAAACCCTTGTATGAAACCCTAACAACTGTTACAGGCGGTGCCCCCCAAATTCAATTTAGGGTGACTTCAGAAATGTTACCCAATGCAGCCGTTGAAGCGGTATTAATTCGTAAAGGTGAACCCCTTTCAGAAGTTGAACCCGGAACCCTAGAAAACTTATCTCAAATTGGGTTTGTTCCGTTTCAAACCGACTTAGGCGAAAAAACCCTCAACGTGACCATTACTCCTGCAAAATCTGAATTAGAACCGGGTTCAGAACAAACCTTGCAACTCCAATTAAGGGATGCAAATAACCAACCGCAACGGGGACAATTAACAGTAATGGTAGTTAATGAAGCGATATTACAGCTAACCGGATATCGTCCCCCCAATTTACTGGAAACTGTCTACGCTGAACAACCAATTTTAACGGGATTTAGTGATAATCGCCGGGAAGTGATTTTACACAGTATGCCTGCATCTTTCCAAAAAGGCTGGGGATATGGAGGCGGTTTCTCCGCCGGAATTAGCAATACTCGCATTCGCAAAGATTTTCAACCCTTAGCCTATTATCAAGGTTCTGTTGTTACCGATAATAATGGAAAAGCCAGCGTTACTTTTCAACTTCCCGATGATTTAACCACCTGGCGCGTGATGGTTGTCGCTACCGATGGTAACTTTAAATTTGGTTCGGCTGAAACCACCTTTATCAGTACCCAACCTCTCCTTTCTAACCCGATTTTACCGCAATTTTCCCGCCCCGGTGATAAACTTTTAGCCGGAGTTTCCGTTACTAATAATACGGGAAATCAAGGGATGATTGATATTACCGGAAATGTTAAAAATGGGGTTCAATTTTCCGCCGGAAACAGCAACAGCCAAAGGATTAAACGCCCTCTCAAAGCGGGAACCCAAGCCTACTATTTCCCGGTATTAGTGCAAGAAGTAGGAACCTCTCAAGTTCAATTTACAACTGCTTTTAACGGGAAAACTGATGGCTTTGAAGTTCCTTTAGAAGTTAAACCTGTATTAGTCACTGAACAAGTGATTGAAACCGGAACCACAACCCAATCTTTGAATATTCCAATTCATGTGAGTCGGGATACGATTAGAGATACAGGCGGTTTATATATCTCCCTGGCGAGTACCCTCATTCCTCAAATTACCGCCCCCGCTAAACAAATCTTTAATCAAGCTGATTTACCCTTCCTAGAACCTGCGGCGAGTAATTTACTAATTGCAGCGAATTTACAACAGTTAAGCCAAAAATATGGTCAAAGTTTCAGTGAGTTAAACCTCAACCAACAAGCCCAAAAATCCCTAGACCAAATCTTCCAACTCCAACAAAATGACGGCGGATTTTCGGTTTTTCGTGAACAAAAAACTTCTAATAATCTCCTGTCTGCATACGCCGCAGAAGCCCTAGCCAAAGCGAAAGCAGCTGGATTTAATGTGGATGCAACTCGACTCAATCAACTGCAATATTATCTCAAACAAGCTTTAGCCAACCCCGAAAGAATAGAATTCTGCGGAGATGATTTAGTGTGTAAGAGTCGGGTGCGTTTAAATCTGTTAATAGCTATAGCAGAATTGGGAGAAAAACGCAATGATTTTATGTCCGATATTTATGGTTTACGGGATGAATTTGATACCGTTACCCAAATTAAACTCGCCCGTTATTTATCGAACTTCCCCGAATGGAATGATGAATTTAACGAATTGATGGATAAACTGCAAGAAATCGTCTATCAAACGGGACGCACTGCAACGATTAATATTCCCCAACAATATCGTTGGATGAGTTCAGAAACTAGCGCCCAGTCAGAAGCCTTGCGTTTATTTGTGAGTCAAAATAGCCAACCGGAAACGCTTGATAAACTGGTACAAAGTTTACTCAATCTTCGTCGCCAGGGAACTTGGGGAAGCACCTATAATAATGCTGAAGCCTTAACCGCCTTAGCCGAATATGCAGCCATAGAACCCACTCCCGAAAACTTACAGGTACAGATAAAACTGGGAGGAAAAGAGTTAGGAACAACTCAATTTACGGGCTTCCAAAACTCCAGTTTTAATCTCAATCTTCCAATGTCAGAATTACCCCCAGGGAAGAATTATTTAATGATTCAAACCTCTGGACAAGGCAAACTGAATTATTGGATATCCTACGAATATCGATTAGAAGGAAATCAACCCGGACGTTTAAATGGGTTAAGAATTGAACGGCAAATTAAGCGCGTCAATGAGAGTGAAGTCTTGAAAAAAATGGGATTAACTCCAGAAGAAACCCCCCTAGAGGTTCAACCTGGACAAGTCTTTGAGATTGGCTTAGAAATTATCACAGACCACCCCGTTAATCAAGTATTAATCACAGACCCCCTTCCAGCAGGTTTTGAAGCCATTGATAGCCGTTTTAATACCAGTAATTCCGCCTTACAAGCCCAAACCGATAGCTGGGAAATTACCGCTCAAACCATTTACTCTGATCGAATTTTTGCCTATGCAGACTCTTTGCAACCCGGTGTTTATCAACTGCATTATTTAGTCCGTTCTGTCACGCCCGGAGAGTTTATTTGGCCCGGTGCAAAAGCCTATTTACAACAAACCCCCGAAGAATTTGGACGCAGTGCATCATCCAGTTTAGTCGTGACTCAATAGTGCTGTCCTCATTCAACCAGGATGGGTCAAAAACTAGGTTGTAATTTTCATCACTAGAGCGTGAAAAATAACCATTTGCTCCCACCATAACGTACAATACAGAGGATTTTATTGCCTGTTTCGTAGTGAGGCTAAGAGATTAGCGACTAGGATGATGCAAACACAAAATAGCCGACTACAATTAATCCTCGCTGTTCTAGTGGGACTGTTATTATTATTGGGTGTGATGGGCTTACTCATGTGGAGTGAGGGAGTCTTCACATCACAGCAAGGGTTTTGGGAAGTCTTAGAAAATGCCCTGATTACCCTCATGGGAGAATACCCAGATAAACCCAAAACCCCTATGGGGCGAGTTTTGCAACTCTTTTTATTGATTTTTGGAACGTTTTTGTTTGGGACAATTATTGGTAAAATTTCATCACTATTTGTGACTCATGCACTTGCAAAGGAAAGACAAATGAAAACATTTTATAACCACATTATTATTTGTAATTGGAATGGAAAAGCCAGCCGAATAATTGAACAACTGCTAGAGTCTGATCAAAAGCATCCGATAGATATTGTGGTTGTTTCTGCTTCGCTAGTGGAGGATGCCAAAGATTTTGAGAATCGAGACAATGTGCATTTTATTCAAGCGGATCCTACTCATCATATTACATTAGAAAAGTTACAGGCTTTTCAAGCAAAATCAATTATTATTCTTGCGGATGAGGAAAGTCTTAGCCCTGATGAAAAAAATGCGTTAATTGCTTTAGCTGTGAAACACTTAGAACAGACACCAGGGAAGGCGAAAGATATCCATGTTATCGCAGAATTAGTCAATTTAGATCGCCGTCGCCACTTGAAAGAAGCAGGAGTCGATGAGTTGGTTTCAGCCCAGGATTATAGTTCAGGAATTATCGCTCAAAGTGCTATCTTTCGGAATATGTCTGTTGTCTATCAACAACTGCTGACTTATTCTAATGATACGAATGAATTTTACTTTATTCCACCGGGGAGATATCCGAGCTATTTACAGGGGAAAACCTTCTCAGAATTGGGAAAATGGATCAGTGATTATAGTATGTCTCATCCCGATAACCCAATCCTATTAATGGGAATCAAACGGGGAGATGGTGAAATTCTTTTAAACCCCAAGCGTGATCATTTTCAACAGTTGGCGACGGATGATTCTTTAATTGTAATGGCATTTGGTCATATTGAAAACATTGCTTAAATCTTGATAGCCGGGAATAGGGAGTTCAAAAAAGACGGTTTCCCCATTCCCGATAAAAGTTGGGCTATCTATCAGAAACTAGTTGATCTTTGAGCATCTGAATTAACTCCTGTTTTACCCAGGGTTTTGTCATATACCCATTAGAACCTAACTGTTTGGCTAACTGACGATAGCGATCGCTTTTGCGTGAAGTCAGCATGACAATTGGGAGTTGTTCTTGAGAAAATTGGCGACGACAATGACTGAGAAATTCTAACCCATTCATCTCCGGCATTTCTAAGTCACAAATCACCAATTGAATTTGAGGATATTGTTCGATTTTAGCTAATCCTTCTTTTCCCTGTCGAGCCGGAATCACTGTATATCCTTCTTGCTGCAATGTTGCACACAAAGATTGACGAGTAGTGAGGGAATCATCAATCACCAAAACAGTGGCTTCTTCTTGAACAATTGGCTTAATCTCATGGGGAATTAACATCACTTTATCCGCCATTGTTTGCTGTTGTACCCATTGTTCTAATAACACGGGACTATCAACCACTGGAACTAAACGACCATCTCCCAATATTGTACAACCATAGAAGTAGGGCGGTGCTTTTAAGACTTTACTAAAGGGTTTTATTGTCAGGTTTTGTTCCATAACAATTTGGTCAATTCTTAACCCTATTGTTTCTAATCCTTCTGATAGTAATAAAAGCATCACTTTTCCCGAAAACTTGGGAGTCGAGTTAGATTCCCAAGTCGTAACAGCAGAAGATTCATCGCTTGTTGTCGTTATTAGATAGCGATAATCTAATAACATCGACTGCACTAATGGAACTTTTTGTCCTAACCAGTTATATACCGCTTCACCTTGATTCGATGTGATTTCTTCCGGAGAAGCAGAAATAATTGCACCCACAGTATCCATCGCAATTGCAAATAAATTGCCCTCAATTTTAAACACTAAAAGTTTAGTAATTGTCAGTGACCAGGGTAAACGCAGTATAAATTTAGTTCCTTGATTCAGTTCTGAATGTATGGTAATATTACCTCGGAGAGCTTCAATTTGACGACGAACGGCTTCTAGTCCAACGCCTCGGCCGGATAAATCACTGACGCGATCTTTTGTTGAAAAATCGGGTAAAAACAACAAATCATAAAGCTGATTTTTAGTCAGATATTGAGCATCTTTTTGGGCAACAATTTTCTTTTCTACCGCTTTTTTACGAATTCTTTCAAGATTAATTCCACGCCCATCATCTTGAACTTCTAAATAAATATAGTTTCCTTGATTGTAGGCTTTGATTTCAATTGTTCCCTCGGTTGACTTGCCTTTTCTTTGGCGAATATCGGGCGGTTCAATGCCATGATCAAAAGCATTTCTAATTAAATGCAGAAGCGGATCATAGAGTTTTTCTAAAACGGCTTTATCAACTAGGGTTTTTTGACCTGTAATATTAAGTGTCACTTGTTTTCCATTACGAATGGATAAATCTCTCACCATCCGAGGAAATCGATTAAACAACGTTTCTACAGAAATCATCCGAGTTTCTGTGAGATTTTTTTGAACTTGTTGTAAGGTTTGTTGACGTTTTTTAACCAATTGTTGACTTTGAAAATTTAGGAGTTTCATTTCATATAAAACTCGTTCAACTTTATCCATCTCATCTAAGGTTTTTTGTAAGTCTTTTTTAAAACGGCTACTCAAAGGGATAGCCAATTCACTCTGTACTGGAATCAGTAAATCTGTATTTTCTTTCAGTTTATCCTCTAGGTTAATCTCGGTTTCATCTGCTAATAAATCGACATCATCCCATTCACTGAGATTTAAATAACTTTGTGAACGGTAATCGGTTAATTCTTGCAATTCTCCGACAAATTTATGCAACTGATTCCAACTTTTTCCTAACAATTCTAAAAAAGATTTAACCTGCTGATTTTGTAATAAAAAACTATTATCTTGAGTTGCTAATTCCCCCACTAAATTATTAATCTGTTCTAAACGATTGAGATCGACTCGCACGCCGAGTGTAAGTTGCTGATTTTCTGTGAGTTTTTCAGCCACCGGAGAAGAATCCCCAGCCTTTTCTGTCTCCTCAACTACAGGTTTTGGGTGAGCAGCTTGAGTTTTTTCGGTTTTTACTGGAGATGAATTGCTAGTCTTTCTAGCAATCTTTCCGGTTTCTTTTTGAGCAGACAAAGGGTGATTTTTTGGGGATTTTTGTTGGTTTTTTGGGTGAGATTGAGATGAGGTTTGACTCCGCGTTTGAGGTTGGGTCAGAGTTAATAACATCTCACTCAGGGTTCCCCCTTGATCGCGATCGCCTGCTAAAACGGCTTTTTGAGCGTTCCAAAAGTCAGCTAATGCGAGTTTTCCAATTTTTAAACTATATTTAGGGTTAACTTGAATCGCCTTAATTGTGGCTTCAGCAATCATCGTAAACCCAGGTAAACCTAACATTTTTCCCAGGGTTGCAAACACTTCGGCTTGGTTTTTTAATTCTTCAGTAATATTATATTTTTCAGGATGAATTAACACCTGTTCCCAACGTCGCAACCCAGACGGAACCTCCTCATTAAATAAAAATACCGTCATATCTGTTTCCATCGCCACTTCAGGAAGTTCCGCCGCTTCCTCTAAAAGATGTCCGAGTTTAGTTTCTAGTTTTTCAAAAATCAACTGAGAACGCTTTGCTGCTTCTTCTTGCTGACATTTTCCCTTTTCGATTTGTTCTAAAATCGGCGATCGCAAACAATCAAACCCCTGTAATAATAACTCCTCTAATTCTAAGTCAAAAACTGTATCTTCTGCATACAACGCCCGAATCGCATTTTCTAAATTATGAGCAATATCTTGCACCCCCATCAACCCAACACAAGCCGCCCCTCCTTTAATAGAATGCGCCGCCCGCATGAGAGCGTGTAATTTGGGCATTTGATGTTCTTGCATTAACGTCATTAACCCTTGTTCTAAAATTTGTAAAAGTTCCAAGGATTCCTGCACAAAAAACTCATAAGCTTGGTCGTTTGTATCAATCATAGTTTGAGGAAAAATATCATGTAAATGGGGTAATGATTTGAGAGAGTGGGTCAAAAACCCACCCTGATTTGAATCTCTCAAATTACTCATTTACCGTAAACTGAGCCACCCCTTTTTGCAGTTCTCCGGCGACTCCTAAAAGCTGTGTAAAAGAATCAGCAACCGTTAGAGATTGTTCAGAAGTAGAGCGAGCGATCGCCGCCACTTCTTGCATCGTACCTGATAACTGACTGGAGGTTTGCGCCTGGGCGGTTGCAGACCCCGCAATTTGTTCAACTAACTCTTGAATGGAACGACTCACCTCAACTAAATCCGTCAAGGTTTGCCGAGTATCTCTCACCAATTTCGTCCCCAATAAAACCCGCTTCATACCCACTTGCATCGCCCGAATCACCTCATTAGTTTCCGCTTGAATTTCCTCAACAATTTGTTCAATTTCTGCTGATGCACTCGCCGACTGTTCCGCTAATGTTCGCACTTCTGTGGCAACAGTAGCAAACCCTTGATCATCTTGACTGGCGCGTGTAGCTTCAACAGAGGCATTTAACGCCAAAACATTGGTTTGGTTGGCAAATTCTCCAATTAAACTGACAACCCGCGAAATTTTCTTCGAGGCTTCCCCCAAATTTTTCACTTTCCGGGCGGTGGCGTGAACGGTTTTTTGAATCACAACAATTCCTTCAACCGTGCGGTTCATTGCCTGATCAGAAGTTTGTAAAATCTGACTGGCTTGTTGCACTTTCATTTCGGCAGCTTGGGCATTTTGAGCCACTGCTTGAATAGAATTTGCCATCACTTGAATTTGCGTTAACGCATTACTAATGGTTTCAGCTTGTCGCAAAGCTTCATTCGATAATTGTTTAATCTCTTTTTCACTACCTTGGGCGGTTTGGGCAACCACTGTCGCGGCAGATTGCACTTGTAAAACTAACCGTTGTAAGTTCTCAATCGTCGCATTAAAAAAGTCGGCAACCGTTCCCATCACCCCTTCACTAACTCGCGCCCTAACGGTTAAATCTCCACTAAAAGAATCTTCAATATCCCCTAAAAAATCTTCGATTTGATGTTGCAACAGTTCGTTTTGTTGCTGTTGTTCTTGAGAGGCTGTTTCTGCGGCTTGACGGGCTTGTTGAATCTGTTCAAGCAGTTGGGCTTGTTCGAGGGCATACCCGACTTGCAACGCCACTTGTTTAAAAACTTCCACCTCTGAGGCTGTCCATTGTCGCTTACTCAAACATTGATGCGCTCCTAACAAACCATACAGTTTTTGATTAACTAAAATCGGTACAACAATATTCGCCTTGACTTGCCATTTTTGCAGTTGTTCTTTATGACAATCACTCAAGTCCGCAGTTAAAATATCTTCCGTGACTTGGATTCTACCTTTGCGGTAGGGTTCAACATATTCAGCCGGAAAACAGGGAACATCGGTTTCCATTTCAATAATTTTTAACCAACCCGGTTTCACCGATTCATAGGAAATTTCTCCATGCCATTTTTCATCAAACCGATACACAACCACTCGATCCGCTTGCATCAAAGATAAAGATTCTTCAACACTGGTTTTAAAAATTTCATCCAGATTTAACGATTGACGAATCCGTGAACTAATATCACTCAATTTCCGGGCTTGTTGGGTTGCCGCCCGTTGTTGTTCGAGCAAAAAGGCTTGGTCTAAAGCATAACCGACTTGAACGGCAATTTGGCGAATTAAGTCAATTTCGGTGGATTTCCACTTGCGAGGGGCTGAACATTGATGAGCAATGAGTAACCCGTGTAATTTTTGGTTACTGACAATAGGAGCAACTAAATTTGCCTTAACCCCAAAGGGTTCTAGCTGCCCAATATGACAGTCAGTTAATCCAGCTTCATAGATATTTTCAGTAGCTTTAACTCGTCCTTTCAAATAGGGTTTAACATAGTTTTGAGCAAAGCAAGGATCATTAATTTCTGCCCCTAATGCTTCAGGAAAACCAACAGAAACCGATTCTGCAACCACTGTCCCCGCCCAATTAGCATCAAACTGATAAACCACAACCCGATCGCTTTTTAACGCCTCTTGAGTATCTTCGACGGTGGTATTAAAAATATCTTTGGGGTTGAGAGATTCCCGAATATGAGAACTAATTTGATTCAGGCGTCGGGCTTGTTCTGCGGCGTCTTGTTGTTGTTGCAACAGCAGCACTTGATCCAGTGCTAAACTCAGTTGAGTCGCCAGCTGTTTGACAAAATTAATATCGGATTCTCCCCATTTTCTCGGCCCAGAACATTGATGAACAATCAGGAGTCCATGTAAACGAGTTTCTGCAATAATAGGAGCAACAATATTGGCTTTAACAGCAAAGGGAGTCAAGAGTTTTGTATAACAATCGGTTAAACCTGATTCCTCAATATTATCCATTGAACTGATCCGCCCTCGAAAATAAGACTTCACAGACTGACCTGCAAAACAAGGATCAGCGATTTTTTTACCCATCGTCGTCGGCCAGCGTTTATCGACCGATTCGGCGACAACGGTACCGATCCAATCTTCATCAAATTGATAAATAATAGCCCGATCAGCTTTTAATGCGGTGCGAGCTTCTTCAACAATGGTATCGAAAACTTCTTCTCGATTGGGGGAATTTCGCAGTCGAGCCGTAATTTCATTCAGGAGTTTAGCTTTTTGGGCAGCGGCTTGTTGTTCTTCCAACAAATAGGCTTGATCGAGAGCATAACCGACTTGCACGGCTACGTTTCGCATTAAATCAATTTCTAATTCTGTCCACACTCTCGGCTCAGAACATTGATGAGCAATTAATAACCCCATGAGTTTATTATTAACCAGGAGGGGAGCAACGAGATTGGCTTGCACTGCAAAGCGTTCCAGTTGACCCAAATAGCAATCGGTTAAACCCGCCTCAAAAATGTTGTCTGTGGCTTTAACTCGTCCCCGTAAGTAGGGCTGGATATAACGTTCAGCAAAACAGGGATCGGCAATTTGAGCATTCAGGGCAATCGGCCAACGATTATCGACAGATTCGGCAATGACGGTGCCTTTCCAGTGGGCGTCAAATTCATAGACTACAACGCGATCGCTATTGATCGCATTTCGAGTTTCTTCAACGGCGGCGGTGAGAATATCTTCGACGTTGAGGGATTTCCGCAGGGCGGCGTTAATTTGGTTGAGGCGTTGGGCGATGTGGGTAGCTTCTTGTTGTTTTTGCAACAGCAGGGCTTGGTCAATGGCGTAACCCAGTTGAATCGCCAATTGTCGCATAAATTCGACTTCGGCATCCATCCACAAGCGAGGTTCACTACATTGATGGGCGATCAACAGGCCATAGAGATGACCTGTGGGGTTGTCGGTAGTTTTGGCAAGAATGGGGGCGACGAGGTTGGCTTGGACGGCAAAGGGTTCAAGTTGTTTAAGGTGACAGTCGGTGAGTCCGGCTTCGTAGATGTTGGCGGTGGCTTTGACTCGGCCTTTTTGATAAAATTCTACATAGCGATCGGCAAAGCAGGGATCGGCGATTTCTGCCCCCAGGGCGATCGGCCAGTTAACGTCTACAGACTCTGCAACAACGGTTCCTTTCCAGTTGGCATCAAATTCATAGACCACCACGCGATCGCTTTGTAGGGCGGCTCGAGCGTCTTCTACAACGGTTTTAAAGATATCGTTTAAATTCAGCGATTCTCGCATCCGTGAGGTGATGTGATTAATCAGTTCGGCTCGTTCGGCGGCGGCTCCTTCTTTTTCGATTAAAGCTTGTAATTGGTTGACTCGGCGATCAATGTTGGAGCGTAAAATGCTGAGTTCTTTTGCCAAAATGGTGGTTTTTGCTCGCAGTCCTGACGTTTGGGGGGGATTAGCCGATTGAACTTCGGCTTCGACTTCCACAACGGATTCTGAGGGGTAAAGGTTCGGATTTTCTGAGGATTTTTGTAGGGATAATGCTGAAGAATTGGGGCGGCGATTAGGATTAGACTGAGGATTTTCCGGAGAGTTGGAAGAGCGGTAAGGGGTTTTAGTCATGAGTTGGGTAGGAGTGGGGTGGGTGGATAATTTTTGAACAAAAAAGATTGATTTTTAACCATCAGTCGTTGTTGATGGCTGATTCTGGATTTATATATCTAATTAGGGCTTCAATGTTAATAATGGGTAAAATGCGACCATCGGGATGAGTCCAACTGCTTTGAATACAAAGGTTTTGAAAGACGGTGACAGAGTTCTCCCGTTGCTGAGAATTAGCGACACGAGGGGATGAAAGGTTTTTTTGCTCCCAGGGATGAAGACGGTCGGGTTCACAGCTGACTAATTTCCCGATTTGAGCCACCAGTAAACCCAAGTTGCCTTGTTGACTTCTGACTTTGAGGATACTACGACTTGACGGTATTTCCACTGATTTTATCATCCGTTCGCCGCAAAATAGATAAGCCAAATCAACCAGCCAGAGGACTTCTCCTTGCCAGGGAAAAACGCCGATCACGGCTGACGGCATCTGTGGAATTCCGATAATTTTGCTGGGATCGAGTCGAATAATCTCTGCTAGGTGTTGGGCAGACAGTAGGGCTTGCCGATCAGGGTTGAGTGAAAAACTCAAAAACTGTTGAACTGGAGTTGGTGTCGCAGATTGCCCCTTCATTTTTAGTGGGTCGTAATCAAATTGTTAACTGTATTAATTTTAACTTGAGTTGTCTGTAAACTGCCTGAAGCTTAAAAAAACGTTTCAGAGTTTTTCAATGTTTGTTAATGTTGAGATTATAGGCTTTTTTTATCTCTTTTTTGACCCGGTTTAAATCCTTTTTTTTAAATCGCTGCACTCTGATTCTTACTCCTCAAGAAGTCCGGGCATTTTCTGGGGAATATCGATTCCGAAAAATTAAAAATTATTCTCGACTAAACGGGATCCGTTTGGCTGATTAATAGCTGTTTGGTGCTGCTAAGTTGGTAGATTGTATCACTTTTTGTTGCGTTTTTTGAGTGCCGCAAGTTCTTAATCGGGGAAAGAGTTGAGCTAAATGTTTACGAACAACCTGCATGGTTTCACCCGGATCGGGGGGTTTACTCAAAAAATCAGATGCCCCGGCTAATTTAGCATAGTTTCGATCCACAACAGTATCTCGACTGGTGAGAATCACAACCGGGGTATTTTGAAAAATAGGAGCATTGCGTAAAAACTTACAGACGATATATCCATTGGCATTGGGCATGACTAAATCTAAGAAGATTAAATCGGGTTTATGTTCAGCAATTTGAGCGAGTCCTTTGACGGGGTTTTGGATGCTCAAAACTTGACAGCCCATCGGTTCTAGAATTTGTTTGAGGGTTTGAGCCGCCACCGGACTATCATCAATACAGGCGATTAACGGTTGCTTACGACTGGGGATGGAAGGGTCCGGAGAATCTGTGGAATTTTCGACTGCTGATGAGAGTTTTTCCTCGTCTTTTCTCGGCAAATCGGGCAACATTCTAAACTGTAATAGTCCTTTATCAACTAAAGGAATTAAAGCGCGAGTAATGCTGACTAAAGGTTTTTCAATTTGCAACGAAATATCCCATAAGGTTAACTCGCCATTGAGATATTTTGGTAAACCCGAGAGGGCTTTAGAATTGACAGGTTTAATTAAAACGGGAGCTAAATTTGGGTCAAGGTTGCTTAAATGAGCGGTTTGCCATTGGCTCTGCATTTGGGCAATTTGAGGTAAAAGGCTTTTGATTTCTTCATAGGGTAAACAAAGATGTTTAGAAAAGCCTGATTCTAATCCTTTTTGGGCTTCCCAATGAAAGTTTAAGTGAACGGCACGAGTCATGGAAAATAACACTTCACTGAGAACTCGCCCCATGACGGCTTTGGCTTGGGGAAGTTTCAGTTCTTGGCGACGAATTCCCTGATAAAGCAGCTTATATTCCCACAACACATGATGGGTGGGAAGTGAGGGCGGTAAGGTGATTTTCGGACAGTATTTGGCAATGGCTCTTGACCATCGTCGAACGGGATGAACGTTGGTGACAGCATAGAGCAATAGACCTTGACTGAAGTAAAGTTTTCCTTCTTCAGTGTGGCTACTGAGAGTCAATATTCCACTGTTTTGATGTTGACTCAACTGCTGCAATTTTTGATTAAGTTGTTTGAGGTTTATGTATTCGGTTGTTGTCATGGCGGGTTGAAAGTGAGTAAACGCATCATTTTAGATTAATCAAATGTGGTAGAGAGAAGTGCTCACAGAGACTAACTTTTACAGAAATGAATCTATTCTCTGTATCTTCAAGATTAAACCACTGGATCTAAAAAAGTGCAGAAACAAAAAGTCTCTATCTTTATCTTAGATCGGTTTTTTTAAAGATAATATTAATTTTTATTGTAGACTTTTCAAAAGTTAATTTTTGATCTAAAAAATCAGTTTCCTACGGGTCAGATAGAACTCACATTATTGCTGAGTGTTAACCCGAATATAATTTTTAAACGATGTTACACTCAGCACCAAGACTCTGAATGATTCTAAGCTCGTCCTGCTTGACCAGAATGGAGTATAAAACTTCTGACCGTGTTTACTAATTCTTCTCGGTTAATTGGCTTAGTGACATAGGCAGAGGCTCCTTGTTTTAACCCCCAGTTTTTGTCTATTTTTGCTGATTTACTCGAACAGATAATAATAGGAATATGAGCAGTTGTGTTCTGGTTTTTGAGTTCTCGACACAATCCAAATCCACTTTGTCCAGGTAACACAACATCTGTGACAATCACATCAAAAATTTTGTGTTCTAGCAAGGCTTTTGCTGCTTCTGCTGTCGTGACATTATGAACATCAAAACCCGATTGACGTAAGCAACCAATCATCAGATCTGCTTCTGTAGAATTATCTTCTATTACTAATATACTCGTCATTGGATAACCTCATTAATGATTTCAAGTCTTGATTTCAATTTAACTCAAAATTAACCATATAGCAATCACAAATGAGATGTGAGAAAATCAGGAAGATAAGTTACTCAGTATTGAAGTGGACGAATTAGCAACCTTCATAGCATCTAACCCTGACCTGAGAGAACTTAAACGGGCATTGGCAGT
>JBJHBL010000075.1:0-29596 GCA_050485465.1 Limnoraphis sp. | reverse complement strand
CTTTTGCCTCTTGCCTATTGCCTCTTGCCTATTGCCTCTTGCCTATTGCCTCTTTCCTTCTGCCATCTGCCATCTGCCATCTGCCTTCTTCTATTGCCTATTGCCTCTTGCCTATTGCCTCTTGCCTATTGCCTCTTTCCTTCTGCCATCTGCCATCTGCCATCTGCCTTCTTCTATTGCCTTTTGCCTCTTGCCTATTGCCTCTTGCCTATTGCCTCTTTCCTTCTGCCATCTGCCATCTGCCATCTGCCTTCTTCTATTGCCTTTTGCCTCTTGCCTTTTGCCTAGCGCGTAGCGCTATAAGCTTGACTGAGTTCGATAATATTACCATCAGGATCTTGAACAAATAACGCCGCCCTCCCGGATGAACTCATTTGAAACGGGCAGTTATTTTCGGTGAGTTTTTGTTTAAATTCTTCTAAATTATCCACAGAAAACGCTAAATGTCTGTTGCGTCCCCATTTTTCATTATTAATCACATTGGGAATTAATGCAGGGGCTTGAATTAAATGAATTTGAAAGTCTCCGACTTGATACCAAGTTCCGGGAAAATTGAGAGAACGTTCAACTTGAGGAAGTTCGAGAATATTTCCATAGAAATCATTGGCTTTTTCTAAATCAGCCACTAAAATCGCCCCATGGAGAGATTGAATAATTTTCATCATCTACACCTAAGTATTATCAACACAGCCGTAACAAACAATCACTAAAGTTCCGTGTATTACGGATTTTAATCTAAACTGACCTCTTATACAATATTAGATAGAAGGAGAATCTAACTTGATGCAAGTTTGAACAGCCTCAGTTAGTACCGTGAAAATCATGCCCAATTCTGTAGATTTAAAAATCAAAACTCGTCTGTTGCTGATGCTGTGGGACTTAGGCGGCGCAACCGATGAAATCAAAAAAAGTGATTTGATGAATTCGGTTAAACAAGGTAAAGAGAAAGTCGCCACCTATGAACCTGCATTAGACGAATTGAACGAAAAAGCTGCGATCGCGATCACAACAAAAAACAGATCCGTTAAAGTTTCTCTAACCGATATTGGTTTGCAGATTTTAGAGGCTTCTCTAAAAAGTCCTGACTTTGAATACAACGCCAGACAACGGGTGAGAACAAAGGATTTTAACGCGGTTTTGCGGTGGCTACGACACATAAATAATAACACAAAACAGGTCAATTCTCAACCCTCTATTCCTGAAAATAAGATTGCATCCTATGATCAGTTTAAGTCTGTTGCTTTGGAGGTTTACGATCGCCTCAACCGTGACTTTAATTATGACAATCTTGTGCCAATTTACCGGATGCGTCGGGAAATTGGGGAAAAAGTCACGCGATCGCAGTTTAGCGATTGGATGTTGGAAATGCAAGCCAATGATATTTTTCAGCTTCAGGGAGGTAGTGTAGAAGATAGTGCGCCCGACAAAATTCAGGATTCTATTAGTACGGAACTAGCGGGACTGCGATGCTATGCCAAGCTTCTGAAAATTTAGCCTTTTTTCCTTAATTTCATTTATTTTATCACCTAAATCCCATGAATACAAACTCATCTGCTATTAACGATCTCATTCAAAAACACAATCCCTTTGAATGCAATATGGTTGTCAGAGCGTCTCAAATTAGGGGAAAGAGTTTTCCTGATGTTCCCTCTATTAATGCCCATGCTTCTAATGCGGTACTTGAAGCCATTTCTAAAGTCAATCAGGGTAAACTGCAAACGGTTGGAATTACAATTACTGGCGAAAAAGGCTTAGGAAAAACTCAAGTTATTAGCAGAATTTGTCATAAATTGCAAAAAGATGAAAAAACTTTATTTATCTACATGGGTAAATACGGATGTTTAAACAAAATTAAATATGAGTTTTTGCAAGCACTCGCGTACAGCTTAAAAGCATCTGGTAAACATGAAAAAGTGACGCAGTGGCAAGAAATAGCAGCAAGTTTAATTAATGAAGCGAAAAATTTGAAATATTCACCTCAGCAGTATATTGCAAAGTTCAGCAAACCTTCAAGCAAACTTATTGAAGATCTGGTTAATCAGATCCTGCAAACAAAACCAGAAATTAATAATCCTTATCTCGTCAGAGCAATTTTATTAACAGTGGCTCCTCAATCGTTGTCTAATTATGCCAATCATTGGCTTGCTGGCTGTGAATTGGCGGAAAAGGAAGCTAAAATTCTAGGTTTACCTAACCCGAAACAGGAAAAGCAAGAAGCAGAAGCATTTGAAATGGCTTGTCAAATTCTTAACTTGATTAGTGATTATAAATTACCCGTCATTTGTTTTGATGAGTTGGATCGAACGGATGTTGATGATAATGGTTTTACAACCGCTCAAATTATTGCCAGTTTTTCCAAAGACTTTTACAACAATTTAAAGCGGGGAATTTTATTGCTATCCATGTATCCAGAAACCTGGAGGGATCAAGTTAAAGTTCTACCCCAAGCGGAAGCAGTTATAGATCGAATTGCAAATTATCCCACTCCCAAACAAACTATCGAGTTGAGTTATTTAAACTCGGAGACTGTAGTCACGGTTGTTAGTCATTGGTTGAAAGAGTTTTATGATACTCATCAAGTTACACCGCCTTCCCCTCTATATCCTTTTGATGAAAGTAAACTTCGAGAATTTGGAAAGGAAAAACCTTCTGTGAGACAGATTTTAACCTGGTGTTCTGATCATTGGACTGTTTCAGGCGATCAGCCATCTACAGTTTCTCATAAATCTCCTGTTGAACTGGCTTTTAATCGAGAATTACAAGAAATTGAAGGATCAATTAAAGATGCAATGGAAAATAATGATTGGATGGCTTCTGCTTTACTTATGGGTTTCGAGAATCTAATTGGAAAAACTGTAAATGGGGTTGAAGTTGAAAAGGTTGATAATTTTTTGGGTCGTTGTCATGTGCAGTTTAAGATTTATGGTAAAGACAACGGAAAAGAGGTCAAAATTGGCGTCGCAGTGGTTCAACAGTCCAACGGTATCGGAGTACAAGCCCGATTAAATCAACTGATCGACTACGAACGATTTGATCTAACCCGAGGCTGTCTAGTTCGTTCTAAAAAAATTAGTCCAAATGCAAAATTAGCACAGCAGTATTTCCAGCAACTTTTGAATGAAAAGGGAGGCAAATTTGCGGTATTAAAACCCGAACACATTAAGCCAATTTTAGCAGTTTTTCAAGTTTATCAAAACTGTGAAAATTACGAACTGAATCCCGAAGATATTCGGAGTTATGTCAACGAAAAGGGACTGTTGATTAACAATCCACTCATTCAAGATATTCTTAGCAAACCCCTTCCTCGAAAGAAAGCCTAATCTGATGCCTTTTCTGAAAACAGGACTTGCATCTGATCCTTAATTAGAGTTAAATTTGTTTTGAACTCAAACAATCAACCTATGGTTTCAATTTCAACAGCTTTGCGTCTACCTGCTCCAGATTTAGAAGCGTTAATTCAAGGGCGAACTATTTTAATTATTGCCGGAATTTTTATTAATCCTAGCAGACAGTTTGCTCTTTATCCCGCAGATACATCTTCTAATTGTCTCCCCAATGAACAATATTATCGCCCGAATTTTTTACCAACAGTTCATCGGAGTTTAGCTGAATTAAGTTCAGAAACGGTCACGATAAAAAGTTGGGCAAAATGTGAACTTTGTCAAATCGTTAACGAAGCCGAACGGTTTGATTTGTTATCTCCCTTAACAGTTTGGAAAGAGGAAGCTTTACACACAAGTTTAGCCAAGCGAGGACATTTTTTTCTAACCTATTTGCGGGTTTATCAACTGAGTCAACCTTTAGAAATTCCGGTTAATTCTAGTCCCCGTTTTCTTCCGCTTTCCCCCGCTTTAACAGTTAGTGAAGATAACCCGATTTTCAGTAATGACGCCTTTGATCAACGCTATCGTCAAATACTCAACCGCCAGCCTCCATTACATCCCGAATTAGAAGAATTACAAATAGCAATTTCTCAGTTAGCCATAACTGATTCTGCGGCACAATTAGATGAACAAATTCAAATATTTCTAGGTTGGAAAATACCAAAAACAACTAAAATTTTACCCGACTGGATTTCTACAATTAACCAGTTAGGAACAGCAGAAACAGGCGGAAAATATGAAAAAGGAACCGCCTTTGAAAAGATTGTTCATAAAAGTTTGGCGTATTTGGGTTTTGAAGTTGATACCAATGCAAAAGGCGGTGCGGGTGGGATGGATTTGTATTGTAAAAAACCCTATCCAATGGTGGGGGAATGCAAAGCCGGAAAGGGTCTTGGAAATATGGCGGTTAAAGAATTAGTTGAACTCGGAGGTACTCATCTAGGACAAGAAACATTTATGAAGTCAGTAAAGTTAGTTATTGGCCCCGGAAATCCGAGTCAAAATTTATTAAAAGCTTCTCAACAATGGAACGTTAGTATTATGAATCCCATGAGTTTACAGAAATTAGTCGAACTTCAAGCAAAATATCCCGGTGCAGTTAATCTAATTGAACTGAAAGAATATTTGACAGCCGGACAAATTGACGTTAAAATTGATGAATATATTGAGAAAGTAAAACAAGACATTCAACTGCGAAGCAAAATTATTGAAGCCGTTAAACTGTGTCAAGAAAAAAGGAATCTTGATGGTGTTAAAGTAGATTTCATTTCTGGTGCTTGTCTAAACTTGAATATCTCGATAGAAAAATTATCAGAAATTTTGATAGAGTTATCATCTCCCTTAACCGGTTATTTAGGACGAAAACTAGATGATAATGGTAACTATCTCTTTTACTTCTTGCGAGAACTTGAAACAGTCGAATAAAAATTCAATATCTCAGAAGGATCAAAATGATGGGGCGGTTACGTCAAAAAGCTTGTACAATCTGTGAAAAGTTTGAAGCGGTACTCTACCGTATTCAATATGATGAATCTCATCACTGGGTGTTTGCTTGTCGGTGTTGTTGGGAAAAAGTGAGTCAAAATAACCCAAATTATGTTTATGGGGGAACTTGGAAAGCGAAAAAATAGCTTAGAGAGGTGATGACATCAAAATCCCTAACCCCGTGAATAAACTAGGTAAAAATAAGTAACCATCTAACACAATATTATAGAGATTTCTGGGGGTTTCTGGTGTGACTTTGCAAATGGCAATCAAGTTTAATATAATACAGGGAATCACGACCAGAGGAGGAAGAATCCAAATCTGTTGAGTCCAAGTCCAACCCGCAACCGACAGCAAAATCAAATTGAGTCCAGCCCAAAAAATACGAGTTCCTTTAATTCCGATTAAAACAGGTAAAGTTCGCACACCTTTTTCGAGATCAGACTCAATATCTCTGATATCAAATAAGTGAGAATTTGTTCCGATAAATATTAATAGAAACAACGTTAATAATCCGGTGTCCAGATTAAAACTAGCGTTAGCATAACCTAAAGGTACTGCAATTAACGCATAGGTAATCACGCCACAAACAATCCAGGCTTTGATTCCGGGTATATCTTTAGGACGATACCAGTTTAATTTTCCCTGTTGTTTGAGGGGAAATAATGGTATTCCATAACTTAAGGGTAAAAGTCCAGCCCAACTTACCATTTTAACTGAGGATGGAGCAGAATATAAGAAGAAAACAAAAGTTAAAATAGCTGTTAAAAGCAATAACAAAATTCCGGGTTTTCTCACCAAACTTTGTACTTTTTGATCGGGAATAATTTGAAGATAAGAGTCAAGGATTCGGTCTAGATTATAAGGAATTAAAGCCGCCGCAAAGAGAAAAATAACCGGAAACCAGTTGAAGGGCAAATTAAGAGTAATTTGCACAAAAAAAACGAGGGAAGCAATTGCAGCAGCTACCCAAATATTTGAATAAATAACTAACGATAAAAAACCTTCATAAAGCCATTTTCCAATAGCAGAAAAGTATTGAACAGATTGACGTTCAAAAAACATAGATCTAAAATAAAATCATCAATAAATTTATGATTAATAAATGAGTGCTGTAGAGGAAGTAAACAAATCAAGTCTGGGAAAATGAGACTTGTTTAAGCCGTCTAACTTTTAACTCTACAGCATAATCTGGTACATCGTTCATTTTTCAACCCATTAAGCGATGAGGTTAAATTTCCTCAGCTTAATCTTTAGCCCATATTAATAACTGCTCCGATATCTTTACCTATTCCCCAAGATTCTTTAATAATCTCACGGAATAGATTTTCCCGAACGATGCTACTCTTATATAAATCAACCAGAAGTTCTTTCGCTTCTTCTTCAGAAATAGTTTCTACTTTCCGTGCAAAGGATTGTAACTGAAACTCTTGTTCTAAAGACATTTGTTGCTTTTGATTTTGGTTATCCATTGTTAAACCTCTATTGAGAACGAACCGAAGACCCCAGTGCAGAACCCTGTTTCCTCGGTATGTTAACTATTGTAACGACTATATTAAAAAATGTGTTGTTCGCTTGAAAAATTACTCCTTTTGTTATAAGCCATAGTACCGACAGACCCATCCCCTGGTCTTGCTGATTCCGAGACTCAAGGGTCGGCTGACCCAAATCAATCGGAGTTTTACTCAGAATCAGATGATTAAGCGCTCAATTCTATGAGGAATTAAAACGCAGATTCACTCATCTAAAAATTGGAAATCACGAATAATCTGAGTTGACAACAGGCGCTCAATTGTTTGAGTTTCGAGAGGTCATTTTCCGGAACAACACCAATTTTTGAATTCCAACTCCAGATAGATGTGGGATAAGTTGATTTCAACTAGGCTAAAATGGGCAGAAGGGATCAGAATTTTATCAGTCTTAGGAACTAGGACTGCTGCTGAGGTCGGGGAAGTAAGACCAAAGTCGCGCATTCCCCTGGGAAGTCAAAAGCCTACACCATAAGCGGTAGCCTTGATGTTGGGTAGTTCACTCTGATATCTTGTGCAGTAAACTGTAATATACTAATATTGATAGACCCACAGAGAATGACTACACCTCAAGAAGCGCAGCTTCAAAATTTAATTGCTACAGCAACCAACCCCAAGCAAAGAGCCATGTATGAAGCGTTGCTGAAAAAAGTAAAAACTCAGTCCTCACCTGAAGCCTCAGAAGCTTCACCCCCGACTCCCCGTCCTAAGCCTGTCAAGCCTGTTAAGCCTGTCAAGCCAAAAACAGAAGTATCCACTCCAAAAGTTGAACCTCAACCCTCTCCCGTCTCAGAAAAAGTTGAACCTCAACCCTCTGCGACTTCAGAAGAAACCGTTGAACAAGAGTTGGATGATAACGTTGAGTTTCAAGGGATTGGGATTCTCAAAGCAGAAGTCATTTTAACCGAAGAACGCTCGATCATCAAACTAGGAGAGAAAGAATACCGACTGTTTTATATTCCCGGTCGGCGTCAAAAAGCTTATAATGCCTTAAAAAAAGAAATTGAAACTACAGGTAATGCGGTACAGCGTTTAATTGTTTATCCGAAATTGTTTCACTTTCCCAGAAAAGAACAACCCCATGGAATTGGGTTTCAGTTAGTGGGTTTTGTGAGTGAGAATAATACAAAATCCGGTGTCGAAGAAGAGTTAAAAGACGGAGAATTTCGCTTTTGTGGGTTATGGCAATTTATCCCGGTTTGTCGGGTGCCTTGCATTTCCATTTTTCGGAACTTTAACGACGAACGGTTAGCCTGGATTAAAGAGGCTGATCCGACTCGCAAAGTTAAATTTATGAAAGCGTCTCATATTCCTTTGTTGTGGAAAGATGCGCCTGTTAGACCCTTCAGATTTAACCCGAAATTAGAAAAAGAAGAACAGGGGAAACCTCAGTTTGTTCAGGTGAAAGCGAAGTTTTTACCGGATCGGGATCTATTTGGTTTTGTGGAAGAATTAGCACCCCCGATTGAAAAATCACCCCGATTTCTCAAGGCGTCTAAGAAAGATAAGGCGATCGCTAAACAAGCTCAAACGGCAGCACAATCCTAAACCAGTTGATCAGGTTATTTTAGCTTGTCAGGGGGCAGAGTAGTAGATGTGCGATCGCCTAGTCTCTAATTCTGTTCTAACCCGTATTTCTGACAAGCTAATACCAGTTTCTCCCGCACCCGTTGAACAATATTTTCAGTCTAAATCATACTGTTGATACATTAACTTCACCTCTTCGCGCATCTGTTGACGAATATTATCTGGGGAAATAATCTGACAATCTTTCCCATAGCGCAAGACTTCTCGAATCAACCAAAAGGGATTGGAAACTCGCCTCACCACCTGACGTACATCCCCAATCATTTCATTACTGATATCATTATCCCTAGATTCATAGGCTTTTACCATTCCCCCCGAAAAGTGTAAGTACACTTTTAGCAAATCTAATCCTTCATCTCGCCACTGTCCTTGAGTTTCGACAATAGAACGAATCCGATCCAGACGGAGACAGCGATTATGGATCAGTTCTGGAAAGTTTGTATCTTTGATATCCTCTATTTCATCGCACCAGATTTCCAGGTAATAGCGCTTTTCATGGAAGGAGATCTGAGCATAACGAACCGTGAACTCTAGATTCGTTCCCTGAGCATTCCGGTAGAGAATGATAAATGGCTGTTTGATGCTGCTGTAATGATCCACAAGCGCTCGCCAGGTTTGGGTTTCCGGCGTTCCCACCTCTTGCAGAATCGATTGACGTAGAGGCGTTTCTAGGTTTCCCCGCTCTAGTAATAAAGTCAAAAGGGTTTGTGCTTCTCCCATATAACCTGAATCTTTGAGTAATTTCACCGCTTGTTGGAGTGCGATCACCTGAGATGAGGTAAGGGTGAAAGGTTTTCCGACTTCCAGTTCACCTTGAGCGATCGCAGTGATTAACCCCGAAGGACTGGGGCTTTGACCCCACATAATCTTAAAACGACGGGCGATCGCTTCTAGCTTTTCCTTCGTTCCGGGCGGGATTGACAGTGTAATTGTTTCTTTTTTCCTTGACATTATATTTTATACTTGCAAACTTAGAAATATTGTGGCATTCTAGAATTATCCAATTACAGATTACCGTAAAAAATGACGGCTTACCGGATTGAACTCCCTTCTGATATTACATTACCGCCTGATTGGTCTTCCCTGTCTTGGCATCAGGTGATGGTAAAAGTTTAGCTACCGACCTGCTCTGACAAATCGTAATTACAGTTTAGTCCTTTCAGCGAACTTGTAATCACCACTAGCAGAATTGAGGTCAATGTGGAAGGGGGTATTTCCATAGCAGTTTAAAATATTTGTATTAGCAGAGGGGGAAATCAAAGAATGATCAAGCGAGGGCGGCTTTTATATCGTTCGCCGAAAACTTTAGATGAACGATACTTCAATGATATTCGCCCAACATTGTACGAGCGTCACGGAAGTTATCGGCAATATGGAGTGAGAACAGGTCGAACTCTGGCAGAGCATTTAGACTCAGCCTGTCAATTTGTACTTACAGTGAGTCACATCGCAGGTGTTCCTGAAGACAAGCGATCGCTAATTTTAGCTGCAACTGCGGTTCACGACTTAAATAAGTTAGATCCTAGCAAACGCAATGTGAAAACACTCGCTAGAGATCAAGACTTTTTAGAAGAACAGCTTGAGTTAGCTTGTGTCAAAAGTTTGGTGAACACAGAGGAAGATTTGGAATTAGTGAGGCGTTTAATTGAACGTCACTCAGGTCATAATGCGAGTGATGGAATGAGATTTTTTCCTGAAGATAATGCTATAGAAAAGTGGGCTGCAATGTTAATTGGGGCCGATCTCTTTGACTTAGGAATTCCAGAAGCACAACGAATTCGCAAAGTAGAAAATGAATTGACTGTCGCTTTTGATCGTCCGAGTCATTTATTTCAGGTCAAACTTTCTGAAGATCGGGGTTATTTAACGGCTCTTTTATTGAGTGCTTGTGAGGAGGTTTTAAGCGAACATCAACTGCATCCTTTGGCAATTTTTCCGAATGGGGAACTATTTGAAGGAGAAATTTGGCCGGATGAAGACATAACAAATGCGATCGCATCCCGATGGAAGCAAAAAATTGATCGAGTATTCGGGGGGAATATTGAACAATTAGTACGAGCCACCAAAGATGGAATTAAAGTTGATCCTCAAGCTATTCAGCAAAATCCTGAAGAAGCTTTGAGTTGTGTTCAAGCTCTACTCGAAAAGAAAAAAGCAGGCTTTAAAGCAGATAAAGTTGCTGTCGATATCAAAAAATATGGAGAATCTGCCGGAGAAAATGCGGTAGAAAAAGCGGCTGATCTGGGATTATTTCCTGTTAAAAATGCAGAAGAATTTTCGATTTCAGAAGGTTTAAAAGCCGCTTATCTGAGTTATCGAGAAACGGGAATAACACCCAAAGAAGTTTGGGATAAAATTGCTCACACAATTGGTTTATCTGAAGAACAACGAACTGCTCTTGAACCCTTTAATGCTCAGTACGGACGCTGTTTATTTGCAGCTTCAGCTTCCTTAAATGCAATAGAAGGAGTGATTCAAGCGTTGCAAGACTCATTTCAGATGCGGCGAGGAGAGGAATCATCCAGTTCAGAAACAGAAGTTTCCTCAGAAATGATAGAGGCTGTTAACCGCTTGCTAAATTTACCTCATAAAAACTCTGGGTTAGCAGTTCAAGAACTCGATGCTTATATTAACGCCAATCCTCGTAAACGATGCTCTTTAGGAACAACATCTAAACAAGTAGAGGAATTGATTTCAAATAATATGCCTCCAGGAACGAAAGTTCAATCCTTTTCTAATCGTTTACCGGGAGGAATGAGTGCAGAACCAAAACGACGTGCTGATTTACTCGCTTCTTTAGGCTATCAACTGATGGCAGTGGGGGCAAATTTTCCAGCGTCTAGCAAACAAGATCCTCTCTATCTACATTTTGCTTTACCTCAAGGTTCAAGTCCAGAATTGCTAAGAATTTGGCGAAAGTTTCTAGAGGAAACTGCTGCAACCAATGCAGAAGGGGGAACAGTTACAGTTGATGAACTGCAACTCTATCGAGATAACGTGATAGAATTTAAAGCAAATAAAGTTGTCGGTTGTGCATTGCCAAAACGTCCTGATTTTATTCACTCAACTGTTATCATCCCGATGGTTTGGGGAGATGCTAATGCTTCAATTGCATTACTAAAATCTCTCAGATTAGCTTTAGAACTTTCTCTATCATTGGAATTTGGTTTTCCTTTTACTCTCAGTGCAAATTTAGAAATTGCGCCTTGGAGTGGAATTTATGGCCGAGTAGAAGGAATCCCATCAACGTTTAGATTACTATTAGGAGGTGGGCAATATAAACGTGAAGGTCATGCCGAAAAACATCAACTTAAACCCGAAGAAATAGCTGAAAAAATTTTAGAACGTTTACGATGTTTAGGACAGCTTGCTTTTTCTGTTTCTAGTCCCCAAAAGCGAGATGATTGTCTCTATGATTTAGCTCGTGCAACTCAACGTCCTCTAGATTTATATTATGTTCTGCTTCGGTGGATTTTGCGAGAACAAGATGAGCCAAATTTAGAAGCCAGTTGGAGTCGAATTTGTAAACCTTTAACCTCTTTATTGGAGAGTCTTATGCCAGATGAAGACAAACTAACTCAGTATCTCAAAGAAGCCGCTAAAATTGCGGAAGAAGCAAAACTTAGAGGAAGTTCTTTTCGGCGAACTTCTCAAGCTGAACCTTTTACAGATTTTATGGCGGCTATTCGCTCTCGAAAATCTCATCTTCCCTGGGATGTCGTTTTTGCCTCCCTGGTTCAACAGTATCATACCCGTTTAGATCGAATTCGAGAACATGGTGTAGGGGCAACAAAGTATGAGAAAATTCAGCAATATTATGATGTTCTTCGGAAAATATTTGATGAAATTTATCAAGCCAGACCTGAACGCATTCTAGCTGATAAAAAGACTCTCGAAGCTGCTTACTTGTTCTTTTTACAAGAAGCACGAAAAGAACTGAAACAGCCATCTGAAAAGGATTCCGATAAAACTGAAGCCGCTAATAACTTATAAATAGGAGAGAACCATGTCAATTGAAAAACTGAAACCCTTTCTCGCTTCGGGTTACGAAAACTTTCCTAAAGGACGAACTATTGGTTTAGTAGTCTTGAGAAATACTCAATCTGAAACTATTTTTCGCACGGAAGGTTCAGGCGAACCGATGTGTAGTGAGTTTGTACAAGCAGGAGTTGAAGACACGACGATTATTCCTCGTTTAGTGATGACAAAACGCAAACAAGTTGCACCGGAACGACGACGAGGACGAGAATTTTTACGACTTCAAGAGTTATTATATCCGAGCAAAGATGGCTCCCTTTGTTCACTGAATACAAATGCACCTTGCGAAATGTGTATAGATTGTTTTTTGTATGGCTTTGCTGCGGGAGGTGAAGGCGCACAAAAAAGCCGAGTCTGGACTGAAGATGCGTTTAGTGTTTTACCCTCCACTGAATTAATAGGCGATCGCACAATCAATGCTATCTTTGAAAATGGTACGATGCGAGACGAAAATGGTAAAGCCTCGACTGCACTCAATACCAGTGAATATATCAAACCTGGCGTTCATTTTCTAGATGTTGTTACCCTGAAAGATGTAACTGCAGACGAGTTGCGTTATGTTATCGGAAATATTCTTTTGACCACTCGTTATGGGGCGGTTTCCAGTCGAGTTGGTCGCATGGAAAATGAAATTATCGGTGTTTTTGGAGGAATTGCTGAACTTCCTAGTTCTTTAGAATTGGTTCAAGGAGTATATGATTTATTTCAAACCTCTAAAACCTCATTAGAACATCCTCTCAAAACCAGTGACTTAATCTCTATCACTCAGCAAATTATTTCCAGTTGGACAAACAAACGAGGAATTTCAGTGAAACTTTCTGAAGATGAATTAATAGAACTTCTGGCTGATGTTGATCGTCACTGGTCACTCGATGAACAAGAAAGCTTTCTCAAACGTTTAGATCAATCCTACGAGTCTTTCCGTCATGTTAATGAAGGAGAAACAAAAAAAGGAAAAGGAAAGAAAGCCAATACAAAAGCTTAATTAGCAATTTTCAAGATAAACCCAACATCATTAACTTCACAGTGTTGGGTTTCTTTTCTCCTCTTTGATTAACTCCTCATCAATACACTCATCATGCAACAACTAGAACTTCGCTTTGATAATGTAGAAAAACAAGCTCAAGTAACACCCTGGAAAAACGCCCGACTGATTGAACTTTGGTGTGCAGAACCCGTATTTTTTGCCTCTAGAGAACTTTCAGATACCTACTACACAGAAGGATTAATTGGAAACTATGCCCTTGCTTATGCAATGGGTTGGGCGCAATCTTCCTATCGTCTCAAAGGTCAAGCAACAGGACGACCAACTTATAAAGAAGATTTAATTCCCCTTTCTCAAAAAGGTTATATTTTACCCGCTTGGCCTGTCAAGGGAAAGGTCACATTTCGGTTTGAACGGTTTAATGCTCTTTCAGATTCTTATTGGTATGCAATGACCAATAACCGAGTCGCAACGGCTCGAAAAGATTTACCCTTAAAACGTACTGGAAAAAAACCAAACACTTATCGACCCAGTAATTTTCCTCAAACTGGACGTTTACGCATGATTGAACGAGGAAATACTTTTCAAACCCTTGTTTTTGGTGAATTGCCACTGCCTGAATATATTCGTTTAGGTAAATTTATGAGCAAAGTTAGAGTGAAAATGCTAGAGCAATTTAATCCTGTTCTTCTCCCTAACAATCAATATGAAACATCCGTTTATCTTAATTCAGCAGACTTGCCCTCAGATATTAGTTTACTGACCTTTGATGTGATTGCAGTTCCTCCAGCTTCACTGCTGAAAAATCTTCGCTTTCAGGGGAGAGCATGGCAAGTTGGAGAGTATATTATTCCCGTTAATTTCCAATTTTGTGGAGGTTAAAGCTGATGAATGAAAAAATTAGGATTGAACTAGAAGCTAAAACAATTGCAGCTTGTGAATCTTTAGCCTCGGAGTTAACTTTTATGGATCAAGCCTTGCAACATCAAGTTGATGTATTTGAACAATCGAGAAATCACGATATTATTCTGGATTTATCACCAACAGGAACCGGAAAAACACAAGCTGGATTAAGTGTTCTTCTACATCAACCGAATAAAAGTGCAATTTATATCGCCCCTACAAATGCACTGATTACTCAGCAAACTGTTGCGGCTGAAAAGTTTATTCAGGAGGCAAACTTACCTCATGTTGTTAAATCTGCTTCTGCAAGAGAAGTTAAAGCATGGCCTGATGATAAAGTGGGTAAGCGTTCTGGAGAAAAAATTTACAATGTCTTGCGAAATCCAGCAACAATTTTTTCTGAAGTTGGAAGGAATAAGCCTCTTTTATTGGTGACAAATCCTGATATTTTTTATTACGCCACCTTCTTTGCTTATAATCATTTAGATCGTGATAATATTGCCAGCCAGTTTTACAGTAAGTTTGCAACAGTCATTTTTGATGAGTTTCATTTGTATGATGCAAAGCAACTGGTTAGTTTATTGTTTTATCTGTCACTCTCTCAAGTCTTTGGCTTCTTTAAGCAAGGGCGGCGAGTCGTATTGTTAACGGCGACTCCAGAAAAAGCTTGTGAAACAGCATTACAAACACTAGAAAGTCAAGGCGTTAGAATTCAGCGAATTAATGGAGAAGAAACTCACTTAAATTTGTTACCATCACAAACCCCAGTGAATCTAGAAATTCGTCCTAAAATTGAAGATCAAGAAGAATGGATTTCTGAATTAGCAGAAGAAATTATTCAATATATTCATGATCAGCCCGATCAAAATGGTGCGGTAATTCTAGATTCTAAACATTTAGTCAATCGTTTAGCCCATACATTAAAAGCCAAAGGTTTGCAAAGTAAATTTGGCAGAATAACAGGCTCTACCCCCTTTGAAGAACGTCAAATAGCGGCTCAAAAACAAGTGATTCTTGCAACCAGTACAGTTGATGTTGGATTTAACTTTGAACGTCATCCTGCGCCCAATCGACAAAACCTAGATTGGCTCATTTTTTCAGCAAAAGATCGATCTTCATTTTGGCAAAGAATCGGACGAGTTGGACGAGTTCTTGGGAAAATAAAAACTGATATCCCATCAGAAGCTATCGTTTATTTACCTCTCAAAGCCTGGGAAGAAGGAATAACCAATCTTGACTGCTGGGGAGGACGAACCGCACTCACTCAAATGTTAGAAAGTTTACCCTGCATGGAACGTCCATTTTTAGACATTTACTGGCGTTCAGAAGCATTTTTAGAAATTGCTCGCCCGCTTTTAGAATTAGAAGAAAAGTTAGAAAATCTTCCTCAAATTAATCTAATTTCCGAACTTTATACTGCAATGCAGTTGATTTTAGGCGGTAAACGAGATTGGAATTACTATCGCTATCGCATAAAAGCTTTGCAAGGGGCTGAGAATATAGCTAAGTCTTCGATTAAAGAAATTCAGAATAAATGGCAATATATTAAGGGAGGTCAGGCTTTTGTGAAAACTTATATCAAATTAAAATCACCCGAAGAATGGGAAGATTTAGAAGCAAAACGCACAAGTCTAGAAGAATACAAGACTGTATTTAAAGAAGATCGCGAAATTGCTGAAGAATTGAAAGAATTTGCAGAAATCTGGAAAGCCAGTTATGCGCCTATTTTTCAATTTAGAGAAAGCTTGTTTGAAAACTTAAAAATTTATGATCCGAAAGGCTTTTTGTTAGATGAATCAGATGAAACTATCTTAGATCCATTCCACCTCTTTCGATATTATGAATTTGTTGAAAATGGAGATGCTATCGAACTCACGAATTTTGCTGAACCGATCTATAATCTAAGCTTTCGTTTACGCTACTATGATAGTGCAGAGGACTTTAAAAATACCCAACTCAATAAACTCACAGCTTTCTCTAATTGTCGTATAGAACGATGCTTAGGTGATGCAATTCGACCTACACCAATACTCAAACAACTTGAAAAACAGCTATTACCGGGTGTAATTATTGCATCTGTTCCCAATCAAGGTATGATTTTCAAACTCAGAAAGCAAGGAATTTCATCATACCCGATATCAGTTTCCTGCAATGATTTTGATAAAGACTACACTTTCTTCCCTGGACTAGCAGGAATACTAGGAATTGCTCTCTATGGTTTGAGAATCAAACTTCCTGATGATGAAGACTTTTATATTGTTTGATTTGAATTCAATGTAATTGTTACATTCTAATGATAACTCTTTTCAAAATAGAAGCCATGAACATTCTAAATCCTCAACAGCCTTATACCTTTAGCAAAATCTTTGAACTCAAAATTGAACCCGGAGATTTAGTAACTGAATTTGGTTACACACTGCAACGCTCGCGCTTAAATTTACCTCAATATTCTGGTGAACTTGATCGCTTAGAAGAACTCCAGTCACGGATTGAAGAAATTCTACCTTTTGTCAGTCTGGCTAATGAAACTTCCCGTCGAGAAGTTTTAATTTCTCAAGTTGTTTTAGAACTTGTTCACTATACTAAAGCTTCATTGCGAATTGAATACCCTGTTAAAGTCACAGAACAACTGCAAGGTTACTTAGATTATCTTCTACAAACTAATAAAAAAATGCTAGTTATTGAGGCAAAGAAAGAAGATTTAACCTACGGTTTTACTCAACTCGCGGCTGAAATGATTGCCTTAGATCAATGGGAACGAACAACCGAACAACCCATATTAATTGGTGCAGTAACCACAGGAACACTTTGGCAATTTGGGCGGTTATATCGAGAAACCAAGCAAATTGATCAGGGTTTAGATAGCTATCGGGTTCCTGATGATTTAGATCCTTTGATGCGAATTTTAGTTCAAGCTTTGATGGATTAATTTTGACTCAAATTTTGGAATCTTTACCATGCCTTACAGTCTTGTTTTGAACCTCGTTCCTCTGTCTCCCATCTCCCCAAACTTTCTGAGTGGAAGACATTTACACGCCTTATTTCTAACGCTGGTGAGTTCTGTTGATAAACCATTAGGGGATTATTTACATCAGTCTCAAGCGGAAAAATCTTTCACTCTCAGTCCCCTACAAACTTGTACCAAAAACCGACACTTGGGACAAACATTACAATGGGAACATTCTCAACAAATTTCTGTGGGAACACCCTGTTGGTGGCGTATTTCTTTGCTGGATGAGAGTTTATTTAGTAAGTTAACTCACCTTTGGTTAAACCTCAATCCTGATCAACCCTGGCATTTAGGAACGGCCAATTTAAAGATTACCAGTATTCTGGCAACACCACAATCAACCCAACCCTGGGCGAATACTTGTTCCTACTCTCAATTATACCAGCAAGCATCCAATAGCGATCGCTCATTTACGCTAATTTTTGCCACTCCCGCAGCTTTTCGTCAAGGAAAATTTGACACCTCTCTCCCCACTGCTGAATTGATTTTTAATAGCCTTTTAAGTCGGTGGAATAAATACAGTGGGATTGAATTTAAAGAACTCTCTTTCACCTCTATTTTTCCCAGTTTTTTCAATATCCAAACTGAAATGATTGCCGACTCCCGCAGTAAATTTATTGGCTGTGTTGGAAAAGTAAATTATCGGTTATTTGGAGATGTTGAACCGGAGATCATTCAACAAATTAATACCCTCGCAGATTTTGCCTTTTATTGTGGGGTGGGGCGAAAAACACCAATGGGAATGGGAATGTTAAGAAGGTTACAGAAGGAGGGGACAGGGGACAGGTTACAGGGGACAGAAGGAGGTTATAGGGGATAGGTTACAGGGGACAGAAAGTTTAAGAAGGTTATAGGGGGATAGATTTTAGAGGAGGAAATATGACTGGAATTCAATCACATCGAGATTTAATTGTTTGGCAAAAGTCGATGGATATGGTTGTGCAAATTTATCAATTGTCAGCACATTTTCCCAGTACAGAAATCTATCGACTCACAGCACAAATTACCAGGTCAGCAGCATCAGTTCCAGCCAATATTGCAGAAGGTCATGCACGAGGAACAGGTAAAGATTATGCCCATTTTTTGGCAATTGCTAAAGGATCACTGATGGAAACAGAAACTTTTTTGATGTTGGCTGTTCGGCTCAATTATTTATCAGAAAATCAAGCTTCTCCAACCTTGTCTTTAATTACTGAAATCAGTAAAATGCTAACCACGCTTCGCCACCGAATTCTTCAAAGTAAAAATTAATCAATCTATTACCTACTATGAACAATTATCTGTCTCCTCTCTTACAAAGTTCCTACAACGGGGGGAACCCCCGCAACGGACTTTGCGCTGTAACCTGTAACCTGTCCCCGAGCGATTACATTCCCATTGCTTCACTCAATCAATATTCTTATTGTCCTCATCGATGCTGGCGAATGTTTTGTGCGGGTGAATTTGAGGAGAATGAATACACCATTGAAGGAACAACTTTACATGAACGTGTTCATACTTTGAGTGATAATATGAAGGATGAAACTTGGCAAATTCGAGCCATTTGGTTAAAATCAGACCGCTATCAACTGATTGGAAAAGCAGATTTAATAGAATTAGAATCAGGACAGGTTTATCCGGTTGAATATAAACGCGGAAAACGGGGAGAATGGGATAATGATGAGTTGCAAGTCTGCGCCCAAGCATTATGTTTAGAAGAAATGATGGGAAAAACTGTAGATATTGGTTATATTTATTATGCTCATTCTCATCAACGTCAACCCGTCGAAATTTCTGCAACTTTACGCCAAAATGCGATCGCCACAATAGAGGCAGTTCAACTCTTATTTAATACGGGAATAATGCCAAAACCAGTCTATAACCAACGCTGCAAAGGCTGTAGTCTTTATTCTCGCTGTTTACCCCAAGCGTCTAAAAAAGTTGGAGGATATAAAGAAAGCGATTAATTAACATCAATTTACAGCATTTTTCAATTCATTAAACACTACTGAGGATTAACAACAATGGGAACCGTTTACATCATTCAAGAAGATGCGTTTATTTGCAAAATCGACGAACGTTTAATTGCTAAAATTGGCAAAGATAAACTGATTGACGTTCCATTAATCAAAGTCGAAGGAATCGTCATATTAGGTCGTGCAACCGTTTCTCCGGCACTCGTGATCGAACTTTTAGAACGAAAAATACCTCTGACATTCCTCAAAAAAACAGGTAAATATTTAGGACGTTTGCAACCCGAATGCACCAAGAATATTTTTGTGCGAAAATCTCAATGGGCGGCGGCGGGGGAGTCTCCCCAAGCTATTCATGCAGTACAGGGTTTTGTGCGGGGAAAATTGAAGAACTATCGACATCTTTTGCTACGTCGAAGCCGCAAAAATAGTGAACTCGATTTACAAGATAGTATCACAAAAATTGAGCAGGTTATCGCCCCCATAGACTCCACCTATTCCATTAATTCTTTACGCGGTTTAGAAGGGGCAGGAAGTGCAGCTTATTTCGGATGTTTTAATCAACTGATTAACAGCAATTCCGGCTTTAGTTTCCAGTTCCGCAACCGTCGTCCACCCCTCGATCCAGTGAATTCTCTACTCAGTTTAGGCTATGCTTTATTACGCCATGATGTGCAGAGTGCGGTTAATATTGTTGGATTTGATCCTTATCTGGGCTATCTACACGTCGAACGCTATGGTCGTCCCTCTCTCGCCCTAGATTTAATGGAAGAATTTCGAGCAATTATTGTTGATGCCATTGTGTTTAATGCAATTAACAAAAAGCTAATTTCGGTTAATGAATTTACAACAGAACCTCTGAGTAACGCTGTTTTTCTCACAACAGACGGACTTAAAACTTTTCTGCGGTTGTATGAAGAAAAAAAACAATCAAAATTTAAACATCCCGTTCTCAAGCGTCAATGTACTTATCAAGAATCCTTTGAAATTCAGGCGCGACTCCTGGCAAAATATTTGATGGAAGAAACAGACAAATATCCGCCTTTAGTTTTGAAGTAAGATTTCACCAAAAGTTGGGTAACAATTCTCCTGTTACCCTTTCACCACTCAACAATTTGGAGGAAAATAGATGTTTGTTCTGATTACTTACGATATCTCCGAAGATAAACGCCGCACAAAAATTCACAATATTCTCAAATCCTACGGACAATGGTTACAATATAGTGTGTTTGAATGCGATTTGACAAAAGCCCAATACGCAAAATTACGTCATCGCCTCAACAAACAAATTAATGGAGAGACAGATAGTATCTTGTTTTACTTCCTGTGCGAGTGCTGTCATGGTAAAGTCGAGCGCATTGGCGGCGAACCCCTCCGTGACTGTTCGATTTTTCTCGTTTGATGCGCCCCAGGGTGGGTGTGAAAATCGAGTCAGTCGATACAATGGCTGTACCTCCTACGCAGTAAGGTTTTGAACCGCATTAGTAGTTCGAGGGGTGGGCGCACCCCATCTGGTAAGGGTTTCAGCGTTTTTGACAAGATCGTGATGGGGGTTTATAATGATGGAAAGCCTAGATGGGCGCAATCGAACCTCGAAAACCAAATATTTCAACGGTTTCAGGCTACCGCGGTTACAATTAACCAGAATCCCTATTAGGGATTGAAACCTGTACTCTTTGAAGGAAGAGGGCTAAGAGGGTTAGTTACAATTAACCAGAATCCCTATTAGGGATTGAAACTCAAAAATACCTTCTGGGCTAGAGGTAATCCTGGTTACAATTAACCAGAATCCCTATTAGGGATTGAAACGGCTTTATTGGTTTTTGAAATGAATGACAATGAGTTACAATTAACCAGAATCCCTATTAGGGATTGAAACAAGGAATAATACCGGGAATGTATGGATTCCCCAATTTATGTTACAATTAACCAGAATCCCTATTAGGGATTGAAACAGTCCGGAGTATTGACTTGGATCGCCGGAGATAAGCAATCGTTACAATTAACCAGAATCCCTATTAGGGATTGAAACTGCTCGGCATTTTTCAAATAAATTGATACAGAATTCATGTTACAATTAACCAGAATCCCTATTAGGGATTGAAACTCGAGATACAGAGCCTGAATTTATCTACGGCGACAGTTACAATTAACCAGAATCCCTATTAGGGATTGAAACCAGTTTCTCCTTCCTATCCCATGCCTTCAATAGTTACAATTAACCAGAATCCCTATTAGGGATTGAAACTTTTCGGAGATTTTCCTGAAGAAAGTTCAGACCCTGTTACAATTAACCAGAATCCCTATTAGGGATTGAAACTTAATTGCTTCACACCGGGGGAAAATCTAACCATCACAGGTTACAATTAACCAGAATCCCTATTAGGGATTGAAACTCAGCGCTTCTGAACTTCCAGCACTTTTGTACTGGTTACAATTAACCAGAATCCCTATTAGGGATTGAAACAAAGCTTTCCTCAAGGGTGGGAGCGATAATCGTTTCTAGTTACAATTAACCAGAATCCCTATTAGGGATTGAAACAGACAAATCATCATCATCAAGAGAAGCGAAAATCGTTACAATTAACCAGAATCCCTATTAGGGATTGAAACATATTGAACTGACTATCAACGCAAAGGAAAACGCGAAAATCGTTACAATTAACCAGAATCCCTATTAGGGATTGAAACAAAATGATGATTTGAGTGACGGGTGCGGGTTTAATTTCGTTACAATTAACCAGAATCCCTATTAGGGATTGAAACCAATAAATCCTTCGTCGTATTCTCCAACAATAGTGTTACAATTAACCAGAATCCCTATTAGGGATTGAAACATTCTGGGAAACTTGGAATGAAGCTATTGTTTACAAATCGTTACAATTAACCAGAATCCCTATTAGGGATTGAAACCTTCTCCAAGAGTACATTTTTCACCTATTAACTGTTACAATTAACCAGAATCCCTATTAGGGATTGAAACGAGAAAAATATCCCGATTCGGGTTAACCACTGCAAAAGCGTTACAATTAACCAGAATCCCTATTAGGGATTGAAACTGAACAAGCGGGAATAGCTTTAGAAGATAAAGAGCGGTTACAATTAACCAGAATCCCTATTAGGGATTGAAACCATTTTGAACATTTTTACTAACAAAAAACAGAAAAAAGTTACAATTAACCAGAATCCCTATTAGGGATTGAAACGATTGGGCAGTTACCAGACTTATCCCAAAAATTAATGTTACAATTAACCAGAATCCCTATTAGGGATTGAAACCTGAGATTATGCAAATCAATTCAGCTATTGATTGTTACAATTAACCAGAATCCCTATTAGGGATTGAAACAAGAGGTCTTGATAATGACATCTGGGATAACGTTACAATTAACCAGAATCCCTATTAGGGATTGAAACTGAGAATAATCTATGACTGCGAAATTATCAGAATGATTCCCCGTTACAATTAACCAGAATCCCTATTAGGGATTGAAACTATCTCTGTAAGTGTTGACCCGAGCGTTATGCTGTTACAATTAACCAGAATCCCTATTAGGGATTGAAACTTCTTCGGCGGCGAAGGAACCCATTTCTAAATTGTTACAATTAACCAGAATCCCTATTAGGGATTGAAACCCAAGCGATCGCAAACGGCTATTTCTCAGAGCTTCAAGGTTACAATTAACCAGAATCCCTATTAGGGATTGAAACGGCTATTTTTTGCCCTTTGAACTCCACAACCCCGTCGCGTTACAATTAACCAGAATCCCTATTAGGGATTGAAACTGAGATATCCTTACATACTTCCCCTAGTGCCTTGGTTACAATTAACCAGAATCCCTATTAGGGATTGAAACGCGGCGTTTTAGCAGGTTGGCTTATAATTTAATTTCGTTACAATTAACCAGAATCCCTATTAGGGATTGAAACGCCACACCCTCATCGTGGGTGATAGCTGCAACGAAGTTACAATTAACCAGAATCCCTATTAGGGATTGAAACCTTATATAAAGTCATAGTAACTTCGACTTGCGATAGTTACAATTAACCAGAATCCCTATTAGGGATTGAAACACGTTGAGTATTTGACCGAGGTGATTACAACGGGTTACAATTAACCAGAATCCCTATTAGGGATTGAAACTTGACCCTGCAAATCATCCTCACACACCCTACCGTTACAATTAACCAGAATCCCTATTAGGGATTGAAACTGAAGTTCGTTCTAGCTCAACCGCCAAAGCGTGTTACAATTAACCAGAATCCCTATTAGGGATTGAAACCCAAGCCCACATTGCCTGCCCAACTCCTGGAATTAAGCGTTACAATTAACCAGAATCCCTATTAGGGATTGAAACTATTTTTCCAAAAAATAAACTTGAGAATTCTTATTATAGAGTTACAATTAACCAGAATCCCTATTAGGGATTGAAACAAAAACAAATACTGCGATCGCGTAAAGTGGGTAACTTCGTCAAATCGTTACAATTAACCAGAATCCCTATTAGGGATTGAAACGATCCGGTACAGGCGATCAAAGATGTGATTTCTGAGTTACAATTAACCAGAATCCCTATTAGGGATTGAAACATGGATATTTATATAGAAAATCTTACAGCAAATAGTTACAATTAACCAGAATCCCTATTAGGGATTGAAACAAAATGAACCTGGTGAAACTTTTATCCATGTACGTTACAATTAACCAGAATCCCTATTAGGGATTGAAACAACACATCAATACATCCGTATCCGAACGGATCGTCAAGTTACAATTAACCAGAATCCCTATTAGGGATTGAAACTTAATTTAGCTGGCTTACCAGCTAATTACACTTGTTACAATTAACCAGAATCCCTATTAGGGATTGAAACAAACTCCTTGTACTTCTCAAGCAATTATTCTTCGTGTTACAATTAACCAGAATCCCTATTAGGGATTGAAACAACAGACTCTAATATTAGCTTAAAGAGACTGTAAGGTTACAATTAACCAGAATCCCTATTAGGGATTGAAACATATCGGCCTTCTGACTTATAGTGGCCCATTATTAGTTACAATTAACCAGAATCCCTATTAGGGATTGAAACTCATTCCCAGGGAACATTATATAATTTTAAATATGTTACAATTAACCAGAATCCCTATTAGGGATTGAAACCTGAAGTTGTGAATGTTTGTGAAGAGCGCTCTATTGTTACAATTAACCAGAATCCCTATTAGGGATTGAAACGATCACTTCCTGGTGGTGGTGGTTCTTCTCCTGGTTACAATTAACCAGAATCCCTATTAGGGATTGAAACAATAGGTCATTCTAGGGCTTTATCCTTCTTTCCTTGTTTCGTTACAATTAACAAGAATCCCTATTAGGGATTGAAACTTTTAAACTCATTAAAAAACCTGATTTCTCTTGTGAAGAAACCAGGCTAATTTGTGATATAATATCTATCGAAAACTTAAGGTGCTAACGCATGACCTCTTAACAGACTTCCAAGCGTTTTAGCCGTAATCTTCATCTGAACTAAGGGGTTAGCCGGAACAACCGTTTTGTACAGATAACTGTCAAACGTCATCTTCTGAACATCTAGGTCGGAACACATTTCCACAAACGCTTCCCGCGTCGCATCCGTCCGGTAGAATACCCGTTGCAGAATATCTAACACCAAGTAGGTCATACCATACTGTTTATCCCAACGTTTGAGATAGATTTTCAGGTCATCTTCGGTGGGAATTTTAGCACCATTGTTCGACATTTCCACAATGGTTTCTGCACACATCCGACCCGACTTAGCCGCGAAATAAATCCCTTCTCCAGAAGATTTCGTAACCGTTCCGGCGGCATCTCCCACCAACGCTACCCGACCCACAACCCGACGGGGACGGGGATGTTCAGGGATGGGATGGGCTTCGACTTTAATAATTTTACCCCCCTCAATGCGATGGGCAGCCCGCGCGCGAATTCCGGCTTGTAATTGTTTAATTTGCGCTTGGTTAACCTTCATCGTTCCAGTACCGACTGCAACGTGATCATACTTCGGAAATACCCAAGCATAGAAGTCAGGAGAAACATCATTTCCAACGTACATTTCTGCCCGATCTTCGTAGTAAGCCATCTTATCTTCCGGGATGCGAATTCGTTCTTGAAAGGCGATCGCATAATTATAATCCCCAGCATCAATGGCTTTGGCAACCCGAGAATTTGCCCCATCCGCACCGATGACTAAATCTACTTTTAAAGTCTTCGCTGTACCGACTGTATTTCCTTCAGAATGATCGGAATAATGTAGGGTATAAGCTTCGTTGGTTTGAGTCGGAATTTCTAGTTTATGAACCGTACCATTAATCAGGATAGCCCCTAATTTTGCCGCCCGCTCTCGCATGAAACCATCGAGAACTTCCCGGCGACACATTCCAATATATTCGTTTTCGTTTATCAGGTTAATATCAACTTCACGGTTAGAGGGAGAAATCATTTTCATTTTTCTCACCCGCCGATCAATAATTTCCGGGGGTAAGTCAAACTCACTCACCATACACAGGGGAATGGCACCGCCGCAGGGTTTGGCGTTATCGAGTTTGCGTTCAAATAAGTAGGTTTCTATTCCAGCTTTAACTAATGTTTCAGCGGCCGAAGACCCAGCAGGGCCAGAACCGACAACAGCAACCCGTAGCGTCACAGGTTTTCTCCTATCTTTTGTGATTGTTATCAGGTCAGATGGTATCACGGATACCGTCACCACGGATGCTCTCTTTTCAGACTTGTGATAGATTGCAATAGTGCTTAACAGTTGGTAATATTTTTCGCAACATTTGGCAAACATCGGAAATCCGGCGATCGCTTTCGGTAGTAGGAATTAACAACCATTTGACAACTTTTAACCGACATGGTAAGTTCTATAGTGGGAAAAGATGTCTGCCGATTAGGTGTTGATTTAAGTGTTAACTTCGCGATCGCTTTGGGTAGTCTAAATACAAAAGTATTTGACAACTTGGAACCGACATGGTGAGTTCTACAGTAGGAAAAGATGTCCGCCGATTAGGTGTTGATTTCGCGATCGCTTCGATTTCCGGCTACCAAAAGTATTTATCACCTTACAAAGGTTTTGCTTGCGCTCATCGGGTCTTCTACGGGGGAGAATCCTGTTCCCAATACGTTAAACGGATGTTGGGAGAAGTGGGGTTTTCTGAGGCGGTGAAAGCTTCCCATCAACGGTTTGCAGACTGTCGGGAGGCTAATCAAATTCTCAAAGCCTCTCAGAATGCTAACAAAAATAAAAATAAACGACGCCAAGCCGATAACAAAAATTTTAGTTGTAACGATGCCTATGATTTAGCTGAATGCGGATGCGACGGACTTGATTGTTTATCCAATTCAAATTGTGATTTGGGCGATTGTGGAAATAGTGATTGTTGCGGAAATTCTGATTCTTGTGGGAGTTGTGATTGTTGCGGAAGTTCCGATTCCTGTGGAAATAGTGATTGTTGTTTCTTTTAGTTGACAACGCAACAGTTTTGTACAGTTATCAGTTATTAAAGGCAATAGGCAATAGGCAGTTATTATTTATCACTGTTCACTGTAAAACTGGTCACTGTTCACTGTAAATGCGATCGCCCGGAATTTCTATCGGAAATCCCTTGACACAATTTCTCATCCCTGCTATATTTTTATCATGGGAAAATGTGCGCGCTTATAAACTCAACTTTTCAGAGGTGATCAGAATTCAAACGGTTTATTTCTAGCGATCGCAATTTTCCAAAAAAGACTCCTCTAGAAAACACTTCGCCGCAGCCTTCCCAGAGATTAACGCATTTTCAATATTTTGAGATTCCCCAAACCCATCTCCGCAACAAACTAAAGGTAAAGGGGTAATTGTGGTTAAACAAGGAACAGTTAACGGTTTTCGACAGAAAGCATATTTCCAGCGATGAACCTGCATCCATTCAGGTTTCCCTAACGATAAATAATCAGTTGCAACATTTAACAGCATTTCCCCGACGGGTTGTAAGTCAGGGGTATCTAGATAATCTTCTGCAAACTTAGCCGAACTTTGAACAACCAAAACCGTTTGTTTAGGGTTATCTCGTTTACTGCTATCGGAACCCACCCAAGCAATAGTTTCATTTTCAGGAAAAATTACCGCTTTCCCGGGGAGGGTATTGAAGGTTAACGGATATCCAGCCATCACCGTAATACAAGCATCATATTCCACAGAACGAACCTGTTCAACAAAATTCCCAGGAAGTTCAGTCGTTAGCGGTTCTAACAATAATAACGCTTGGGGAGTAGGAATCGCTAAAATAACCGCTTTCGCTTCAACTTCTTGGGGGGTTTCAGTAGCAGTGGGGTGAGTCACTTCCAAAGAAAGATACCAAGTTTTATTCAAAGTAGAGGTTAATCTTTCAACACGACGGTTAAACCAAATATCCAAACCCACAGCCAGTTCTTTTCCAACAGAGTTCATCCCGTTGGGGGCGATATATAAAGGTTGAGTGTGTTGAGGTTGGAGTTGGTTATCTTGAAATACATCAATTTTATCTGTCCACAGTTGTAAAACCTTTGTGGCAGTTAACTGTTGAATTAAATTTTGAGTTTGTTTCCCTGTCGCTTCCAAATACCGCACCCCATGATCAACCGGAATATCTGAAACTCGACGAGTTGCACAACGCCCCCCCACTCCGCGAGATTTTTCCAAAACAATAACAGAATAACCCGCTTGTTTTAAGTCTTGGGCGGCTATTAACCCGGAAAAACCAGCGCCAATGATTGCAACATCAAATACAGTCGTCATTTTGAGTTTTACCCAGAATCATTAGAAGATCTTCAACCCTAGACATAAGCAATCAAATTCCCACAAACAATCACCGCAACCCAGAGTAGAAGTGAAACCATAGCAATCAGTTGTACCCTCCCAGGCGGCTTAATATTACGGTTCCATTGTAGGACAGAAGGATAATATTGTTTATGAAAAATCATCGCATTAATCCCCGTTCCTAAAATCAAGATCAATTTTAACCGAAAAACAGGATTTAAAGCGATCGCAGGCGCATCCGTTGCAAACAGCAAAAAACCAGACAGAACCACAACCCCAAAACCCGTATAAGACAGAGGTAAAAGATGCTGTGCCAGATCTGTCACCAACAAATGACGAGAAACTCCCAACAATCTCAAATCAAACAGCACCACAGACCCGACTAACAAGGTTATCCCTAAAATATGCACGGCTTCGATCATCGGATAAGTCCAAACCCATTGGTTAATCCACTCCACCAATGCACTATTTTTCAACAGGACTAACCACCCCGTCTCCATGGCTAATTCCATCAACGCAATTCTACCGTTTTTTCACCGATTATCATTCGTTCTGCTCTGAGTTCAAGACGATCAGAACGATGAGGATACCCAACTAACTCTACCATTTCTCCCACTTTCAGATCACTTTGAGGTAATCCCCGATTTTGCATTCGAGACGGTGGTGCCAGTACAGCCCGCCAAACTTGATTATTCGATGCTTCGACTTCAATCACAACATGGGGATTCTCATAACCAATACTGCGAATTGTTCCGGTTACATTCAAAGTTTCCTGTTGATTATATTCACTCCAACCATGATGAGCAAATCCTTGAGGAGAAACAACAAAAGTAAGCATTGTCGTCAATGTTGCTCCCATCAAAACCATCATCATTTGAGTTAGTTTACGGGGTTGCATGAACGGTTTTCCTCTAAAAAACAATAAGATTAAACTGAAGTTATTGCCATTTTCCTTGTTCTTCAACCAACACCGTTTCTCCTTGTAAGACTCTGAGAAACCCATCAGTTGAAATGAGATACCTGTACTCTCCATTTTCAAAGATATATCCAACAAACCGAGAGGGAGTCACGCCATCTGGCGCAGTAGTGTGATAACTTCTCCCCATCAAGTTAATTGAACTTCCCGTCTTTCTATCGATGCCAGTATATCTAATATGATCACAAACGACAACCTCTTCCGGACATAATCGTTCAATCTCGATTCTAAAATTTGGAGTGATTAACACTTGTCCTTGTGCCAGAGCAGGCAATCCCCAACTCCAACCGAAAACAGTTAGTAAAATTTTCGAGATCTGGAAACCGGAGAAACCCTGATTAAAAGTTAGTCGTGAAATCATTATCTTTTTTTTCCGAGAACTCAGCATTATTAGATTGAGTCAACTTGGGAGATGTTATCACTTCTGACAAGAGTTTAACGAAATTAGCGGCCATTCCCAACCACTTCTCTAAATTCAACTCAGTTTTCATCTCAACTCCGATACCATCTATAAACCCATCCGAGAAAATTCCCTGAGATTTTGGGAAAACCAACAAACCCTGATTAAAAGTTAGTCGTGAAATCATTATCTTTTTTTTCCGATAACTCAGCATTATTAGATTGAGTCAACTTGGGAGATGTTATCACTTCTGACAAGAGTTGAACGAAATTAGCGCTCGCCATTCCCAACCACTTCTCTAAATTCAACTCAGTTTTCATCTCAACTCCGATACCATCTATAAACCCATCCGGGAAAATTCCCTGAGATTTTGATAAAACCGGAGAAACCCTGATTAAAAGTTAGTCGTAAAATCATTATCTTTTTTTTCCGAGAACTCAGCATTATTAGATTGAGTCAACTTGGGAGATGTTATCACTTCTGACAAGAGTTTAACGAAATTAGCGGCCATTCCCAACCACTTCTCTAAATTCAACT
>JBJHBL010000074.1:0-30078 GCA_050485465.1 Limnoraphis sp. | reverse complement strand
GCGCCACACGTTCTGGCTGGCCCAGGTTGAGCGAGTCGAAGCAGGCGTCAATCGGCAGGCCGTAATGGTGCAGCATCGTCCCCATTGCGCCGTCCGCCAGCAGCGGCTCATCGCTTTGCAGTCGTTCTCGGGTTTTCGTGGGAAGTGTGTTGGGGCGTTTGGCCAAACGCCTCTGGTCTGGTCTCCCTATTCTTCTAAACGGTTGAGGGAGTATTCTGCGGCTTGGGAAACCTGGGGATGACTATCTTTGGCTAGGTATTTCAAAGCGGCGACACTTTTTGGACTGGGTAAGTTTCCCAGGGCTTCTGCTAGGCGTTGTCGAATTAACCAATCCTCTGACTGAGCAAATTCTAAAATCGCATCAATGGCTTCTAGATCTTTGATTTCACCCAATGCGGCGATCGCGGCTTGTTGAACCACCGTCTCTTTTGAGTCTAAGGCTTTCATCAAGACATCGTGAGCGCGAATATCCTTGAGATTTCCTAAAGAAACCGCCGCACTAAACCGCACTAACCAGTCTGTGTCTTCGTAAAAAGCACGGACGAGCGGTTCAAAAGCTCTAATATCTTCCAGATAACCCAAAGCACCTGCCGCATCTGCTCGAATGCCATAATCTGGATCAGATCTCAACAATTCGACTAAAATTGGATAGCACTCCTCTGTGGGTTTGATACCGAGCGCGAACACTGCCATTGAGCGGATCGGTAAGTTAGGATCGTTTAAGACCTTTTTGATTAACGGAACAGCATCAGCAGGGGGAACTTGTCGCAAAGATGCTAAAGCTAACATCCGATCTCGGGAATTTTCACTTTCCAGTTGAGTGGCAATCTGATCCAGGCTTAAAGGTTCATTCATGGTTCAATACTTATTAAAACTTTACATTGGAATTGCTTTGATTTTAATGGAGTTAGCAGATCTACGCCATAAAGCATTTTGAGGTTAGATGCTGCCCTCTCCTACCGATCGGTCTAGGGGTGAAATGATCCAAATTTTTATTGATATTTATTGATGAGTTATGACGCTCTACCAACCGCCTCAGTATTCTTCGGCTTTAGAACAAGCAATTGATCGCAACCCAATTGCTGTTACGCCTGATACTTCCCTTTATGATGTTATTCAGCTGATCGGTCAGCTTAATTGTTTTCATCCTCTCCCGATTGTTGAACATCCTGAAAATGGTAACAGTTCAGAAGGATTGATGATTAATCTCAATCCCGGCCAGTCGAGTTGTATTTTGATTGTAGAAGGGGAAGGGAAAAGGTCGCCGACGGAAATTTCGACTTTACAGGGGATAGTCACCGAACGAGAAATTGTACAGTTATTAGCAACGGGTTTATTAGATTATCCGGCGGAAGTTCGCTTGCATAAAACCCGAATTGGTGAGGTGATGTCTGCTTCAACGGTGAATTTAGTCGAGTCGAAAGACCAGGATATTTTTACGGCTTTATCTTTATTTCGACAACATCAAATTCATCATTTACCTGTGATTAATTCTGATGATCATCTTGTCGGAGTGATTACTCCTGAGCGGATTAGGCAGGTTTTACAACCCTCTAATATTTTGCGATTGCGACGTGTGGGGGATGAAATGAGTCGCCAGCCTGTAACGGCACCTGTGACCGCTTCATTACTGAGTTTAGCACAAATGATGTCGGCTCATCAAGCCAGTTGTGTGGTGATTTATCAGTTGTCTCGTGGCAAGCAGTTAACTCCGGTCGGAATTGTCACGGCGTTTGATATTGTTCAAGCTCAGTATTTAGAACTGGATTTATCCCGAACAACGGCTGAAACGGTAATTCAGGGAAGCTCTTTTTTTAGTTTAAAATCGGATGATTCTCTGTGGATCGCGCATCAGGAGATGCAAAAACAACAGGTACAACGCTTGATTGTTTGTGGGGATCATGGAGAATTGGTCGGAATTATTAGCCAGATGAGTCTGTTGCGAATGCTTGATCCTACAGAAATGTATCGGGTTGTTCGCAATTTACAGCAATCGGTGGATCAATTGCAATCGGAAAAGTTTGAGTTACTCGAAAGTCGTGCTGCACAACTCGAAGATCAAGTTCAAGAACGTACGTCTAAACTTTATGAACAACTCCAACGAGAACGTTTATTTGCTAAGATTTCGTTTCAGATTCATCAGTCCTTAAATATTGAGGATATTCTCAGTACAACGGTTGCTGAAGTTCGTTTGGTTTTGAATGCAGATCGGGTGATTATTTATCATATCGTTTCTAATCAGTCGGGTCACATGGTGGCTGAATCTGTCGCACCGGGATGGCAACCCCTTCTTGATAAAAGTCTCAAAAAACAGTTGGTTAAAAATTATCTAACGGCTTTTGAAACGGACTCGGTTTATGCGATCGCTAGTCTCAATCATAGCAGACTGACTCCGGAAGAAGTGGAACGGTTAAAACAAGAACAAATCCAAGCCTATTTAATTGTTCCAATTTTACAAGATGGACAACTTTGGGGGATGATTGCGGCGCATCAATGTTCCTGTTCTCGTCCGTGGCAGCCTTCAGAAATTACTGTCTTACAACAGTTAGCGACTCAGCTTGCGATCGCCATTCAACAGGCTCAATTATACCGCAAAGTTCAAGATTTGAATACGGATCTTGAACGTCAAGTTCAGGAACGGACAGCCGAGTTACAGCAAAAAGTCAAGGAACTTCAGCAGTTAAATATACTGAAAGATGATTTTCTCAGTACGGTTTCTCACGAATTGCGGACACCTCTAACTAATATGAAAATGGCTATTCATATGATTAAGTTGGTTCCCCAAAATGACCGCTTTCAACAGTATATTAATATCTTAGAACAGGAATGCTCGAGAGAAACTAATTTAATTAATGATTTGTTAGATTTACAAAAACTGGAAGCCTCCTCAACACCTATTTCTCTAGAAACGGTTGAGTTATCCCAATGGCTACCTCAGATCATTAAACCTTTTCATTCTCGCACTCGAGAACGTCAGCAAATTCTCAAAATTAAATATCCGAAAAGTCTACCTCCTATTACAACTAATCCCAGTAGTTTAGAACGAACTTTAGCAGAATTACTCAATAATGCTTGTAAGTATACGCCTAATGGGGGTGAAATTAGTTTAACGGTTAGTTGTCTAAATCCTCGTAAAAGTCGCACGTCAAAAAGACTAAATCTAGAAATAGAAGAAAATTCCGAAGCTTCGGGTGGGGTTAAATTTATGATTTCTAACCAAGCTGAAATTCCGGAAAAAGAAATTCCCAAAATTTTCGATAAATTTTATCGAGTTCCTGATGCAGACCGCTGGAAACAAGGGGGAACGGGTTTAGGGTTAGCCTTAGTTCAAAAATTAGTTGAACAACTTCGAGGAACCATTCAAGTCACCAGTAAGAATAAAACAACGACCTTTACCGTTGAATTACCTCAATGTATGGTGCTACGCGCAGACAGTAGGTAATAGGCACCGTGTCGGCGTCGTGCTATAGAATATCAATAGGGAAAAAAGAGGGGTTTACTCAGTCTCGGAAAACTCTCAACCCATAAAAAACCTTTTTTGTCAAGTCCCCGTTTTTCAGCCTCAAAAAATTGGTGTATCGCCGGGTTAAAATTTTACCAAAAATTGGGAATTTTTCACGAAGGAATAAGGGTTGTAGCCTCTATTTTGGGGTGTAGACACAAGAAGACCTTGGGTGTGGTTTCTTTAACTATAGCAGAACCCCTAGAATCTCGTCAACAATTTGAGAAAATTTCTCAAAAAAAAATCATCAAATTCTGAAAAGCTTTTAAAAATCAAAACGGTTGATAAGAACAGATAAGCCTAGCTTAAGAGTTGAGGGAGAAAAGGATGTTAACTAATTTCTTCTAAGGCTTTGAGTAATATTTCTCCCATTTCCCGACATCCCACAGGTTTCATTCCCTCTGACATAATATCTCCAGTTCGATATCCCCAGTCGAGAACTTTTAACACAGCTTGTTCAATTTGGTCTGCGGCGATCGCTTGGTTTAGGCCATAGCGTAACATCATAGCGGCGCTGAGAACTTGAGCTAGGGGGTTAGCTTTATCAAGTCCTGCGATATCCGGTGCCGAACCATGTACAGGTTCAAACACCCCTGGCCCCGATTCACCCAAACTGGCAGAGGGAAGCATTCCAATACTTCCGGTTAACATGGCGGCCGCATCTGAGAGGATATCCCCAAATAAATTCCCCGTAACTAGAGTATCAAACTGTTTCGGCCAGCGAATTAATTGCATGGCAGCATTATCAACATAAAGATGAGATAACTCAATCTGAGGATATTCTGAGGCGAGTTGGGTGATGCGATCGCGCCAGAGTTGAGAAACATCCAAAACATTCGCCTTATCAACAGAACACAATTTTCCGCCTCGTTTTTGAGCCGTTTCAAAAGCCACTCGTCCAATCCGGTCAATTTCTGACTCCGTGTAAGCCATCGTATTGACACCCCGTTTTTCTCCGGTTTCCGTCTCAAAAATTCCCTTCGGTTGACCAAAATAAATTCCGCCTGTTAACTCTCGGACAACCATAATATCAACCCCTTCAACCACCTCCGGCTTAAGAGATGAAGCGTCAACCAAATGGGGTAAAATAGTAGCCGGGCGTAGATTCGCAAATAATCCTAATCCAGATCTCAAAGCCAAAAGTCCGGTTTCAGGGCGTTGATGACGGGGTAAGCTATCCCATTTGTAACCGCCAATTGCCGCTAAGAGTACCGCATCGCTGTGACGACATTGCTCTAAGGAGTCATTGGGTAAAGGTTCTCCGGTTGCATCAATGGCCACTCCTCCAATTAAGGCTTCTTGAAAGTCAAAGCTGATGTCTAACTTTTGACCAACGGCTTTCAAGACATCTACCGCCACTGTCAGAATTTCAGGGCCAATGCCATCGCCGGGAAGAAGAGTAATGCGGTAGTGTTGAGTCATAGGATTTCTATTGCAGGCAACTTTGAGATTGGGGAAAGAGTCAGAGTTCAAATATCGACTGTAATTTAGCCTACAGTTATACCCAAATCTTCGTCAACTCTCACAGCTGAGGAATTTTTTAGACCCCGGTGTAATTTGTAATTGTTATTAATGTTAACTCAATCGGTGGCCTAATTATCTATGCTTGGTTTTATGTTGATGATGCAGTCGGCTTCTTGCTGATCTCTGGAGACGATCGCATAGAATAGATGAAGCAGGGTATTGATAACTCTCGATCAGACTTTTCACGCAACAGATGGGTGCAAGTGATCCATGAGAAAAAAACGTCAACAGCAAATTCAGGTTTGGCAATGCACCTCAATCGGGATTGCGGGTTTAGCTGGGTTGATTTTTTTGACTGCGGTTCCTCAATTTTTTTTATCTCTGAGTTGGATGATTTATGGTCTTTTTTTCTTAACTGCTATTGTGGCGGGGAGCTTGGCTTTCATTTGTTATATACAACAATATAAATTTCGACAGGAAAAAGCTGAACTGGAAGATTTGCTTGAAAAAACGACGGAACAGTTTAAAGCTGAAAAAAGAGAGTTAGAACGAGTCTTAGCGTTAACTCAAGAAAGCCATTGCAAAATACAAGATAAAAATCAGATTTTGCAGGAAATGAATGAGCGTAAAAATGAGTTTCTCCGACAGACTTCTCACGAACTTAGAACTCCCATGAATGGGATTATTGGTTCGTTACAGTTATTGTTAGATGATTTGTGTGATGATCGTGAAGAAGAAATCGAACTCCTGCAACAAGCTTATCAATCTTCTATTCATTTACTAACGTTACTCAATCAAGTTTTGGATTTGGCAAAAATTGAGTCGGGTCGAGTTTCGATTGAGATAAAAACGGTGGATTTACATTCGAGTTTATCGGCTGCTATTTATTTACAGTTGGCGAACATTCGACAAAAGAATCTTCAGTTAAATCGCCAAAATTGTCAACGGTTTCTCAGAGTTAAAGCGGATCCGACAAAGTTAAAACAGGTTTTTATTAATGTGATTGGCAATGCGATAAAATTCACGGAAAAGGGTAATATTACGATTAAAACTCAAGTTAAGTCGATGGTCATTTCAGACTCCAAAAATCAGTCTTTTGCTCAAAAAATGGCGGTTGTTACGGTTCAAGATACTGGAATTGGTATTGATCCGTCTACTCAAGATCAACTTTTTAAACCGTTTAGTGTAGAGGATGAATCTCGTTTTTTTCCTCAAGGGAGTACGGGGTTAGGTTTGGTAATTTCTAAACATTTAGTAGAAATGATGGGCGGTGAAATTAATCTCAGGAGTACCGGAAAAAATCAAGGAACGACTGTTGAAATTGTTTTACCTTTAGCCCAGTCTGAAGAAGCAATGGACACTGAATTAAATATTATCTAATTTGACTATTTTTCCTGCAAAATCTTTAAAGTTCCCCGATTGCCATCTAATTCTGCTATAATCCCTACAGGTAAGCTAGAATTAGCTCCATCATGACCAAACGGCAGGTCGGAGACCACAGGAATCCCTAAGTCACCGCAGCGATCGCGTAAGACTTCTTCTAACTTAAAGCTATTCGGGTTAATATTTTTATCCCACTGACTGAACCGCCCTAGGGCAATTCCGGCTACCTGTTGTAAGGCTCCCGTCATTCGCCAATGGGTTAACATTCGATCAATACGGTAGGGTTCCTCATTCACATCCTCAAAGGCTAAAATTGCCCCCGATAACTGCGGTTGATAAGCGGTTCCCAGTAAACAGGTTGCTACCGTTAAGTTTCCGGGTAATAACTGTCCTCGTACTGTTCCCCCACCCCATCCGGTTCCGTTTAAGGGTTCGACAGGGCGACCTTCTAAGCCATCAAATAAACGTTGAATTGACCAGTCCGGTTCCTGTGCTAAGGTTGTTAAAACCGGGCCATGTATCCCGAAGGTTTTCCCGATACTTGCCCACAGCAAAGCGGTAATATCAGAAAACCCAATTAAAAATTTCGGCGTGATAGAAGGGTTGAGCGTTTCCCAATTCCATCTTTCCAGTAAACGAGTCGCCCCAAAACCGCCTCTAGAACAGAGAATACCCCGACAATGGGGATCATTGAAAGCATCTGCGAGTTGCTGGCGTCGGCTTTCATCGGTTCCGGCAAGATAACCCCATTGCTCAGTATAACCTGGGGAGAGGTCTAATTGATAGCCCTGCGATCGCCAAATTTCTAAGCCCTGTTCAAAGCGTTCTAGATTTCTTAACGCTCCACTGGGGGTAATGACTCGTAAGCGATCGCCGGGTTTTAACGGTTGATATTGCATGATTTTACCATGATCTGGGGTTTTTTGGGGGTTGGGTTGTGTAGTTTTTATCTCTCTAAATTGAGGAGAGAAAATAGATTTTTCTCAGCAATTACATAGGTTTTTCTTGGTTCTTTTTGACTTGTTCTTCTTGGACTGTTTTTTTGAGCCATTTTTCGATTGGTCCGATTTTTACATTTAAACATTTAGCGAGAGATTGGGCGGTTAAGGGTCTGGTAAATGTTTTAAAAGAATCGGTAAACTGCTTTAACAATTTCTTCTCCAGCAGAAACAGAACTTCTGGGTTCTTCTACTAAACACTTTGCTTTCGTTGTACAACCCATAATAATGGGGAGCGATTTTCTACGAATCATTCTGCGCGTGTCTCCCATTGTCCTTATCTAAAATTAGCACGAGAACGTGTGATTCAGGCTTGAGGAAAAGTGATGATTGAATAGGAATATATTCTTCTATTTTTATGAGATTTTTCATAGAGAAAGACTTTGCGTTAAAAATTTTTATTTTACCTTGAATTAACTAACAAAAATGGAAATGTTATCCTATTAGGAATAATTCTAAATCAGATGTGACCTTTGAGCAATCATTCTTTTAACTTTATAACTTCTTCCCGAAGATCAGCAGAGAATAATGTAATTTTAGCTGGGAAGTGCAGTTTAAAAAAATCTGATACAGAGACTACGCGATCGCAAACCCCAAAAACGTTATCCTTGAGAAAGAATGGCTATATGATGATCATCAAACCCGTTACACTCCCCCTTCCTGCGATATGCGGCTGCAACGCCAGTTCACCGGACAAAAAATCACTCTAGACACCAGCAACCTGATCGCCAGTGGTGGAGAAGGTCGTATATATCCCGTTGTCGAAGATTCCTCTCTGGTTGCGAAAATCTACCATAAACCCACAGAAGAAGACGCCGACAAACTAACGGTGATGTTTAATAACCCGCCTCAGACCTTAACCGTGATGCCAGGAGTGACGGCGATCGCTTGGCCTGTGGATCTTCTTTGTACCCCCGATAATCAACGAAAAATTGTTGGGTTCTTGATGCCCAAGGTAACACGAGCGTTGCCTATTCACAGCTTCTATACTCCCAAAACGCGGCGTGAACGGAAACCCCTGTTTAACTATCTCTACCTGCATCGTACCGCCCGAAACTTAGTGGCTTCTGTCACCGACTTACACGCCAGTGGTTATGTGATCGGAGATGTCAACGAGTCAAACATATTAGTCTCCGATACCGCTTTAGTCACCTTAGTCGATACAGACTCCTTTCAAGTTCGCGATTCTCAAACTAAAGTGGTGTATCGTTGTCCAGTAGGGAAAGCCGAATTTACCCCACCCGAATTACAAGGTCAAACCTTTCGCGATCGCGATCGCACCCCAGAACAAGATCGCTTTGGGTTAGCCGTATTAATCTTTCAACTGTTAATGGAAGGAACCCACCCTTTTTCTGGTGTTTATCAAGGAAGCGGCGATCCGCCTGCCATAGAAACGCGGATCAAAGCGGGTCATTTTGTCTATGGAAATAACCGGGTTCCCTATAAACCCATGCCATTGGCCCCGTCCTTTGAAATTCTCCATCCGAAACTGCAAGCATTATTTTTGCGATGTTTTCAAGACGGACACAGCAACCCCAGCGCCCGCCCAGATGCGAGAACCTGGCTACTGACCTTGATCGAAGCAGAAGAACAGCTACTCACCTGCAACAAATACAGTCAACACCGCTATGGTCGTCATTTAACCGCTTGTCCCTGGTGTGAACGCAAAGCCCAACTGGGAGGACGAGATCCCTTCCCCTCCCGCGAAGATGTCCAACAGGGAGTCCACCTCAAACCCCTGAAACCGAAGCGGAAAAGACGTCCACCCGTGCGATCGCTAATTCCGACCTCCCCAACCGTTGCCCCCCGATCAACAGTGCGACCTGCTGTTGCTTCCCCAGGTTCAAGTTATCGTCCCCGGAAACAAACCCCCAACAGAGGGTTATCACCGCAAATTCAATCTTTAGTCTTGAACTTAATGCAAGGAGCGATTTTAGGGGGAGTATGGGGTGTGGCTTGTTCCTCGGCAATTATGGCGATCATATTTGGGTTTTTCCGAGGAAGCGGAGGCATTCTCGGTGGAATGTTTGTCGGAACGATATGGGGGGCTTTTTTTGGGGTTTCAATTAGTATGTTTTTACCGCCTCCCCGGGGCTTAGAGCGCTGGAAAGCCTTTCTAGTCGGGAGTTTTTGTGGGGCAATGATCGCGGCTGCCATTTCTGGGATTGTATTTGGGGCTTTAAGCGGAGATATCGTCATTGGTCAAATCTTAGTTTGGGGTGCATTTTTGGGGTTAATTTGGGGTGCTATTTGGTCGGTGTTTAAACCGCCTTTATCTTTACCGACGCCCGGGGGAGTTAGAGGATGGACAGGGGCGATCTCAGGAAGTGTTTGGGGGGCTTTATTGGGGACCAGTACCGGGGCGCTGTTAGCAATGGGGGCGGTATTGTGGGGAGAATGGCAGTTAGAGATGAGTTTGAGTTTCACATCGAAGTTGGTGTCGCAACTATTGGTGATGGCGACAGTAGCAGGAGGTTTAGGTGCCTTAGGGGGAATTTTGTCTGGGGCTACCTTTGGCAGTATTGGGGGAGTGCCGCCTTTACCGCTATCGATGCAAATGATCGGGGCAAAAGGGGCAATTGTTGGGGGCATTTGGGGGAATTTTTTAGGGGCAATTGCGGGGGCAATGTTAGGGGCGATTAGTTCAATATTATTTCCGGAAGTGTTTAGTGGGACTTCTGGGGATGCCCTGCCGTTGTTTTTGGGTGCGATGATTATTTCTGCAGGAGTCGGAGCGGTTTGGGGGACGATTTCGGGGATGGTTTGGGGAGCGTTAGGGCAGTTTTAAGGCTCCTGTGTCAAATGCACTTCAATTTTTGTGAACCCTGGCTGATCTTCTGCAGTCGAAAGAAGACGAATCTTGTCGGTGCGGTTAACTGCACTTTCACACAACTTGACTCTGGTTAAGGCTGTGTTAAGATGCGTTCAGTTAAGATCGATAAAGATTAGTTACATTTATCTGCGTGGTGTAAACGGTTATGAACAAAATGACTCAGATGACTAAGCGTTTTTTACTTCTGCTGGCTGCATTGGGAAGTGCGACGGTATTAGCGGCTTGTGGCGGCGACCAACCCACTGCGACTAACACAATGGAAGAACCCGCCACCGAACAAGCGAGTGAACCGATGGAGGTTCCCGCTACTCCTGAAACAACTGCGACAACTCAGGAAGTAGACCCGGCAACTGGTGCTGTGGCTACTGATGACACAGATACTGCTGTGACCCCGACTGCGGCGACGACAGGTAACACCATTGTGGATATCGCCAGTGAAAATAGCACCTTCAGCACTTTAGTTGCTGCCATTGAAGCGGCTGACTTAGCTGACGTTTTGTCTGGCCCTGGCCCTTTCACCGTATTTGCACCCACCGATGAAGCTTTTGCTGCTTTACCAGAAGGAACGGTTGAAGAGCTTCTCCAACCTGAGAATAAGGATCAGTTGGTTCAGGTTCTCAAGAATCATGTTGTTCCGGCTAAAGTCATGTCTACTGAAATTCAAGCTGGCATGGTTGAAACCGTTGAAGGTGAAGCTTTACAGATTTCTTTAGACCCCGATACAAACGAAGTTTTAGTTAATAATGCGAAGGTTGTCACTACTGATATTGTGGGTAGTAATGGCGTAATTCATGCTGTTGATACCGTGATTTTACCTGCCCAATAAGAAGAATTCCACAAAACTCCATTACTTTTTAATTTCTCCAGTTTGTGAGATCATCACTCTCAGACTGGAGATTTTGTGCAAAACGCTATATTTTGATTTCAGATAACCGCAAGATTACGGTAGTTTTGCCGTGCTGAAAATATTCTTGTTCAAGAGTTACGAGTTTTTACACAGTAAAGATGATCTAATTTATACATTAAAAACACTTAATCACTCTCAGGGGTTAGTCTCAAAAAAACTATCTAAACCTAGATAAACTAAGCTTTTGTCGTTTTTCTGGCGTGATAAAATTTACATCGAGACGTGATAAAAATCACACACTTTTAGCTATATATCTTCAAAAATAGACGAGAGATTAGATGCACAAACAGGGTCAATCCTGCTTAAAACACACCACACCCAAAGACCTATGATGAACAAACTGATTAACTCTACTCTGATTGCGAGTTTAACCACTGTTGGTACTTTAGCAGGCTTGATGGGGACTGCTGGCGTTGCGAATGCAGCTATAATGACCAGAACCTTCAGTGATACCTTTGGACTGGCTACAACCGATATTAGAAATCAATTGTTGTCTGTTCAACAGTTTGATGCCTCTTGGGGAACACTCAAAAGCGTTCAAGTCAACTTTGATGGACAACTGGTTGGGAATGCGCTTTTTGAAAACATGGATGCCAAAGACCAAACCATCACCTTTGATTTATCCGGTAATCTACAATTAGTAGGGCCTGACTTTTTAGAGAGTCCTCTGTTTAATCAAACCGTTAGCCAAGCCGATTCCCTCAACGCAACGGCTTTTGATGGTACAATTGATTTTGGCGGAACTTCTGGGGGTTCTTTTACTGGATTAACCGCTTTAGCTTCAGGTCAAAAAACCTATACTGACCAAAGTATCTTAAATGCTTTTATGGGCAATGGTACGATTGATTTTCTATTCTCTGCTTTGGGTAACTCCAGAGTTACAGGGTCAGGTAATTTGATTTCTCAGATTAATACCCAGGGCGGTGCAATGATTTCTGTGGTTTATGAATACGAGAGAACCCGAGAAATTCCTGAACCCTCAGTCCTGTTTGGTTTAGGATTAGTTGCAGGTGCGGGTTGGTTATCTCGACAAAAGAAAGCAGCTTCTAACTAATGACTGTCTAAATTTATTGCTTCGTTGGAAGCTTTTAAAATTAGTTTAATTGTCAACTGTAAAAACAGTTTCCTTAAAAAGTCTAGGTATGATTCATTTCATACCTTTTTTGTTATTAATTCGTCAGAGTGAAATCAACTCCTTTCTTTTGATCGGGGTGGAGAGTGTCAATTTCCCTGTCATATATTATCATTTGAGAGTGATTCGGTTTACAAAAATTTATTAAATCGCTCAAATGACGCTTTCAACTCAAAAATCCCTTTCTAACTCGCCTCTCGACTTGCAAACTTGGCAATGGCGAGGACATTCTATCCAATATACAGTGCAAGGAAACGGACATCCTCTGGTTTTAGTACATGGCTTTGGTGCTTCTATCGGACATTGGCGGCAGAATATTCCGGTCTTGGCTGAAGGCGGTTATCGGGTTTTTGCATTAGATTTACTGGGGTTTGGGGGTTCGGCTAAACCTGCAATTGATTATTCTTTGGAATTGTGGACTGAATTATTAAAAGATTTCTGGGCGGAACAGATTCAGCAACCAACGGTTTTTATTGGGAATTCGATTGGGGCGTTACTCAGTTTGATGATGGTGGCGGAATATCCCGAACTTTCTGCAGGGGCGGTGTTGTTAAACTGTGCAGGAGGTTTGAACCATCGCCCAGAGGAGTTGAATTTGCCGTTACGCTTTGTGATGGGAACGTTTACTAAAATGGTGGGTTCTCCGGTGATTGGTTCGTTTGTGTTCAACCAAGTGCGTCAGAAACATCGCATTCGTAATACTTTACGTCAGGTTTATGGAAACAAAAAAGCGATTACCGATGAGTTAGTTGAATTACTGTATACCCCTTCTAATGATGTTGGCGCCCAAGAAGTTTTTGCTTCTATTTTAACGGCCCCGGCTGGCCCTCATCCTACACAGTTATTACCGAAAGTCAAAACGCCTTTATTGGTTATTTGGGGAGAAGATGACCCTTGGACTCCGATAAAAGGGGCTAAAATTTATCAAGATTTAGTGGAAAAAGAACAATCTGTTCAGTTTGTTTCTATACCTAAAACGGGTCATTGTCCCCATGATGAACGCCCGGAAATTGTGAATCCAAAAATATTGGATTGGTTGAAAACTGTAGAATTTAGTCTGTAGTGATTTGAGTCTGATTCTGAGAAACCTGGTTAATATTTAACTGGGTTTTTCCAAAAAATCCTAGAGTTTAAGAGTTGATTTTGCGAGTCCGAACAATAATATAGGGACTGGTTTCGGGAACAAAGGGTGAGAAATTATAGTTGCCATATAGTTCCTCAATTTCTAAAGCTGTTAACTGTAAAAGCTGCTGAAAAACATCAAGTTTAATGAGTGAAAATTCAACAGGGAGTTGATGTTCTGCGACGATTTGATGGGTTTCATCAAGTTCGTAAATTGTTTGATACCCGCTAACAGTTTCCGTTTCAGATTGATAGTTGAAATCAACAGATAAACTCACGAAACCTACTTGATCTACACGCGGAAAAGGGCCGTATGTTGAACTTTTGTTCGTTGATTTGAGGTTAACATCTGGGTTATGTAAAGTGCAAATAAACCGTCCGTTTGGCTTCAGTAATTCAGAAATTTTTTGAAGAACTTGTCGCTGTTCAGTTTTGGTTTTGAGTTCGTGAAAGCTTTGAAATGGTAACAGGATTACATCAAATTTTGATTCCAATGGCAGGGCGGTAACATTGGCTTGTACGACAGAGGCGTTGAGTCCTTTTTCGGAGAGTTTTTGACGAAGAATAGCCAACATTGCGGGGGAAGCATCCACACAGGTTAAGTGAACACCTGCTTCTAACAGTGGGATAGAAAGACGCCCAGTTCCACACATTAACTCTAGTACAGAACCCTCTGTTTTCTGGCATTCTTGAATAAAAAAAGGCACGTCATCTGTGAAACGTAAATAGGAATCATAAAGATGAGCTATTTTTTCATAATCAAGTGCAGAACTCATAAAATTATCTCTAGAAATTATCAATTATTGATAATGAGGGCGGGTTGATTTTATCTTCTTGATACTCAACGTTTCAAAATGGATGGGAACCCGCCCCGAGGTTATTCTTCTTTTAAAATCCGGGGAACTTTAAAATAATCTCCATCAGATTCGGGCGCACTTCCTAATAGAGAATCCCGGTTTTCATAGGGTTGCAATTGATCAACTCGGGTAATATTACTAACATCAATTGCTCGCATTGTTGGCGGAACATTTTCGGTGTCGAGTTCTTTAAGCTGTTCAAAATATTCTAGAATGCTACCGAGTTCAGTGGTGAACTTTTCTTCTTCAGCCGGAGTGACTTCTAACCGGGCTAAATGAGCTACTTTGCGGACTTGTTCGCGATCAATCATTGTTTAATGAAGAAAAAAGTGAATGAAGAGATGAGAACTTTTCAGTGTCATGTGATTGATTATAAATTAATACCAATCACTGACCTTGACAACATCTAGCCTAGAAATACACATCAATATTAGAGCGACCACTGGTTTTTAGCCAGTTTTGGGCTTCAATATAGTTATTCGGTGCTAGACGAATGGCTTGTATCCAATATTCAGCCGCTTTCCGATAATATTCCTCCGCTTTATCTTCGTTTCCTTCTTCCTTTGCTTTTTCGGCTTGATAGTGAAAAATCACCGCAACATTATTCAAAGCTTGAGGCATCCGAGGATTGAGATCAATCGCTTGATGATAATATTCTAGGGCTTTATCATGTTCACCGTTACTGGTATGAATTAAAGCAATATTATACAGAATATAGCTGCGATCATTCGGATCTTCTTCAAGTTTTAGGGCCTCATAGTAGTTGTCTAAAGCCTCGGCATATTCACCATCACCTTGAGCAGACATTCCATCACGATAATAGGCAAAAGCTTCTTTCGCTTTTTGATTAGTGGGGAGAATTTTCAAGATAATATCTGCCATCACCGTAAAGGTTTTATCGATAAAGTTGTCATTACGTTGTGATCTTGGCATCGGATAAAATCTCCAGTTTTAAATGTTTTGTTATTCAAAGAACCGACGGGTCAACTTGAAGTATCGACATCCTGAAACCGAACCCTAAAAGGTCTGATTTTAGTTAAACAATACAACAAATCTAACTCTAAATGTTACAAATTATTAGAGACACTTAGATTTTTGATGGGGATATTTTCGGAGTTTGAGTCGATCACGACACCTCCGACAGATTCCCTCTAGGCTGAATCAGCTACTTTGGTATGTTACCACAAAAAAAGCAGGGGATTGAGTTCAGTCTAGAGTGACTTTGATTGTTTTGGGAGGGTCGGTTGTGAGAAATTCCCCCTTTCGTCTGATTTTTAGCGGGCTGTCCCTCAAGCAGCTTATCCTATTGGTTTACACTTTAAGTAGATAGTGAATTTAGAGCGAAAGAACACCAATGATACCAAACCCTTCAATTATGAAAGCGGTTGAGCAATTGGGCTATCGCGCCACCACTGGAGACGTAGCCGCCCAAGCCGGAATAGACATTAATATCGCTCAACGAGAACTGCTTGTACTGGCTTCTGAGGCAGGGGGACACCTGCAAGTCGCCGAGTCTGGAGAAATCGCCTTTCAATTTCCTCAAGATTTTCGTACAATTCTCCGTCAGAAATTTTGGCGGTTAAAATTGCAAGAATGGTGGGAAAAAGTTTGGCGGGTTTTATTTTACCTGATTCGCATTTCCTTTGGAATTATGCTGATTGCTTCTATTGTGCTAATTTTTGTTAGCATTGCTGTGATTTTGATTGCCATGAACTCTAGTCGAGATGGTGATGATTCGGGCGGAAGTAATGATTTTGGTGGCGGTGGAATGATCTTTGTTCCTCGCTTTTGGTTTGGCCCAAACTGGTATTGGTTTTTCTATTGGGATTATGATGATTATTCTCATCCCCGCCGCCAACGGGTTAGCTCGTATAAAAATAACCAGTACAACTTTTTAGAATCTGTCTTTTCCTTTTTGTTTGGAGAGGGCAACCCGAATGCTAATTTAGAAGAAAGACGCTGGAAAACAATTGCGACGTTAATTCGTAATAATCAAGGTGCTGTGATTGCTGAACAAATTTTGCCTTATCTTGATGAAATCAATCCTCAGCAGGAAGAATATGAAGACTATATGTTGCCTGTTCTGACTCGATTTAATGGCTATCCAAAAGTCAGTCCTGAAGGAGAATTGGTTTATCATTTTCCGGATTTACAAACGACTGCGATTGAATATCATGCCCAACCTATTTCGAGTTATTTGAAAGAACAGTTGTGGAAATTTAGTCAAGCCAGTTCAGGTCAACTGATGTTAGCCGCAGGTTTAGGTGTGGTTAATATTGTTGGGGCGCTGTTTTTGGGGAGTTTATTACAAGATGCAGAGATGGTGGCAACATTGGGAGGATTAATCGTCTTTGTAGATGCGATTTTCCCCTTGTTGTTAATTTATGGCATTGGATTTTTAACAGTGCCTTTGGTTCGTTATTTTTGGATAAAATGGCGGAATGCTAGAATTGAAGTCCGCAATCAAAATCGACAAGAACGAGTCGCTATGTTGCATCAAGCGGATGACACGATTCAGAAAAAATTAAGTTATGCTCATCAATTTGCCGCTCAAACGGTGATTGATCAAAAAGATTTAGCCTACACCACTGAATCTGATATCATTGAACAAGAAATTGAACAAACGGATAAAATTGATGCGGAATGGCAAAAACGCTTGAATCAATCTAATTAGTTTTTGAATTATTAGGAGTTCAGTGAGAATCGCTAAAAAAATGCCTCTTAGAACGTTAGGAGGGGGAAGGAAAAAATAAACCTTGAAACACTCTCCGACGTTCTCGGGGTGCATCAGGAGTTAGATAACTCCACAGTGTTTCCCAGTAAAAAAAAGACATTCCTTGAAATTGGTGATCACGCACTTCTTGAACTTGTCGATCAATTTGTTCAATCTTAACACCATGTCCTAATACTCCGCTTAAAATCCCAATTCCCACAGGAACTAGACGGCGCATTTCCTGAATCATTGGATCTTCTAACTCTTTTAAAAAGGCGGTGGAACTATCTCGATAAACTTGTAAAATTAACTCCTCAACTAATCCCTGTTTAACCCAATTGGGCCAGTCTTGTAGTGATTCTTTATATGCAAAGTCCCAAGGGTTGGGAGCCAGAGAAATAATACAGTCGGGTTTAGCAGATTTTATCCGATCATGTAGGGTTTTCATCAAGGCTGTGATTTTATCCGCTCTCCAGCGCATCCATTCCGGATCTGCGGGATTATTCGGAGGCAGTTTACCCTGATGTTCTTGTTGGTAAAGTTGACGAGTAAACCGATCATACCCTAATTCGATTGGCATTCCAAAGTTATCGTCAAATTGTATCCCATCAACATCATATTTAATCACGACTTCGAGAATTAAATCTTCGATAAATCTTTGGACTTCAGGATGCAACGGATTTAACCACAAATTTCTAATCCCCAACCAACCCGCAGAGCGATTACTAGAAGGATAATTGGGTAGCAAAGCTTCTTCTAATTCTTGGGGAGAGGGAATCGCTGAAAATGAATAACCTTGAGGTAAAGTAATCCACTCAGGATGACGTTGAACCAGTTGAGAATTGATCGGCGCCATCAACCCATATTCAAACCAAGGAATAACTCTTAAATTTCGTTGTTTCCCTTGACTCACCATCTCGGATAGGGTATCTTTTCCTAAGTGCATTAAATTCAGAAATCGATCTTGAAACCGTCCAGTAACTCGACGAGCAATCGCACTGGGAAAAAAGGTGGTTCCTCGATTCCAGATCACTGGATAAATAGTATTAAAGTTTAATTGAGACAATTGATTTAATGCGCGTTCAATTCCTCCCGGAACAAATAAAACCCCACTATTAACATTGGTAATCCACACCCCGCGAATTTCATCTTTGGCGGCGACAGAACTTCGATAAATTTCGGCAGGATAAAAATTTTTCCAGGTTAAAGCCAAGCTGAAACATAAAGTAAAAAAAATTAGAGTTAATAGATCGAGTTTTCGGCGTCGTTTTCTGATCATTTTTGAATCTTTTCTGGGTAGATATCTTTGATTCTATAATAAATCAAAAATTAGAGAGTTTTGTGGAATTGTTTTCTTTTGAAATTGTAAAATAAAACGTTGAGCCTTGATTCACTTCTGACTCTACCCAAATTCGTCCACCATGACGTTCAACAATTTTTTGGCAAATCGCTAAACCGATCCCTGTTCCCGGATATTCTTGATCATGATGTAAACGTTGAAAAATCTTAAAAATTCGCTCAAAATGTTCAGGTTTTATGCCAATTCCATTATCTCGCACCGTAAAACACCACTCTTGGGGTAAAGCTTGCACCCCAATTTCAACTTGAGGTAAACTTTGAGGATGACAATATTTCATTGCATTACAAATTAAATTTTGAAATAAAATGACTAACTGTTGTTCATCTGCTATGACGGTGGGTAATGTAGTCAGATGAATTGTGGCTTGATAATCAGCAATAGCAACTTTGAGATTCTGCAAAACTTGCTGTAAAACTTGATCACAATCTGTGGGTTTAAAATTCCTACGACTCTTACTGGTTCCCACCTGTGAATAAGCTAATAAATCTTTAATTAATTGTTGCATTTTACTCGCAGAATCTAGGATATAATGAATATAAGTTTGAGTATCTTCATCTAAATTATCCTGATATTTTTGAGCTAATAACTGTGAAAATAAACTCACCATTCGCAAGGGTTCTTGTAAGTCGTGAGACGCGACATAGGCAAACTGTTCAAGTTCACGATTAGACTGAAGTAACTCGCGGTTTAACGTAAATAATTTTTCTTCAGTTTGTTTGCGTTCCGTAATATCAATACAAGAGCCAATATATCCGGAAAAATGCCCCTCTTGAGTCAGTCGAGGGATCCCTTGATTCAGAATCCAGCGATATTCTCCATCCCATCGTTTAAGGCGAAACTCAATTGTAAAACGTTCTCGGCGTTGCAGTCTTAAAGCACAACTTTCTAATAAATTTTTAGCATCATCAGGATAAACACTTGCTAACCAACCTTTTCCTAATTCTTCCTCTAAAGTTCGCCCGGTAAAATCAAGCCAAATTTGATTTAAAAATGTACATTCACCCTCAGTATTACACACCCAAATTAATACCGGAGCGCTATTCGCCATTAACCGAAACCGTTCTTCACTTTCCCGTAAAGCTTCTTCAATTTGCTTCGGTTTAGTAATATCAATCATATACCCGACAATTTCAGTCGATTGACTGATGTGATCTCGAATTAACTTCAATTCATCTCGAATCCAACGATAAGTCCCATCTCGATGTAGAAATCGGTATTCAAGAATCTCTGATCCACTCTCTATAATACGAGATAACTGAGTAAAAGTTTGTTCTAAATCTTCGGGATGAACATGATTCGCCCAAAACCGAGAAGTATCCACAAATTCCCACGCTTGATAACCCGTAATGGAATAAATCGTTTGACTCATATAAGTCGCCCCATAGTCTGCGGTGGGTGTACAAGTATAAATCGCACCGGGACTTGAACTGAGTAAAAATTGCAGTCGTTCTTGAGTTAAATTTAATTGATTTTCAATCAGAGTACACTTATTAATTTCTGTCTCTAAATGATCATTAATTTTTTTGAGTTGGGCGGTGCGTTCTTCTACTCGGCGTTCAAGTTCTTGGTTGAGTTTTTGAAGTTCTGCTTCTGTTTTTTTGCGGGTTGTAATATCTTCAAGGACAGCAATAAAATAGACAGCTTCATTATTCTGTTCCCTGACTAAAGACACCGATAAATGAACCCAAACTGCTGTTCCTTCTTTATGTAGCAAACATTTTTCTAAACAGCAACCTGAAATTTCTCCACTTAACAGACGATCCGCAGAATTAGACGCATAAATGAACGGCTCAGAATAACTTAAATCCTGACATTTGAGTTGTAGAAGTTCTTCACGAGTGTAGCCCAGTAAATCACACAATGTTTGATTAACTTGTAGCCATTCACCTTGTAGTCCAACGTGAGCAATTCCAATAGCGGCTCGTTCAAAAGTTGCTCTAAAAAGTTCTTCAGACTTTCTTAAAGCGGCTTCGATGTGCTGACGCTCAAAAATTTCTCGTTGCAAGGCTAAGTTTGCTTCTTCTAATTGATCAGGACTGGGAATGGCTAAAAGTTTAGGAATATTAATAATAATCTCAAAAACAGTCCAGCAAGAAATCACTGCTGTAATAGTTTTGATGAAAATTAGCCATTCCTGTACAGCATACCACCGGGTGAAAACGGTGATCCCATGAGTGGTTCCCATAGAGATTGTCAGTAGGCTTAATAACCATAAAATTCTATGGGTAGGAGAGTTTCTCGGCTGGCGAATCCAATATCTAACTGCTAAGGGTAAAGAGTAGAAAGTAATCGCCATTAAAGCATCAGGAATTAAGATGAATTTAGAGTCGAGCATTAATTTAAGTCGGGAAAAATTTTGAAAAACTTTTTAGTTATTTACTTTAAATTTTATCCTGATTCTGAAAGGAATGAAGTTAATTAATCGGGTATTTATCTAAAATTTTCGATAGCTTGAACAATCCGAGAAAATTGACTTAAATTATAAGGTTTAGGAATATAGGAACTGGCTTGCAGATTATAGGCTTTGAGAATATCCTCATCCGCGACAGAAGTCGTCAAAACAATCACAGGAATTTGATTTAGGCTCAGATTTTTTTGCATCACTTCCAATACCTCTCGACCATTTTTTTTAGGTAAGTTTAAGTCAAGTAAAATAATATCAGGACGAGGAGCAGTTGTATAGGGATCTTGTTGATGAAGAAACGCGAGGGCTTCTTCTCCATCTCTAACAATATGTATATGGTTTGGTATTGTTAACATTTTGAGCGTTTCCTGAGTCAGAAAAATATCACCGGGATTATCCTCGACTAAAAGAATTTCAAGCACTGCCTGACAAGAGTTATAATTCACGTTAGGATTCATTCTATTTATTTTGAGAGTCCGTTCTATCTATAATATAGATTGAAGTGACACTGATGACGATGAAGAGCTTGAACTCTTGTCCAAACTGTCAATCCTGGGAAGGATTAACCGGGTTCACAGTACAACTCTGTCTAATTCGCCCAAATTTTGATATTTTAACATCTGTTGAATGAGAATGGATAAAGACCTTGAAAATGTTACTTTACAGTTCAATCTTTTAGATCGGGCTGCTGTTGGTTTATGTTTATTGCGATCCGATTGGGTGGTCTTATTTTGGAACCACTATTTAGAACAATATACCAAAATTTCTAAAGCGGAAATTGTCGGAACTTCATTATTTTGTCATTTTGATAAACTGAATATTCAGACCTTAAAGGCTTATGGTGATCAAGTTTTTCAGCAGAAACGTGAAGTCGAATTTTTAGTTCCTTTAAAAGAATGGCATCGATCTCATTTACCCCCGGAAAAAGAATCAATTCTTCTAAAAGTTTCTCTCACTCCGGTCTCTGCAATCCCCGGTGAAGACAATGGGTTATTAACCCTCCAACCTTCAATATTCCCCTACCCTTCAGGAAAAGCTGATCATCAACCCTTAGAACTTGAAGAATTCATTAATCGCATCGCTCACGATTTACAAGAACCCTTACGAATGGTGATTAATTTCAATCAATTATTGCAACAACGTTATCGTCAGCAACTGAATTCTAACGCTCATCAAATTATTCACTTTGCGGTTGATGGTGGTTTGCGAATGCAGCAAATGATTGATGGATTATTAGTCTATTCTCGTCTAAAACTTAAACAGAAACCCTATCAATGGATTCAAACAAAAACCGCCCTAGAAGCCGCAATTATTAATCTACAACCTCTGATTATGCAAACTCAAGCCCAAATTCAGATGACGGATTTACCGGAAGTGATGGCTGACCAGCAACAATTCACTCAACTTTTTACAATTTTAATTGAAAACGCGATTCAATATTGTCGAGATCGCCCCCCGAAAATTGAAATTACGGTTCAATCTCAAGCCGAATTTTGGGTATTTTCTGTTCAAGATAATGGCATGGGTATTGATCCTAAAAATCACCATTGTATTTTTGAGATTTTTTATCGTCTTCATTCTCGAAAAGACTATGCAGGAATTGGAATGGGATTAGCAATTGCTAAACGAATTGTTGAGTTACATCAGGGTTGTATTTGGGTAAGTTCTCAAATTCAACAAGGTTCAACGTTTTATTTTACGATTCCTCGCTTGGCTCAAATCTATCCTGTATTGAATTCACCGGAGAACCTTTGATGTATCAAGAATTAATTAAAATTTTATTAGTTGAAGATAACCCCGGAGATGCTTTTTTAATTCAAGAAAGCTTGAGAGAAGGTCATTTGATGCAGTTTAAAGTGACTCAAGTTGAACAGTTACAAGAGGCTTTTTTAGCTTTAAATCACCAGGATTTTGATATTATTTTGCTTGACTTATTTCTTCCTGATAGTCAGGGACTGAATACGTTTACAGAAATTTTGCCCAAAGCTAATCATTTACCGATTGTCGTTTTAACAGGATTAAATGATGAAGAAATGGCTATTCAATCGGTGCGACTGGGCGCTCAAGATTATCTCAAAAAAGACCTGGTGATTGGGGATTTATTGGTGTATTCATTATGTTATGCGATTGAACGAAAACGAACTCAAGAACAGCTAGAACAACAAAAAATTCAGTTAGAATCAGCAAACGCTGAACTGGAAAAACGCACAGAACAATTAGAATTTTTAAATGCTGAGTTAGAGGCCTTTAGTTATACAGTTTCTCACGATTTGCGTTCACCTTTATTGAGTATTGATGGATTTAGTTTTTTCCTCGAAAAAGAATATAGTAATCAACTAAATTCTAAGGGAATTTCCTATCTTCAACGCATTCGATCAGCTGTTCAACGAATGGATAAACTGATTGATAATTTACTCAAATTATCACAAGTTCAAAAAAACAAAATGTCTATTCAAAAAGTGAACTTGAGCGAAATTGTTCAAGATACTTATCAAGAGTTAAAACAACAATATCCTCAACGAAATGTTAACCTCTTGATCACGCCGAATCTGATTGATAAAGGAGATCGACAGCTTTTAAAGGTGGCTTTAGAAAACTTAATTATTAATGCTTGGAAATATACTGCGAAAGAACCAACAGCCAAGATAGAATTTGGCCTTGTGCCAGACCCTCATATTTTAGATGCTGAAAGACAAATTAAATCTAAATTTTTCTCAACTCATCCAACTCCCCCTCACCAAACAATTCCCCGAATATACTTTGTGAAAGATAATGGTGTGGGCTTTGATATGAGTCAAGTCGATCAACTGTTTAAACCCTTTCAAAGATTAGATTCATCCAAAGAGTTTCCGGGAACTGGAGTGGGTTTAGCAACTGTTCAACGAATTATTCAACGTCATCAGGGAAGAATTTGGGCGGAATCTATTCAAGGACAAGGAACGATATTTTACTTTACATTAAATCTGAATAAAGAGTGATATAATTAAGTATAAATACCTCAATCAATTACACTGAAAGAGTCGTATATTTCAAACTTATATACAAGCTCTAAAAACCTGTTCGATCTTAGCGTGAGGACAGATTTCCACATGCTTGTTTTTAAGCTATCATCAACATAGGGTGCTTAAAGAATATCGGATTGTATCCTGAAACACTTGTTTTTTTATCTTTTTTTCATAGTTTCAGAATAATGCTAGCACAACCCTCATTTCAATCTGGAGAACCCACATGACCCTCATTAAAATAGCCCATAGCCAAGCTGCGGCACCGAACCTTGACCAAGAAACGGCTTCGATAGCATCATTAGAAAATCTCAACCAATTCGTGAGCCACGAACTTCGCACACCGATCACCTCAATTCAAGCCGCATTGCGACTATTGCAAACCGGACAACTGGGTAGTTTATCCTCTAGGGGTCAGCGTTTGTTAGATATTGCCCTCAATAATACAAATCGTGTACTCCGCTTAACTCAGTTTCTCGAAAATCAACCGCTCTCGCCTTCTCTTTTATCGCCTGAAACGCTAGAGCGTTATCGTCTAGAAAAAGATCTTCATCAAGCCTTAAAACGAAAAGAATTTATTGTTTTTTATCAACCGATTGTTTCGAGTCAAACCGCAGAAATTGCTGGATTTGAAGCCCTAATTCGCTGGAAAAATCCTCGACGCGGTTGGGTAGCACCATCAGAATTTATTCCCATTGCAGAAGAAGCGGGACTCATTCAACTCATCGGAGAGTGGGTACTCCGTCAAGCTTGTCAGCAACTCGAAATCTGGCGAGAAGCGTTTCCCTTACATCCGACTTTTAATATCAGTGTTAATCTCTCGACTCTCCAGCTTTCTGACCCGGGTTTAAGTGAACGAGTCCAGGAAATTTTACAACAGAACCATCTCGATGCTAGCAGTTTACAATTAGAGATTACAGAAAGTGCCTTTTTGGAAAATTCCACAACTGCGATCGCGAACTTGCAAAATTTAAAACAGCAAGGCATTCGTTTACATATCGATGACTTTGGCACAGGTTACTCAAGTTTATCTCGTTTACAAGACTGGCCGATAGATGTTTTAAAAATTGATAACTCTTTTGTGAGAACAGGTAAATGGAATATGATTCAAGCGATTATGATGATCGCAAATAGTTTAAATGTAGAAGTGATTGCTGAAGGGATCGAAACTCAAGAAGATTGGGTGCAACTCCAAAAATTAGGATGTCCTTATCTACAAGGCTTCTTATTTTCTCGCCCGGTTGATAGTCAACAGGCAAGTCTGTTGCTGCATCAGCAGTTTTTAATTCATTGATCCCCCATTATTCGCGTTCCATTGCTCAGGAAATTCGGACACAAATCTGTTAATTTTTCACCTTTTCTTGTTCTCATCAAAGACCCAAACCCCCCCCTGATTTTCTAAACCCCCAGGTTTTATACAAGCCAGCCTAAAACATGGGCTAATTGATCAGCAAAACTCAGGGGATCAATCAATTTAGAAAGAACGGCTTTCACTCCCAATTCTGCGTAAAGAGGTTGATCTGTTGCTTGTACTTTTGCAGTCAGAAGAATCACAGGAATATTATGAGTAGTCGGATTTTGCTGCAACCGTTTAAAGGTGGTTGGCCCGTCCATATCCGGCATAACTACATCTAAGATAATCGCATCCGGTTGATGAATCTGCGCCATTTGCAAGCCTTCTTGACCCGAACCCGCCGTGAAGACTTCCCAACTACTACTCATTTCTAAACTCAATTGTAGCAGTTCCCGAATATCTTCTTCATCATCAATCACTAAAATTCGTCGTTTCATGGGAATTAATTCATCTGTCATAGGTTGCTTGATGTTCGACTACAATGCACAATCTTCAGCTTTATTATCAACTTAAATCAAGTTTATTATCAACTTAAATCAAGAATCGAAAAATTAAATCAAGAATTGAAAAACTTAAAATTTGTCTCAAGTTTTTCACAATCTTCCCGACCTATTTCTGAGAAAGTCGAGATCAAACGGACAAATTCTATAAAATCGATCATCAACTCCCTGACATCAGCAAACAATTTCCTCCCACTGCTTTCGCTCGATAAAGTGCGGCATTAGAAGCGGCATATAAACTGGAAAAATCCTTTCCATCCTCGGGATAGGTGGCAATTCCTGCACTAGCTGTTATCTGAATTTGTAAGTGATTAGCAACTGAAAAAATAGTCATTTGGACCAACTCTAACAGTTGAGTAATGCGTTTCGCCCCGTCAGACGGATGACTCCCATACAAACCCACGATAAACCCCTCAGCGCCCCAATGTCCGACAATATCCTCATCGCGAAACTGACGCTGTAAAATTTGTCCAAATTGTTTCATTAAATGATCTCCCACAGTATAACCATACTGATTATTAATATTTTGAAACCCATCAATGGCGATTAAAACCAAGCAAAAGGGCTGACAGTGACGCTGAGATAAATGTAAATAGCGATGTAAATCATGGATAGAGCGACGACGATTGACTAAACCTGTAATCGCCTCAGTTTCCGCTAAACTTCGCCATAGATGAATCCGATCTAAACGGTTAAAAATTCGAGTAATTAATTCAGCTTCAGAAAAGGGTTTAGAAATATAATCATCCGCTCCAGCTTGATAAATTTTTTGAACCGTTTCCGGATCTTTACGAGCCGAAAGAAATAAAATCGGCAACCCATTCCAACAGCGGTCAGTCCGAACCGTTTGACAAAGTTCAACCCCATTAAAATGAGGCATTTCTAAATCTAGAATCAGCAAATCTGGATTTGTTTTTTCCAGGGTTTGCCAAAATAAACGTGAATCTTCTAACAAAGTTAACTCTAAACCATAGGACGGAAGAAGTTGCTGCAAACAGTTGAGCGTTACCGGATCATCATCAACAGCTAAAATCTGAGTCGGAGCCATTGATCTAGACTGAAGAACATCTTTAATCGCTTCGATAACCTGCTCACTCGACACCGACTTGGATAAAAAAGCCTTTCCCCCCAAACGAGCCACCGCAGCGCGATCGCTCATCTCATCTCGCACCGTCCATACTAACACAGGTAACTCAGGAAACTGATATTTTAATTCTTCTAATAACTGAAAACCCCCTTGAGGATGATCGGGAAAAACCAAGTCTAGTAAGACTAAACTGGGCGGAGTTTTTCTGAGAATTACACGCGCTTCTTCGAGTTTTGTCGTAACATGGAGTTGAATATTCCAATGAACCGCTTCTCGTTGTAACTGTGCCGTCAGTTCAAGATCATCATCAACAACTAAGACATGAAATAGATTGTGTTCAGGGGTAAAACTCAGCGGTTTTGAGATGAAGTCAGACTCTACGGATGTTTGATCTTCTAATTGCGGAAATGGATGTTGGAGTTCTTGATACAGTTGAGTAATAGCAGTTTGGATCGTTTCCTTTACAGTCGGCGTTTGAGGATTTTGACGAGCCTCAATGAAATATTGTTCGATTTGTTGAGCGAGTTGATACCCAGATTTTAAACCAAATATTCCTAAAGAACCCGCGAGTTTGTGTGCTTGTAATTCAGCTGTTTTACAGCGTTCAGGTGTTAAAGTTTGATAGGGAGTAATCATCTCCTCTAAAGTCTGAATACGCTGAAAAATGACGGTTTTAAATTGTTCCCAGGATGCCGCCATCTCCCCAACTGCACTCTTTTCTGAGGAACCCTCGATCTCCGATCTCATAGACAAAGGTTCTTTTTGTAGATCAGGGGGGCGAGTGTTTGTTTGTTTCTCGATCTCTGCTGAAAGGGGTTTCAGACGATAACCCACCCCATAAACTGTTTCAATTATTTTTTCAGCGTTCACCGTTCTCAACTTGCGTCGTAGCCGTTTAACGTGCGCTCGTACGGTGTCTTCATTCGGCTGACTCTCAAAAGACCAAAGGTGTTCGAGAATTGCACTTTGGGTTAATACTCGTTTGGGGTTCCGCAGAAACAGTTCGAGTAGGTTGTATTCTTTGGGAGACAGGGAAAGGGGTTGTTGTCGGTAGGTGACTTCTCGAGAGACTGGATCTAGGCTTAAGTGATGCCAATGCAGTCGGGGTACATTGGCTTTTCGAGGGGAACGCAGTAAGGCGCGAATACGAGCAAAAAGTTCAGTTTGGGTAAAAGGTTTTAAGAGTTGATCATCTGCTCCTGTCGTGAGATAGGCAACTGGATCTAGGCTGCTATTTTGAGGTGTTAGCAGTAAAATTGGAACGGTGTAGCCCTGATCTCGTATGCGTTGACATAAATTAATACCATTTACTACGGATAAATTTGCATTCACCAGCAGGAGATCATAGGTGAATGTTTCCACATAAGTCCACCCTAGTTCACTATCGATCACTACATCGACAATATAACCTTGTTCTGTTAGTGCAACTTTGATTTGATGAGCTTGTGCTTCATCTTCTTCTATGACTAAAAACCGCATTATATTTCTGCCTCAGAGCGTTAACTTTGGATCGATGCACAAGAGTGAGCTTCAATTTCCAAGTACAGGATTGGATGATTCTTTCAGTTGACTAAAAGAATGATTGATTTTTCCCGATCCGTTCAGTCGATGATCTCGACTTCTGCTGGATCACCCCTTTTTTAAAGTCTGCTTCCTATTTATAGAGCTTTTGAGCATCAATCTTATCATAATTTTTCGGGTTTGAAGTCTTCCATCTCATGTTTAGAATCGGGTCAACTTATCAAGTTTTGTTGAAGTTTCAAGGGAGAGTCAGGAATTATTCTGAACAATAAATTTTGATAAAAAAATAGCCGATACGCTTAATCAGAAACAATAATTTTAAGTGATATAGCGCAAGACAATAGACAATAGGCAAGATTTGAGTTATTTAAATTCACAAAAAATATCCCGTTCCGAACTGTATCTAAAAACGGGAGAAATATTGATTAATACAAGCTAATATCTAATTTTAGTCGAAGAAAAAAGCAGATAAAGTGGTTATTTCAGGAGTGATATTTTCCGAACTAACCGCTTGAGACACAATACTTTCAGTGATTGCTGTGGTTGCGATCGCATAATCTTAACGACCCGTAGACGGGGGGATCAGCACAGAATTAGAACGAGCTAACATCAACCATTCCTCATCATCCATCACATAACCAATTTCAGCAAAATAGTGATGATTAGCCTCTAAATTAGGAATTTGCAACTGTTGAATTAACTCATTGCAATTATACCGTCGCACATTACTCGCGACTTGAGTCTCAATATCACCCCCCGTCACAGTATAAATCCGGAGTTGATACTTCTGTCCACCTTGTTGTTTAGCCGCTTCCTGATGGAATAAAGGAACATCCCAATAGGCATCAGCACTTTGATTTTCATTTGCAGTTAATGTAATGCGAGAAGAAACCATCACCTCAGAAACATCACTCACCGGACTAGACACCATTGGAACTCGTATCCGGTTAGAACGTGCCAACATTATCCACTCATCCGCATCAGTAACATAACCAATCTCAACAATATATTCACCATTCGGGTTAAGATGAGGAACGATCCACTGTTTGATTAACTCATTACAATTGTACCGTTGAATATTAATAGCCGGCTGAGTATCTAAGTCAATATCCGTCACCTCATAGACATGAAGTTGAAACTTTTGTCCGCCCTGTTGTTTAGCCCTCTCTTTAGCCGTCTCTGGCACTTCCCAATAGGCCTCAACCCCGACCTGTTTACCCAAACTCAAAGTAATATAACAAGCAGATGAACTCATTTCAGACATCGCCGCATCATCAATAGCAGCAGCCATTTCAGACTCTACATCTTCATCCTCTCCGGGTACAAACACAGAGTTAGAACGTGCCAACATCAGCCATTCTTCTTCCTCCAATACATAGCCAATTTCGGCTAAATATTCGCGATCGCGTTCCAGTTCAAACTGCCAATCACAAATCGATTCAGCCAGAGGACATTTCTCAATACAATAACTCGCTGAAACTTCACCCGTAGTATTGGTCACATCATAAATCCAGAGTTGAAACTGTAATCCACCCTGTTGTTTTGCCCTTGTTTTAGCGGCTTCTGGGACTTCCCAATGAATATCAATCGCCCCTTCTTCATCCAGAGTTAGAGTAATAGAACAGGGAATTGTATTCAAAATCTCTTCTTGCGACTCTGCTTGGGGTGTTAACGCTTCTGGACTCGATAAACCCGCTAAGGTGGTCAAATCTGTTGCTACTGTTGGAATACGAACCCGATGAGAACGAGCTAACATCAGCCATTCTCCATCATCGGTGAGATAGCCAATTTCTGCAAAGTATTCGTGGTTCCCTTCTAGGGTGATCATCTCGGGAGTCGAAATAGAGGGCTGAAAATCGTATTGTTGTACACTACGAGTCGCAACAGAATCCGGTGGAATATCAGTCACATCATAAAGATGCAATTGAAACTGATCTCC
>JBJHBL010000073.1:0-30750 GCA_050485465.1 Limnoraphis sp. | reverse complement strand
TTTTTCTATTAGAGTTGTTAACATCTTTATTTTTGTAAAAATTAGCGATTGCTCTTGATTTTATCAGGTAGCGATCGCTATTTATTTACTATTTTTCACCCGACTTTGAAACAGCCCTGCCCACCTGTCGCCATAAAGGAAGGGATTGGTTGTAGAATTCGAGGGCGGTTTGAAAGTCTCCCAAAGCATCGTAGACACCGCCAATATTGTTGAGAGTGACCGCTTCCCCCGGCTTATCCCCCACCTGTCGCCATAAAGGAAGGGATTGGTTGTAGAATTCGAGCGCCTGCTGTTTGTCTCCCAAAGCATCGTAGACAAGGCCAATATTATTGAGAGTGACCGCTTCCCCCGCTTTATCCCCCACCTGTCGCGACAGGGGAAGGGATTGGTTGAAGTAATCGAGGGCAAGTTGTTTGTCTCCTAAAGCATCGTAGACACCGCCAATATTGTTGAGGGTAGTGGCTTCCCCCGCCTTATCCCCCACCTGTCGCCTTAAAGGAAGGGATTGGTTGTAGAATTCGAGGGCAAGTTGTTTGTCTCCCAAATCTGAGTAGACACCGCCAATATTGTTGAGAGTAGTGGCTTCCCCCGCCTTATCCCCCACTTGTCGCCATAGAGGAAGGGATTGGTTGTAGTAATCGAGCGCCCGTTGTTTGTCTCCTAATAAATCAGAAATGCTACCCAGTCCTAACAAACTAATAGCTTGTCCTTGCAAGTTTCCGGCTTGTCGATAGAGTTGTAATGCCTTTTCTAAAGCTAGAATTGCTTGTTTATAAGATTCTGCCGTCCCTTGTTGAAAGAGTTCAAATCCCTGGTTATATAATCTTTCTGCTTCTGCATTGGGGTCAGTTTGGGCGATAACTTCTCCGCGATGAAGGGTTGGGGGTAGGGTTAACAAAGGGAAACCCAAGTTCAACAGAAAGATGCTGTTAACGCTGAGAATAGATAGCCACAGTTGGGGTAGACGCATGAATTGGATTTCCTTACCGCAAGAACCACTCATCACAATATATATCTGATGTTCGGAAAGTTATGCAACAATTAAGTGGGTGAGGCATGATTAAATCATAAAAGCTTGAAAATCTGAAAGCTATGTCAGAGAAAACATTTGATATTACTCAATTATCCGATCGCTTGTTAGATTGATTGTCACGTTAGCCGTGTTACCTTTACATCATAAAACTCCGTTTAATCGATGATTAATTGCTCAGGCGATACGTCTGACGACACGCTACGCGATCGCAGATTGAGTTCAACTCTATTTTTGGGTAACTGACCAGTGGATGTTCGATGAACAGGATGTTGTTTATGTACCACTGGGTAAAAAAGAAATTAAAGAATAGCGATCGCAGTTTGAGAAGAAGTTGGGGGACTCATGCGATCGCCGATACGTTGGTTGTGTTGAGAGACGGGTCGGCAACTTACATTTAGTCCGCTTTGAGCTATTCGATTAATAGAAGCGATCGCATCAATCGGTTTGAATTGAATTCAATCCTCCAAAAAGAAGGTTATTGATGAATTTTCCCTCCTTTCAACCGACAACTCTCTCCTTTTTTTCATTCCTAACCTCATCCTCCGTTTCTGCGGTCAACTCGGTTTCATGGTGGACGACAATCCAAGAGCGTTTCAAGTCACTCATACAACTTTACAATTTCAAGGGTTTATCTTTTAATTATTAATGAGAATGTAGATTAAATTCTGATTTAATCATCAATAATCCTTTAACCTTTAGAAAACTCAGTAGATTCACCCGCATTTGAGGAGTATGAAACGAAGACATTTCTGCCATGCAGCAATTAGTTCAGCTTGTTTGATGAGGATTTTCGGACAAAATTTAGCTTCGGCTTCAAGTTCTAAATCTTCTCCAATCAAAGTCCATCACAATTGGGTTGTTTTGTATTGGATGCCATACGATAATGAAGTCATGCGTTTGGGGGAGCCAATTATTAAAATGCTCACGAGCGGAACACGCGACAATCAAACTCTGGTTGTCGTTCAGTCAGACTATTGGGGTGATACAAAAATGCGTCGCCGTCTGCTCAAAAATGGAACAATACATGAGATAGAGTTATTAGAACAGGACAGTAGCGATGTCTCTACTTTCTCAGCTTATTTAGATTGGGCGCATCAAACAATGACAGCAGAACACTGGGCTATTATTATTGTTGGTCACGGTGGAAAAATTAATGAAATTAGCCCCGACGATCACGGAGGGAATTTACAGGCAAGAACTTGGATGAAAGTTGACCAGTTCGCCGAAGCCGTTAGCCATTTTAATCGGGCGACCAACGGACGGGTGGAGTTGCTGTTTTTACAAAACTGTAACAAAGCTACCCTGGAAGCGGTCTACGAAGCTCGAAATTGCGCCCGATATACCCTCGCCTCTCAGCTTAATCTGGGCGCACCGAATTACTATGATGTCATTCATCTTTCAGAGAAGTTGAAAGTTATCAAACTCCGTCTCCACCCCGTCCGCCTATTCACTCCAAAACTCTACTTATTCTACAAAGCAGTTTAGTCTTTTTAGCCACTTTTGCCAATAGTTAAGCAATTGTTGACGTTCAAACGGAAATGTTTGGGCATCCCGATCTCGAAGGGCTACAACAATCAGCGAGTTCACAACTTTAGAGCCAAACAAACTCTCTCCGTAGCATCGGTTAATTGCGGCATTGTAGGCGACAATTTCTAAGGGCTTATCGTAAAGTTCATCTACTCCCCGTTTGGTCTGACCTTTATGCGAATTGATTGTATATCTGACCCCAAGATAGCGATCGCATGGCTTCTATTCCCCATTTTATTCTTGAAAGCTACTCTCCAGCAAATCCTCCAAAAATCTATAACCCGCTTTCTCCAAATTCCCAACCAAAGAAAAGGTTAAACTGCGAATTCTAACCCGACCAATTCTAATGTCCAACGGCTCAATTAAAGATGTGGGATACACCAAAATTGCCTCCTGACATTCCCGAGCTTCCGCATAAGCAACCACCTGAGCAATATCACTTGATGCGGGTAGATTCGGAGCTTTATACTTGGTATCCAACACATATTTAGTTACCCCGGTTGCTACATCTTGCAAGACCAAATCAATATCAAAATATAAACCCTGACCGACGTAAAATCTTTCTTGAGATTTAACCTCTAAACCCTGCGATAATAAAACGGTTTCCTGATGTGCTTTCAACCACTCGGCGACAAAGCGTTCATAGAGTCGCGCCATATCTACTAAAAAGGGTAACATCGGATGTTCACCCCGGTCAAAACTCGGCCCGGTTTGCTCCAAAAAGAATCGACAAAGCGCGTGCAATAATCGATAATCTTCATTCAAACGATTGTATTGTCTCCCCACACAATCTTGGGAATTCTTGGGCTGAACTGTTACCAATCCCTGCAATAAATGATAAGCTCGGCGCACGGTTGGCAACACTCTTTCCGTACACAAACCATTGCGAGCAATACACCAAAGAGTCCAAGCTAAAATCTGATTTTCTTCAACATCTGCCGTGTGTTCCTCATAATCACACTGCACTTTCAAATTCCAAGGTTTACGAATAACCTCCCGCACATTAATACGTCCCTGCACATAAGGCAAATCCTCCGTTTTAGCGAGATACGCGCAATAAAAGCCTTGACGACCTCGATGTAGAATTTTGTGCGCTAAAAGCTCGGCTAACCGCTCGTAAAAGTCTTCTAAGCTTTGACAATCAAAAAGCCCTTCTAAAAACCGAAAACTCTTGAGGTGATAGGCATATTCTAACATTCTAAAAAGGTTATCCAGTTCAACTTTTGGACGCAAAGCTAAGTGAATATCTGAGGTTAACGGAATCTGTCCAACCCATCCTCGCGCCGTAATTCGCCATCGGTTTCCCGTTTTGGGAGAAGGAAAATCTACCCCAACCTGTTTATCGTAATTGTGCCATAAAATTTCCCCCACAGCTTCCGAAATTTCCTCCCGCTCCAACAGCAAGGAACCATATTCAACCAATTCAATAATTTGGGAAGATGCTGCACTCATAGTCCCACCTGTTGCTTGACTTTATCCCAACGAAATTGATTAACTAGACTGGCTTGGTCAAAGAAATACTCTTCCAAATACGGCTCTATTTCCAGTTTCCAAATACTCTCGATTTCTCCGGTTATATCGGGCTGCAAAAAAAAGCTAATTCCGATTTCATAATGAGGATTTCCAATTTGTTGATTGACTTGTTTTAACGTTTTAATTAATCCTTCAACTGAAAAGTAAATACCCCGATGATAACGCCGCAAAACTTCGTAATTGGGAGATAGAGAAATGAAAGCAAAGCGGCGCCGGAGGGCATGGTCTACCAACGCAATGGAGCGGTCTGCTGTATTCATTGTACCGATAATCCGTACATTCTCTGAAATGCCGAATCGTTCGCCCGAAGTTAAATAAATTTCTTCATTGCGGTATTCTAATAAATACATCAATTCTCCAAAAATACGAGCCACATTTCCCCGGTTAATTTCATCAATAATTAAAACACAAATATCCTCGCAATTTCTAGCCCGTTGGCAAAAATTAAGAAACCTTCCATTCACGAGCGGATAATCTAATTGTCCATCGGTTTTTTGTGGGCGGATACCTTGTACAAAGTCTTCGTAAGCATAAGCCGGATGAAACTGAACAACATCTATAAAACCGTCCCCGCCACTAACTAAATGTTTGGCTAATTTCTTAGCAATATAAGTTTTACCTGTGCCGGGTGGCCCAGAGAAAATTACCTGTTGTTTCCGTTCTAGTGCCTGCAACCAAAACGTTAACGTTTCTGCTTCTATTCCGGTATCTTCGGCACATTGAGTTAAAGTATATTCGGGCTGTAAATTCATTTCTTCAATGTTAAAATCGGTTTCAATTTGTTCATATTGTGGGGATAATTCTTGTTCGGAAAACTCATATTTTTTCACGCCAACCAACCAATGAGAAAACATATCAAACAAGTCATCATTTCTCAGAGCAGGTCTACCGGGTTGATTAAGTTCTGGAGTCAATTCTTTAATCAATTGGTGTCCGGCAAGATTTAGAGCCGGATAATCCGTTAATTTTGTGCTGTAAGATGTATTGGTGAAATAATTGATAACTTGCCGGGATTTATTATTAATTAATAGAAAATCATCGGGGCGAAGTGCATTCAGAATAGGGGTCAGCATTCCCGTCTGGAAACCTTTAGAATAAGGATTTTCAGAAAAGACTTGACAAGCTGCCGATAATTGAGTTGAATCTTGATAACAGCACCGAATAAAATTTAAAATCGATGATGCTACTTTTTCCCAATCTTCCGGCTTTGTCCACTTCGCACCCTCAAACCATTCTTTTAAATCTTTTTTGATAGCTGGTGCGTGATGTATCCAGGCGCCTCTTTGAAGATTATTCGCACTTTTTGAGTAAGGAAGTAGCTGTAGTAAAATGGCTTCTGTGAGGTCTTCAACTGGCTGAGACTGGGAAGATATCGCCTCAAAATTCCTTTTTCCTTGCTGACGCTGTTCGTTGTAGGCGGTTGTATGACGTATCCCCGCAGGTGTGTAGGGATAGGAGTTGATAAATTCGTGAAACAGTCTAACAAATTCGGCTTTCTTTTCTGCTAACATGAATCATTAATATTTTTCGACAACCGCAATAGAATCGGTTAATTTTAGCCTGATTTTTGAGATATTATTCGGGTTTAGTTTTCTCCTAAAGTTTTAATAATTTCATATTCCCTATTATTTAAGTAACGATAACTTTGGGGCGGACGCAAGTTAGACAATTTTTTGGATAAACGTTCTAATTTTACAGGCTTTTCAAAGGGTTTTATTTTCTTGATTAAGATACCCACAACGATGGATGCTCCTTGATAATAACTATAAAATTCTTGGTGACTAATACCAACATTGTCTTTATATTCATCCCAAAATTTTTTGAGTTCTTGACGGGATGCTTTAATTTCAATAATTCTCTCCACATCAAAGGAGCCTACAAAAACTTTTTCAGGAGATGAAACATACACAACAACGATGTCTCCCTCCTTGAGTCTAGTCCGAACTCTACGCAACTCAATTGTTTTGGTTTGTGTCTCAAATATTTGTTTGGCATATTCGGGTTTAATCGACAGTAGAAGTATAGTTTGTAACATAGCAATTCAACTTCTGTTTGAAGAATGAATTCCTAAATTATACACTTTAACAAAGCATTCTGTTGAAATTTTTTCTGGACATTGAAAAGTCTGTTTTTTCTTGAAAAACTCCTTAAGTTTCTCCGAGGAGACGGGATTTTCAAATAACTCTATATCACTAAAGCGAATCGCCATTATCTGACCGGACTTGTTTAGTTTAACCCCCTCAATATCGCTCAAATTGTAAACTCCTAAGCGTTGGAAACGTTGATAAAGTTCTTTGGGTTTTCCAACGCTCACCTCATCCACATAAGCGCAAGCACGAAAACATTTTACTCCGTAGAATCCTTTCCCTTTACCCTCTTTTTGGGTTCCGCTTACATACCAGAGAATTCGACAGGGTGCTTGTAATCCTCTTGAATTGTTTGCGGAGCGATAGTAGACGGCTTCACAGTTAAATGCTAATTCAGTTTTGGCTCCTAATAAAGTTTGATTTGCCAAATTTTTATCGAATAAATCGGACGCCCATCGGGGTTTAATGGGAATGATAAATGTTGGGATTTCAGCATCGAGAATTTTGGCGGGAAAAAGCAGGCGTTCAAAGTCTACCGATGCTTGCACGTCTGTTATAATATTTTCGGCTTTTAGACTCTCTGCAAATTGCAAACAAACTTGATAATCTTCTCCGAAAGTAGAGCCTAGAGTGATGAGATGCTGTGACAACTCCGATGCAGTTTCAACGCTTGCTAAGTTAATTTTTAACCATCCGTTTTTTACCTGTCGAAAGGAAGAATTTTCTTGAATTGCCGTCATTACGGTTTCTGTTAAATATAAATCGGTAATTCGGGTAAATTGTCGTTGTTCACGAGCCGAACCTAATATGAATTGAAAAATTAAGTGGCGTGCAAGTGTTCCCGATAGGGGATGATTTCCAACCCGCAACATCGGAATTTCTAGTTCATGTTGTTTTTGTTTGTCATACACAACCAAAGCCAGGAGTTCACCTTTTCCTTGTTGAACAAGCCAACACTCAAATTTATCAGATTCCGCTAGAAATCGTCTTAGCTGCTGTTGAAATTCTATCAGGGTTTCTCCCAGTTCTTCACACAGAAAATATTGACTTAAAACATTTTCTGTTCCCTTCTGAACGGGTATTTTTTCTAAGCCTGTAGTCCCCGCTAAACGAACGGGCTGATAGTCCAGCTTTCTCCGAAATTCGTCTAACTGAGTAATTAAAACATTGGGGCGAATGATGGAAACTCGGAACTGTTCATAAATTTCGCTACTCAGTTCTAAGAGTTGGGGATTTAAAGTTACAAAAACTTGAGATTTTGAAGTAATCGCTCTGGCTAGATTTCGCTGCTCAAATTCATCAACTTCTGACGCTGTTTCTAAAAATACATTCACAGAATCTATCATATTATCCAATTTTTTATTACTGGATAAACGGGTGAATTTTTCTTGGGCAAACCGACGCCGTTTTTTCTTTTCTGTCTGATTTTTAAGTAAAATTATTGTATTAAAGATTTCATCGGTAATACATAATTCTAATTCGGTTTGTAGCCAATCCGCACATAAAGACTTTGATTCTTCAAAATCGGTTTCTTGCTCGGCATAAATCTCGGTGAATATTTGCGTATCAATCACAACACAGAGCCGGGATTCAAGTTTTTGATTAGGAGCGTTTGATAATAGGTCTGTATGACCGTGATCGAACCACCAATAGGTTAGCAGTTTCCCCTCTTTATTTCTTCCCTGTTTCTCATGTTTGGCAACAAAATTTAGCCTGGACCACAGTTTTTCTAAATTAAAATCTTCGCGACAATGTAACCCAATACCACTAGATTCTTTAGTTTGTTCTTTGAGGTAATCAACCAACTGTCTGGCTACCCCTTTTCCCCGTTGTGATGAATCAACGCACAAATGAACTAAGCGATGGCGATTGTGTCTTTTGGTGTATTCATATAAAATATACCCAACACACCCCGCTTGCGGATCGATGGCGACAAATATATTCCCCTTTTGTGCCTTCTCAAAAAAAGCTTTCCGATAAAACAAGCCCAGAGTCTTTTTGTTAGCATCTCCCAGTCTGATAACATCCTGTAAATAGGGAGATTTTTCATCAATTACTTCAATTTTAATTTCCACAGTTTCTTGGCTTTGACTTGAATATTCCCGTATCCGGCTTGAGGGTAACGCATTACTTCTCAAATGCGGAACGGCAGATATTGATATTATAAGTTAATGAATACTTTAATCCTGTTGCGCCGTTGTTGGGCTTGGGCGTCAGAAAATCGGGCTAAAGTCCTAGAACTTCAATCAATTTATTTTGATATTATATTTTGGTAATTCATGCTAAGAATTATAACAAAGCCGACTAAGGCAAACCGTAAATTCCTGTACAATACTGGGGCGGGCATCCAACAAAATATTAAACCTTTTGCCTTCTATCTCCCATCCTAGAGAGCTTGAAATTTAAGTCAAACTTGAAGCCTTTAAAGAACTATAACTTAAAAATTGTTCAGGTATGAATGCAGCAGCCAACCCCGGATCTATTGTTATTTGTCGCGATCGCCAATGGGTGGTACTTCCCTCCGAAAACCAGGAAGTCATTCGGTTACGGCCCCTTAGCGGTAACGAAGAACAAATCTGTGGGATTTTCACCCGCCTCGGCTTAGAAAGCATTGAACCTGCTCAATTTGACCCTCCCAACCCGGAAACGATTCAAAACCACACGGCGGCCCAACTGTTGATGGATGCCACCCGCCTCAGTCTCCGCAGTGGGGCAGGGCCATTTCGCTGTTTAGGGCGCTTATCGGTGCGTCCACGACCCTATCAACTGGTTCCTTTATTGATGGCGTTGCGGTTAGAAACGGTGCGGTTACTCATTGCTGATGATGTGGGGATTGGGAAAACCATTGAAGCGGGGTTAATTATCCGAGAACTGTTAGACCGGGGAGAAGCCAAACGACTGGCGGTTTTATGCCCTCCTCAACTGTGCGACCAATGGCAACGGGAACTGAAACAAAAATTCCATATTGATGCGGTTGTCGTGCGTTCTGGTACGGTTTCCAATCTCGAACGAGGGTTGCCTGCTGGAGATAGTCATATTTTTAGTTATTATCCCCATCTGATTGTCAGTTTAGATTATGCCAAATCTGACCGTCGCCGAGAGAGTTTTCTTGTTCATTGTCCCGATTTAGTCATTGTCGATGAAGCCCATACCTGTACTCATACAGGCGGAGAACGCAGCACTCAACAACAACGCCATCAACTCGTCCAAAAAATTGCTGAAAAATCCAATCAACATTTAATTCTGCTCACCGCGACTCCGCACAGTGGAATTGAAGCGTCTTTTTTATCTTTGTTAGGATTACTGAATCCTGAATTTAAAGACTTCAGCCTAGACCAACTAAACGAAAAACAACGCATTGAATTAGCTCGTCATTTTGTCCAACGGCGACGGATTGATGTTCAAAAATGGTTAGGGAATGAAACGCCATTTCCTGAACGAATTTCCCTAGAAGAACCCTACTCTCTATCTAAAGAATACCGCCAACTGTTTGAAGCGGTTTATGATTTTGCCTGGAGACTGGTGAAAACGGCAACGGAAACCCCCCTCAGTCATGCTCAACGACGGGGACGTTATTGGTCAGCGTTGGCAATTTTGCGCTGTGTTATGTCTTCTCCTGCGGCGGCAGTTGCTACTTTAAGCCGTCAAACTCAAAAATATAATACTTTGGATGAAACGCCTCAAGATTTGGATGAAGAATTAGCCGCCACTTATGTTTATGATCCCACTGAACAGGAACAAATTTTAGATGTGGTTCCGACAACAATTGTGGAAAAAGGGAAACAAACCTTTGATGATGCTCAAAAACGCAAATTACGAGAATTTGTCAAACTTGCTGAAAAACTGCAAGGGAAAGCTGACCGCAAATTACAACAGGTTAAAACCCTGGTGAAAACCTTACTCCAAGATGGGTTAAATCCGATTATTTGGTGTCGTTATATTGCGACGGCTAAATATGTCGCTGAAGCTTTAAAAGAATTAGAAACCAAGAAAAATAACCTGCGGGTAATTGCGATTACGGGAGAACAGTCAGAAGATGAGCGAGAAATCCGTTTAGAAGAACTGAAAAATGCACCCCAACGGCTGTTAGTTGCTACGGATTGTTTAAGTGAAGGGATTAATTTACAGGAACATTTTACCGCAGCGATTCACTATGATTTACCCTGGAATCCTAACCGTTTAGAACAGCGAGAAGGACGCATTGACCGTTACGGACAAACCGCGCCGCAGGTTAAGTGTTTTCTGATTTATGGTCAAGATAACCCGATTGATGGTGCAGTATTACAAGTGTTAATTCGTAAAGCCGTAGAAATTCATAAATCTTTAGGAATTACAGTTCCGGTTCCAATGGATAGCAGTACCGTCCAAGAAGCGGTGTTTAAATCTTTATTTGATAGAGCCGCAGAAGCTAAACAATTAACGATTTTTGATTTATTAGATAATCAAGATTCTCCTTTGGTAGAGGTTCATCAAAGTTGGGATAAGGCGGTAGAACGGGAAAAACTGAACCGGACTCGCTTTGCTCAACGAACAATTAAACCGGAAGAAGTGCAACAAGAGTTAATCGAATCTGACCAAATTTTAGGCAGTGAAACAGATGTGGCAGAGTTTGTTAAAAATGCTTGTGAACAGTTAAGTTGTTCTTTAGTTAAACAGAAAAAAAGCTGGAAATTAGCGAATATTCCCCTTTGTGTTCAACCGATTTTAGGTAATCAACCGCGATTAATTACCTTTACTTCTCCCGCACCGGAAGGCGTGGAATATATTGGGCGAAATCATCCGTTAGTGGAAGGATTAGCCCGTCATATTTTAGAAGAAAGTTTAGATGAACAGCAACGGGAACCAATAGCCGCCCGTTGTGGGGTGACGGTGACGGAAGGGGTAGCGAAACAAACGGTTATTTTATTATTGAGAATTCGGCATTTATTAGAAAGTTCAAAACAACAAGTATTACTGGTTGAAGAAGCGTTAGTCAGAGGATTTACCGGAAGTCCTGCGAACGCGAATTGGTTATCGACTGAGGACTCTTTAAATTTACTTCAGTCCTGTGAACCAGTGGGAAATTTACCGATAGAAAATAAACGCAACCGGATTAATCAAATTTTAACTCGTTTGGATAATTTAGAACATGATTTAGAAGCGATAGCAGAAAAAAGAGCGCAAGTTTTAGTAACTTCTCATCAGCGTGTTCGGGCGATAACAAAGGAAGGAAAAGTTAAAGTTAATCCTCAGTTACCGATGGATATTTTAGGGATTTATATTTTAATTCCGAAATAGGCAAAAGGCAAAAGGCAAGAGGCTTTTCAGAAGGCAAGAGGCAAAAGGCAAAAGGCAAGAGTAAGAAGATAAAGGGGGTTTTAATGTCTGAAATTAATGATTTTAAAGACTTAATAATTTGGCAAAAAGGAATGGATATTTCCGAAAAATGCTATTATCTGACTAAATCTTTTCCTAAAGAAGAACTCTATGGTATGGTTCAACAAGTCAGAAGATCAGCAGCATCTATCCCCGCTAATATTGCTGAGGGTTATGGAAGACGAAGCCCAGGGGATTATGCTAGATTTCTCAACATTGCTCAAGGTTCCATTAATGAACTTCAAACACACCTTATATTATGTCAAAGGGTAGGTCTTTGCAAAGAAAATGATATTATCAATATAATATCTTTGCTTCAAGAAGAAACTAGAATGATTTCTTCTCTTATAAAGAAACTTAATTCTTAAATAGGCAAAAGAGGCAATAGGCAATAGGCAATAGTAAGGAGTTCAACCATATTTTTAGTTATTTATACCGCTTGGTTTATTTATGTCCGACTACCTCTTGCCTTCTACCTATTCCCTTCTACCTCTTGCCTCTTGCCTTCTACCTCTTGCCTTCTACCTCTTGCCTCTTGCCTTCTACCTCTTACCTCTTGCCTTTTGCCTTTTGCCTTCTACCTCTTGCTTTCTACCTCTTGCCTCTTGCCTCTTGCCTTTTGCCTTTTGCCTATTCTCTTTAGCATTATAAATTATGACCACTCTAACCGGAATCCAAATAGAAGGAAATTTAATCGCCCTTGATTTGACAATTGATATTGTCTCAGGGAGTTTTAAGGGTCAGTTACCTGAAAATTTTGGCTTAACTGGGAGCCAGAAATTAGAAGATGAAATTGCCTTTGCTTGGGGAGAAACGAAGGATTTATGGAATATTTTTCAACGCCGTTTAAGCCGAGATGATACGGAGACAGCCACCAGTATCACCCGTGAATATTGGGCGGTTCCCTTATTAAAATTATTAGGGTATAACCCCATTTATCAACCGAAAGCTGAAATTGTTGATGAACAAACTTTTGCGATTTCCCATCGGGTTGAGGAGGGAGAAAATCAACCACCTATTCATATTATTGGCTGTCGGACTACTTTAGAAAAACGTCCCCCCTCTGGGACTCCTCGACTCTCCGCCCATGCGTTAATGCAAGAATATTTAAACCGTACAGAACATTTATGGGGAATTGTTACCAATGGGTTACGCTGGCGGTTGTTGCGAGATTGTTCTTTAATGACTCGTTTAACTTATATTGAGTTTGATTTAGAACAAATTCTCAATGGGGAAAATTTTGCGGAATTTGGCATATTTTATCGATTATTTCACCGGACAAGATTACCCCAAGGAATTGAGGATACAGATGAATGTTTATTGGAGTTTTATCACCAGGAAACCTTACAACAAGGGGGACGAGTTCGGGATAGATTACGGGATGGGGTTGAACGGGCAATTGTGCGGTTAGGAACGGGTTTTTTACAATATACCAAAAATCAACAAATCCGGCAATTAATCACAGAACAACAGTTAACCGCTAAAGAATTTTCTCGATTATTATTATTCCTAATTTATCGGTTATTATTTTTGATGGTGGCAGAATCCCGTAATTTATTATTGGCGGGAGAAGATGCAGAAAAAGTGAGAATTTATCGAGAATATTATAGCATAGAACGGTTAAGAGCTTTAGCAGAACGTCCGAGTTATCGCCGCGAAGGATTTCAGGATATTTGGCAAGGTTTAATTGTGACTTTTGCTTTATTTAATGAGAATTGGCGGGGTGAGGTGTTAGGGTTATCGCCCTTGAATGGGGATTTATTTGGAGAGAAAACGTTAAAAATATTAGAAGGATGTGGCATTGATAATCATGATTTATTGATGTCAATTCGGGAGTTATCTTTGTATGAAAATAAAGGACAGTTGCGCCGGGTGAATTATGGGGCGTTGGATGTGGAAGAATTGGGGAGTGTGTATGAAAGTTTATTGGATTTTACCCCCCAATTTAGACAGCAGCAGGGGGTTTATGAGTTTCTGTTGGTGATCGGAAGCGATCGCAAAACGACGGGTTCTTATTATACACCGCCTGAATTAGTCGCACAACTCATTAAAAGTGCTTTAGAACCTGTAATTGCGGAAAGGTTACGGGAGTCGGGTGTAGGGGCGGGTTCCGAATTGATTTATAATCTCCCACAGACAACTGATATAAACCCGCCCCGGAGTCGTGGGTCGAATACCGAACATTTAGAACAAGCTTTATTAAGTTTAAAAGTCTGTGACCCCGCTTGTGGGTCAGGTCATTTTTTGTTAGCTGCGGCGAGAAGAATTGGTAAGGAATTAGCTATCATTAGAACAGGTGAACCTCAGCCCGCACCAGAAGCGTTAAGACAGGCGATTCGAGATGTTGTTCAAAATTGTATTTATGGGGTGGATTTCAACCCGTTAGCGGTGGATTTGTGCAGGGTTGCTCTGTGGATTGAAGGGTTTTGTCGGGGTTTACCTTTGAACTTTTTAGACCATAGAATTAAGTGTGGGAATTCCCTGGTTGGGGTGTTGGATATTTCCTGTTTAGATGAGGGAATACCGGATGATGCGTTTAAAGCGGTGACGGGGGATAATAAAACCTTATCGACTCAGTTTAAAAAACGCAATAAACAAGAACGAAAAGATTTAGAAACGGGACAGCTTCCTTTGAATTTTATTGACTTGGAAGCCGAACGAAGTCAATATGCAGCACGCTGGCAAGAATTGGCGGAAATACCGGAAACGACAACAACACAAATTAAACAAAAACAAACTCAATATCAACAAAATCACAGCGAAAATAATACGGGTTGGTGGCGGGATTATTCGGCTTGTAATTTGTGGACGGCTGCGTTTTTTATGTCTTTAACAGAACAGAATTTGCAGTTATTACCAACTACGGAAGCGTTAAAACAGTTATTAGGTGGAAATCCCGTTACAAAACAATTAGTAGATGCGGCGAACAAGTTAGCAGAAGAAAAGCGGTTTTTTCATTGGTGTTTGGAGTTTCCAGAAGTGTTTGATCCCCCCCAACCCCCCTTGCTAAGGGGGGAGCAAAATATTTCCCCCTTTACTAAGGGGGGATTAAGGGGGGATCTAGGCGGGTTTGATTGTGTTTTGGGAAATCCCCCCTGGGAGTTATTACAAATTGCGGAGAAGGAGTTTTTTGCATCCAAAGATGCTGAAATTGCCAACGCACAAAATAAGGCGGCGAGAGACAAGTTAATTAAAGGGTTATCGAAAACGAATCCTGAGTTATTACAGGAGTTTCAAGAGGCGAAACATGATGCAGAAGCACAAAATAAGTTTATTCGGGAGTCGGGGCGGTTTCCCCTAACTGCGGTGGGAAAAATTAACACCTATGCGGTGTTTGCAGAAACAACGAGAAAGTTAATTTCTTCTCTGGGGAGAGTTGGGGTAATTGTTCCGACAGGTATCGCAACGGATGATACTTGTAAACGCTTTTTTGGAGATTTAGCAAAACAGCAAAATTTAGCCAGTTTATATGATTTTGAGAATCGAGAAAAATTATTTGCTGCTGTAGATAGTAGAATGAAATTTTCTTTACTTGGTATGACGGGTAAACCCATTAAACAAGGGAACTTTGCATTTTTCCTAACTCAACCTCGACAAATTGATCATCAAGCGCGTTTATTTCAGCTTTCACCTTCTGATATTGCGTTAATTAATCCTAACACTCTAACTTGTCCTGTTTTTAGAACTCGTCAAGATGCAGAATTAACTAAAAAAATCTATCAATATGTGCCTGTTTTAGAAAATGAAAACACGGGCGTTAACCCTTGGGGAATTTCGTTTATGCAGGGATTGTTTAATATGTCAAGTGATAGCGGGTTATTTAAGAATGAAGCTGGTGATGGTTTAGTTCCACTTTATGAAGCAAAGATGTTTCATCAATTTAATCATCGTTGGGCGACTTATACGGACGATGGGAATACTCGTGATTTAACTGATTTAGAAAAAAGCAATCCTGATTTTACGATTAATCCTCGTTATTGGGTTGATAAAAAGGAAGTTGGAAATAAGTTAGCGAAAAAGTGGGATAAAAAATGGTTGTTAGGATGGAGAGATATTTGTCGTTCAACCGATGAACGTACAGCAATATTTAGTATATTACCCAAATCTGGTTGTGGTGATACAGTGCTTTTAATGCTCCCTCAAATTAACAATACTAATTTAGTTTCTTGTTTATTAGCAAATTTAAATAGCTTAGTTTTTGATTTTGTAGCCAGACAAAAAGTAGGAGGAACACATCTTAAATTTTTTACTATGCGACAACTCCCTGCTATTTCCCCAGATACTTACACCCCAGAAGACATCGAATTTATTAGCAGTCGTGTTCTCGAACTCGTTTACACCGCTTGGGATATGAAACCCTTTGCAGAAGATATGGGATATGACGGAGAACCGTTTATTTGGAATGAAGAAAGACGGGCTATATTAAGAGCGGAACTCGACGCTAAATATGCTAAATTATACGGTTTAACCCGTGATGAATTGCGTTATATATTAGATCCGGCTGATATTTATGGCGCTGAATTTCCCAGTGAAACCTTCCGTGTTCTTAAAAATAACGAGATGAGAAAATATGGAGAATATCGCACCCAAAGATTAGTATTGGAGGCTTGGGATAGGATGGGAAATGTACGGACATAATAATATTATGTCCATACGGGTACGGACATAACAATGGGGGATATGTACGGACATAACAATGTTATGTCCATACGGACAGAGAATGATCAAATCAAAAAGGCAAATCCAATAAAATCACATAATCTTTAGGCTTTTTAGGCTTATATTCATCTTCATCCCATTTTAAAGGATTTTCTTGAATATATTTCCTAATATTATACAAAGCCTTTTCATCTCTAATGATATGTTCATAAAAACGCCCATGCTAAACTAAAGAAACACCTTTAACATTACAAATTTCATTAATTCTTTTTGTTACCGATGCTTTATAAGAGCGGATAATACTAGAAATTGAACCTTGAACAATATTACCAAATCTTCTATCTTTATCTAGGGTTTCTGGTGCTGATAAAATCCATAAAATACCATGAACATGATTGGGCATAATCACAAATTCATCTAAGCCAATATAATCAAAATGTTGAGGAATTTCTAACCAACAATGACAAGCGATCGCTCCTAAATGGTTAAGATACATTTTACCGTTTTTGATATCACCGAAAATACATTGATGTTGTTTGCTAGAGATGGTGATAAAATAAGCAGATTCTTGAGTATAATCAAAATATTTTAAACGTAAAGTTTTGCGATGTGGTAAATTAAAAAAATTGGGCATAATCTATAATAGGGTATGGTACGGACATAATAGTACGGACATAATAGTACGGACATAACAATGTTATGTCCGTACCCCCTATCATCATATTATGTCCGTACCTTACCAAATATGTTAGGCTTTTGATAGGTTTAGTTTTAATCACCATAATCAAGGAGATAAAAACATGACACCCTTAATTTTAAATAACCCAGAAACCGCCCCAATTACCGATGAACAATTTTATCAACTTTGTGTCGCAAACCGTGAATTAAAATTAGAACGAACCGCCAAAGGAGACTTAATTATTATGCCACCCACCGGGGGAACAACGGGAAACCGGAATTTTAAATTAGCTCAACAATTAGCCAATTGGGCGGATACTGACGGAACCGGAATAGGGTTTGATTCTTCCACTTGTTTTCAACTTCCGAAGGGTGGAGATCGTTCCCCCGATGCGGCTTGGATACCCTTAGCGAAATGGGAAGCTTTAACCCCCGAACAGCAAGAAAAATTTCCCCCCATCTGTCCTGATTTTATCATAGAATTGCGATCGCCTAGTGATTCTTTAAAACCCCTTCAAGAAAAAATGCAGGAATATATGGATAATGGTTGTCGGTTAGGTTGGTTAATTAACCCCAAAGACCGCCAAGTTGAAATTTATCGTCAGGGACAAGAAAAGGAAATTTTAGAAAATCCCCCAACTTTATCAGGAGAAGATATTTTACCCGGATTTGTTTTAAACCTTCAATTGATTTGGTAAAAGAACTATTTGGAAAGTTATATTATTTTAAATTGATAAAATCCCCATGAAAATCCCCATCAAACTTAAATATTTATTACAACAACCCTTAGTTGCCATCTCAGCCACTAGCCCTTTAATTGGTTTAAAAACAGTACAATTAGACTGTACTGAGGTTGAATCCTTAACCGATGAACAACTAGAAGCCTTATTTTCTAGTATTCCTGAAGATTGGGATTTTACCCAACTCTGTGAAGTCTTCGATAGGAGTACATTAACCGAAAGTTTTTACCAACAACTCGTTAATTATATTAACCAGCGTTTAGGTGTATCCGAAGATTCAACCCCAGCATTACACCCGGAAACCGATACCGATACCGACACAATAACAGTAAACTCATCAACCCATTTAGATATTTTTGAACTGCGAAATGAAGTCATTTCCGACTACCGAAATTATATTGAAAGCTTCTTAAAAATTAAAGATGACCGCATCAAAACCTTTGTAAAAGCCGAACTGGATAAAGGTCAACTTTGGCAAGATCCTTTAGTGCAAATTAATCCCGCCTATAAACAAAGCGCTAGTATTGAAACCTTAATTCAACAGAATATTTTACATCCCGACTGTAAACACTATTTTACCAATTATACATTTTACTATCATCAAGAACAAGCCTTTCGCCGTGCCGTAAAAAATACTCCCTATGTGTTAACAACCGGAACAGGTTCGGGGAAAAGTTTAACCTATGTTGTCCCCATTATTAACGATTTATTGCAGAATCCCAACCTAAAAGGAGTGAGGGCAATTTTAGTTTATCCGATGAACGCCCTCATCAACTCCCAAGCCAAAGAATTTGATAAATTTTTAGAAAAGGTTCCCAACTGTTTGATCACCTACAAAAAATACACAGGTCAAGAAAGCCTACAGGAAAAAACATCAATTCAAAACAATCCCCCGCACATTCTACTCACCAATTATGTGATGTTAGAATTAATGTTAACTCGGATTTATGAAAACACCTTAGTCGCTTCGCCGGAATTAAAATTCTTAGTCTTAGATGAACTGCATACCTATCGAGGTAGACAGGGTGCGGATGTTGCAGTTCTTATTAGAAAACTCCGCCAACGTTGCGGTCAAAATTTACTTTGTATTGGTACTTCTGCTACCATGTCCAGCGAAGGAAACCGCAGTAACCGACGTCAAACTGTTGCGGAAGTGGCGAGTAAATTATTTGGGGTCGAAGTCCAACCGGATAATGTTATTGATGAAACTCTAGAAAAAGCCATTCAACGTCCTTATCCAACCCCCCAAGAATTGCAAACTGCGATAACAAACGGGTTTCCCCCAGAAAATGAACGCACCAAAGAAAACTTTCAACAGCATCCCCTCAGCGCGTGGATAGAAATGCAGTTAGGACTCAAAGAAGAAGACGGTCATTTAATGCGGCGAATTCCCACTTCTCTACAAGCAGGCGCCGAACAACTCTCGGAGGAAATTGGGTTATCTCCCGAAACCTGTCTCGATACCCTTCAACAAATGTTGTTATGGGGAAGTCGCACCAAAGGAATGGCGTTTCGACTCCATCAGTTTGTTTCTCAGGGGGGAAGTGTTTACGCGACTTTAGAATCAAAAAATCAACGCTTTCTGACCTTAGAAGGACAGTACAGCACAACCGAGAACCGCTTGCTTTATCCGTTGGTTTTTTGTCGGGAATGCGGTCAGGAATATTATGGGGTTCGCTACGACCAAAACAGCTATAAAGTAACTCCGTTATTACCCACAAGTATCGAAACCGAAATTGATAGCGATATTCAAGAAGGTTATCTGGTTATTGATGAAGATGGACTTTGGACTTCCGACGATGAAGACCGTTTACCGGATACTTGGTTTAAATATACCAAACGCAGAGGACGGGAAGCGAAAAAAGAGTATCAACGGTTTATCCCTCAAAAATTATTTGTGTTTTCTGATGGACGTGTTAGCCAGTGGGGAACCGCCACAGAGTCGGAACGTCCGACCCCCTGCTGGTTTATTCCCAAACCCTTTTTAACCTGTTTAAACTGTGGAATTGTTTATGACCGCAAAAAGAATGAATTTAGTAAGTTATCTCGCCTCAGTTCGGAAGGGCGCAGTACCGCCACAACGTTATTATGTTTGTCAACCGTTAGCCGCTTGAAAGCTTGTTCTGCGGTGGAAGAAGATGCGGCTAAAATATTGAGTTTTACCGATAACCGTCAGGATGCGTCATTGCAAGCCGGACACTTTAATGATTTTGTACAAACGAGCTTTTTAAGGTCGAGTTTGTACGGCGCGTTAACAACCAATCAAATTTTAACTCATCCAAATTTAGCCTTAGAAGTGGTTAAAAAGATGGGGCTAACCCAGGAAGATTATGCTCAACAGGTCGCCAATTTTGGGATCGGAAAAAAGCGCAATGAAGAGGCGTTTCTGCATTTCATTGAATATCGTCTTTATGAAGATTTGCGTCGGGGGTGGCGAATTGTTCAACCCAATTTAGAACAGTGTGGGTTATTGGAAATAGAATACAATGATTTAAAACTCTGTTGTCAGAACACTCAAGTGTGGCAAAAATACCCCCATCCAATTTTATTAAGAGCAACACCCAAACAGCGTTTTGATGCAGTCAAAGTATTACTTGACCAGTTGCGAAAAGATTTAGTTATTGATGCAAATTTGTTGCAACCCCAAGAAATTGAAAAGTTTAAACGGGATGTGAATCAAGCTCTCAAAGACCCCTGGACAATTGACACCGATCAAGTCTTACCTCAAGCACAAACCGCTTCATTTGTTCAGGGAAATAGTCGTCAAAAACATCAGGCAAAATTAAAACTGACGGTGGGGAGTAAAATCGGGCGTTTTCTTCGTTCTGAAAGGGCTTGGCTCTGGTTGAACCAACCGCTATCCGAATCTGATTATAACATATTAATTAAAGCTTTGGTTGATATTCTCTGCGATTCTGGTTATCTCAAAAAAGATGGGGCAGAAGTACAGTTGCGGGTTGATTGTATGAGGTGGAAAGTTCAAAAAGTTTCTCAAGTCCCCGTCGATATTTTTAACACCAAACGGTTACAAGGAAGTCAAATGAATTCGGTAGATGTTAACCTATTTTTTCAAGATTTCTATGAACGGAATGCCCAAACAATTAATACAATGAAAGGGCGAGAACATACGGGTCAGGTTAAAAATGAATACCGCCAACAACGGGAGGAAGAATTTCGTGATGGTTTGTTAGCGGCGCTGTTCTGTTCTCCCACAATGGAATTGGGGATTGATATTGCTGACTTGAGCGTTGTTCATCTGCGAAATGTTCCCCCTTCCCCCGCGAATTATGCTCAACGCAGTGGACGGGCGGGACGAAGTGGACAACCTGCGTTAGTGATGACCTATGCTTCAGCCGGAAGTGGACATGACCAATATTTTTGTCGCCGTCAAGATCAAATGGTTGCGGGGGTTGTCACTCCGCCCAAATTAGAGTTAGGAAATCCCGATTTAATTAAGTCTCATATTTATTCCCTTTGGTTGGCTTATACCGGGGCTAATTTGGGAGATTCAATGAATCAAGTTCTTGATTTAGATTTACAAAATTATCCGCTCCGAGAGAGTTTAAAAATGCAGTTAACGTTAAATCCCCAAACATTAAATCAGTGTTTACAAGCGGCTGAAACAATTTTAGCCGATCAGTTCTGTCAAGGGGATTTGAATAAAACCAATTGGTATTCAAGAAATTGGTTAGAAAGGGTTTTAGATAATGCGTTAAAAGTGTTTGATCAAGCCTGTGATCGATGGCGGTCTTTGTATCAAGATGCAGTTCAACAGTTAAACGAAGCTCGTAATATTATAGACCGTTCCAACCGGGGAGGAGTTGGAAAAGAAGAACGTAAAAATGCCGAAAATTCTCAGTGGGAAGCCCAACGACAAATCGACTTATTAACAGGTCAGGCTAATTCGAGCAGAAGCACCAGCGATTTTGATTTTTATCCCTATCGTTACTTTGCATCCGAGGGTTTTCTTCCCGGGTTTAATTTTCCTCGGCTTCCGGTACGAGCGTTTATTTCTGCGGGGAGCGAGAGCGATTTTCTATCTCGTCCTCGGGTTGTGGCTATTCGAGAGTTTGCACCTCGCAATATCGTTTATTATGAAGGCAATAAATTTCAAATTGTTAAAACGAAAATTCCCGTCAGTGGGTTAAATTTTAATCGGGTTGCTGTTTGTGCAAATTGTGGTTATTTCCATCAGGGACAGGATTCTCAGCGAGATATTTGTGAAAACTGCGATTCCCGGTTAATTGCAGATAGTTTTGGAAATCCAGCTAAATTACAAGTGTTAAATATGGATACTGCTTCCACCCGACGCCGAGAAAGAATTACTTGCGATGAGGAGGAGCGATTAAAGTACGGTTATAATATTACCACACATTTTCGTTATGCAAATCAACGACGAGAATCGGCTTTAGTTGTTGCAGCAGATGGAACCGAGTTATTAAAATTAACCTACGGAGAAACGGCGGAACTTTGGCGAATTAACCGAGGACTGCGCCGAACCGGAGAGCGGGGGTTTAAGCTGGATTCAAAAACAGGATATTGGGGAGATTCGATATCGGAAGAAACCCCCAGCGAACAGTTAAAAACCGAAGTTAATTTGATGGTTTCCGATACGTCTAATATTTTAATTGTTCAACCGATGTGTTTACCGGATAATGACGTTGAAGCTTATTTAGCATCTTTGCAATTTGCATTGTGGAGAGCCATTCAAGCGGTTTATAAACTCGAAGAAGATGAACTGTCTTCGGAGCGCCTGGGACAAGGAAAATACTTGCTGTTTTGGGAAGCCGCCGAAGGGGGTGCGGGAGTTCTCTCACAAATTTTAGAAAATCCTCAATCTTTTCAATTACTCGCAGATGCGGCGTTAGATATTTGTCATTTTAAACAACCCAAACCCAGTTGTACCGTTGCCTGTTATGAGTGTTTATTATCCTATCGCAATCAGTTTGATCATCCCTTACTCAATCGTCATTTAATTCGAGATCCATTAGAAAAATTAACCCATAGCACCTTAAACCGTTCTTCTGGCACACAGTCCCGTGACGAAGAATATCAACAGTTACTTGCTAAAACTGACCCCAATTCAGAGTTAGAGTGTGTTGTTTTAAAAGCTATCTATGACCGAGGAATGAAGTTACCGGATGCTGCTCAATTCTTCTTCCCTGAAGCGAATTGTAAACCCGATTTTGTTTATCATCAAGCTAAGATTGCCCTATTCTGTGATGGTTCTGTCCATGACCATTCTGAACGTCAAGAACAAGACAGAATTGAGCGAGAAAATTTCCAGTTTGATGAGGGCTATACAGTCATTGTTATTCGATACGATGAAGATTTGGAAGCCAAGTTAAACGAGTTGTCCGCATTGATTTAAAACTTTTAAGATGACTAGACTTGAATGAAAACAGAACAACTGATATTCTTAACTGTCGCAGTAATCTTAAACTTACCATTGTAGCAAGCTTGATACCAGGCGATAAAACAACCATCTGTATCAATCCATCCTTCGTCTACTTCCCAATCAACTTCTTCTAACTCAACTTCATAACCATCACGGCTTCTTCCTCGAACAATTAAAAGCTGTTTTTCACCCAAATTTAAACAAGCTTTTTGAGGATAAATTTCTAAAAAATCGAGTTCATCTTCTCGTTGATAGTTATCTAAGTTATCATATATTAATTCGTTAATTTCTAGGTCATAATCATCAATTAGGTCATAATCATCAATTAAGTCATAATCATCAATTAGGTCATAATCATCAATTAGGTCATAATCATCAATTAGGTCATAATCATCAGTTAGGTCATAATCATCAGTTAGGTCATAATCATCAGTTAGGTCATAATCATCAGTTTTATTAAAATTTGGTGGGACGTTATATTCGCTCAACACCTGTGAAAAAAACTGATTATTTGAGTTGCTTGAACTATTATTTTCGGAATTGTGCGACTGATTATTGGGATTGCTTGAGCTATTATTTGCGGAATTTTGTGACGGATTATTGGGATTGCTTGAACTATTATTTGCGGAAGTCGGTAAAGGAAACTGAAAATCCAGAGCTTCAATTTTTATCGATATTGAATGACTACGTTCTCCGACTGTAGCTTTAACTGAGAAATCACCTTCTACATCGCCAGCAATAAAATCAAATTCAGCAATTAAATCGTTAGACTTTTTAGAAATCCTGAAAATCAAGAATTGATTATCTTTTTTGGCGGTAATTTTACCTCCTTTTGACTGCCATTTTACATCATTTACTTTAATTGAATCTCCAACTTGATCGTACCCCTTAAGCGTCAAAGTACACTGTTCACAGGGTTGAAGCTTAGTTGTGGTAGTGGATATTTCTAATTTTCTGAGTACGGGAACAATTTCAACCGTTACTGTATCATCAACTCCTGATACTTCGATAAATCCATCGACAATCCATTCGATAATATTCAATATGTATTTAAGAACTGTTTTAAGTACCCAGGCTTGAAGATTTAACTCTGCTGTAGATATATCAGGATCAAAATCAGCATCTGAATCTATGATTTCTTCTCCCATCTCATCTTCAGACTGTAACTCAGCATTTTCTTCTTTATCCTTAAACAAATTTGTAAATTTTTGAATCTTGATACCCCAGGAAAAAATTTGTTGTATTTGTCGGATGATCTGTAAGATCAGTTTGAGATAAATTCCCCAAGTAAAGAGTTGTACTTGAATCCCATATTTAGGAACACTATAAGTTTTAGCTTTAACGCTGTATACACCCTTTGAGTTATAGTCCGCAGTATAATGTCCTTTCTGGTTAATTATTCCTCCGGTTGCTTCCCAGTAAATGAATCCAGGGTCTATATAACAACCAAACTGATCTAAACCAATTACAGTAAATTCTTGACGTTGACCTGGTTTTAATTGAATAGTTGAACTCGGATTAATCTGAATTTCTCTTAAAACCGGAAGTAATGTAACATCAGCAGTTTTATAAACTTCTCCCACACTCGCAGTAACAGTTACATAACGTTCTTCATATCCTCCTTTAAAAACTCCATTAGAACTGATTTGACCTCCTGAACTACACTCCCATTTCAAATCATCCAAAGCATAGAGTTCGCCTGTCTGATCGTATGCAATAACATCAAAATGTACGGGTTGATTCGGTTCAACAGATATGTTTTCTGGTGAAATAAAGAAATATTCTAAGACAGGAGGAACAATAAATTGAGCAGAGGCTTTGAGATTATGGCTGGGAATAGATACGGTAACTTCAAAGTAACCTTTAGCGTTTTCATCAACAGTTAAATAACCTTGTTGGTCAATTTTTCCTCCTACCGCTTTCCAATAAACAGACTTAACAGGAAATTCATTCCCCCTTTGGTCAAAACCTTTAACTGTAAATTGGAAAGTTTGACCGGGGTTTAATTCTATTAAAGATGAATTCAACTTGCATATTGTTTCAGGTAGAGCAATCTTGATAGAATCAAGACGCGCAGGTTCAAAAACTTTAACAAATGCTTTATCTGAAATGTTATTAACTGTTGCAGTAATCGTAACATCAGCATCTCGATTATCTGCTACAAAAGTTCCATCCTCGTAAATTTGACCTTCTGAAGCATACCAATTAACTTGATCAACTTTAAAAGAATGACCATACTGATCAAATCCTTTGGCTTTAAAAGTATAGCTTTCATAAGGTTGTAGCTGTATTTCTTGGGGAGTAATTTGGATTGTTCTTAAAACAGGTTCTAATTCAACGGTTGCACTAGCATTCACAGAATTAACAGAAGCGATGACTTCAACTTGAGGATATTCATAGCTTCCAACAAAGACACCTTGAGAATCAATTTTTCCTCCAGATTTACAATCCCAATCAATATCAGAGGCTTCAATTTCTGCATCGGTTTGATCGAATGCAGTCGCCGTAAATTGATAGGGTTTATCGGGTTTGAGTGAAATATATTCCGGTTTAATCTTTAACTTTTTAACAACAACCGGAACTTCAACAGTAGTAGAACCTTTGACATTAAACTCCGGTGAAATAGCTTGAACTGTAAAGTTTCCTTTTGTATTTTGACCAACTGTTAAATAGCCGTTCTTGTCAATTTCAAGACCTTCTGTTTCCCAGATGATAAGATTTTCCGTTGATATTTCACGTTTGCGTTGGTCAAAGCCACGAACTTTTAATTGTTTAGTTTCACCCGGCTTTAAAATCAACTTGGAAGGAATGATTTCTAGAGATGTTAACTTAGCAGGTTCAACGACTGTAACCTCAACTTCAGCTTTGATTTCTCCAACAGTAGCGGTAATTTTTACTTTTTCTTCTGTCTGACTGGCGGTAAAAGTTCCATCCTCATTAATTTTTCCACTTGTTGAAGTCCAGCAAACCCGATCTATTTTGATAGTCTGTTTATATTGATCAAAACCTTTGACTTGAAAAGACTGAGTTTCACCAAATTCTAATTCAACAAAAGATGGGGAAATTTCTAAAATCGTCAGCTTGGGAGGTTCAAGAACTTTAAGCGTTACCTCGTTACTACTAATACTTCCAGACTTGGCGGTAACTTGAAAAGTCCCATCATTATTTCCGGCTGTATAGATACCATTTTCAATAGTTCCACCCGTTGCATTCCAAAAAACAGTTTCAAGTTTAAATTCTTTATTATATTGATCGAATCCTGCGACGGTAAACGTTTGTTTTTCTTGAAAGTACAGCTTGGACACAAAATCGGGTTTAATGACTAATTTATCAAGCCTTGGCGGTTCTACAACATGAATACTAATACAATCCTTTAGAAAAGTTCCAACTTTTGCTGTAACGGTAACTTTAGCCGTTTTTTGACCCGCTTTATATTCACCCGTCTGAGGATTGATTTTACCCTCTGTAACGTGCCAAATTACAGGTTGAGTTGTTTCAAATATTTTATCATATTGGTCAAATCCTTGAGCTTTAAACTGATAAACTTCTCCGACTTCCAAAGGTTTAGTAGGTCTTAAAATTTGAACTTTGTTTAATTCGGGTTTGGAACTTCCTTTAAATGTGTAGGGTGATTCCTTCGTGTCTAGATTCCAAACTTTTAGCCAATCACAGCTTCCGCAAATTAGCTTTTTATAATCGGAAGAAATTGCTATAGAATTAATAAAGCTATGATTTAAAACCCAAGATTTTTCCGTTTCTATATTTTGAAACCGGATTGTACTATTACTGTCTACAATCACGAGAGTCTTCTCATCTGGAGTTAACTTAAGGTCTTGAATTTTAGTGGACTTTTTGAAAATAGTATTACTGGAAATAAAGTCATATTTTATTGGATTTTCTTTATCATCATTAAGCGTCAATAAAATAGACATGAAGCCCAGACTCATTCCACCTGTCAACTTAACCAATATAAGTGAAATAGCTATAATTAATACTTTAAAAGCGTTAATTATTTTGTTGTTTTTATCGGAAGGAACATTTTTCCAAAATTTTATTTCTCCATTTCGACTTCCACTAAATAGCCGTTCGCCATCTGAACTAATCGCTAAGGCTTGAACCCAGTCCGAATGTTCCTTTAAAGTTTGTAAGAGTTTGCCGCTATTTAAGTTCCATAGTTTAATCGTGTTATCGGTGCTACCACTGGCTATAATGCCATCGGAACTAATTACAGCAGAACAAATCCACCCCGAATGCTCGGTTAGAGTATGTTGCTGTTTTCTGGTGTTTAAATCCCAAATTTTAAGGGTTTTATCGCAACTCCCACTGACCAATTTTTTTCCATCAAGACTAACGGCGAGCGTTGTTACCCAACTCGAATGTCCTCTCAAGGTAAATAAACTTTCTCCTGTTTCCAGACTCCAAATCTTAATTTGACTATCTGTACCCCCCGTAATTATAGTTTTATTATCTGGAGCGATAGCAACAGACAAAACCCAATGAGAATCAGCATCAATTTTTCGTAATAATTCTCCGGTTTCCGCATCCCAAACTCTAACAATATTCCAACTTCCGCCAACAATATATTTATTATCAGAACTGATAACAATACTTGTAATTGTATCGGTAGCAATGGGTAAGTTACCGTTTTCAGTTAAATCCGAATTGTATCCCTGCAAAATCCAATAAGCTGATTGCTGTACTTTTTCAGATTTATCTTTTAACGCCTGTCGTGTAAACAAATCCAAGTGTTCGTTAGATTTTAAGCAATTTTGCAAGGCATTTAGTCGAACATGAATATCGGGACTATTCAGGCGAGATTCAAGAGTAGGTTTGGGTAGAGTTTCCATGATTTTACCTTGTTAAAAATTGCTTTTTAGATTAGAATTCAGGGATTTGAGATGATGCGTGTTAATCAAGCTTTAATTGAAATTTTGTTGGTGGTAACTGGATGAGTTTATTTCAACCTCTACTCTCCAGATTAAGCGGTTTAAACTTGGATAGCTACGGGGTAATTACGGAACTTTGAAAATTTTATGAGCATCAAAAATTAGATGGTTCTCAGTAGAATTACTGATCTTCCGCGTCAAACCCTAGATAAATCATGGAATTGGTGGATTTCAGTTAGACTCAGACTAGAGGATAGAGATTCGTCGGTACCCAAGAGTAGAGAGAACAAATTGACCTCGACCCATGATTGTAATCGTGGCTTTTAAACAACGATCCCACGATTCGCAGATGTATTAGTTTGGCTCGTTCTTGGGGATAGGGAGGTTTAGAAGTGTTGAACCTGTTCGCCTACCGTACATCCAAGCCCAGCGTTTTAACTCGGGTTGGCGATCCGTAGGGATCGGAAAACGATTATTATCTTCGCGCCTGCGTTCATAGAAGCTCATTTATTGATTGTGGCTTGGGATAATGGTGGGGTACTGGACAATCGCAACTAAGCGGTGATTGAACTGATAGGAAAATTCAATCTTTCTTACTGTTTGGGTTTAAAAAAAACCGGATATCCCCGCAATACTTTGTACATTAAAAAAAATACAAAACCAATTATTTTTTAAATTTATTAAGTTTAAAATCCGGTATTAACTATCGCTCATAAGCTTCTAATATTGGGTACAAGTCATATACATCAATCATCAATAGTTGGTCTATCAAATCGAGGCATTTTAACTTGATATCCCCTTCTCGGGTTTGACTATATGCGCGTATCAGTAGCTTGCTGACCGCATTAATGTTTACCTGAAAAGTGGGCTTTTTTTCGGGATTAATTTTATTGATTATTTCTACAAAACGATAACAAACTTGATAAAAAATATCGTATAAATTCATCACTGTCGCTTTATCTAAAATATGAATCAAATTTCTCAGTTCGGTTTCAAAAGCAGAACTTTCGATAAACTCTTCAATTAGTCTTCTATGATCGTTAATTTGATTGTCGTTGAGGTGTAGAAAACATCTGGCTGCTTCAGAGCGAACCTGTAAACTATTTTCATTAAACAGTTGTATTAAAATATTTTCACAAAACTCCCGAATTTGTGCGATATGAAAGTTATTAGCGAATACTTCTGCGGCTGCAACTTTGTGATTTTCTGTAGCTGATAGGCAAAGTTGAGTGAGCCATTGCGCTTCTTGAATATGAAGAGAGATTAAACAAGCTTGCCGAGTTCCCGCCTTAATAACTTCAGGTTGATCTGAGATAATCATTCGTTCAAGAATTGATTCCAATTCGTGAAAGTGAGTGTGCATTGCATAATACAAAAAAACTTCAATAGTCTTCGTCCCCAAAAGTAGATCTTCGGTATCACAAAGTTTTAGAAATAAGCTGACAGCCAAATCCCGATCATAATTTAACATCGCTGTTAGAGCTTCAGCCGCACAGGATCTCACGGCAATTGAAGGATCTTGAACAATCTGTTTTAGATACTCTTGGAAGTATCCACCGCGACTTTTATCAGCGAAGATTAACTTTGCGATCGCATAGGTAGCACAACCTCGGTGAGAATTCATTCCAGCCGTCAGAATATTACCACCATAATAAACCTGTCCATCAGAAGTTGCTGTCCGCCATAGTTCTTGTGTGGGGTTAGGATCATTAAGAGCATACCAAACAACCATTTCTAGAGCCTCTTGATGCCAAGGCTGTTCTGCTAATTGAGCAATTAGTTCACAGATGTATTGACCACAAGGTTTTTGAGGGATCTGATTTTGAAAATTAGTCGAAACACTTTAGACTTATTGAAAATTGCAGAGAATGTGTCTGGCGATCTGCAAGACCGCCGTCTCCAAATTTTCATTTTTCAACTTGCAGGAAGTGATTTTTCAACTTTTAATAGAACTTTCAAAACCCAATTTCGGAGGTAATTTCAATGAGATTCTTTAGTCCCCAACCCAAACACATTAACAGCAAACAATTAATCCGAAAAATCTTCTTAAAAAATCCCTTGTATGAGCGAACATCGTTTGAATGAAATTGTGATTGAACGTTCTCGCAGTGGAATGAGAATCAGCCCGAAAAAACTGACAGGGTTCAAAAAGGAATTAAACCAAATTACTCAAGAAGCCAGTCAGGATGGGCTACTGAGTCCCTATCGAATCAAGTCCAGAAATAAATATAAAACCAAATTCCTCTCGGATCATCTAGGGCCGCTGCGTCGATTCTTGCGCTCAAAAGTGGGGCAACCCTGGAATCAAATTTATAGCTCACTCTGCCAACGTCTAGACAGCAACACTGTGACGGGGCAGCACGTTCTACACCATCTGTGGGACTACGTTGAACGGCACGTTGAATTGATTGACGGCATTCCTTATTACAAGTCGGGATGGGGGGATTCTGGTCAACGACCACTATATAGTGGTTGGAGAAATAACTTCTATGTGCATCCAGAGACAGGAATTCTGTGCTTGGCCCAGAAGAAGCCCTGGAAACCTCAGCAACCTCAACCCCAAACCGATGTAGTTATCCTAGATGATTTTCGTCAGTATCACAAGATCAACGACATCTGGTATTTGATTACGTTCAAAGCGTTTCCATGTTCATCTGAAGCATCTGTGAGGGATGTTCTTCGGGGAGTCATTAGGGATAAAGATGCAGAAATTATCAACGGACAAAGGGTTTATGCTGCTGAAAAACAGCAGTGCAGTAAAAAGGAAGTTAAATTCATTTTGAGTCAGCTTCCTTAATCTTTTTCTGAACGGTTTCTGAACTTGAATTTATAACCCGGATTCTCACTTGATGCC
>JBJHBL010000072.1:0-31609 GCA_050485465.1 Limnoraphis sp. | reverse complement strand
GCTGACAACGGCTTCCGAGGAAATCGCCACCGCTATCGAAAGTTTAATGAAACCCTTGCGACGGTTTAACATCCCTGTAACAGAAATCGCCCTCACCTTAACCCTGTCTCTGCGGTTTTTTCCCCTTGTGTTAGAAGAAATTCAAAACTTAGTGCGTTCCGTGCGAACCCGAGCGATTAACTGGAAAAAACTCGGATTTCGCCGAGCTACCCAAGTTTGGTTGATGGTTGTGGAACGCTTATTAGAGAATTTATTATTGCGTGCCGAACAAATCGCCAGTGCCATGACGGTGAGGGGTTTCACCACTCCTGAGCAACATCAGGTTAAATGGGATCAACTGCAAATTCGCGGGATGGATTGGTTCGCACTGTCAGCTTTAACAGGGTTCTGGGTGCTGCGCTTGGTTTGGGGATCACAAGCTTAAGGAAAAAACCGACTCATCCCAGTGAAAAAGATTGAATATTAGTAGAAAATCTACTAAACTTTAACATCTAAGCCAATTTTTACTTGATGAGAGACCCCTACCCTTATAGAATTGAAAATCTAAGACCGACTTCTCCTCGAGTTTCCCTTGCACTATTGGTTTGAATCCACTCAAAGCACTAGGATTTAGGGAAATATTGGAGTTCTCCTGTTCTATTCTGGTTAGTGAGTGAACCCCTGCTCCTCTGGGTTGATAGAGCAGAAGGTCAAAGAATGTATAAAGGTAAAGTTTACATTAACTTTTAACGTGCAAAGTATGATCTAATTTAAAATAGCCAGAGTCCGGTCTGAATCCCAAATATTAAGTTCTCAAATCACACTATAAATAGGTAAAAATCCGCTCAATTGAACCTCAAAAACTTACCCCTATCATGGCAAAAAACAGTCAAAAACAACAGAGATGATCGAACCGTAAAAAAATTAAGAGGAGTCAAATTTGATCAATCCTGTTCAGTCTCCTAATGACAACTCCTAGATGGTAGAGTTATAGTATATAACCTGCTCAATCTAACTGCTATCGACTGTTTTAGAAAGCTGCTTATCTGTTAATTTTTAGGCTGAATGACAACTGAAACTTACATGAATCATCCCAACTTTGGCTTACTGTTTAGAGTTTGTCAGGTTGAGGAGAATCAAGAACTGTTTACCACGCTTTATGCCCAACGACTATTTTTTTTAGTCACTCACGGGCCAGGCGGTTTAAAATTTGAACCCGTTAGCCGTTCAGACGCCCGGCTGGTTGTTGAAATTCGTCTGCGGATGTTGCGTCGCACTGGCCAGGTTGAAGAACACAAAAATCTACAAGCTATCCATCAACGCACATTTCAATAACTGTATGATGTTTTTTGGGGGTTGAAAATTCACCCAACCCCAATTCAAGCCGAGTTTTTAAGCAGTCCTGTTATTGTTTTTCAGAAAGATCCAGGGGAAAATAAACAGAAGAAACTAGCCGGAGGCTTTCCCAAACGGTCTCAGCCTTCTCGAACAAGCATCACGAGATTATGACCCATTCTATCGTTTCACGTCTCGCTGAAATTCGCTCCCAAGTTCCAGATTCTGTGCAAATAGTCGCCGTCTCGAAAACTGTTGCGGCTGATGCTATTCGCATCGCTTATGAAGCCGGAATACGGGATTTTGGCGAAAGTCGCATCCAAGAGGCGATAGACAAGCAGGAACAACTGCAAGACTTGTCCGATATTACCTGGCATTTAATTGGTCATATTCAAAGTAACAAAGCGATCAAAGCGTTACAGCACTTTCAATGGATACACTCGGTTGATAGCTTGAAACTCGCTCAACGTTTAGATAGACTGGCTCAAGAAGGAGGTTATCAGCCTCAAGTGTGTCTGCAAGTCAAAATTTTAAGCGATCCCAACAAATACGGTTGGACGGTTTCTGAACTGCTCAACGATTTAGCGGAACTTAACCAATGTCAGCAGATTCAAATCAAAGGTCTGATGACCATTCCTCCCCTCGGATTAAATGATTCTGAAACTTTGAGCGTTTTTCAGCAAACTCGTGAGTTAGCCGAGAAGATTCAACAACAAGGGTGGTCAAATTTAAACCTACAACATCTCTCAATGGGAATGTCAGGGGATTATACTTTAGCCATACAAGCAGGTGCAACGATGATTCGACCGGGGCAAATTATCTTTGGTGCGCGCACTGCCTAGACAAGATAGTATATGTTTTGGTCAATAGATCGAGTTCCAAGAAAACTGACTATAGTCAATCCTACCTGACTCACCTAAAATGGGTGTCTAGTCGGGGCTAAGAGTCGTTATGGAGAATAAACCGTGAACTCAATTTTTGGTAAGCTACGGGATTTTGTAGGACTCAATGACTCTGTTGAGTACGATTACGAATACGATGAAATGGAAGGCGATCAATACCAAAATGTTTATCCGCCTGCCCAAGAACTCGTTTCCCCTGCACCCGTAGAGGAAGAACGTCGGAGTGTCCGTCGGCCTAGAGAGCGGACAGTCGGGGCTACGAACCCCACAGCAAGTACGGTAACATCAGAAGGATTAGGGTCAAACATGAACAACGTGATCGGTATGCCAGGAGCGTTAAACGGGATTTCAGAAGTCGTGGTTATGGAACCTCGCACCTTTGAAGAAATGCCCGCCGCTATTAGAGCGCTTAAAGAAAGAAAATCTGTAGTTCTTAATCTAACGATGATGGACCCAGACCAAGCCCAAAGAGCGGTAGACTTCGTAGCAGGGGGAACCTATGCTCTTGATGGTCATCAAGAACGAATTGGCGAAAGCATTTTCCTGTTTACCCCTAGTTGTGTTCAGGTGAGAACTCAGTCTGGTGTAATGAATGAAATGCCCACTCAAGGACGTACTCGCATTCCTTCCCCGATGGCCTCGATGTGGCAAACTGAAAAACAAGCCGTACAGTAGCTCTATTCAACGATTAGTCAGAGATCAGAATTCAGACGTACAATGCTGAGGACTGACTCTGACATTTTACACGGGACTAATGACAGAATTAAAGTTAGGTTTAATTGGTGGTGGGGTGATGGGAGAAGCGATCCTCTCCCGTTTAATTGCTCAGAAGATATATCACCCAACAGAGGTAATCGTTAGCGAACCCCAGACGTCGCGTAGAGCGGTTCTTCAGCAACAGTACGGGGTAGAGGTCACTGAGGAGAATAAACAAGCGGCACAGGTAACAGAGGTGCTGCTGTTGGCTGTTAAACCTCAAATCTTAGACACTGTAATTTTAGATTTAGCAGCCCTCAGTTTAGGAGATTCTCCGAACCCTGAATCTGAGGTGACGATTATTTCGATTTTAGCAGGGGTACCGTTAAGTAAGTTAGAAGCGGCTTTCATTCATCGTCCCGTGATTCGGGTGATGCCCAATACTCCCGCTACCGTCGGCGCTGGAATTAGTGCGATCGCTCCCGGTAAAGCTGTTCAACCCCATCATCTCAAACTGGCTCAACAAATTTTAGCAGCAGTTGGGGAGGTTGTGGAAGTACCAGAATATTTGATGGATGCGGTAACAGGGTTATCGGGTTCCGGGCCTGCTTATGTTGCCTTGATGGTTGAGGCTTTAAGCGATGGGGGAGTAGCCGCAGGACTCCCTAGAGCCATTGCCTCTAAACTGGCTTTACAAACGGTTCTGGGTACCGCAGAGTTATTACAACAAACGGGTATGCACCCGGCTGAGTTAAAAGATCGTGTTACCAGTCCAGGCGGAACTACTATAGCAGGTGTTGGGAAACTTGAACAAGCGGCTTTTCGTTCTGCGTTAATAGAAGCAGTCAAAGCGGCTTGTGAACGTTCCAAAGAGTTGGGAAAATAATAGAAAAAGGAGAAAAAACCACCAAGACACAAAGAAATCAAATCTTTTGGCTTTTGTGGTAATTTTCGTGATCGCTTGAAAAACTGATGAATGAGTAATAGATTAACAAAATACAATTTCACGTTTATTGATTTATTTGCGGGAATTGGGGGAATTCGTATTCCTTTTGAGGAACTGGGGGGAAAATGTGTGTTTTCTTCTGAATGGGATGAAGCCGCCCAAAAGACTTATGAAGCTAATTTTGGGGAATGTCCTTTAGGCGATATTACCACAATTAATCCTTGTTTGATTCCTAAACACGATATTTTATTGGCGGGGTTTCCTTGTCAAGCGTTTAGTATTATTGGCAAAATGGCAGGGTTTAACGAAGCCAGGGGAACGCTATTTTATAATATTGAGATGATTTTAAAAGAACATCTTCCTCAAGCGTTTTTATTGGAAAATGTTAAACAACTGAAAACCCACGATAAAGGAAAAACGTTCAAAATTATTATAGAACATCTGCAAAATTTAGGTTATCACATCTATACAGAAGTTCTCAATGCGCTAGATTTTGGTTTACCGCAAAAACGAGAACGGACTTATATTGTTGGGTTTTTAGAAAAGATTCATTTTTCTTTTCCCAAACCCGTAGAAAAAAAAAGAGTAAGTTTATTAGAAATATTAGAAGCCGATGAAAAAGTTGATAAAAATCTGTTTGCGTCCGAATTTATTAAACAAAAACGACTTGAAAAATTAAAAGTAAAACCCTTTTATCCCTCAATTTGGCATGAAAATAAATCGGGAAATATTTCTGTGCTTCCCTATTCCTGCGCGTTGAGAAGTGGGGCTTCTTATAACTATCTTTTAGTGAATGGAATTCGTCGCCTATCTTCGCGGGAACTATTGCGTTTGCAAGGGTTTCCAGAATCGTTTAAAATCGTTGTTTCTCACGCAGAAATTAGAAAACAAACGGGTAATAGTGTTCCGGTTCCTGTCGTTCGGGCGATCGCAAAACAGATGTTAAAAGCCTTAGAAGACACCCGTTAACTTGGTTTGAGTGATGGGTTACGCTTCCGCTAACCCACCTTACAAGTTTATTGCGGTTCTGTCGATAACGTTTGACCAATACGGGGTTCTGTTCCTTTTAATAACCGTTCAATATTCGTTCGATGACGCCAAATCACGTAAATTCCACCAATAATCGCAAAAATTTGATAGGGTAAAGGTTGACTTGTAATCACCATTAAACTGGCAATTCCTAAAGCCCCCGCAATAGAACTCAGAGAAACAATGCGAGAAATTGCCAGAAATAAGGCAAAAATTCCCAACGTTGCTAAACCCAATTGCCAATTTAAAGCGAGTAAAATCCCTAAACTGGTTGCCACCGCTTTTCCGCCTTGAAAGCTAATCCAAACCGGTTTAGTATGACCTAACAGCGTCATTAAACCCGCTCCCGTTGCTATCCAATATAAGAACAGATTAACATCTTGAATATTCGCAGAAGCAGCAATTTTAGGGGTAATTTCTAAAGCATAAACAAAGAAAACCAATGCGATCGCTAAAACCCCTTTTAGGACATCAACCAACAACACAAACAACGCCGGAGACTTGCCACAACTTCTTAAAACATTCGTCGCACCCGTTGAACCCGAACCCACTTCTCGCAAATCAATTCCATAGAATGTTCTAGCCACTAGATAGCCAGTGGGAATAGAACCTAACAAATAACCCGCCACTAACAGCCCAAAATTTAATCCAATCCACTGAAGCATCTTTCTCTACCGAACACGCCAGACTCACTTTTCAAGAATAATGCAAAATAGGTAAAAGGCAAGAGGGTAGGGGACAGTTATCAGTGACCAGTGACCAGTGACCAGTTATCAGTTATCAGTGAAGACAGTTTCTCTCCTGCTTCCCCATTCCCTATTCCCTGTAACCTGTAACCTGTTCCCTACTCTCTATTAAAAATTAAAATTCCCGATAGAGGGGTTGCTGTTGTTGAGATTGAGGTTCAGGAGCAAAAGCTAACCAGAGGGGATATTGCAGCAACGACAGACTAATTTTTTCTTCGCTGTCATCCACAACAATAAATGGTAGTTTTCCATCTTGAACCAGTCGATCTGCCTTAATTGCCACAATATTAGCATCCTCAAACAAAGCAATACCTCGCTCCGGGCTAAAATCTCTGCGATCCAAGCCTAGACAGTCCTGTAAGCCACGCCGCCACTCCCCCAGACGTTCAGGGCTATTGGCTAAAATTAAAGTGCGTAGACGGCGATCATAGAGGGTTCTGAGAACAGACGTAATTGCCGAAGCAATCAAAATATTTTGTAACCGACTTCCCATCGTTCGTAATGCGCCCCGTCCCCCTTGGTTAAAAAACCAGGTCGAAACCCGTTTAGCGTGGATCGGTTCAAAGGTGCGTCGCAACTGCCAGGGCGGGCCATAATAATCTGGCATGGTGCGATATTGATCTAAAATACGGCGAATTTGTTGGGCTTGTTCCTGAAATCCTTGTTCTGTAAACTGAGGGTTAGAACTAGCTTCTGGTTCAAGATCTCGTTCAGCAACAGAGCGATCGCGAAACGTCTCACTTTCAATTATAGGTTCTTGAGATTCGGGGATCAGTTCCAACTGTTCGGCGGTACTGACTAAATCTTGCAAACTTCCAACCAGATAATCTTTGAACCCCTGAACCCGAATGGCTAAATCTTGAGAGACTCCAGCAAAACTGGTTCGCATTTCCTGTTGAATGCGTTCTCGACGGCGTTCTAGCTTTTCAACTTCAATTTGAAGGGCTTGTCGGCGTTGTTCGAGTTGACTTAAGGTTTCTGAGACTAAATTCCCCATTGTTTCCGTTAAAGCCATCTGTTCTTGCTGCATTTTGGCTTTAGTGGCTTGTAAATCAGCAATTTCTTTTTTGAGGTGCTGAATTTGTTCTGTTAAATTTGTCGCAGTTAAATTTGTCGCAGTTTGAAAGTCTGTCGCAGTTTGCGGTTCGGAAAATAGTTCATCTGATCCCGAATTTTCACCGGGTTCGGAGATTTCTTGTGATCGCTCGTTCTGCTCTTGATTTTGAGGTTCGTCTAAGTTCATGGAATCAACAGAGGTTCAATTCAGAGTGCTGTGTTTGACCAACATTACAATAAAGCTTAAGCCAGGGATGCACAAACCCGTGAACAGTGACTCGTGAAGACAGTGACCCGTGACCCGTGAATAGTCTTGACAGTTTACCATGATCGCGCCTTCGCGATCTCCCGATCTCATCTATCTCCCGATCACCTGTTTTCAAGTTTTGATATTGCCACAATTTGCTTCTAAACAAGCTTTTAGCTGTTTTGGACTAAAAATAATCGGTAGGAAGTGAATGCTATTAACTTCTTTGAAGTAAAACAGAATCGGTACACCTGGCCAAAAAATTTCCCAGTTGATCCAATCTGCATAGGGGAAATGTCGCAGTAATTTACCGGAACGGGAGACATCTAGGGCGGTTGGGGTAAATTGAAGGCGAATCGTTGCAGTTTGCACCAATAGAAACAGTCCAAATAGTGCAATCACAAATCCTAACGCTTTCTGAACTAATATTAACGGAATTCCCGTCAACAGGAGTACAGCCGGGATAATAAAACTAGGTGTCAGTTCAACCGTTGAAGGAACTGTTGTCGTTGATGGAGTTGTCGTCATCGTTTATGCTCCCAAGTTTCAAGGGGTAGATGTAAACAAATGTTACCAAAATAGGGTTAAACTGAAACTCCGTAAAAAGGAAGGGATTTACAGTTATAGCGCTACGCGCAAGGCAAAAGGCAAAAGGCAAGAGGCAGAAGGCAGAAGGCAGAAGGCAGAAGGCAGAAGGCAAGAGGCAAGAGGCAAGAGGGAATGCGGGGGAGAAACTGTAAACTGTCTTCACTGGTAACTGGTCACTGTAAACTGTTCACTGTAAAAGCTGATAACTGGTCACTGATCACTGGTCACTGGTCACTGATAACTGGTCACTGATCACTGATTAAAGCACTGTATCGCCGACACCATGAAACATTAACCAAGATAGAAAGAAGTCAAGGATAAAAATAGACAGTAAAGAGGTGACAACTGCCGTTGTGGTTGATTGTCCGACACCTTTTGCACCCCCTGTTGTTGTTAGTCCCCAATTCGTGCCAATCACAGCAATAGCTCCTCCAAAGACAATAGCTTTAATTTCGCCACTGATTACATCCCAAAGGGTGAGAAAATTCTGTGCGGACTCTAAAAACAAGATCGGAGAAATGTTATATAGGCTACTGGCAATTAACAAACCACCTGCTAGACCTGTAATAAGACAAATAATATTGAGCAAAGGAAGCATCAAACAACAAGCAATCACACGAGGGATCACTAAATAATCAACGGGATCCGTTTTTAATACATAAAGTGCATCAATTTGTTCCGTCACTTGCATCGTTCCAATTTCCGCCGCAAAGGCAGAACCAACTCGTCCCGCGATAATCACAGAAGTCAAAACCGGACTCAATTCTCGTGCAAGAGCAAGAGCAAGAACGCCACCGACTAAGTTTCCGGCTCCTAATGTGATAAACTCACGTGAAACTTGAATAGTAAACACCATTCCGACAAAACCTGCTGTGATTAAGGCAATTAGCAATGACTGCGGCCCGACGGTTGCCATTTGTTCTAAAGTGTTACGACGATGAATTTTAGCTTGCAATAGATGAACAATCACCTGTCCGCCTAACAATAAAGCTGCAATGAAGCGGCGCGTCCAAAGTCCGAGACTAGAATTAAGGAGCATTTGCTAATAAATCCTAATTTTAAAATGACAAAGAAAGATAACAACTATGTACAAATCTTAACCAAAATTTTTGAACATTAATTTAAGTTTTCTGACAGATTGGAACCAAACGAGTAATTCCCTTTATCTTAGAAGTTAATAGTCTAGATTAACTTGCCGCTCTTGTGGCGGTAAGCGAATTCAATTCTCAATTCTCCTAACTCTATGAGTATTTTTCCTGATTTTCTCCGTTCGATCTTACTGACAATGGTTTTGAGTTTTTTTACTCCCATTCTGCTGATCAGTCTAGGATTAATTAGCTCAACGATGATCGCCTGTCTTCCTTATCTGGAAAGCATTGGTCAGTTTTCTTGCCGACAAATCTTGCAATTTCTGGCAACCTTTGGCAGTGGACACCCCTTACAAGGCGGTATGATTATTGCCATCACCTGTAGTTTAGTTGGTGCTTTATTTGATACTTATGCCTCCTATCAAAGTCCTCGTAGTCAATGATACTTTCTACCAAAAATGTTACGCCCGATACAGAGCCTCCCTGCGGAGGTTTTTGCTTAGGTTCAAGACAATTAACCCCTGAATTTATGAAACCCTCAACAGAGTTTAATTTCCATTGAGGGTTTACCCATTCCCCAATGAATTCTTTAATTTGTTGAAGGAGGAGACACTTCAGAAGTGACAGAAGAAGCCGTAGGAGTCAAGGTGCGAGTTGCTGGGATATTAAACAAAGCTTGAAAGTATGATTTTCGCTCTTGCATGGGTTCCGGTGCATAATCCCAAAGACTTTCAAAGAAAAAGAAAGACATCCCTAAACCCTGTTGACGAGCGGCTTGTACCTTCGCCTGAATATGACGCATCGCCACAGGTCGGTTTCTTAACCCGGTGAGAATACCAATTCCAGTCGGAATCTTTTTGCGAACTTCTTGAATTTCGGGTCGGGTGATTTCCTTAATAAAACTATTGATGTCAGGACGATACACCTGCACAATCAACTCATCGACTAAATCTTGGCGTACCCAACTCACCCAGTCTTGCAGGTGTGTGTTGTAAGCTAAATGATGGGGATTGGGCGAAATTGAAAAAATAGCGTTCGGTTGCTTTTCTTTAATGTCTTTATTCAGTTTTTTCACAAATGCTGTAATTTGATTGGCTCGCCAACGTATCCAAGCCGGATCTTGGGGGTTCGCAGGCGGATCTGCTTTCATCTGTTGTCTGTAAAGGGAAATCGTATAAGGATCGTAGCCAAATTCATTCGGTAAACTCAAATGATCATCAAACTGAATGCCATCAATATTATATTGAGTGAGAACCTCTAACACCAGATCGGTGATTAACTTCTGGACTCCCGGATGAAACGGGTTTAACCAAACCACCTCACCTGCGGCACCGTTCCAAGTCTGACTCCCATCTCGCCGTTGAGTTAGCCAGTTGGGATGCTTTAACGCCAGTTCCGATGTCGGCGGCGCCATGAACCCAAATTCAAACCAGGGAATCACTAAGATGTTTTGCTGATGAGCAATTTTAGCTAATTCTTCTAGGATATCCTGTCCTTGTAAGCCTCTACGGATAAAGGGTTGAATTCCCGCCTCTTGGGCAACAAGACTGGGATACAACGCATAGCCAGAATTCCACACCACCGGATAAATTGTGTTGAAGTTCAACCGTCCAAGTTGGCTAACTGCTTCTTGTAATTGCGGACGATCTCTGACAATATCAGTATCGTTACTGGTCATCCAAACGCCGCGAATTTCTGGAAAAGGTTGAGCTTGTTCAACAACGACTTCACTGACGGCTTTACTGGGATGACTTGCCCAGGAAACAGTGATTAACAACGCTAACAGGACTAACGCTAGATATTTCAGCGATCGCAGAGTCTGTTTAACTCGTACAGAACACCAACTTCTAAGAATTAAACGTAATTTCATACAATCCAACGGTGAATGAGCTTCCCAAATCCATTGAGGGGATGCCTCAATGATTGACAATTGTCAGCAAGTCTTTTACCTTGCTCCAGATAACATTTAGACAGTTTACAGGACAATGAGTATTTTAGCTGAAAAAGTTGCGATCACTTTGTTTCTGTTGAACGATTAAATCTTCTTATACCCTTTTTACAGTTCCTTTAAATTCTTTTAGTGTTCACAATGATCCCCATTCAGACTCCATCTTAGATTCAAGAGTCCTTTGTAGCGGATTTTGTTATGTTTGACTGTATCAATTCCTGTATAATTTTTGTTAGAGTTGCCTGGAAAATGATCCCTCGAACCCGTCTGAATCTGTACCGTGGCTTTGCTCAACAAGACCTTTGACGGGTTGAAGTGTTATTTTTTGGGGCATCTGTCTAACTTGAGTTAATGATTGAATCGCTGAAAAGGGTCTAGGTTTATCTTTTGGCTAGGAGTTTGATATGAGTTTGAATACAATGGAACATTTACCTTTAGACCTACTCGGAGCGAGAATTAACCCGAACAATCCTTTTGGGGTTGATTTTGCCCTGTTAATTCCTGAAATTTTTATTCAAGGTGGTTATCAAGTCTTTGTTAAAATTATCCATGAACATGATCAGTTTTTAAAAGCAGTTTTACCCCATCAGTTTGAATTAAAACTCAGTTACTTAGAGTATAAAAATGACTCCTTTTTGCGAGATTATTGGGTTGGGCAAGTTCATCTAAAAAAAGAAGATAAATTACATCCCGATTCCTACTGGGGTGAAACCGGACGTTATGTTTATCGATATTGTTTAAAACCTCACAACTACTCTCAAGAAATTGATTGGATTATCGATCCTTTTGCCCGAGAATTTGGCCGAGGAAAAACATCTGCTTTTACCATTGATCCGGAAGACTATCAATGGAGTAAACACGAATTAAAGGAATGGAAAACACCAGCTTTAAATGATTTAGTGATCTATGAACTGATGATTAGTGAGTTTGGTCGAGATATTAAAGAAACTATTAAACGATTAGATTATTTAGAAGATCTTGGGATTAACTGTATTAACTTAATGCCCATTTCTAATGTAATGAACAATATTGATTGGGGTTATAAACCGATTGGTTATTTTGGCGTTGATGAACGATTTGGCAAAGCTAAACATCTTAAAAAATTAGTCGATGAAGCCCATCAACGAAAAATAGCTGTAATTTTGGATGTGGTTTATGCCCATACTGATGCCCATTTTGCCTATTGTTATCTATACAGACAATTAAAACACAAAAATCCGTTAATGGGGCCATTTGCTAAAGATGGTTTTGGTCTTATCGATGAATGTACAGACTTTAATCATCCCTTTATTCAAGACTTCTTTTTTACCGTTAACTGTTATCTTTTAAAAGAATATCATGTAGATGGTTTTAGGTATGATTTTGTTCCCGGATATTGGGATGGACCTCTAGGCAAAGGCTATGCCAATTTAACCTACAAAACTTACCAAGAGGTCAAGCAAAAAGCTGAACTTGTAAAAACCAAAAGTTCAGGCTGGAAAGACTGGCAGAGATTCTTTCATAACGATACAATTAACCTAATTCAATGTGCCGAACAATTAAAAGACCCTGAAGGAGTTTTACACCAAAGCTACAGCAACTGTACTTGGCAAAACCTCACCCTAGCCACCTCTCAAAAAATTGCCTATGGTGCGAATCATCTATTACCCAGTCTGGCTTTAAGTTATAGTTTATATGGCTATCCAAAGCAAGTCACAAACGAAGATGATACAATCATTAAAACCGGACTCCAATACATCGAAACCCACGATCATCATCGATTTGTTTGTAACTGGGGGTTTCAACCTTGTCAGAATGAATACTTTTTAAAAGAAGGCGATCGCCAAAAAAACTGGTTCAAAGTACAGCCCTATCTGATCGGGATGTTAACCGCAAAAGGTATCCCTTTACTGTGGCAGGGTCAAGAATTTTGTGAAAACTACTATTTACCGCCAGATGGTTCAATTCGTGTCGTTCTATTTCGTCCCGTGCGTTGGGATTATTTCTATGATGAAATTGGTCGAAGCATGATTCGTTTAGTGCGAAAACTCCTGCAAATTCGCCATCAATACCCACAATTTCGGTCTTTAAAAGACGACAGTTATTATTTTCATAATCATTTTCAACGATATCAGTCTAACGGGGTTCTCATTCTGTATCGAAAACTCGAAGAAAAACTGAGTTTAATTGCTCTAAATTTTACCTCAGAAGACCAAACCATAAAATTCTGCTTCCCCAATGATCCAACACACTTTCAACTCCCCTCAAATTACCAGGGAAACTTTCAAGAAGAACTACACGGACAAGAGGTTCCGAGTTTAAACCTAGCCAACATTTTACCCGGAAAAGATTACAATCTAACGATTCCCAGTCATTATGGACGTATTTGGACTTTAACTTAATTGGGCAACTTGTTGTCCCCGCAAAAAATAAGTTTAACTGATAGCTTTTTTCAGTTTTGTTCAGGTTTTTAAAATTTGTCCCTGTTACAAAAATTAACAGACAGGAATATTTGAGAAAGTTTGTCATTAATTTGACGAGTTGACAGGGGTTTGTGACTCTGGTATTATTTTGATAATCGAAAGTGTTGTTCTACTTAATCGCCACTTTACCCGCCTCAAACCCTTATTATTTCGTTACTCTCCCCCCTTGACAAGTTCTAAAAATCTCCTTCCCGATGCACGAATTTTCGTTACAAGCGTTTACATCAAAATGGGGAAATTTGACAAAAATCAAAAAATGTGTATTCTCCCTGGGTTCAAAGTTTCCCAAAAACTATTTTTTCAGGATGTATGTATAGAAGTTAAAGCAATTCCTGATTTTCTCCAGAACAATGATCAACAGGGGTGTAACAGAATCATAGAATAAGCGCAGACGGTTTACGAGCCAGCAAAGCGATGACAACGATATATGTTAACCCATCTCTGGGTAACGATCAGGGTGAGGGTAGTCAATCAGCGCCTTTTAAGACCCTAACTCAAGCCATCTCTCAAGCCCAATCCGGTACAACAGTACAACTTGAGATTGGAACATACAACGCCGCCACAGGCGAGATTTTTCCGTTAAAGATTCCTTCGGGCGTAACCCTTGTTGGAAATGAATCAGGTAAAGGAAGCGGTATTCTCATTGATGGCAGTGGTGATTATCTAAGTCCCAATACAGGCCTTCAAAACATAACACTCATGCTCGAAAACGATGCTCAACTTCGGGGTATCACCATTAGCAATAGTGTAATTGGAGGAACAGGCATTTGGTTAGAGTCTGTAACAGCAACCATCGCTAACTGTACTCTAATCCATAATAAACGAGAAGGAATTTACGCCACAGGTTCAGGAAATCCGCAAATTCTGAATAATCTGTTTATCGATAACGAAGGTTATGGTTTGTCAATAGAAGGAACCGTCACCGGACAAGTACAAGGAAATCTCTTCCAAAATACTGGATATGGGATTTCTCTCAAAGAAGATGCCGCCCCGCAATTAAGCGATAATGCCATTTTTGAAAATCGGACAGGAGTATTAATAGGCGGTAATGCCAAACCGATTTTACGACGAAACATCATTGAACGCAATAGTAGCGAAGGTGTCGTGATTACTCAAAATGCAGCACCGGACTTGGGGAGTTCCCTACATCCGGGGAGTAATACCTTTCGCCAAAATGGCGGATTTGATGTACAAAATACTAGCCTAGCTGCGATCGCATCCTTTGGCAACGAGGTCAGCGGAAATCGTATCCAGGGAAATGTGAATGTTGTTACTCAAAACTTTACCTCAGCTTCAACTATGACTCTTTACGTTAATACCAACACAGGAAATGACTCAAACGCCGGAACTCAGACGAGTCCGTTCAAAACAATCACCAAAGCCCTCAGACAAGCCCAAGCCGGAACTATTGTTCAAGTTGCACCCGGAACCTATACCGCAGCCCAAGGCGAAGTCTTCCCCTTGTCTATTCCTTCAGGAGTCACATTATTAGGGAATGAAGCTGGAAAAGGAAATAATACTCAAATCACCGGAAGTGGTCGTCATACCAGTCCCAGTGCAGCCGGTCAAAATATTACCGTTTTGATGGAAAATAACTCCACATTACGAGGATTTGGCATCACCAATAATGAAATTCGCGGAACCGCCACTTGGATAGAATCGGTTTTTTGTACCGTTGCTAACTGCACCTTTGCCAACTCCAATCGGGAGGGAATTTTTGTTACCGGAACCGCAATTCCAGAAATTCTCGATAGTGTATTTTTTCAAAATGCTGGCAATGGAATTGCTTTAGCGGGAAATGCTAAAGGAGAAATTCGCGGTAATAAGTTTCAGGATACGGGATTTGCCTTAGCTGTGCAAGCTCAAGCAGCTCCTTTAATTATCAGTAATCAGATCTTACAAAATCGCACGGGGTTAGTTTTATCAGGAAGTAGTAAACCCGTTTTACGCAAAAATATCATTGAAAAGAATTTACAAGATGGATTAACAGTGATTGCAGATTCCTATCCCGATTTAGGCAATCCTCAAGATCCCGGTGAAAATATTTTCCGCGATAATGGTAAATATGATGTGCAGAATGCGGGTAAATTTCAGTTAATATCGGTGGGAAACCAAATTAACCCAACTCGCACTAAAGGGGATCTGACCTTGGAGGGGACTACCGTTATCACTCCTCCCCCCCCTCCTGGCGGCTTAACTGATATTAGCGGACATTGGGCAAAAGCTTTTATCGAGGCTTTAGTGAGTTTAGAGATTATCAGTGGTTATCCTGATCGTACCTTTAAGCCCGATAATAGTTTAACTCGCGCAGAACACGCCGCATTATTAGCGAAAGCCTTTGAACTGAATCCCATTCGCCCGGCGACCAATTTTAAAGATATCGCGGCAGATTTTTGGGGAAGGGCGGCAATTGAAAAAGCAAACCGCGCCGGATTTTTAGCCGGGTTCCCCGATGAAACCTTCCGTCCTAACGAAAATTTAACCCGCGCCCAAGCGATTGTCTCTTTAGTCAATGGGTTGAAGCTGACAGGCGGAACCTCTAGCTCTCTGTTAGCATATAGCGATCGCGCCCAAATTCCCAGTTTTGCCACAGATGCGGTAGCGACAGCAACAGAAAAACGGATGGTGGTGAATTATCCCCGTCGTGATTTACTCTCACCCCAACGGGATATTACTCGTGGCGAAGTTTCGGCGATTTTATATCAAACCTTAGTCGCCCTGAACCGCGTTCAACCCATTGATTCTCAATATATTGTGTAACATTGGGTGAAGTTTGAGATTTTCAATACAATTTCCCAGGGCGTCTAGTTTTAGATGCCCCTGGCGTTTTATGATAGAAAAGGTAAATTTAACAATTGTTTAAAACCTGTTGGTTAAGATTATGGCTAAAATTCAGTTTGCACGGGGAATTGACGAGGATGTAATTCCAGATGTACGATTAACTCGTTCTCGTGATAACACTCAAGGCACCGCCACATTTTATTTTGAGAATCCCACAGCCCTGGGTAATGATTTCGGAGAAGAAATCACAGGAATGTACTTAATCGATGAAGAAGGAGAATTGTTAACCCGTGAAGTTAAGGCAAAATTTATTAATGGTAAACCTGAAGCCATAGAAGCCCTTTATTTAATGAAGTCAGAAGAAGAGTGGAATCGGTTTATGCGGTTTATGAATCGTTATGCTGAAGCCAATGGATTAGGATTTAGTAAATCCGAATAAAAGTCAGAGGGGAGTCAGGAAAAACCTTTAGAGTTTGTTGACCCTGACTTCTCTAAACAGAATTAGATTCTGAGAAACTTGACCATGTTATCATCTTTTCCTCATCCTGATGCAACTGATGTTATCGTCAATTTTGCGGTGATAACAGTCAGTGATACTCGCACTCCTGAAACCGATCATAGTGGTCAGTTGATTCAATCTTTGCTGCAACAAGCTGGACATCAGATGCAAGACTATTTCATCCTTCCTGATGAACCCCAAGAGATTCGCCGAGAAGTTCTCCGGTTCTGCCAAAAGCCCTCCCTCGATACACTAATTATTAATGGCGGTACCGGAATTGCGCCTAGAGATACGACTTATGATGCGATCGAAGGGATTTTAGAGAAAATCTTACCCGGATTTGGTGAAATTTTTCGCAGTTTGAGTTACGCTGAAATCGGCTCACGGGCGATCGCTTCCCGGGCAGTAGCCGGAGTCTGTCAGGGAACCTTGCTATTTTCGCTTCCCGGTTCCACCAAAGCTGTTAAATTAGCAATGGAAACATTAATTTTACCTGAACTGACTCACCTGATTACCCAGTTAAAAGCATAAAAGATGACAATTGATCATTCGGTGTTTCTCCCCGCTCCCCTGAAAGGCTATCTTCAGTTAGAATGAGAGATTGTACCCTAAACTTGTTAAAAACTTTCAATCGATCAGGCTCGCCCTAACCCCTGGAAATTGCTTTTTCTGCACAAATTGTTAACATCCTAGTGGAGAAGGGACTGCGGTTTTCAACAAATTCTGCCGACTTTCTACCGGATGCGCCCAGTTCAAACTTGATGAGGCATGGAATCAACTTTAATTAATCAGCTTAATAGCGGGTTTACGCTTTTCCTCAGCTTACTCGTTGAGGCATTACCGTTTCTGCTATTAGGAGTCTTATTTTCAAGTGTCCTCCTCTGGTTAGTGGATGAACGCCAACTTCTGTCATTAGTTCCCACTAACCCACTACTGGGGGCATTATTCGGGAGTTTAGTCGGATTTATATTTCCGGTGTGTGAATGCGGTAACGTTCCGGTTGCCCGTCGGTTTATTATTCAAGGACTTCCGGCTTCGGCTGCCATTGGATTTTTATTTGCCGCCCCAACGATTAACCCTATTGTTATATGGTCTACCTGGATTGCTTTTCGCGATCAACCGGAAATTGTTTTTCTGCGTGTCCTCTTATCGCTGATTGTGGCAACTGTTATCGGTTGGGTGTTTAGTGTCCAAAAAGACTTACGCCCGGTTCTTCAACCCGCTATTGCCCGTTTATTACCCATACCCCCTCCCGAGGCAAAAAAAACAACCTCAGCAGCCGAAAGTTCACCCTTGTTGCAGCCCGGGACTTATTTATTAGGTTCTGCTTCCCAACCTATCCGGTTAGAGTCTGTCCCGTTTTGGCAAGCTGGACAAGGGTTCGCAACAGGCAGTCAAGAACCCTTAAAATTAGACAAACGCCCAAAACTTCGCATCAGATCCTTGTTTTTACGCCCCTCTAAAGAACGTCTGGGTTTGATGGTTGACAATATGGTACAGGAATTACGGGAGTTGGGGGGGATTTTAGTCTTGGGGAGTCTGATCGCCGCTATTATTCAAGTGGCGATGCCCCGTGAAATCATTCTCAGTTTAGGACAGGGGCCTGTTTCTTCGATTGTGGCAATGTTACTGTTGGGAGCGATCGTTTCTATCTGTTCCACGGTTGATGCCTTTTTTGCCCTGTCTTTTGCTTCAACGTTTACCAGTGGTTCACTGTTGGCGTTTTTGGTATTTGGGCCGATGATCGATATTAAAACTGTTGCTTTAATGTTATCGGTCTTTAAAGGACGGGCCGTGGTTTACTTGATGATATTAGCGGCTCAACTGACTTTTTTATTGACTTTGATTGTAAATTTAAACCTCAGTTGATCATCATTATCCTATGATTCATCCTCGCTTCACCACTGTCCGTCGCCGTCTCACTCCCCTCTGGAAAAAGGCTGAACCCTGGATCGATCCGATCGCTATCTTGGCTTGGGGCATTTTATTGTTGAAATATTGGATCACCGGTAGACTCTATATTTTGATTCATCCTAATTATTTCGCCTTGACGATTGTTGGCGGAATTCTCCTCATCTGTATTGGAAGTGTTAAGTCTTGGCAAGTCTTACAAACCGAGTATCTTCAGTCTGAACCCTCCGGTAAACCCCAAAATGTTCAACATATTAGTCTGTTTCCTCCCGGCTTGAGTAGCCTGATTTTCCTGACGGCCGCCCTGATCGGGTTATCCGTCACACCCCGAACTTTCGGCAGCCACACGGCTTTACAACGCGGGCTAACGGAATCTTTACCCACGACTCGTACTCAACCCCAGGAATTTCGCACCGCCGCTAGACCCGAGGATCGATCAATTATTGAATGGGTCCGGATGTTAAATGTTAACCCCGAACCTGATGCCTATAGAGGTCAAAAGGCGAGGGTAACAGGTTTTATTATCTATCCGCCTGGACTGCCTCCGGAATATTTGTGGTTGTCTCGGTTTGTGATTACTTGTTGTGCTGCCGATGCTTATCCGGTGGGGATACCTGTTTTGTTTCCCCCTGATGCAAACCGCCAAAATTATCCTCAAGATAGTTGGTTAGAGGTTGAAGGGGAAATGATCACTCGGACAATTGACGGGCAACGCAGATTAACGATACAAGCTACAAAATTAACACCTATTCCTGAACCGAGGAATCCTTACGAATACTAGAATCATTGATTTCTCCCTATCCGCGAGCAAGATTTTGGGTTTTAGATCTTGCGATCGCACCCCTAAGCTCGCTATTATAGAGTGTTTGGGTTAAAAGATTATAGGAACTCTCATGGCAAAACGTATTCAAGTCGTTCTCAGACAGGACATCAGCAAGTTAGGTCGCAATGGTGATTTAGTGGATGTGGCACCGGGTTATGCTCGCAACTACCTTCTCCCTAAAAGTTTAGCGGTTCGAGCAACACCAGGTATTCTCAAACAGGTAGAACGTCGTCGGGAAGAAGAACGTCAACGGCAAATCGCCCTCAAAGAAGAAGCGATCACTCAGAAAAAAGCATTGGAAACTATTGGTCGTTTTACCATTGCTAAACAAGTGGGAGAAAATGAAGCGATTTTTGGTACCGTTACGGATCGTGAACTGGCTGAAGCCATTCAAGCTGTAACCAACCAAGAAATTGATCGTCGGGGTATTACCTTACCAGATATCAATCATATTGGTTTTTATCAAGCACAAATCAAACTTCATCCTGAAGTAACCGCAGAAGTTGAAATTCACGTTGTTTCTAACTAGGTTGAATGGCGATCAGGCGTTCTTGATGAACGTCTGAAATTGCTGATAACAGGTGTTTTTTCTCCCTGATCTAATTATGACAAATCGCTCTAATTTTAAAATTCCTAGCGATCGCCTCCCGCCCCAAAATCTTGAAGCCGAAGAAGCGATTTTAGGCGGAATTCTCCTCGATCCAGAGGCGATTAGTCGTGTTGCTGAATTATTAGATCCGAGTTGTTTTGCAATTAAAGCTCATCAAATTATTTATCGCACTACACTGAATTTACATCTACAGGGAAAACCGACTGATTTAATGACGGTAACGACTTGGCTAGGGGATCATAATCAGTTAGAAGAAGTGGGCGGACAAATGAAGTTAGCGCAACTGGTTGATCGCACGGTTTCGGCGGTGAATATTGATCAGTATGCTTTATTAGTTATAGAAAAAGCCATGCGCCGGAATTTAATTCAAGCCGGACATGAAACGATAGATTTGGGTTATGATACGACGGTTGATATTGAAGATGTCTTAGATCAAGCTGAACAAAAGATTTTTAATATTACTCAAGTTCGTCCCCAACAAAATTTGGTTTCTATTGCAGAAACTTTAATTAATACGTTTCAAGATATCGAAGATCGTCACGAAGGCGTGGCACTGCCGGGTTTAAACTGTGATTTTTATGATTTAGATGCCATGACTGGGGGCTTTCAACGCTCGGATTTAATTATTGTTGCAGGTCGTCCTTCGATGGGAAAAACGGCACTTTGTACAAATATTTCTTATAGTATTGCTAAAATTCATAAGCTGCCAGTCGCGATTTTTAGTTTGGAAATGTCGAAAGAACAGTTAGTTCAAAGACTGCTTTCAAGTGAGGCAAAAATCGAAAGTAATCGGTTGAGATCAGGGAGAATTAGTCAAACGGAATGGGAACCGTTAACCGTAGCTATTGGAACCTTATCAGAATTACCTGTTTTTATTGATGATACGCCTAATATTACGGTGACAGAAATGCGGTCTAAGGTACGACGTTTGCAGGCGGAACAGGGCGGTGCAATGGGTTTGGTTTTAATTGATTATTTACAATTAATGGAGGGAAGTAGTGATAATCGGGTACAGGAATTATCTCGAATTACGCGATCGCTGAAAGGGTTAGCCAGAGAGTTAAATGTACCTGTTATTGCCCTTTCTCAGTTGAGTCGAACAGTGGAATCTCGTACCAATAAACGACCCATGATGTCTGATTTGAGGGAATCTGGCTGTTTAACAGGGGATAGTTTAATTACACTAGCGGAGAGTGGTTTACAAGTTCCAATTCAAGAATTAGTCGGAAAATCTGACTTTGCTGTTTGGGCATTAAATGAAGCAACCATGAAGTTAGAAAAGGCAGTGGTTAGTCATGCTTTTTCAACGGGAACTAAGCCAACTTTTAGCTTAAAAACTCGTTTAGGTCGTACAATTAAAGCGACAGGAAATCATCAATTTTTAACGATTAACGGTTGGCAACGTTTAGATGAGTTAAGTTTAGGTTGTCCGATTGCTTTACCAAGGTATTTACCTAGTTCTAATTTACAACAATGGATGAGCGATGCTGAACTTGGATTATTAGGTCATTTAATTGGAGACGGTTGTACTTTACCTCGACACACTATTCAATATACAACTAGAGAAGAAGATTTAGCAAATCTTGTAGTTACTTTAGCCATCAAAATTTTTGGTAATCAGCTTAATCCTCGCATTGTTAAAGAAAGGGATTGGTATCAAGTTTATCTACCAGCTAGTTATCATTTAACTCATCAAGTTAGAAATCCTATTGCTAAGTGGTTAGACTCGATGGGAATTTTGGGTTTGCGTTCCTCTGAAAAGTTTGTACCCATTCAAGTCTTTGAACAACCTCAAAATGCGATCGCAACTTTCTTACGTCACCTTTGGAGTACAGATGGTTGTATTAAATTATTAAAAGGAAAATCTCCTCGCCCTATTGCTTATTACTCAACCAGTAGCCTAAAATTAGCCAATGATGTACAATCTTTATTATTAAGAGTAGGCATTAACGCTCGATTATCTCGAATTTCTCAAGTCGGAAAAGGACGAGATCAATATCATATTACAATTACTGGAAAATATGATATAGAAAAATTCATCAACTTGATCGGAACAGTAGGAAACTATAAACAACAATCAGTTCAAGAAATTGCAGAATATATACAAGGTTATACTGCTAATACCAATCGAGATATTATCCCTCGTAATATTTGGAGACTTTATGCAGTTCCAGCGATGAATAAATTAGGCTTAACGACAAGACAGATGCAAACTCAACTGAATAATTTATATTGTGGTACAACTCTTTATAAACAAAATTTAAGCCGTGAACGAGCAGCCAGATTAGCTACAGTGGTCAAATCAGATCAAATAGCTAATTTAGCAAACAGTGATATTTATTGGGATGAAATTGTTTCAATTGAACCCACAGGAGAAACAGAAGTCTATGATTTAACCGTTCCGGGGTTACATAATTTTATTGCTAATAATATTGTTGTTCATAACTCAATTGAACAAGACGCCGATCTGGTGATTATGCTGTATCGAGATGATTATTATAACCCGGATTCACCGGATCGCGGTATTGCGGAAGTGATTATTACTAAACACCGTAACGGACCTACAGGAACGATCAAACTCCTCTTTGATCCTCAGTTTACCAAATTCCGTAACTTAGCAGGAGGCGATCGCTATTTACCCAGTGGTAAATCTTCTCACAACCTACCCCCTGCTCATTAATGATAATCTTTCTTCTGTTCCCTGTAACAGCTAGTTTTCCCGCAAAATTGCCTGTTGTCCTTCAGAGGAAGTGATAAAGCCTAAAATAGCTTGTACAGCCGGACTAGCAGGTTGTTTATAAACATAATACAACTCTCGCTGATAAGGATAACTCATAAATCCAGGTTGTACACCTTCGACTGGAACGGTTTTGACGGTTTGTTGGTTTGACACTTGGGTAAAGGTTGCATATCCAATCCCATCTTCCCCTAATTGTCTTAGCATTCCCGTCGTTTCATCTCGGGGTAAGGTGGTAATATTAGGAGTAGTGCCAAAACTACGACCTCCTAAGACCAACTCTTGAAACGCTTGATGGGTTCCACTCACGGGAGGACGATTAATCACTCGAATGGTCGCATCTGCCCCACCGACTTCTGACCAATTAGTAATTTGTCCGGTAAAAATATTGTAAACTTGAGTATTCGTTAGCCCGCCTTGAAAGGGGTTATTGACTCCGACTACAATCGCAATTTCATCAGAAGTAATGGGTATCGCTGCTAAACCCTGATTTTCTTCCTGAGTTGTTAGCGATCGCGATGCGCCTGCTAGATCGATTTGTCCGTTGAGAATGGCTTGAATACCGTTGTTTGTTCCATTGGCGGATGTTGACACCTGAGTTCCTGGAAATTTACCTTCAAAAGCTTGTTTGAGATTTTGGTTAATCGTTACCATACTGGTAGAACCGTCAATTCTTACCTGGGTATTGGGGGGAACTGATGTGGGTACGGGGAAAATTTCTGTATCGGGTGGGGGTGGCGGAGAATTCAGTAAAGTCTGTGAAATTGTACGGTCTGGATCGGAAGATTTTCTGAAAAAGAACCAATATCCCGTACCGATCAACAACAGAAAAATTAAAATAAAAACAATCGGAGGGGGACCACTGCGTTTAGCCATAACCCGTATTTCCTTAGTTCAAAGGGTTTAAATTGGACTGTTTCAGGCGTTCAAGACGACGAGATACTTCTTCTTGAGTATCAAGGCGTTCGATCTCTGACTTGAGCATTTCTTCTCTATTTATCGTCAGTTCTGCTAAAGCTTGTTGTTCGAGTTGACGCTGTTCGACGGTGTTTTTAATTTGTTCAAATTGCGATCGCGCTGAATCAATATCCAATTCGTTATTAACTTTTGCGACTAATTCTAAGGCTTGATTAATCTCCTGCATATCTTTGAGGTTGGCTAAATCAGTTTGATAGGTTTCTAGTTTTAGTCGTTCTTGAATGAGTCGTTCTTGAGTGCGGTTAACATAATCTTCGGCTCGTTGGACTTGTTCTTCAAGTTGGGGTAAGATTTTCTCAATTTGAATGGCTTTTGCTAAAGCTAAACGAGCTAAATCTTCATCTCCATTTTGTTGCGCGCTGAAGGCTTCCTCCTCTAGTTTTTCAATTTCTCTAACTTTCGCCTGGTATTTTTGTTTAGCGCGTAAATAAGTCGATTTTTGAGTGGAAACGGCTTGAGTGAGTTTTCTGACTGACTCGCGCATTAACCGCAGAGACTCCTCCGCTTCTAGTTCTAGTTTAATCGGTCGTAACTCATCTGGGGTAAAATTGAAGTTAATTCAATGAATCAAGAGATTAGTTTTGAAGCATTGACGAGATTAAAGCATAAATAATCGCATACAAAATCGAAATAAATAAACAAATTGGCACCAGTAATAGGATTAACCAGGGAACAACACTCGCCCCATAAAAAGCATCTCCCATATTGACCCCTAAAATATAACAGGGATTAGCATTACCTTCATTCAGCAGACAATTTCCCTGGCGGGCTAAAAAACTCACTAAAATAATACCCAGTACACTGGGAGAAATGGGTATATACCAAATACAGAATAAAGATAAAATGAGTTGTTTTGTGCCACGAAACATCAGATGAATTAAAGTAATAATAATGCCAATAGCAACAAATGTTGGAAAAATGCCCTGGGGTGACATCATTAACGGAAACTGCCAAGTTATTTTAATAAATTGCTGAATTAAGCCACCAATATTAACACCTAAAGCCAGACATTGAGATGATTCTTCCCCGGCTAAATCACACCCTAAAATCTGTGATACTATCATTAAAAAAATCGCGGCGATAATGGGAAAAATAAAACTAGCAATACAGAGAAAAAGAATAATTTTACTCCACTTTTTATTCATGTTTTTTTCTGAATCAGATTCTAGGTTTATAGGTTTTGGATTTTGATTCTCCCTTGGCTAGGATTAACCCCAAAAAAAGGAATCCTCCTCAATTCTAGCCTTTGCAGAAAGAGAACTGAGAAGGAAAAAGTATTGAAATGAGAAGAAGTTCGATCAATTTAAGACACTTGAGGAATAGCGCTAATATTTTCTAAGGCAATATCAGCACAAGTCCGCTTCACTAAACCCGTTAAAACTTTACCCGGGCCAATTTCAATCACCCGTTCAATTCCCTGTTGAGAAAGCTGTAAACAAGTTTCTCGCCAACGAACAGAACCTGTCATTTGTTGAATGAGGCGTTGTTTTAACAGAGTTAAGTCAGTTGTGGGAGTGGGGTCAATATTGGATAATACCGGAAATTGAGCCTTAGAAAACTCAACCGTTGCTAAAATTTCTGCAAATTCTGTGGCGGCATCTGCCATCATCGGAGAGTGAAAAGCACCGGAAACATTCAGTTTAACCACTCGTTTAGCTTTGACATTAGCAATCACTTGATCAACCGCTTCCGGGGTTCCAGAAATCACCACTTGTGCCGAACTATTATCATTAGCTAGAACCACATTTTCAGTTTGTTGTAACTGTTCTTCGAGTTGTTGGCGATCAAAACCAATAAACGCCGCCATTTGTCCCCCTGAGGCATTATTCATCAATTCTGCCCGACGTTTAACCAACGTTAACCCCGTCGCAAAATCAAACACTCCTGCGGCGTACAATGCCACATATTCCCCTAAACTATGACCTGCGACAACATCAGGACAATACCCTTGTTCTTTGAGGAATTGAACCAAAAGACTTTCAACCACATATAAACAAGGTTGAGTGTAAAGAGTACAAGAGAGTTTATCCTCATCGGACTGACAGAGATCCGCCACAGACCAACCGAGTATTCTTTGAGCTAATTCTAATTGGGGTTGTGCTGCGGGTAAATTAAATAAATCTGCACCCATACCAACGGCTTGAGAACCCTGACCGGGAAAAATCCATGCTATTTTTGTCATTTGTGATATTGAAGAAAAAAGTAAAATATTAAAGCGTTAATAATGCTAAATGCCCCATTGAAAAACAGCGGCCCCCCAAGATAAACCCGCCCCAAACCCAGAGATAACAATCACATCACCCGGTTTAATTTTACCTGCTCGCACCGCTTCATCCAAAGCAATCGGAATAGAAGCAGCAGAAGTATTGCCATAACTGGCAAGATTGCTAATCACTTTTTCCGAGGGAATATTAAGGCGTTGTGCCACAGCATCCATAATTCGTTGGTTGGCTTGATGAAGAATTAACCAATCGATTTGATCAACCGTTAAATTGGCTCGAAACAGGGCTTTTTCAATCACTTCAGGAACTTTTTTCACCGCAAAGCGATAAACTTCTTGACCATTCATCGTCACAGGTTGATAAGTTCCTTGACCCACCGTTACACCCTCAATTAAGGGTTGAGGTTTAGCTTGAAACGCCAAATTCAGACAATTATTTTGCGTGCCATCACTTCGTAATTCAAATCCCAGGAGGCGATCGCAGTCCGAGGCTTGCAAAACCACTGCCCCTGCCCCATCTCCAAATAAAACACAAGTACGACGGTCTGACCAGTCTACCCAACGAGAAAGAATATCCGCCCCAATCAGCAAAACTGTTTTATAGACCCCTGTTCGGATAAATTGAGCAGCCGTCACCAAACCAAACACAAAACCCGAACAAGCAGCAGTTAAATCAAAAGCCACCGCTTGAGTCGCACCCAGTTGTCTTTGAATTTGACTAGCACTGCCAAATAAATCATCCGGCGTTGAAGTTGCCAACACAATCAGATCAATCTCAGAGGGGTCAACATCAGCCATTGCCAAAGCTTGTTGTGAAGCCGTTGTTGCCAATGAACACAAACCCTCTTGGGACTCTGCCAAGCGTCTAGAGCGTATTCCTGTTCGAGAGGCAATCCATTCATCGGAAGTCTCAACCCTTTGTGAGAGTCCGTGATTATCCAAAGAAACAGGGGGCGTAGCCAGCCCACTGCCTATAATTGCAATACCTGTATTCGTCATGTCTTTGTTGAGAAGTAGTCAGAAGTTAGAACCCGATGAAAATGCCTATTGCTCGAAGAATAAGTCTGAATTGGTAAATGGGTTCATCTATTCAGCCTCACCTCTATATGCCCTTGTTGTCTATAAGTTGTTTGCCTATTGTTCACAGGAGCGGAGTTAAGCTGAGTCAGGGACAGGCAAAGAGTCTGTGCCGTTAACGATCGCATCTTATCAGGGTTAGGCACGCAAATTCTAGGGAGACTGATGATTGATTCAGGACTCCATCGGGTCTTAAATGAGCGGGAAGTTCAGTCAAACTCCCCTAAACGCTCTTGGGTAACTACTGACTGCTTGCTGCTTTTTGATGAGGTTTTTGGTATTGAGATTGAATTCGTTCGAGGACACGATTGTTAATCGCATCTCTAGCGGAACGAACCGCATTGCAAATAGTCGGAGCTTTTGATGAACCGTGACTGATAATGCAAATTCCTGCAACCCCTAAAAGCAGCCCGCCCCCATGTTCAACATGATCTACCCGTTGTTTAAAGCGTTTTAAACTGGGTTTCAGCATTGCTGTGCCAAGTTGAGCGCGTAACCCCGTTGACAACTCTTCTTTGAGGAGATGTAAAACAATCTCACCCACCCCTTCGGCAAATTTCAATAAAACATTACCGACAAAGCCATCACAAACGATAACATCATATTGACCAGATAAGACATCCCGGCCTTCGGCATTTCCCGCAAAAGTAATTTGCTGGTTATCTTGCAGCATTTGATAAGTCCGAACAGCAAGATCGTTACCTTTGCAGGCTTCCTCGCCAATATTGAGCAAACCGACCCGAGGATCATCAATCCCCAAAACGTATTTACTATAAATTGTCCCCATAACGGCAAATTGTTCTAAAAATTTAGGGCGACAATCGACATTCGCCCCAACATCGAGAACCAAAACCGGAGACGTTGGATTTAAGGTCGGCATCACAGCCCCAATTGCTGGCCGATCAATACCGGGTAGCCGACCCACTCGTAGTAAAGCTGCTGCCATGGCTGCTCCAGAGTGGCCAGCCGAGACAACGGCATCTGCTCTTTTTTCTTTGAGCAAATTCATGGCTACATTAATAGAAGCCTTGGGTTTGCGTTTGAGAGCGCCCAAAGGCTCTTCGTGCATTTCAATCGTTCCTTCGGAGGATACGATTTCTGGTGGGGGGGAAACTGTCGGGTGATGCTTCAGACAAGCTTCGAGTTGCGGTGGATCTCCCACTAATACAACTTCAACACCCAATGTTTCCTGTGCCATTAATGCTCCTGCTACAATTTCTGTGGGAGCAAAATCCCCACCCATAGCGTCAATTGCAATCCTTGTGCGAGTTGAACCCATTGACCAATGTTTGAGAAACCTTAAAGATTTTACCAAAGAGTTATATCTCTTTATCAGTGATCAGTGATCAGTTGTTTTCCTGGGGCAGGGTTTACAGTTCAGAGATCCCTTGTTCCCGGTTAACTGTAAACTGTCCCCTGTCACCTGTTAACCTGCTACTGAATATCTGAAATAGAGGAATTAAGAATGTTAGATGTGTTTAGCTCAGGAGTCCTATCAGTCTGGTTGGAAATGGCAGGGATCAATCAAATTGAGTTGAATGCTGCCACTCGCCAAGTTTGGACTGATGGACTCACTAAGTTAATCTTACTCGATCAACCTGACCCGATTGCCAATGGTTTAGTGCAGCAATATCTCAACCGCCTCGCTGCCCGGGGATTACCGATTCAAGACCAAGGGGTTTGGATTCAAGCAGGCCCTATTTCTCTAGCGGATAATGCGGGGACTATCCCACTTCCGGCGGCTTCGATTACAAAAGTAGCGACTTCTCTGGCGGCTTTACAACAATGGTCGCCAGATTACCAATTTGAAACGTTAATTGGGACAACAGGCCCGGTAGTTCAGGGTGTGGTTCAGGGTGATTTAGTGGTTGTCGGCAGTGGTGATCCGTTTTTTGTTTGGGAAGAAGGGTTTGCCTTGGGGAATACCCTTAATCAAATGGGGATTAATCAGGTTCGGGGAAATTTAGTGATTGCTGGGGATTTCTCGATGAATTACGAGTCTGATCCGATTCAAGCGGGTGAGTTTCTCAAACAGGCTTTAGATTCGAGATTGTGGCCAACAGAAGCAGCCGCTCAATATAACGAACGAATGCCTCCCGGAACACCCAGGCCAATAGTTGCGATCGCAGGTGGGGTTCGACCTCAGTATACTTCTGTACAAGCCACTCCCCTAATTCGACACAAGTCTCTCCCCCTGGCAGAAATTATCAAACAAATGAATATTTATAGTAATAATCCGATGTCGGAAATGTTGGCAGACAGTCTGGGGGGTGCAACGGTTGTTCGTGAAAAAGCGGCTTTAGCGGCAGGAGTTTCGGTTGATGAGATCTCTATTATTAATGGTTCAGGTTTGGGCCATGAAAATCAAATTTCTGCGCGGGCAGCGGTGGCAATGTTTATCGCCCTCCAAAGAAAATTAGAGGGGACTCCTTTAAATGTTGCTGATTTATTTCCGGTTTCTGGACGAGATCAAGGCACTCTGGAATTTCGCCAAATTCCTCTACATTCTCCGGTGAAAACAGGAAGTTTATTTGATGTTAGTGCCTTAGCTGGGGCAATTCCTACTAGGGATCGGGGTGTGGTTTGGTTTGCGATTATTAACCGAGGAACAGGGTTAGATAATCTTCGTGATCACCAAGATTGGTTACTTCAACAATTAGTCAGTCAGTGGGGAAATCCAGCTACCTTACCTACTGTTATTACTCCTCATATTGATGGGAGAAAGCCTTTATTGGGAGATGGGAATCGTAACGAAATTCTTTGATTTTTTTTAAATTCTGATTTCTTTTCAGGTAGCTGATGCTGCCTTTTTTTTCATCCAATGAAGTTGTAGGGCATTATCAAATCTGAAACCAGATAAAAGCATTGAGGATGAATTAACATTAAAGAACTTAGAATTAAGTCTCCGATCACTTTTGAGATCAATTAGAGGTACGGAAATTGCGATCGCGATCTTAGCAAAAACCGAACCCAAATCCTGATAAACTTTTGATAAAATAAACTAAACAATGGTTTAAATGCCAGGAGAATCTGGCTTTGTTGTATGATTTTTATCGTATCTTGCTCAGATAGATGACTGTCTAGACTGATTCGGGACAGATACACCCCTAGTTTGAATCGAGTTAACATCACGACTAGAGTAAAAAATGATTAGGTAGAGTGTTTCTATGAAATATAATCAACGAGAATGGTATTGAGAGGAAGGTAGTACATGGCTGCGGCTGACTATAAAGACTATTATGCAATTTTGGGTTTAAATAAAACGGCGACTGCTGATGAGATCAAAAAAGCCTATCGTAAATTGGCTCGTAAGTATCATCCCGATATGAACCCCGGTGACAAAACGGCGGAGGCTCGTTTTAAAGAGGTTAATCAAGCCTATGAAGTGTTGTCCGATCCGCAAAACCGTCAAAAATATGACCAATTTGGTCAATACTGGAATCAAGCGGGGAGTTCAGCCGGATGGTCTGGTAGTAAAACAACGGTAGATTTTAATAACTTAGATTTTAGCCAGTTTAGCAGTTTTGACGAGTTTATCAATTCTTTGTTAGGTCGAACAGCAGGAACTCGTCCTGGTGGGACTGGAAGTCGCAGCTATTCCTATCGCACCAGTACGGGTAGAAGCACAGGCTTTGGAAGCGGTTTTGAAGATTTTTCTTCTAGTTACAGTAGAAGTACCTCTAAAAGTTCTTCTTTAGATCAAGAAGCGACGATTTCTTTAAGTCTGAGTGAGGCTTTTCGTGGGGTTAAAAAGCAAATGGCAGGGGGCGAAGTGTCAATTCCTGCTGGGGTGAAGTCAGGAAGTAAAATTCGGGTTCGGGGTCAAGGTCAATTTGATCCTTCGACCCAACAACGAGGGGATTTATATCTAAAAGTTGAGATTTTACCTCACTCCTTTTTTCAGTTTGAAGGTGATAATTTAATTTGTGAAGTGCCAGTTACGCCAGATGAATTAGTGTTAGGAGGAGCGATTGAGGTTCCAACTCCTGATGGTTTAGTTACCATGAATATCCCGCCCGGTATGGCTTCGGGAAAAACTCTACGGTTACGCGGCAAGGGTTGGCTCAAACCCAAAGCAGGTGGACGCACGGATCAATTCGTGAAACTGGTTGTTGTTCCGTCTCCAAAACTCAGTTCAATAGAGCGGGAATGTTATGAGAAAATTCGAGCTAATCGTAGTTTTGATCCGCGTCGTGATTTACAACAAATCCAGCTTTAAATCTGTTGATATCTAGATGTATTCAGGGAAAAGAAAAATTTGAATACTTTTCCCAATTTAAATTTTAAATTCAATTTTGTTAAGTTGCAATTTAGGGAAATGCGGGTTCTGCGGCTTGATCGGTAATTTCTTGAAATTGAATAATATCTTGTCTCGGATCAACATGAGCCACCCGAACCGTAAAGCGTTCTCCCAGTTGAGCGTTACGATTTAATCGCATGGGTAACTCAACAGCAAGTTCTTCTAGGAGAACCAACCCTAAATTGCTGTCTTCACGCAGCCATCGCAGTAAAATTGCTTGCCACATTTGATCCAGGTGACGTCGGAGAAATTCTAAACTCCAATAGCGATTGGTTTCTCGTTCAACTTTTGAGGCTTCCTTGACAGCAGGCCCCAAGCTCATTACCATCTCTTGCATCTGCTCAGTCGAGAAAGGGGGAGTTTCTCCTCGGAGATGGGCTTTAATTTGAAAATGTGCCAACAAGTCACTATAACGACGAATGGGAGAGGTGACTTGAGTATAGGTTTCTAGAGCAAGACTCGCATGACGAGCAGGGGTTAAGCCGACTTCACTGCGGGGCATATAGCGACGCATGGCACAGGATCGAACAGCCCCAGGAGGAAGTTGCAAGAGTTCTTCAGCCGGAGGTAGGTCAGGTTGAGGCTGACTGCGATAGGGTAAGGCTAAATGATGAGTCTGACCATAACGAGCGGCGACTTCCCCGGCTAAA
>JBJHBL010000071.1:0-32066 GCA_050485465.1 Limnoraphis sp. | reverse complement strand
CACTGTAAACTGGTCACTGTTTGGTTAGAAGAAGAAAACCCTCCCCTGTCCCCTGTCCCCTGTCCCCTGTAACCTGATAACTGGTCACTGCTCACTGTAAACTGGTCACTGTAAACTGTCCTTTGTAGACGCTGGCTTGAAAATAGGGCATCCTAATAGAATAGAGAAGTAATGGTATCAACAAATTTTGATGAAAACAATTTCTACCGAATCATCAACTTTACTTGCTGCTGGATTTCATGCCCTATCTGACCCCCTGCGGATGCAAATTATTGATGAGTTGCGTCAGGCAGAGTTGTGTGTCTGTGAACTCTGCGAACAGCTTGACATTGCCCAGTCTAAACTCTCTTTTCACCTGAAAATCCTGAAAAATGCAGGTTTACTCCAGTCTCGTGCAGAAGGACGATGGATTTATTATCGCCTCAACCTAGCCCAGTTTATTGCTCTAGAGGAGTACCTGGCGGAGTTTCGCCGTTTCAGCCCCATTTGGCCTACTCGCAAATGTACTTAACCCAAACTCATCAATATTTTTATGCGATAAACAGCCTTTCTACAGAAAGTCTTTATCTAAGTTTACTTGACTAATCAAACTTTTTTGATAAAGTACAAGTATATCTTCAACTCCGCAAAGGAGAGAAAAGAATGAGTACAACCTCTACAAGCTGGCTAAACACCTTGAAAAAAGCCAGTTTTGCTTTTAGTGCTACGGTTCTACTGTCTGCCTGTGGTTCTAATCAGGCGCAAGAAGCCAGACCGATAAAAATTGATGGTTCGAGTACCGTTTATCCGATTACCCAGGCTCTTGTTGAGAAATTCAATGTTGAGGCTGGCTCAGATATTGAAGTGACAGCCAGTTTTTCTGGAAGTGGTGGCGGTTTTCGGAGATTCTGTGCAGGGGAAACGGATATCAGCAACGCTTCTCGCCCTATTTCCCGAAGTGAGATGGAAGCCTGCAAAGCGAACAATATTGCCTATATCGAACTTCCCGTCGGCTTTGACGCCCTAACAGTTGTGGTTCACCCCGATAATAATTGGGTTTCAGCAATCACCGTTGAGGAATTGAGGAAAATGTGGGAACCGGGGGCGCAAGGGAGAGTGACCAAATGGAATCAAGTTAACCCCTCTTGGCCTGATAGACCCATAGCCTTGTACGCACCAGGGATAGATTCCGGAACCTTTGACTATTTTACAGAAGCCATTGTTGGTCGTTCGGGGGCTGCTCGCAGTGATGTTACGGCAAGTGAAGATGATGATATCTTAGTTGCGGGAGTGGCAGCTAATCCGAATGCTTTGGGTTATTTTGGCTATGCTTATTATGAAGCCAATACCGATAAATTAAAAGCCTTAGCCATTGATAAAGGTGATGGTACAAGCCCCGTGATGCCCTCCGAAGAAACGGTGCGAGCAAATGAATATAGACCTTTAGCACGGCCACTATTTATTTATGTGAATGCTGCTGCCGCTCGAGAGAATCCCTTGATGACCGATTTTATTGATTTTTATCTCAGAAATGCAGCCGAAGCTGTTAGTTCAGTGGGTTATATTCCTTTTGAAGAAAGTGACTATGCTTTGCTGTTCCGCAACTTTCACAAAACTAAAGTGGGGACTGCATTTGGGGGTGAATCTGAATTCACATCAACCATTGATGAAGTGTTGACGACATTCACAGAATGGTAGTCGAATTTGTTGTAACGTTGAGAAATTTCCATGAGTAATTCACCACAACTTAATGAGTCTGCCGTCCAAGCAGGCGGTCAATTAAGCTTTTTTGAGAAGTATCTCACAGTTTGGGTCTTTTTGTGTATTATTGCCGGGATTACATTAGGAAGATTGTTTCCGGGTGTGGCCGTAACACTGGATGCTATGAGTGTTTATCAGGTTTCAATTCCTATTGCAATTTGTCTATTTTTTATGATGTATCCCATCATGGTGAAGATAGACTTTACCCAAGCACGTCAAGCCGCACAAGCACCTAAACCTGTAATCTTAACATTGGTCGTTAATTGGCTGATTAAACCCTTTAGTATGGTGGTGTTTGCTCAGTTTTTCTTGGGGAGTTTATTTCGACCCTTACTGACTGCAACAGAAGTTTTAAGAGGAACAGAAGTTCAACTGGCGGATTCTTACATTGCCGGAGCTATTTTACTCGGAATTGCACCCTGTACGGCGATGGTTTTGATGTGGGGATATCTTTCCTATAGCAATCAAGGTTTGACATTAGTCATGGTTGCTATTAATTCCTTAGCGATGCTATTTTTATATGCTCCTTTAGGACGATGGTTGCTTTCAGCTAACGATTTAACGGTTCCCTGGGAAACTATTGTTTTGTCAGTTTTAATCTATGTCGGATTGCCTTTAGCGGCGGGGATGTATACCCGATATTGGATTTTTAAAAACAAAGGAAAAGCCTGGTTTGAACGAGAGTTTCTCAAGTATTTGAGTCCCGTTGCAACGGCGGCTTTATTGATCACTTTGATTTTGTTGTTCTCTTTCAAAGGAGAGTTAATTGTTGACAACCCCCTGCATATTTTGTTAATTGCAGTGCCGCTATTTCTGCAAACAAACTTCATCTTTTTAGTGACCTATGTTGCTGGGTTGAAAATGAATTTTTCCTATGAAGATGCTGCACCTGCGGCACTGATTGGGGCGAGTAATCACTTTGAAGTTGCCATTGCAACAGCAGTCACGTTATTTGGTTTAAATTCGGGGGCGGCATTAGCAACGGTTGTCGGAGTTTTAATTGAAGTTCCAGTGATGTTAATGTTGGTGGAATTTTGTAAACGAACAGCCTCTTGGTTTCCCCGTGAACCGGAAAAAGCTACCTTACTTGATCCCCGTTGTTTAAAGTGTTAAACCTGAAGTTAAGGATTTAATCTCAATCATTTTCTGGGTTTCAATTATCACAAATAATCACGTTAGCACCGATGGAAAATTTCGATCATCCCCCTAGAATTCTATTTTTGTATGGCTCTTTGCGAGAACGATCTTATAGTCGTTTGTTAGCAGAAGAAGCCGCTCGAATTATTACAGAAATGGGAGCAGAAGTTAAGTTTTTTCATCCCCATGACTTACCCCTGCGAGGGAGGGTCGAAGAATCCCATCCTCTCGTTCAAGAACTAAGAGAACTGAGTCTATGGTCAGAAGGTCAAGTTTGGTCTTCTCCAGAAATGCACGGAAATATTACTGGGATTTTGAAGAATCAAATTGACTGGATTCCTTTAACCGTTGGTTCAGTTCGACCCACACAAGGAAGAACTTTAGCTGTGATGCAAGTTAGTGGTGGTTCCCAATCTTTTAACGCGGTTAATACCATGCGAATTTTAGGTCGATGGATGCGAATGTTTACGATTCCTAATCAATCTTCGGTGGCGAAAGCTTATCAAGAATTTAATGAAGATGGAACGATGAAAAATTCGCCCTATCGCGATCGCGTTGTTGATGTCATGGAAGAACTTTATAAGTTCACATTACTGTTGCGAGATAAGGTTGATTATCTCACAGATCGGTATAGCGAACGGAAAGAAAAAGCGAACTCAGAAAAAGCCAGCTAATTGTAAGATATGGAACCGCAACCCAACGAACCGATTAACGAAAATTTGTGGTGGGTTATTCCGGGAAAACTCGCAGGTGTTCGTAAACCCACCGCAGAGGAGTTATCGGAACTTCAAGCCGCAGGAATTAACGCGATTATCTCGGTGATGGATGATCCATCTAATCTAGACCTTTATCAACAGGCTAATCTTCCTTATTTGTGGGTTCCTGTTACTGGGGGAAGCGCTCCTACAGCAGAACAAATTCAAGAATTGTTGGCGTTTATTAACCATCAAAATTCTTTAGGGAATGGAGTTGCTGTTCATTGTACCAGTGGAAGACGTCGAACGGGTACGGTTTTGGCTTCTTATTTAATCAGTTCGGGTTCATCTGCTGAAGATGCCCTGCAAATGATTTCAAAAGCTAATCCACAGGTTGAATTGCGAGAAGCTCAAATTAGTTTTCTGCAACAACTAGCTGATTAAGTTCAAAAAATTCACCCAAAAATCAGGAGTTCTTCTAATGAAAAGAATCATGTTTGTTTGTAAGAAAAATTCTTCTCGTTCTCAGATGGCAGAGGGATTTGCTAAAAAATTAGGTGAAGGAAAAGTTGCTGTCACCAGTTCTGGGTTAGAATCGAGTGAAGTCAATCCCCATGCTATTAAAGCGATGGCGGATGTGGGAATTAATATTAGCGATCAAACCTCTAATGCTTTAAGTGAATTTAAAGCAGAAGATTATGATGCGGTGATTTCTTTGTGTGGTTGTGGGGTGAATTTACCCGCAGAATGGGTAACACAAGAAATTTTTGAAGATTGGCAACTGGATGACCCCGCAGAACAGCCCGAAATATTCCCTCGTGTTCGTGAAGAAGTCCGAGAACGAGTTGAAAAATTAATTCAAAAGTTGAGTTAAGTCAGTTGATTCTGGGTTGAAGTAAGGGTTGGGTGAGTAACCCAACCAATGACGGCATTGATAGCTCTGATCGAGTGAATGAATCATATTTCAAACATTTTCAAACATTTTCTTATCGACATGGATTGAGAAGTTGATTAAATTAGTGAGTAATGAGATCAATGAACAAGCCTAAACCGATGGCAGTTAATCAAAGTTTCATCCAAACAAATCAAGTTATAGATTGAATCATCAACTCAACTTCTTTAGTTGATTGAGATGAAACTTCATTGAATCAGGATGAGCTAGAGTTAAGATACAAGCACCTAGAAGTTGGGGTGCTTTTTTAATGATCCAAAAATTTCAATTCGATTCTGCTTTTAGATAGATGTCAAAACGCGCAAAATATGCTTAATATTGTATAGCACAACTTCAAAAATTGTCTAAAAATCAATTCATCTTGGAAATCATCTGTGAAACAACCTGATCCTTCATCTTTCTCCTCAAGTGAAAATTTACTCGGTGCCGGACGATCTGGACAAGTTTATTTAGTCCAATCCCCAGAGGTTGAAATTGCTCGTAAAATTTTTATGAGCGATAAATTAACTAAATTAGTTCACTATGTTTTCTTTGGTGTACCAAATCCTTATATCTGGAATGAAGATGCGATTAAATGTGCTTATTATCGACGAATAATATTAAAAGATTTAGTTCGTTTTTGGTTTGGGGAACAGTTGAAAGTTTCAGGTGCGACTGCCACAGGCTGGAATGAAGAATTTAAAGCCTATCAATTAGACACAGAATTTGTGAAAGGTCGAAGTATTGCTTTATGTCAACCCTTTACAAACAAAAGACGGCGTGAATTACCGACCTTAACGAAACAAGTGATGCGCCCGTTACAAAAACAGTTAATTCAATCTGGATTTGATGGTTTAGTTTGGCAAGCCGGAAAGGGTAATCCCGTTGCACTCAATAACTTTTTACTGATCGATTTAGAATCGGATTTTTCTGATAATACTGATGAGTTTCAGTTTGTCTGGATTGATTTAGAGTCGGGGGTTCCGGCTCTTTTTCCTTTAAATGTTTTAACTCTTTTTACGTTTTATATCCCGAAGTCTATTCTGCATAAACGCCCGATGTTTGATGATGTTAATATGGGCAAACTTAAGCAATATGTTAAAGACTATAAAGCAGAAATTACTGAACAGCTTGGGCCTGAAAAATATGCAGAAATTAGTGATAATGTTGAACGATTAGACGAGCATCAATATGCTTGGAAAAGAATGAGTGGTCTTGATCAAAGTATTCAGTATCAATACAAAAAAGGTCAACTCACTCAAGAAAAAGCAGATTGGTATTCTCGTCATCCATTACAGTGGTATTGGCGAGAACTCAACCGAATTTTGAAGAAGCTTTTATTCGGGTTGATCAAACTGCCAATTAAAGTTTTTATAAAAATCTGGAACAGGTTAAAACAGATTCAATATCTGCAAGTCTTGAACAATTCTTGGAAAGCGTTAACCTCTCAACGTTATCGGCTGAATTTTGTCAGAAACTTATTTACTGAACGGATAAAAATTTGGCAAGATCGGGATCAGTTAACAGATGACGAAGCTGGTTTGTTGATTGAAAAATTACACCAAGATCGCAGCAGCAGTTATCTCGTTGACTTGAGTATTTATTTAGCCATTAAAGTCATTGTTTTAGTCTTTGAAGTCACACTTCTTCCTGTACTGTTGGCAATGGGTATTATTAATGAAGCCACTTTTGGATTATTTGTGCTAATGGATGGGCCAATATTAAGAACAATATATACCCTTTATCGAATGCTCCAATCTGCAATAGCAGGCTATGAACTTCCCTGGGTTGCTTTGTTTATTGGTTTAATTCCCTTTGTTGGAAATGTTGCTTATGCTTGTCAGGTGATTTATTCTACCGCAGGTAAAGATGCAAAAGTTCCTCGCTTTATTGTTTACGATACTTTCACTCATTTAGGAACAAAAATTCCCATTTGGGGCGGTGAAGATACGTTAACTGAACATACTTTTAATCGAGCCGCATACTGGCTGATTTATTCTCTGTCTAGTCTGCTAAATCGCCGAGAAAATCTCTAAGCAATGGTATAGACTTTGAGTTGAGTGATTCACTCAATGCTCTGAAGAAAGCACCACAAGTTTAGGTGCTTTTTTTTGGATTTTTGAAGTTATCGAGGTTTGGTATTAAACACCTGCCACATGATAAAAACAGTAATTCCGATATATCCAAAGACAACAAGCCAATCAAGAATTTGAGGATCAGAGAAAGAGTATAAATTTTGCATACGGCTACAAATTGTCCTGAATTTAAAAGCAAAGATTATAGTATTTTACTTTTAATTTCCAGCTTTGTATACCCCTCTATCCATTAAGCTCCAAATTTCCGCAAGCGTTGAGCATGAGCAAGCGCTAATCCGATTAATTGAACACCGGGTCTTGTTCCTAATGCACCTTGCAAACAAGCATATTCATCGAACGTTAGGACCTGATCAATTCGTGCTGTTTTTGCTTGAATCATCACGGGGACTGGATGCCAACTATGACGCCCCATAATTGCAGGGGTAGAATGATCAGCGCTCACAACTAACACATCCGGATTTAATTGAGTGACCATCGGCATTAATTGATCAACTTCTTCCAGCACTTTAACTTTGCCCTCAAAATCTTCATCTTCGCCGCGACTATCTGAATGTTTGACATGAAGAAAATAGAAGTTATAATCATCACTGTAACAAGATTCTAAAGCTTTAAAACGTTGTTTCATTCCACCTGGACGCGGCAAAACATCCATTCCGACGAGCCGACTCACGCCCCGATACATGGGATAATCTGCAATACAAACCCCATCTAATTTAAAACGATCCCGGAGATCCGGAAACGGTTGATAGTGATCAAATCCTCGCATTAAAATACTATTGGCAGGCTGTTCATCCGCAAGAACTTGATTGACTTGGTCAATAAAAGACTGGACTAAATTAGCAGTTTTTTCGGATTCTTTGGATAATGCTTTTGCAGGTTTTGGGGGAACACCTGTGATTTGAGGGTCAGTATCTTCTAATTGACCTTCTAGTTTTTTTCCGCGCAAAACAAAAACGGCTCGATGCTGACTGACTGTTTCAAAAAAATATTCACCCTCAAAATCTAAGGTCACTTTTTCGTTGATTTTTTGACACAAACGACGGTTGAGATCGGTTTCAATCCGACCTGCACGACGGTCAGAAACATTACCTTGTTGATCAAGAGTCGCGAAGTTAACCCGTGCGGCAACATCCCCAGGTTGCAGGTCAAATTCAATCCCTAAAGCCGATAAAATTCCGCGACCAACATTATAAATAAGCGGATCATACCCAAACAAACTTAAATGACCAGGGCCGCTTCCGGGGGTGATTCCCGGGCCGACAATTTCTAATAGTCCACAACTCGATTGTTGAGCAATTTGATCGAGGTTTGGCGTTTGAGCGATTTGCAGTTCAGTACCGCCTTTTTCCGGGTGAGGCAGACCTCCTACACCGTCAATAATAATGTAAATAATTTTACCGCCTTGTTCCCAGGCGAGTTCTTCCCAAACGGTTGTAATATCCATCATGCCTCTGTTTGCTGTCTAATTTCTGGTAATTCTTTTCGACGGTTAATCTTCAGTCATGCCTGTTCCATCTGAAATTTGCGGTTAGGGTTTCCCATGACAGGCTTGCATCTTGAAAGTAGATGAGGATGAAAAAAATTGCCTCTTGCTAAAGATAGATTCATGGATGCAGGGCTGACTGATCATGGTTTTATTTGTTGATCAATTTGGGCAAAGACGGTAAAATCTAACCCGTTGTCAATAAAAATGATGCTTTAAATCAGACTAAATTTTAAAGAACGTTTAAGATTTGTTTGTTAATCTCGTATCTGACTAGACTGCACTAATCCATTGGGAAAGTGTAAGCTTTTCTCAGTGAATTTACGGATATTGTTGAATATTCTCAGTTTTTTTTAAGCTATTTTCAGTAAATTCAAGGAACTCAACCTTAGATTTCATCGCATTTTCGCCCGAAACTTCTGACTTATGGGAGATAAGAATGAGAAGAAATTTAAACTATATTATAAGTAGGGTAAATTTTAAAATACTCAATTTTTTAAACTTACATTTGCAACTTAAACCGTGTTAAACAACAAAAAAGAGGAGGTTACATCTGATGAGAGTACCGAGTTATCTGAAACAAATTCAGATGGGTTCACCCGGAGGGGGAAGATGTCGAGATGCTCAAAAAGCCGTTTATCCAGACGAAGAACAAATGCTTAAAATTCTAACACAGAAACATATTAAGGCTGTTTTGGGCCGTCCAATTAAGCGGATCATCTTTGATCAACAGGGTGAGATTATCCTGAATGTCGGCGACTTGATTAGTCATCAAGCGATTTTGAGAGCTAAACAGGCCGATGTATTAGACGTATTGTTGGAATCTGTTTATCGTCGATAATCTCCATTGCTCTCGAGATCAAAATCTCTCAATGAGTTAGCTAACTCCAGCATAAAATTGAATTTTATATAATAAAAGAATCTCAGCCCTCGTAATTTAATATCAATGCTAGAGTGAGATTGTGTTGAAATGTGAGCCAAGATACTCCAAGCTGAATTGTAGTTCTCATCAACTCTAATGCTTATCTCAAAACAATGAATCATACTTCCATTTCCCCGAGATTACAGAAAAAAGCCTTAAACCTACGTGTGACTGGATGGGTTTGCTTCTGGTTGCAAATTATCGCCGTTTTAGCTTCTGGAATGTCCTTATTATTCGTGATGACAGGTCGTCAGGTTTCTACACAAGCAAACCCGGCACTGGCATGGGGGATATTCTTTTCAGTCGGTGGCATGATTGGTGCTGGAGTCAGCATTATTTTAGCGTTTTTATATACACAAATGGGTCGAAAACTCCTTCGCTCTGATAGCACACAACCCCCTCCCAAATCAAATTTAATGCGATTTCTCCGCATGGGATTAATGATTGGTTTAGGGGGAATGTTTATAACGTTAATTGGTTCGGGTTTAACTTCTGCCGTATTAATGGCTAAAACCATTTCTCAACCTCCAGGAACAACATTAACGGATGCTAGCGAGGCGGTACGAGCGCTAGATGTTTTAATTCTCATTGCTAATCTCAATGGGGTTGCGGCTCACTTCGTTGGAACTGTGACCTCCCTCTGGCTGAAATATCGCGTCTAATTTTTTGGGCTTTTCTCTAATTATTTTTCGATTCGTTTCTAGTTTCATCATGTCTTTCTTTAGCAAGAGGTGAACTCACTCAACCAATTGTTAGTCTGGGGTTAGATTCGATATCTTTCTACAAAACTGGAAAAACTAACCCATGATTATGAATAATGAAAAGTCTGAAAATCGAGATCAATCCGTAGAGTCTGGGGTTGATCCTGCTGTTGAACTTGAACAACATTTTAAATCAGAAGATCCTGATCTCTTGCAGTCTCCGTCAGACCAAGAAAAGTCTGATAGAGCCAGTCGTCAAGCTTTAATTGCTCACCAACAAGGCGGAGCCGTTGCCGCAGATTTATCTTAGTTTTTTTGAACCTCAAAATAGTTATACAACGATAATTGAATAATTTTTATGACCCTAAGAGGAGATTAGTAATCTTGGGGTTATTCATTTGTTGTTTTTATAATTTCATCAAAAAAAGAGGCTCATTGGAACCTCTTGCTTAACACCTTAAACTGATTTAGAATTGATTAGTCTATAGCATCTTTAACTTTATCTTTTGCATTTTCAACACTATGTTGAACTTTGGCTTCACCTTGCTTCATTTTACCTGCGGCTTTATCTTCAGGATCGCCTGTAACTTTTCCCATTGCTTCTTGAGCTTTACCTTCGATATTTTTAGCTGTTGCTTTTGCTCTATCTTCACTAGACATAAGTCGATTTCTCCTGTTTTTTTACAAACTTTAGAGTATTTAAATCTCTATATTTATAATTTAAACGATAATTAAAATAAACCAATCCCTCAAAAGACAGATTCATCAAACTATGATTTTTTAAGCTAAATTACTGGAAAAATTAAACACCAGAAAACTCCCACTCTTTCAATTTGCTCTAGACAAACATTTATTGAGCGGGAGAACAGGATTTAATTTCTTGTTGAATTGAGACTAGATTACCCCGGGGCCTTTTTTACCCTGGCTTTTAACCTCTTCTAATTCTTCAACTCGTTCTTCTTTTTGTTCTTGCTGTTCGTCCCGTAAATCTCCGGGTTCATTAATATACATTTCGGGTTCAATCGCATAGTTATTCATTAACCCTTCTTGGTCAACCGTGTAACCTTTAGTTGTATCAACTCCCCCTTCTTTTTCAGGTAATTTTTTATATTGATCACCCTCTCTATCTTGACGAGCGCCAACTTCAGCAGGTTGAATATTACGATCATAATGACCTTCGTCGCCACCTGTTTTCTTATGAGTATCAGCCATGTAGACCTCCTAATGTCAAAAAATAAACTACAAATGTTAGGATTTTTGGTAATAAATTAACCTAAACCCGGATCTTCTGATTTATTCACTTTTGGAACAAAATCAGGACGCTCTTTATCTTCCCAGCCCGGAGGACGCTTAGAGTTGTACCAGGCGATAGTACCAATTGAAGTCGCAGCGATAAAACCAACAACTCCTACAACTACAGCTGCAACGGGAAAATGGGGAGCGGCATCTATGCCGACTTCCATGAGTAAATTCATATTCTTTTTATTCCGCGTTATTTTTAACTACGTTAGACTTAAATATAGAATGAAATAACAGGTTAAATCATCTACCTCAGTGATGAGTTGATCAATCAAAACCTACATCTTCAGATATAGTCTGAATAAGACTGTCTATTTCTCTTGATTTTCACTTGGTTCTCTCTATTGATAGAAGACGCGACCGTTTTTAAAGCGATAGGATAGGAACATCAAGAAAAGAAATTCGAGGACAAAACATTATGGGTAGTATTTTAGCTTGGTTAGCTTTAGGTTTGATTGCAGGTGCGCTTGCTAAACTCATTTATCCCGGTCGTCAAGGTGGCGGTATTTTTGCCACAATTGGATTAGGAATACTAGGTGCGTTAGTGGGAGGTTATTTAGGTCAAACCCTACTGGGAAGTACCGGTGCCGCCGCCGCTACAGCCGGGGTTTTATCAATTCCTAGCATCATCTTTGCAGTCTTAGGTGCTATGCTTCTGATCTTTATCTGGGGATTAGTTGTAAGACACGCCTAGACTGAAAATAATAGAAAAATTAAATAAACTCTTTTTTTCAGAGTTTGAGCATCTATTTGGGTATCAAAAAGACAGCTAGGGTAGTAGAATAAACGAAGCAGAGCCGTAAAAAGCTCTGTTTGTTTTTGGTCTTGTCATCTCAAGTTTATTCAGGGTGGGTTAACCTCATTTCTTTAAAACCGATATCCCTTGAGAACCCACCCCTAAAAATAGTTTCCTAATTTTGAAAACCTTTTGCTGCTTTTTTCTTCTTACTACTTTTTGATTTGGACTGAACCTGAGCAACGGCTTCTTCAAATAATTGATGCAGGTGTTGAGGAACACTTGCAATTTCAGGAAGCTGAGGCTCTAGAGATTTGTTATATTGTTTCAATAGGGGTTCTAGATCTTGTTCTATGTTAAAATCTGGACGGTCTAATACTGCTTTTAAAAGGGTTTCCAGTTCCGTTGGATATTCTTCTTTCAGTTGTTGCCAAATAAAAGCATTAATTTCTTTATCCTCTAAATATTTTTGCACCAGTTTATCTCCATTGGGTTCAGCAGTCGGATCTTCTGCTTCTAATACACTCACAAATTTAGAATAAGTGGGTACGAACATTTGACCCCAACGAGGATGAGAAAAAACCATCACTTGTTCGGCTCGTTTGATTGGATCCGGAAGCTGCACTTTGGGTAAAAGCATCGGAGAATCATTATTTTCAAAGACTTGTTTAATGGATTTTTCATCGGCACCCGCTTCGGTGGCTGAAGCTTTAATTTCATCTTCATCGACTCCAGCTTCTTGAATAATGTCTTTGAGAGATTTTGAACTATCAATTCCCGCCGCTTCTAATTGTTTTTTGCTCAGTTTTTCTTGTAGTTCAGTGATTTTTTTATTAAGCTGATATCCCGGCAGTAAAATGCGATCGCTTCCCAAAAAGTTGACAAATTCTTCATGGTATTGTACGACTGATTCCCAGGCTTTTTCTAAAAGTTCTGGTGCATCTCCATAGAGTTGATTGGGATAACTATCCTTAAATTCACCAATCACAACTGCTAGTTTGGGTTTACCGAGTTTTCCTTTCGGAATACAAGCCCCAGAAAACATCCAATTTCCATCCCCTAAAGGCGCAATTCGAGTCAGCAAAATATCACCGAGTTTCCATTTATCTCGATCCGCTTGAGAAATTTCTGGACTCGGAAAAACTGTATAATATTTAGCAGTTAACCAGTTCATTAACTGATAAAAGTCTGGCTGAATTTCTTGAATTTCAAATAAACCTGTAAACGTTTTTTGCCAGCTTTCAACCAGATGGCGATCGCTAATACTTAAATCCGACTCACTCGCCAAAAATAAATCAAGGGGAGTCATCTCCCCTACTTCACCTGCATTTAAAAACATATCAACAACCAAATTTTGCAGACGAATATCTTGGCGCTCTCGACTTCCATGTTTTGCAACGTATTGTTCAAAGGCAACTGCTAAGTCACCCTCTGCATCATACACAAAATCAACTAACGCCTGCTTTAACTGGGCTGCTCGCTCTAACATCACGTTTACTTTGTTTCCCTGTATAACCGAAACTAACACAATAGCATTATATTCTGTCTATTGCTTCTACTAAGAGAGAGAATTTTTCACTCTACCATCAGATAGAGTCTATCGTGACAGCGTAGTATTGTACCCTGAAAAGTCCCCCGGCAAAAGCTGCTTTCAATGAAATCGGGTTTTGCAAGATCAATTCAAGATATTTAATTGAAAAAATGAAGAAACTCTTTTATAGGTATTTCATCTAATTTATTGATCCTCTATCAGCCGACAGAGCCTTCTAATCACCCTGTAGAGGGATTAATTATAACGAAGAGTTCCCTACTATAGGAAGTGTAGTTGACCAATTAAAGAATAAATCATGGCTTTAGTCACAATTAAAGAATACTATCCCAATTATGTTGATGAGTTGTTTAAAGGAAACGACTTTAAAGGTTACACCGTTTACGCCGGAACTACTAATGATAAAGTCGGTACGGTAGACGATGCTTTAGTTGATGAAGCAGGTCGAATTCGTTACTTTGTAATTGATACAGGTTTCTGGATTTTTGGGAAAAAAGTTTTATTACCTGTAGGTCGCTCTCGCATCGACTTTAATGACCGCAAACTCTATGCTTTAGGTTTAACAAGCAAGGAACAAGCTGAGGCTCTACCTCGCTATGAAAATACCATGAAGGTAGACTACGACTACGAAGAAAGAGTCCGCAGCAGCTACCGTTCTCGCCAACCTCAACCTGCATTTAATCGCGATAGCTATCGCTATGATAATGATCAAGAATTATTTAATCTCAACGAGCAGGAGCATGGTACGCTCAAAATGTATGAGGAACGCTTAATTGCTAATAAAGAGCGTCATAAAACCGGAGAAGTTATTGTTGGGAAAACTGTAGAAACAGAAACCGCACAGGCTTCTGTACCCATCGAGAAAGAACGTGTTGTTGTTGAACGCACAACTCCTAGAGATGCCGGAAAACGAGTTCAACCCGGTGCAACTAACTTCCAAGAAGGTGAAGTCATTCGTATGGATGTTTACGAAGAAACCGCAGATATTCATAAAGAAGCTTACTTGCGCGAAGAAGTGAATGTCCGTAAAGAAGTTGATCGGGACATCGTCACAGCAGAAGAAACCTTGCGTCGTGAAGAATTACAAGTTGATAAAGATGGACGACCTGTAACTAAAGATGGACGACCTGTAACTCAACGATAAAAAACGGTTAATCAAAAGTTGTCAAGCTTGATTGAATTAGGTTTTGGGAGGTGTTTAGGTTTTAGCTTATTTTTAAGACCACCCTCCTATTACCTCAATTCAATTTAAAAGTTTTTTAGATAGACATTTAGCCTCATTCCCCTAGATATAAGCCATGAAAACTCCAGATAGTCATTCTACTCTTTCTGATCAAAAAAGTTCATCAACTTCTGAATCAGTTCAAATGTACTCCGTTTTAGATGAACAGGGAGAATTGATCGGAAAAGTTGAACGAATTTATAAAAATAGCTCTGATCAAATTCAAATTATTTTTTCTTTATTAGGTCAATCAAGACCTTTGTTTAAAATCCATCAAAAATCTATTTTAAAAGTTGATGTAGATCAGAATTTATTTTTTATTAATCTCACTGATCAAATGCGAGAAAAAATTAATCAATATTCTGAGCGTTTCCGTCAAAATATCACGCCTCAAAATGATATAGAATCCGTTGATGATCCTGATGATCCTTTAGAACCAGAGATTAATCATTCTAATTCCTCTCCCCTAGAAAACGAAACCATTCGTCTCCTCGCTGAACGATTAGAAGTGAATCACGAACGGCGTAAAATTGGTGAAGTGATTGTTCGTAAAACAATCGAAACTGAAATGGTTCAAGTTCCCGTTCAACGAGAAAAACTCATTATTGAACAGGTGGGGTCCTCAGACAAACCCTTAGCTGAAATTGATTTATCGCAAACCCAAATTAAAGGCGTTGAACTCAGAAATCCTCAACCGCATCAAGTCACCGTCAACGGTGAATTTGTTTCTTTGAAAGCCGCTAGTGATTTACTGCAAATTATTGCAATGGAAGATGCTCATGGCTGTGCTAAAGTCAGAGTCGAATTAGTTCTCAATGATCCTCAATATCAGCAAAAATATCAAGAACTCTTTGATCGCTGTACTCACTCTTAGTTAATCTCTGGTCAAATTTAACGTGCTAATCCGGTCGAATAATTGTCACTGCATGGCAATCTAAGCTTAAGTATTTTCGCGCTAATTCTTGCAAATCAGAAGGCTGAAAGGACTTAATTTGACTGGGATAAATCATCGATAACTCCGGTTGAGCCACCGTAAAGTAATAGCCATATAAGCCCGCTAATTGGGCGGGTGTTTCTGTGGAAAACGCATAATCATTACAGAGTAAACGTTGAGCGCGTTTAAGTTCTAGTTCAGAAATTGGCTCATTTTGCAATTGAGAAATACAGTCACCTATCAGTTTTTCAACGGTTTGAATATGTTCTGTATCTAATAACGCAGAAATCGTCAGCAAGCTTGATTGTTGCTGCAAAGAAAAGTTACTGATTAAGTGATGAACCAGTTGCAACTCCTCTCGCAACAGTCGCACTAAACGAGAAGTTCGCCCTTCTGCTAAAATCACCGAAAGCAAATCTAAACCATAAGCATCTCGCAACTGATTGACATCCGGGCCAAGCCAAGCTAAGGTTAATCGGGCTTGTTCCGCGTTGGGTAATTGTAATTCTTGACGGCGAATTTCTCTAATTTTCGGTTCAGGCGTTAAGCCAATACAAGGACAGCGTTGAGGTGTCGGAAAAGAATGAAACGCCTGTTTGATCGCCTGAATAGCCCGATTTTCATCAACTCCCCCCACGATCACCACCGCCATATTTTCCGGTTGGTAGTGACATTGATGAAAACAACGCATTTCTTCTGGCGATCGCTGCATTAATTGATCAGGAGTACCTAAAACGGAGCGTCCATAGGGATGATGACTATAGACAATTTCCATCAGAGACTGAAACTCAATCCAGTCTACATCATCTTCTGCTTGACGAATTTCTTCTAGAACAACATCTCGTTCTCGGATAAATTCATCATCGGGAATTGTTGCCTGTAGCAGCAATTCTCCAAGTGTCGGCAGGGTATCTTCGAGGTATTGTTGAGCCGTTGTAATGTAAAAGTGGGCGTAGTCGTGACTTGTAGCGGCGTTGGTGACTCCCCCACGACTCTCAATCACTTGGTCAAAAATGCCTGGAGCGATTTTCTTCGTTCCTTTAAAAATCATATGTTCTAGAAAATGAGCCATACCTGACCAGGGATCAGGCTCCTGCACGGCTCCTGCTCTAACCCAGACATCTACAACAACAACTGGAGTTGCAGAAATCTCCTGATGAATAATCGTTAATCCGTTGTCTAGTTGAAAGATCGTCGCAGGAAACTCTAAAGCGGTTTGCTGTTGAGACAATGTGTTTGAAGTTAAACTTGACTTAATTTTTTCGTAATTTTCTGATCTTATCGCTTTTGAGATTTAGCATCTGAGTACCTTGATACAGTTTTTGAATTGATTGACTATCCCCTATTAAAAAAGTCACCCCAGGAGCCAACAAAAGTTAATACAATAACCTCTGAAGTTCCTGGCGATGACTAGAAATCAAGGCAAAATCGCTTTTAGGGAAGCTCAACCCCTGTGTTAAACAATGGGAGTAAAAATAGGGGGTTGTACTGGAGTCGGGCCACCAAACACAATCGGATCAAAACCTCGAACAGGGATCAGCGCATCTTCGTTGATACCGCCACCCACTTCGGCAAACTGGTTGGTGGGTTGGAATGGAACCGCACTGGAAAGTCCAAGTGCCACTTGAGCCGCTTCCCCAGAGGCTAAGGAGATCACAGGAACCGGAGTGGTTAAGTTATCTTGAATATCAGTCGGCTGAACCCGAACCACATAAGCATCTTCTGCTGCCGCAAAGCCTGTCAGAGGATCAATCGGTAAAGTTGGATCTAAATTGGTAAAGATAAAGTTACCGTTGAAGTCTGTCGTTGTTCTGGGTTCGTTACTTCCAAGTACGCCATCATTATTGAGATCCAAGAAAACCGTCGCACCTCTTAAGGGTGGATCAGTGATACCTGTGATCGGATCAACATCCAATAGGGAGTTGGCATTTAGGTCATTAAAGACGACACCCGAAATACTGTTCGGAACCGGGAGAGCCGCTCCGGCAGGACTAAAGACCAATGTAGAGTTGATTTGTCTGCTCTGTTCTGGAGGAACCGTTACGCCAATTTCTCCCGGAACCCCACCCAGAGGCGGAGTCGGAGAGGTAAAGATATAGGCATCTGAGGGGACGTCAAACTCAACCACAAATGAGTTGGCAAATCGTTCGGGTTGTGTTCTGGAGACAAATTGAGCGAAGGGATTTTGCGGATCATTTGATCCCGGGATTGTAGTATCTAAATCCGTAACAATAAAGAATCCATTATCATTTGTGGTAGCGGTTCTGACTCTACCGTTTGAATCTGTAACCGTCACCCCAATTCCGCCTTGTCCAGGTTCAGCCGGTTCAGGTTGGGCATTCCCGTTTAGGTCACGAATTACCCGACCATAAATGCTATTGGGGTTAATCACACCAATATCGAGGTTAGTAACCGACCCCGCATTCACCTGAGCAACAATCGGATTATCTCCCACTCTTTCAAACCCACTGGGCAGTTCAGTCCGAATCAAGTAAGACCCAGGGGGGAGTAGTTCAAACTGAAAAAATCCGGCTTCGTTGGTTCTAAAAGAAGGCTCGTTGGGTTCACGGAAACCACTGTTGTTGAGGTCGATGTAGACCGTTGCACGTGGAAAACCTTCTGCTAATGTAGGTTCACCGAATTCCCCTAAAGGTTCGTATATGAGATTTCGGTTGTTATCAACAAAAACTGCACCCCGAATGTTTCCTGTTGTGAAGACCGGGGGCGCATCAGGGGGTATGACGGCAGTGGTATTGAGAATATTGATATCAATCCGTTCTTCCGGATTACCCGTTGTTGCCAGGGGTTGGGGTACACCAATGGGCTGTAGAAAACCCGGAGGGGTAACTTGACTTAATACAAAAGATCCCTCGGGTAAACCCGTAAAGATATATTCACCGTTTATATCCGTTGAGGTAATCGGTTCGCCTTCATCAGGGATACCGTTTCCATTTACATCCAAAAACAGAGTAACGTTGGGAAGACCTTCTCCCACATCAAAAATACCGTTACCGTTAAGATCCTGAAATACTGATCCTCGAATAGTAGTCACAATTTAACTCCTCCACCAAAAGTATTGTACGAAGACAAGTCCCGTAGGACTATTATAGTGTTGCAACCTAAATGGTATCGTACATATGCGCTCTCATAGATCTAGAGTGAACCCCATTCAGGCGGTTAGTTGAACACTACCTGATCGTAGGCAACTATACCAGACTTTTTGGAAATCTGGCAATGCGTTTAAGCCGCCTATTCCCTTGATTCTATTACCACTGAGTGGGAATAGCTTATTAACTTAAATCAGCACTCCCCTTAAAAAACAGGAGTGCCTTCAAGCATCAGGAAATCAATACTGCCTGAATCAGTTTAATAAGCATCTTGTAACTCATGGAAGTCAGGAGAGATATAGTCTTTTCGCAATGGCCAACCCACCCAATCTTCCGGCATCAAAATCCGCTTCAAATTGGGATGACCTTCGTACACGATACCGTACATATCATAGGACTCCCGTTCTTGAAAGTCAGCGGCCTTCCAAATCCAGTATACGGATGGAACCCTTGGGTCATCGCGAGGAACGAATACCTTGACGCAAACTTCTTCGGGTTGTTCCACATCATCGTCAATTTTTACCAAGTGATAAACACTGACGAGATCTTCACCCGGGCCTAGATCATAGGCACATTGACACCGCAGACAATTAAATCCTTTAGCATAGAGGGCGGTAGACAGGGGAATCAGAAAATCCCGACTCACCTTAATAATCTCCACTTCGGAGTGATCCCGCCCTAAAGATTCATGTTCAAATCCATTCTGACTCAGCCATTGAGAAACTGGGCCTGCTTCCACAATTGCTGCTTCTTCCGTCTCAGCCACGCTGTTCCTCCTTTTTTTGCTCGATTAGCATTGCCGGGGGTACGGGCATACCCATCGCTTCTGTCAGTTGTTTGGGTGGGGTTTGTCGAGTTGCAGACTGTAAATATTGACCCGTTAAAATCGGTTCCACCACTTTCATCTGATGAGAACGGGTATAGTAGCGATGGGTTTGTTGCAGATTTCCTCGTTCCTGTAGAGAATCATTGGAAATTTTCTTCCGCAATTTGATAATTGCATCAATTATTGCTTCAGGACGAGGAGGACAACCCGGAATGTAAACATCCACAGGGATCAGTTTATCGACACCTCGAACCGCAGTTGTTGAGTCCATACTAAACATCCCGCCCGTAATCGTGCAAGCCCCCATCGCAATTACATACTTGGGTTCGGGCATTTGTTCATACAACCGGACTAACACAGGGGCATATTTCATCGTAATGGTTCCGGCGGTGATCAACAAATCCGCCTGCCGAGGACTTGAACGAGGAACTAAGCCAAAACGATCAAAGTCGAAGCGAGAACCAATTAACGCCGCAAATTCGATAAAGCAGCAAGCCGTACCATACAGTAATGGCCACAAACTCGATAGTCTCGCCCAGTTGTACAGGTCATCAACGGTTGTTAGGACAACGTTTTCTGAGAGTTCTTGAGTAACTTGGGGTCGCTCAATGGGATTAATAATTTTTCCGGTTTCCGGGGTAATACTCTGGCTAGTCATAGTTTCTCTGTGATTCTAACAATCTCTGATTAAGACCATTCCAGCGCGCCCTTACGCCATGCGTAAACCAGGGCAACCACAAGAATGGTAATAAAAATCAAAGCTTCGATAAATGCTAACAATCCCAAGGTGTGAAAAGCCACCGCCCAGGGGTAAAGAAACACCGTCTCTACGTCAAAAATGACGAATACCAGGGCAAACATATAGTAGCGAATATTGAATTGAATCCAGGCCCCTCCAATGGGTTCACAACCAGACTCATAGGTGGTGCGTCGGGCGCCACTTCGGCTTTTGGGACGGACTAACTTGGATGTACCAAGAGCAAGAACAGGGACTAGGCTACAGATGATCAGGAAGCCTAGAAAGTATTCGTAACCACTGAGAACAAACACGATGGTTGATTTAGTGCGATTGTACAATCAATTGTCTTTTACATTATAGGGGTGGCTTGTCAACAGTGAACAGTGACCAGCTTTTACAGTGAACAGTTTACAGTGACCAGTGACCAGTGACCAGTGACCAGTGACCAGTAAACAGTGATAACTGCCTGTTGCCTTCTTCTATTGCCTGTTGCCTGTTGCCTATTGCCTGTTGCCTGTTGCCTATTGCCTGTTGCCTTCTTCTATTGCCTGTTGCCTTCTTCTATTGCCTGTTGCCTTCTTCTATTGCCTGTTGCCTATTGCCTGTTGCCTGTTGCCTATTGCCTGTTGCCTTCTTCTATTGCCTGTTGCCTGTTGCCTCTTGCCTTTTTTGATTGGCTTTCGTGAGATTCTGTAATATTATGTAATGGAGATTTTAAGAATTAATGACTCCTCCAGGTTAAGCTATGAGCGAGCAAACCACTGAAGTTGAACCGCTAGATCAATACGAATGTAGAGCCTGCGGTTATGTTTACGAACCAAGTAAAGGGAGTTCAATGGGAAAAGTTGCGGTTCCAGCCGGAACTCCTTTTGAAGAACTGCCGAAGGGCTGGCGTTGTCCAGTCTGTGGGGCACCGAGAAATCAGTTTGCCAATATTGGATCAAAAGAGGGGCCTTCAGGGTTCAAAGAAAATTTGAATTATGGCTTAGGAGTCAATACCCTAAGTTCCCAACAGAAAAATTTACTGATTTTTGGCGGACTGGCTTTAGGTTTTCTGTTCTTTATGAGCTTATATGCTTTGAAATAAAAGCCGTTTGAATTGTTCTAAAACCCATGAGTTTAATGAAATTTTTGCGAAAAATTCTAATTGTATTTGCTGTTATTCTGCTTTGCACCAGTTGTAAGTTTCTGCCCGCACTCAGTTACAACCCCTGGGAAGTGGTTCCCACAGCAACCGATGCCAACTTATTTGATGTCGATTTTTCAGAAAAAGACCCGAATCATGGTTGGGTGGTTGGCAGCAATGCAACTCTTTTAGAAACAACCGATGGGGGTCAAACTTGGGAAACAAAAGCCCTAGATTTAGGCGAAGAAAAAGTTCGTTTGGCTTCAGTCAGTTTCTCGGGTTCAGAAGGTTGGGTTGTGGGTGAACCTTCGGTTTTACTTCATACAACTGATGACGGCAAATCTTGGACTCGCATTCAATTAAGTTCAAAACTTCCTGGCGCGCCTTACAATATTGTAGCATTGGGGCCACAGTCAGCCGAAATGACCACAGATGTGGGCGCTATCTATATCACAGAAGATGGCGGGAAAAACTGGAAGGCTCTGGTTGAAGAAGCAGTGGGTGTTGTTCGGAGTATCGCCCGTTCCCCAGAAGGTGAATACATGACAGTATCAGCCAAAGGAAACTTTTACTCAACCTGGACACCCGGTTCAAAGGCTTGGGAACCCCACAACCGTTATAGCTCTAAACGCTTAGAAAATATTGGTTTTGGTCAAGATGGGCGTTTGTGGATGATCGCCCGAGGCGGTGAACTGCGGTTTGCGGATCAAGACAATCCTGAAGAATGGAGTGATGTCATTAAACCAGAATATGCCACCAGTTGGGGATTACTCGATTTAGCTTATCGGACTCCTGAAGAAATTTGGGTTAGTGGTGGGAGTGGAAACTTAGTGTGTAGTTTTGATGGCGGTGAAACTTGGCTAAAAGATCGCGAAGTTGAAGATATTCCCGCTAACTTCAACCGTATTAAGTTTATCAACCCGGAAAAAGGTTTTATACTGGGTCAAAGAGGAACACTCTTGAGATATACGCCTCAACCTTCCGATAATGCCGCTTGAATCTCTAACGGACAGAGAAGAAATTGAATAACTTGATTGGGTTGTGATAAAATCGCAAATTTCGTATCATAATATTCAAGAGTAGGCGTTTGGTATCCTGAAAGATTTTTGGAAAAGAAACGCCTGGCGTAAGGCTGAGGAAAATCTGTGATTCTTCGGGTCTAAGAATCGAGATAAAAATCAAACCAGCCTTGAGCAAAGAGTGGGGAAAATAGGCTTTAAACCCCACTCCCAGAACGTAGTATAATTAAAAGTCTGTGACCAATTTTGTCAACCGTTGTAGTCAGGAGAATTAGAGATGGCAGGTACCACTGGAGAGCGTCCTTTTGGTGATATTATTACCAGTGTTCGGTATTGGGTGATTCATAGCATCACAATTCCTGCACTGTTTGTGGCAGGTTGGTTATTCGTCAGCACAGGTTTGGCTTACGATGCCTTTGGAACACCCCGTCCCGATGAGTATTTCCCCACTCAAGAACGTCAGGAAATTCCGATTGTTTCTGATCGCTTTAGCGGTAAGCAACAAATTGATGAATACATAGGTAAGTAGTTTAAATTAGGAGTTTAATAACATGACCAGCAGTTCTAATCCCAATGAACCCGTAAGTTATCCGATTTTTACCGTTCGTTGGTTAGCCGTTCATACCCTGGCTGTTCCCACCGTGTTTTTCTTGGGTGCGATCGCCGCAATGCAATTTATCCAACGCTAGGAGGTTTTCATGGATCGTTCTCCCAACCCGAATCGTCAGCCCGTTGAGTTGAACCGGACTTCTCTTTATCTGGGTTTACTCTTGATTTTTGTACTGGGTATTCTGTTCTCCAGTTACTTCTTTAACTAAGTTAGAATATCATTCTCCAATTCAGCTGACCGTTTAACCTGTAACGTTTTGAAATAAGAGGTAAAAAACCGTGTCTGGACAAGCCCGAATTCCCCTGTGGTTAGTAGCAACCGTTGCTGGAACTGGTGTTTTAGTTGTTGTTGGTATATTCTTCTACGGTTCTTATGTGGGCGTAGGTTCCGCCATGTAAGGTAGAATCAATCAGACTCAATCCCTATAGAACTTTTGCTTGAAGTTCATTGATCTGAAAATCCCGCTCACATGGAGTGGGATTTTTACATTTTTGTGATTTTTATTGGGTATTAGGCATCAGTTTTGTTTAACTAGCACCCGGTAAAGGCGCTGCATCCCGTTCTGCGATCGCCCGTCGTAAATTATAACGAGGATTGAGATTTTCCGCCGCCCAACCTGTACAAATCCATAAAACCGCCCGACTCACATCTCGCGCAATTCTCGCCTCAGATTCTGAAGGATAATCTTGGCTAGGAATCATTACAGGGGTAAAAGCAATTCCGTGACTCCCAAAGACTACTGATGCCACCGCGCTTGCCCGAGGCATATGAAAGTCTGAAGTAATCAAATAAACATGAGAGATATTTCGTTTTTTAAAGTCCTCAACCAAAGTCGAAAAATTCGTCACCGTATCCACCGCCCGATAGTCTAAATGGACTCGATCAAGATCAATCCCTGCTTGTTGAAAAATCTCAGTCGCGGTGCGGCGATCAACACCCGATGACACCCAAACATCTAAATCCTCGTGCTGTTTAGCAAACTCAGCCGTAAATTCTTCGCGATCTATGCTTCCACCCAACATCAAAATTGCTTGCGGTTCAGGGGCTTGTTGAACTGCTAAGGTAGAGCGAACTGTAATCACATTCGCTAAAGATGTTAGCCCAACCCCAACAGATAAGACAGACGTTATACCTAAATTTGGCAGATTGAAAGATTGAAAGAGTTTTGTCATATTCATATTACTCTTTATTAACTGGTTTGCTCCCGTCAAAACAGCCTCTCGTTTGTTTTATAAACCGAGATCTACTAATTTCGTTAAACTGTTGTTCAATTAGCTCACACCCTTTTTCTGGGCAATGCTGAGGATCAACCACTATCTACATCTAAGGTACAATTAAAACCTGAGAAGTCACGTCCCCAATACAGGGGATATATCCTCATCCTTGTGAATGAAATTTTACTGCTTTACTCAACTGAGTCTGTGGCGGCGATTCTCAATTGCTGCGGTTTGTACTACCGTTAGCGCCTTTGTTTATATAAATTTGGCTAACGCAACTCGCTCTCCTCACGAAACCTCGACATCAGATAGTCTGCTATCCTGTTCAAAACCAGAACCGGATCTCCTCTCCACCAAAATAATTGCCACAGACTTCAGTTTAGCGCAACATTTGGCAAATCCCTACTTAAAACGTCAACCTGTTGGAGCAATTGTGGGGAATCTCTCTCTAGAACAAGCGATGAGCATACAAAAAGAATTTATTAAGATCCTAACTCCCCACTTAGGGCCAGTCGTGGGTTATAAGGCGGGACTGACAAACCCCATCGCCCAACAACGTTTTAACGTTTCTCATCCCGTGCGGGGTGTTCTCCTCAAACAAATGTTACTCGATCAGGGGGCGGTTGTCTCAGCAGATTTTGGGGCTATCCCTCAATTTGAAGCGGATTTAATTGTTAGAGTGGGTGATCATAGCATTAACGAAGCCACAACACCCCAGGAATTGCTTGCAGGTTTAGATGCTGTTATTCCTTTTATTGAACTGCCTGATTTAGTCTATCATCCCGATGTTCAACTCAATGCCGCTGCTTTAGTTGCGATTAATGTGGGGGCGCGTTTAGGCGTTTTGGGAAAAGTTATTCCCCTAGCCGCTACACCGGAGTGGGAAAAACGTTTAGGTGATTTTAAAGTGATTTTATTGGATGACAATGGACAAGAATTAGCCAAAGGTGAGGGTTCTGCTTTATTGGGACACCCTTTAAAAGCGGTATTATGGCTGCGGGATGACTTGAAAGCCGCAGGAATACGCCTCAAGCCCGGTGATTTGCTCTCTTTAGGAACGATTACCCCATTAATGCCTGTTCAAGCAAAAACTACCATTCGCGCCCGTTATATCGGCTTAGAAGACAAACCTGTAGAGGTTTCTGTTACTTTCTCAGAGGCAATAGGCAACAGGCAATAGGCAATCTTGCTATAGGCAACAGGCAATAGGCAATAGGCAGAAGGCAATAGGCAACAGGCAAGAGGGAATGGGGAAGCGGCGGAAGCGGCGGAAGCAGGGGAGACACTGTAAACTGTCTTCACTGGTCACTCTCTTACAAACTTTGCTCTCGCGCCCATTCCGCCGGGCCGCAAGGAGCGCGCTGGTCACTGTAAACTGTTCACTGTAAAAGCTGGTCACTGTTCACTGTAAAAGCTGGTCACTGATAACTGATAACTGTCCCCTGTCCCCTATAACCTGTTCACTATTCTCTGGATCTCTTAGAATGAGAGAGGCTCAATTCAGGGTAGTAATGGGATGGATTTAATTACAGCTATTGGACTGCTGGCGGGTAGTTTAACGACAATTTCTTTTTTACCGCAAGTGATTAAAACCTGGAAAACGAAATCAACTCGTGATGTTTCCCTACAAATGTTTGTGCTTTTTTGTTCAGGTGTCTTTTTGTGGATAGTCTATGGACTTTTTATAGGGAATATTCCCATTATCGCTACTAATATCGTTACTTTGAGTTTAGCATCAACGATTCTATTTTTCAAGCTAAAATATCGTTAGGATAAACTATGCCAGTCTGAATGCTGCTCATCCAAATTTTTCAAAAAAATCTCAGCCCAGAGTATGGGATTGATATTTTGTAGAAAGCTATTGTTTTTAACAGTTCATCCCGCTAGCGAGACGCTGGCACTCAGGTTATTCTTTAAAATCGTAATTTTTAAGAATGAAAACTGCTGTTTATTGAATTTTAACTGAAGCTGTGAATACTTCTGTTTTTGATAGTGAACGTCTTCTCTTTACTGCGGCGACACCGGATATTAATGCAATTCCGATTATTTTTGCCTTTCCCAATGAATATACTGTCGGAATTACCAGTTTAGGATATCAAATTGTTTGGACGACTCTAGCTTTGCGTTCCGATGTAGACGTGAGTCGTCTATTTACAGATATTCACGAACCGCTACCGACCCAACCCGAATTAATCGGATTTTCGGTTTCTTGGGAACTGGATTATATTAATATTTTAGAACGATTAGAATTTCTCAATATTCCCCTTCGTTCAATAAACAGAGACAATTCTCATCCCTTAGTGTTTGGAGGGGGGCCAGTTTTGACAGCAAATCCTGAACCCTTTGCCGACTTTTTTGATATAATTTTATTGGGAGATGGAGAGGAATTATTACCCAATTTTATCACGGCTTATCAACAGGTTAGAAACGCAAACCGTAAAACTAAATTACAACATCTCGCCCAAGTTCCTGGAATCTACGTTCCGAGTTTATATCAAGTCAATTACGAAAGTTCAGAGGGAAAAATTACAGCAATTGAACCGATTGTTACCGATATTCCCGAAATTATTCAAAAACAAACCTATCGCGGAAATACTCTATCTACTTCTACCGTTGTGACAGAAAAAGCCGCCTGGGAAAATATTTTCATGGTAGAAGTGGTTCGCAGTTGTCCCGAAATGTGTCGTTTTTGTTTAGCGAGTTATCTGACATTACCCTTTAGAACAGCCAGTTTAGAAACTTCACTCATTCCTGCAATTGAACAGGGTTTAACGGTGACTAACCGTATTGGTTTATTGGGGGCTTCTGTTACCCAACATCCTGAATTTAACGATTTATTAAACTATTTAAGTCAACCTAAATATGATGACGTGAGGCTGAGTATTGCTTCCGTTAGAACGAATACAGTGACGGTTCAACTCGCAGAAACTCTAGCCAAACGAGACACTAAAAGTTTAACTATAGCGATAGAAAGTGGAAGTGATAAGGTTCGTAAAATTATTAACAAGAAATTAGAAAATGAAGAAATTATTCAAGCCGCAATCAATGCGAAAATCGGAGGATTAAAAGCCTTAAAACTCTATGGAATGGTTGGTGTTCCCGGTGAAGAACCGGAAGATTTAGATGCAACACTAGATTTAATGAAACAACTTAAAAAAGCCGCACCCGGTTTAAAATTAACTTTGGGTTGTAGTACCTTTGTTCCAAAATCACACACGCCCTTTCAGTGGTTTGGAGTCAACCCTGAAGCCGAAAAAAGATTAAAATACCTTGAAAAAAATCTTCGCAAAGACGGAATCGATTTTCGTCCCGAAAGCTATAAATGGTCAGTGATTCAAGCGTTAATTTCTAGAGGCGATCGCCGTATCTCCCATCTGTTAGAATTAATCAGAGACTATGGTGATTCTTTGGGAAGTTATCGACGAGCATTTAAACAGCTACGCGGACAATTACCCGAATTAGAAGATTATGTTTATAGAAATTGGCATCTAGATGAAGTTCTTCCCTGGAGTCATCTACAAGGGCCACTTCCCGAAGCCACATTGAAAAAACATTTAGCCGATGCCAATTCTCACATTGAAAAACCATTGAATTCAACTTCAATAGTAGTATAATCAAAATAGCCTGATCGCCTAGTTATCTTCGTCGGGGAATTCTGATGATTGATTTAGGAAAATATAACCTCTTAGGGGTTAAAGTAAGTGCCATTGACTATGAAAGTGCTGTTCATCAAATTCTTAATGCGGCTAAACATCATCAATCTCTGATTGTTGCGGCTCAACCCGTTCATGGTATTATGACGGCAGTTTTAGATCAAGCGTATCGTTATCGTTTAAATCGTTTTGACTTAGTTTGTCCCGATGGTCAACCTGTGAGATGGGCTTTAAATTTACTCTACAAAACCAATCTAAAAGACCGAGTTTATGGCCCGAATTTAACCTTATATGTGTGTGAAAAAGCGTCTCAAGAGGAGTTAGGTATTTTTCTTTATGGTTCAACGCCTCAAGTTTTACAGCAGTTAAAATCTAATCTTAAACAACAGTTTCCCACCCTAAAAATTTGTGGTGCAATTTCTCCACCTTATCGCCCCTTAACGGTTGAAGAAGATGCAAATTTTATCCAAAAAATTCAAGCTTCTAACGCAAAAATAGTGTTTGTAGGTTTAGGCTGTCCTCGCCAAGAAACCTGGGCTTTTGAACATCGAGAGGTGTTAAATTGCCCGGTTCTTTGTGTGGGGGCGGCGTTTGATTTTCATGCCGGAAATATTCCTCAAGCCCCCAGTTGGATGCAAAAAAGGGGTTTAGAATGGGCATTTCGACTGCGGCAAGAACCCTTGCGGCTTTGGAAACGATATGTGTTTCTAAACCCACTGTATTTAATCCTATTATTTTTGCAATATATTCGGGTTCTTCCCGTTAAAAAATGGTCACAGTAGAAACTTAATAAGCGCCTTTTCGTTTTAACACCACTTGAACCGTTTTCCAAAGAATCTGAAAATCTAGTAAGAGTGACCAGTTATTAATATACATCACATCCAACCGAAAAGCGTTCTCAAAATCAATAATATCAGAACGTCCTGAAACTTGCCATAATCCTGTTATTCCCGGTAAAACATTTTGACGGGCAAAGTGATGAGGGGCAAACCCTTCAACATCTCTTAAAGGCAAAGGACGCGGCCCCACTAAACTCATTTGACCTCTGAGAACATTAATAATTTGGGGAAGTTCATCCAAACTATATTGACGTAAGACCTTACCGACTTTGGTAATACGAGGGTCATCTTTCATTTTAAACAAAACACCGCCTTTCAGTTCATTTTTCGCCTCAAGTTCTTTCATAAGTTGGTCTGCATTGATGACCATTGTTCTAAATTTCCACACTTTAAAATGCCGTCCACGCAACCCTAACCGAGTTTGTTTGTAGAAAATTGGCCCCGGTGAATCTAACTTAATTAACACCGCAATTAACAGAAAAATAGGACTAGCAAACAGCAAAATTAACACCGCAACTGTTAAATCAAATCCTCGCTTCACCCAAAAATCGGTTCCAATAATAGCAGGAGTTGTAAACTGAATGGTTGGCATTCGACCTATCATTTCAATTTGAGGGGCTTGATAGGGAAGTTCTAAACCCACAGGTAAGACTCGTAGATTAATTCCCGCCGTTTTTAAACTCCAATAAAATGACATAGAATTGGGAATAGATTGCCAAGAACAAACAAAGACTTCTCCAACTTCTTTGCTTTGAATCTCTTGCAGAGTATTCTGCCATTTTTTTTGTCCTTCAAGGGTAGATAAATCGACTTGACCTACGACTTGAAATTCTCGGTTACTAATCAGTTTAAGAGCAATTTTTGCGGCTAAAGTATCTCTAGGAGTACCGATGAGAAAAATTTTACGAGTGAGAATTCCTTTGCTGCGAATGCTAATCACAGCTAACTCTAGCAAAAAGCGACCCAGCAAGACAAAAATAATCGTAAAGAACCAAGCTAGTAAGAATAAAGAACGAGAAAGAAAAATACCAGGTCTATAGAGAAAGGCTAGCACAATAAAAACAATCTGTGCTAAAGTTAAACAGCTTGCTAATCGGAGAAAGCGACGGCGATTATTGCGATTACTATAGAGTCCGGATGAAGCAATAATGACAATCGTAATTGCTAAAATAGGGAATAAAAAACCGGGATGTTCTGCTGAATCTCCAATGAGTTCAAAAGATTCAACAGTTCTTAAAAACTCAGAATTAATCACAATCAATTCTGCGGTTAACCATCCCAACGCAATTAAGCTAGCATCTAGAAGTAAAAAAATGATATTGCGGATTAAAGCAACGGCTGATCCTCGGTCTAAATGTAGTAAGATACTAGGAGCGCGTTGATCATTAAAGTCAGCACTGCTAGACGGGAATTGTTTTTGATCAGGGTTCGGCACATTTTTTAACATGGTTTTGCACTCTGGTTCAAAATTAATAAAATTGCAATACAATTGAACTGACAAGATAGAAAATCTTCTTGAATTGTTCAATCAACATTGAATGATCGATTCTAGATTTTAGTCTGGAAAATGCAACCCTGATCAAATCAATCAACCAAAACCATCAATAGATAACCATTGAAGTTGAGATAAACTTTAGCGAAGTTGAGTTCAGTTAAACTGTCAACTGAACAACTAAAGCATTATTTTTTAAAGTACAAGCAACATGAACGAGCAATAACAGGAAGCATCACAGCGTCCTAAAAACTGAAGTTAGTTTCTCCTGGACTGGGGATAGTGTTTTTCCCCGATTCCTTAATCTGAACGCAAATCTATCATATCAAACCTCTGGGGATTTCTTCGACTTTTCCTCAGATTAATTAACAGAGTTTTAACCCTGAGCAAAAGGCCCTAGAATGTCTCAAAATATAAACTTATTTAATCTTTTGTTAATTCTTGTCGCAATCGATAGACAATAGTATCACGATCTACTTGATTAATAATCTCTTGAATCACGGTATCAATCCCTAATTCTCCCCAGGTACATCCTTGTTCAAGATAAACCTGCGTCGCTCGACCTACGGTATAGGTTCCAAAGGCGGAAATCGAAGCTTGAGTCAGCGCCACCCCTGCATAGGTAGAAATATCTGTAGCTAACCCGGCCGCACTTTTACCGAACCCTAAGATTGCACTACTCCCCCATTCTGCCAGAATCATCCCTCCTGCACTCAGCAGAATCTTTTGTAACAGTTGACTAGCTTGATAATTAGTAATCGGTAAACCATACAACCGAGCCAAAGAGCGAATTAAAATTAAATCACTAATTGTTGTTGCCAAAACATCAAGAACCGCGATCGGATTAATTGCAATGGCGATCGCTTTATACTTAGTAAACTGCCAAATTAAAGCCTCAGCTTCCGTTTGTTGCAGTTGAACCGTTTGAGAAGCAATCAGTTTTTCCGCCTCTCGCGCCTGCACTAACGCATTCAACGCCAACAGCGATCGCCCTTCTCGATGAATAATATTAACAATCGCTTGTTTCAACTCCTCAATTTGAGGCGGAGGCGTTTCCCATTCCGAAGTCACCCGACCATCAGGCCATTCTACCCGTACTTGCACCGCCGCAGGTTCAGCAGACACCCGCACCACCTCTAAAAAAGAAGACTCAACAGGTTTAAACTCCCCTTCAGCGTCTAACTCCCAGTCAGCAAAATCTAAATTTAGGACATCCGTTGTCGTTAACCGTTCTAAATTCGAGTAGATCGCCTGTTGTTCCGTTTCCGTGTAGAGGTCAACCTTATTAAACACCACAATCAGAGGCTTTTGCGCCTTTCGCAACTCACAAAGCGCCTCATACTCCGTGCGCGTCAAATCTCCCGATACCACAAATAAAATCAAATCCGCCTGACGAGTCACCTCCCGCGCCATCTCACCCCGCACCTGACCCCCCACCTCATCAAGTCCTGGTGTATCAATCAACTCCACCGGGATCTGATCTTGCGGATCATCATAGCGACAAGGCACCCTCCAGCGCACCGAACGAGGCCATTGCGTCACCCCGTTGAGAGGGCCTGTTTGCAGCACATTTTCCCCCAATAGCGCATTTAAAACCGCAGACTTTCCCCGACTCACCAAGCCAAACACCGCAATTCGCACCAAACCCCCCTCAAGTTTATCTAAACTCGCCGCCAATACATCTAACTGCGTTTTGAGAGTCGCTTGTAACTCTGGGGGATTTTGGTGCTGGCGTCGTTTGTGAGAATAGCGAGTCATCGCCTGTTTTAAACTGCGACGAGCGGAATTAAGAGTCGGGGAGTCGAGAGAGTCAGAGGAAGTCATATTATTGAACAATATCTTCGAGGGCCGGCTTGACAGTGGGATATTGATAGTCAAAATTGTAGGAGACCGTGCGTTTAGGAATCACCTGCTGACCTTCGAGAACCAATTTAGCCGAATCTCCGAGCAGTGCTTCTAAAGCAAAATCAGGAACAGGAAGCCAAGACGGACG
>JBJHBL010000070.1:0-32552 GCA_050485465.1 Limnoraphis sp. | reverse complement strand
CTCCGCCAATTACTGCACGTTGCATAAAGGGGAAGGTAAACAGTTCTATCCAGTCTAAATTGATCATAATATTAAGAGGCAAATTAAACTTTCCCCGGTTCACAAATTATATTAATGAGAGTGAAAATAACGAATGAGAGTTGAACCATAAACTGCTTGTAAATTGTCAGTTGATAAGGTTTCTCTAGGGCTTCCTTGACAAATAATATGACGATTAAGACATAAAACGCGATCACAATATCGACTGACTAAATCTAAATCGTGGGAAATTTGTAGGGTAGCAAATCCTTGTTCTCGTTGTAACTGATTTAATAATTCTGCAAACTCTACCTCCCCCGTTGCATCCACTTCAGATAAAGCTTCATCTAAAACAATTAAATGACGAGGAACCACTAAACAATAAGCTAATAAAACTCGTTTGAGTTCCCCGCCACTTAAAGTCCCAATGCGTTGATGAGATTGATACTCTAGGTTAACTTTTACCAAAATTTTCTGCACAGAAATCTTTCGTTCTCTCGATTTCCAAAACATTGATTTGGGTAAAGCTAACGCCACCAATTCTTCAACGGTTAGGGGAAAATAGCGATCAAAGGAAAATTTTTGAGGAATATAACCGATTTTATCCCAACGTTTCCCCAATTGGTTTAACGGTTTGCCTAAAATTTCGATTTGACCTGAATGGTAGGGAATTAATCCCAAAATGGCTTGAATTAAGGTACTTTTTCCCGCACCATTCGGCCCTACGATTGCAGTATTAGTGCCTGAAAACAGTTGAAATGAAACATCTTCAATGGCGACGTAATTTCCGCGTAACACCCTTAAGTTTTTGATATCAACAATAGATTGACTGCCAAATTCGTCACTCAAAATCATCTACAAATACTCTCTAGCGTGTCTAAGTTTTTTCGCATCGCAGTAAAATAATGTTTAGGATCTAAAGGGCCTGTTTCTAGGGGATCTAGGGTTCTTACAGGCAGTCCCACCTCATTAGAAATTTGTTTAAGTCGTCTATCATCTACTCCAGGTTCGCTTAATAAAGCTCTCACATTATGTTCTTGAACAGCTGCGATCACACGCTGAATATCACGGGGAGAAATACTATCTTCGGGAAGTCCAACTACTGCCATTTGTTGCAAGCCATAGCGTTTAGCTAAGTAAGGAAAAGCATCGTGAAAGGCGATAAATTTACAGCCTTGTACTGGGGATAAACGGCTTTTAAATTCTTGATCAAGTTGTTGAAGTTGTCTAATAAAAGCTTCAGCATTAGCTTGATAGGTTTGTGCATTTCCGGGATTTGCTGCAACTAAACCATCCCGAATATTAGCAACTTGTTTCTGGGCTAAAACCGGATCTAACCAAACATGGGGATTTCCCTCCTCGTGAGAATGACCATGAGAATGACTATGAGAATGACTATGAGAATGTCCGTGAGAATGACCATGAGAATGTCCGTGATCATCTTCAATTGTCTGAATCCCTTGACTCGCATCAATTTGTTTGAGTTGAGGATTCCCCGCATTGGCAACTAATCCACTGAGAAACGTTTCCATTCCCAAACCATTTTTAACGAGAACTTGTGCTTGAGCCAGTTTTCGCGCATCACTGGGAGAGGCTTGAAAGTCGTGAGCGCTAATATTCGGCGGGATGAGAACTTCGATGTTTCCATTGCTACCAGACACCGCTCTGGTAAACAGGTACATGGGTAAAAATGTCGCCACAACTGTGTTAGAACGGGAGTTCTGAGCAATGGTTGTCGACCTACCGACAACTACAGCCAGCGTTGAAATTAATAATACCGCAAATAGAGGACGACGATTCCACATTCTAGAATGGGTTAACATCTGAAATAGCTTTGCAGGTGACATAATTCGAGATACAGTACCATTGACATGATCAGTATAACTATAGAATGATAATCATTTTATTAAAATTTGGCAACAAGGAACCGGGAACCGAGACAGCCCCCGGAACCCTATTCAACATTTTTGGCAAAAATTGAAGTCTTTGATAGCGATTGTGATCGCCATAATTGTACCGTTCAAAAACTCAGTAACGTCGAGAACACTGAAAATTTGGGGCATCCTTCAGTGAATCAACCTATATATTTTTTCTCCCATAAAAAACCTCGGCCAAAAAGTCGATAAAAACAAATTCAAGAGTTTTAGATTAATCAGGATATATTCTCACACTTATCTGACAATCTGTAACATTAACCTCTAAATGTAGAGGCAATATGCTTTTTCTCCTCTACATTTAGGGTAGATTCTCAAAATCTGCGTAAGTTCTGTCTCAGATGTCGTTACAATACCCAGATTCCCAGTGCTTGAACCGCTTCTTAGCAAAATGAAAATTAGCTGGGGTTTTGAATCAGAACTTGTGCGCCCGCAGTACCTCCGCGTCACAGAGATAGGTGATGCCCGAATAATCGTCGAAAAACTTCGTCGCGACCTCATCCGAAATCTTCAGGGCTAGATCCCGATTGGCGGTAAGCACCTCGATCTTTATATTAGAGTAGGTGTCGCCAACGGTGGGTTGTCCTGACGAGCGCACGTTGCGACTGCCTTTACCGCCAGCGGCTATTACTGTATAACCGGTGGCCCCGGCTTCGTCAATGATCTTGACAATCTTGTTCAGTAATAACTTTTCGGTGACGATGACGAGCTTGCTGGCTTGCTGGGTCATGTGGGTTACCTCTTCTTAATAGGTTTTATTAGGACAATTAAAGAGAAGACTCTATGGTTTTGTTTTAAACCATATCTTTAAGATTATGCCAAATATCAGTGAATCCACTAGCCTTTATGGAGGAAAATTGACTCAGATTAGCGGAAGTTGTTTATAAAAAACACTTATCTTTTTACCAAGAAAAACAGGTTTAAAGAAAACTTATGATTTTAATTTGATATTACTTAGCAGATCCATGTAGAGCGATCGCAAATTTTGCGGATCTTAATATAAACTTAAACACATAGACTTAAATACATGGAAAGTTAAATCTGGATAGACTAAAGTCTATAAAAGATCCGATGGGCCAATGGTCTGATTAACGCGATCGTTTGCGATCGCCGCAGCGAAACCTGATCTTCCAGCACACGACGCATCGGAATGCAGATGAATTCTTTGTAGCGGGTTGACTCGCTGCTCACCCGGAAGCGTAAAGCCAGCTACCCAAGATTCGAGGCCAAGCTTACCTGGCATCCTAACCCCTAAAATCTGATCAAGGAGGAATTACAAAGTGGATTTCTTGTCTGATTTCTTAACGCGCTTCCTGGCGCAGTTGCAGTCCCCGACACTCGGCTTTTTGATTGGTGGTATGGTCATTGCCGCCGTCAATAGCCAACTGCAAATTCCAGATGCGATCTATAAGTTCGTCGTCTTTATGTTGCTCATCAAAGTCGGCCTGAGCGGCGGTATTGCCATCCGCAATGCCAATTTGGTAGAAATGCTGTTGCCCGCAATGTTCGCTATGGTAACGGGGATCGTGATCGTGTTCATCGGGCGCTACACGTTAGCCAAGCTGCCAAACATCAAAACCGTGGATGCCATTGCAACTGCGGGCTTGTTCGGTGCCGTGAGTGGCTCTACCCTCGCCGCCGCCCTGACACTAATGGAAGAGCAGGGCATCGAATACGAAGCCTGGGCTGCTGCACTTTATCCCTTCATGGACATCCCAGCGCTGGTGACTGCGATCGTCTTGGCCAGCGTTTATGTCAGCAAGCAAAAGTCTCTCAGCAAGCAGGAGTCTCTCAGTAAGCAGCCCGTTGCTGCAGGCGAGTTTCCCGCTAAAGAGTATCCCACCACCAGGCAAGAGTATCTCAGCCAACAGCGCGGTGTCGCAGATCAGCGGGTTAGGATATGGCCGATCGTCAAGGAAAGTCTCCAGGGATCCGCCCTATCGGCACTGCTACTCGGCCTCGCTCTAGGCTTGCTAACCCGACCGGAAAGTGTCTTTCAAAGTTTCTACGAGCCACTCTTCCGGGGCCTGCTTTCGATACTGATGCTGGTCATGGGTATGGAGGCTACAGCAAGGCTTGGCGAGCTAAGAAAGGTAGCCCAGTGGTACGCAGTATATGCTTTTGTCGCACCGTTACTGCATGGGCTGATAGCCTTCGGTCTGGGTATGATTGCCCATGCCATCACAGGATTCAGCCTTGGCGGCGTTGTAATTCTGGCTGTCATCGCCTCCTCTAGTTCGGACATCTCAGGGCCGCCCACTTTACGAGCGGGTATCCCGTCAGCCAACCCCTCTGCTTATATCGGCGCTTCCACAGCCGTCGGCACTCCGGTTGCGCTAGCCTTGGGAATACCGCTCTATATCGGGCTTGCCCAGGCGCTAATGGGCAGCTGATTTCAGATGAGTCGCGGTCTGCCGGTGTTTACAAGGCCCGGCGACCAACGCGGCTGTGATGAAAGTTTTTTCGACTGATTTTAGACAAAAAATGCTTGTGTCTTCTGACCTATTCTCTCGAGTCGTATAAACGAGCAATTACTCCATTTGACGTTTGTGGTTTTGCTCACGATTAAATGCTAACTGTTCAGGTGTCAAAAACTTGGATTCTATGGGCGGGCGCATATCCCATTGAACCTCTGCAAAAAAGAGCAAGGTTCCCGCTAAGATGATTCCGGTTGATAAAAATTGCCAACCCAGCAAATAAGATAATAAAGGAATTGCAAATAGATGTAATAATCCAGCCAAGATAAATGATCTTGATTGTAAACCCCATCCTGTTGCTAGATAGCCTAAAGCACAAAGGATGAGCCAGAGAGGACACAAATTGACTAAAATCTGTGAGCATCCCCAGAAAATTCCTAAGTTAGTCAGTCCGACTCCAGTTAACATCAATAACGCCCAACAATAAACCAGCCAAGTCATGTCTTCAATGCGAACCCAACAATAAGTTAAAACGATCATTGCTATTGTTGCTAGTAGCGTGAGTCCTGACCAACAATAAGCCTGATTGATCCAACTGATTGAGAAAAATTGAGCGGTGATGAAGATAATCAGAGAAATCCAAGCCCAGAGTAAAAAAACTTGATCAATCCGAGTATATAAGCCTGAAAATACCGTGTAATTGCCAATTTTTAAATGAATATTGAGTAAACCTTTGAGATCTTGAACATCGAGATGGTGCTGTTTAACGCGAATAATCGGTTCTGTGGAGTTTAAGATGCTCATGTTAGATGACAAAAACAAAAATCTAAATCTTGTTTACATACCTTAACATAAGATGAACACTGCTGTAAAAGTTGTATTTTGAAGTTTCAATCAACTTGACTTTGAATGTTTTAACAGATGTTCATAAAGCTGCTGAAGTTTCACTTTAACATCCGGGGGTTTAGCGGTGAAGCGAATATAGAAATTTCCTGCATTTGCGGGTTCTTCTAAAACTTTAGCGTAGATATCTTCACTGGTTGCTGCTAAATGGTCTAACGGGAGAAGATTTAACTTGATATTTGTCAGAGACAGAGGAATTGTATCTTGTTCACCTTGACGGGATTGAATTTTTGCACCTTTGGCTGACAGTTCAACCATTGAACCGAGAAATACATTTTCACCGACGTGTTTCCCTTCCAAAATTGTATAATGTAACGCCAGAGGTTCAGGGAGGGGAAGAAAGATTTCTTCTTCTTGTTGTAAAAATAAATTATATTTTCCAGCAATTCCGCCAACTTCATAAATGGTAATGGGTTGTTTAACACCTTTGGGTTGAACTTGGTTTTCTCCAGTTACTTGAATCATCGAAACTACTTCATAATAGGTCGATTCTGAAATTAAAATTTGACCTCCTGTACTATAAGATTCAATGCGATAAGTTAGATTAACTTGATTTCCGACAACTCCATATTTTGTGCGTTTTTCTGAGCCAATATTCCCCACAACGACTTCCCCTGTATTAATCCCAATCCCCATTTCTAAAGGCGGTAAACCTCTCTGTTTTAACGCTTGGTTCACAGACTCCATTTCTAACTGCATTGCCACCGCACAAGCCACAGCCCGTTCGGGATCATTTTCTCTCAATCTTGGCGCTCCGAATAAGACTAAAATACCATCACCCATAAATTCATCAATTGTCCCTTTATAAGTCGTAATTACATCAGCCATTTTAGATAGATAAAAGTTAAGAATTTGTACAACCTCTTCCGGATTAAGACGTTCAGAAATAGCGGTAAATCCTCTCACATCTGATGTCAGCATTGTAATTTTACGACGTTCTCCACCGAGTTTTAAGCCTTCTTCTGTTTCTAATAAATTAGTCACCACTTCATCCGTTACATATCGTCCAAAGGTTTTGCGAATATGGGCTTTTTCAGTTCGCAGTTGTTTGATGCGAATATGGGTTTTAATTCGGGCGATTAATTCATCTTTATTTAAGGGTTTAGACAGGTAATCATTGGCACCGACTTCTAGACCTGCAACTAAATCTGAAACTTGATTTTTAGCCGTTAACATCACAATTGGGAGTTGATGAGGTGGCCAGGTTTCTCGAATTTTTCGGGTGACTTCATACCCGGTCATTCTCGGCATCATTACGTCTAATAAAATCAAATCAGGCACATACCCCGTTTCTAAAATTGCAATCGCTTCTAAACCATTGCTCGCTTGAACAACAGCATAATTTTGTAAATATAAGTAGTTAACTAACACCTGTAAGTTAATCGGATCATCATCAACAATTAATATTTTAAACTGATTATTTTCTAGATTTGCGGCTGAAATGGGGGGTAAAGTTGATGTCTTCTGAAGTAAATTGCTTGTATTTTGAGTTTTAAACAAATTGACAGAAGGAATGATTTTAGAATCAGGAGTATAATCCGATGAAGGTTCAAGCGTTGATATTGCTGGTTCTGCAATGGGTAAAGTAAAGGTAAAATGTGAGCCAACATCGACAGTAGATTTGACCTCAATTTTTCCACCATGCAGTTCAACTAATTGTTTAGTCACGGCTAATCCTAAGCCTGTACCTCCATATTGACGTGCTGTAGAACCATCAGCCTGTTCAAAGGATTCAAAAATTCTATCTAATTTATCTGGGGGAATACCTATTCCTGTATCAGAAACAGTCACTAAAACTTGAGAATTTAAGGGAGTTTGGCTACCCTTTTTTTCATCATTAATAACTTGAGCAGAAACGGTTACAGACCCTTTTTCTGTAAACTTAATTGCATTTCCAACCAGATTATGGAGAATTTGTTGTAAACGATTTTCATCCGCTTCAACTGGAGGTAAGTCAGTGGGAATTGAGTTGATGAGTTCTAACTTTTTCATCCGAGTTGAGGGCTGATTTAAGGTTAAAACAATCTCAGTGATTTCTCGAAACCCTATTGGTTTAAGCTGTAGTTGAATTGTTTTATGTCGGAGTTGAGAAAAGTCGAGGATATCATTCACTAATGTTGATAAACGATGTCCACTTTGAGCAATCATAATCAGATTTTTTCGTTGAACCTCTGAGAGTTCTCCGGTAGCCCCTTCTAACATTGATTCAGACAAACCAATCATCCCATTTAAAGGGGTACGCAATTCGTGAGAGGTATTGGCAAGAAATTCATCTTTGAGTTTGTCTAAACGTTGGAGTTCTTCGTTTTTTAGCTTTAATTGTTGAGTAAAGTTTTGACGTTCAGCATCGGCTTTTTTTCGTTCGGTGATATCTTCAAAAACAACAAGAGCATAGATAATATTACCCTGAGAATCATAAATGGGTTTGGCTAAGACTTCACAGGGAATAACCCGATCAGGATGCCGAATTTCTATATTTTCACTTTTCAGACTCTTCCCTTTCATTGCTCTAATTAAGGGTAAGGCTTTAGCGGGATAAAGTTGATCGGTTCCAGCTAAATAGAGTTGATAAACTTGGGCAAATTGTTCAAGAGAGGTATGGGGAATAATCTCTTTTCTCAATAGGGCTTTTGCTGTTGAGTTAATAAAAGTTAATTGATCTTGAACACCATCATAAACTAATACCCCAACAGGTAAACTATCTAAAAATTGATAGAGGCGAGATTCACTTTGAATTAATTGTTCATTTAACTGTTGCATCGCGGCATTTTTCGCTTCTAACGTTGTGAAAGAGTCTTGCATTTGTTCCGCCATACATTGAAAAGATTCAGCCAGTTCTCTAAGTTCATCACAACGAGAAGAATTGACTTGATAACTCCATTTTCCTAGACGAATTGCTTTAGCGGCTCGATTTAAGCTTAAAATGGGTTTTGTCACACTATTAGCTGTCCAAATTCCGATCCCAATTGCAACGCCAAAAGCGATCAGACATAATACAATTGTTGTGCGGGTATTATTCTGAATTTGTTCCATAAAGTCATCTTCTGGAACCACAACAACAATTAACCAATCTAAGCCTAGTTGATCTTGATAGGGAACAACTTGCACAAACTTTCGTTTTCCATTTAAACGAAAATCAAGTTGTTGGGATTGTTTGACTAAACTTAAATGTTTGTAGCGTTCAAGCAGATATTTTGCGGTTCCTGCGGTTAACGGATTTTGACTATTAATAGCTGCTAAACGTTTAGCTTGATTATTTTCTTCTAGTGTAAAAGGTTCTTCTCCCGTTGAAGTGGCGACTAATAAACCCGAATGTTCAATAATAAAAACTTGACCTTTCTGACTGATTTGAATATTCTTGAGATAATCACTGACTAAACTGAGAATAATATCAACCCCAATGACTCCGCGAAAATTGCCAAAACTATCATAAAAAGTATCCGAAGCGGTAATTCCTAATTCCCCACCCGTAAACCTATAAATTTTACTCCAATTTGCTTGTTCCGTGAGTAATGTATTCATATACCAGGGGCGTTGTCTAGGATCGTATTGATCAACTTCTAGAAACTCAACACGGTTGCCCTGTTCATCTAAACGATAAGCATAACGTTCCGGTGGAATTTCTACTCGTTTGGCAGTATAAGAACCATCTTCTTCTCTTTTAACATAAACAAATTCTCCTTGCTCGCTCCCAAAATAAATCGCATAAACAGAATCAAAAATCTGAAGTTTATCCCAGAGAAAATACTCAGAAAACTGCTTGTTGTCAAAAGAAATTAATCCGAGTCTTGCCGCACGGTTATTAATTTGAGTAATAATATAAGGCTTTTCTAAATAATTTTTTAAGTGAAGTTGAACTCGTTCTGTTACTTCATTACGCAGTTGAGAAGCAACATGATTCACGGCTTGTTGTCCATTGCGCCAAGACAGATAACCCGTTAATCCTACAGCCCCCGCCAATTGAACAATAAAAGGAACAATTAAAACAGTTCGCAAGGGAACCCGACGAGTTATAGGAGAAACTAGACGGTTAAAACATTGTATCAGCATGAACAAAAACTCCCGATCTAGTGTAAGGTCAACTCAGTACAATACTTAAGATCTATTTATACTCAATAGCCTATTCATTCTAAAATACAAAAAACCTCAAAAACAATAATATCCAGAAATTTGCAAATTGTGTCACCATTACCCCCAAATTGATCAAAATTTCTACAGGCTGATTCTCCTGCTTTCACCCCGATAGACGCAAACCAGCACACAGCTATAATTTTTCGGAGTGGATCTCAAGATCAACAACGGTGATCAATAACTCTGCATCAGATTTGAAATTGCGTTAAAATTCGACTGGATAAATTTTAAAATTTCTAGTATGCAATTTGTTACTGATCCTGCCATCTCTAAAAAAATTCGTCAAATGAAGCGTCGGGTGCGGTGGCAAGAATCATATCTTGTTGATCGTAATATTGATCAAACTCGCTTAGTGATTGACGATGATCATGTAGAAAACCCAGAATTTTCTTTTTTCGTGATTGGAGATAGTGGTACTGGACGCCATCGTAGACATAGCCCCCAACGTGAGATTACCCAATTATTGCTAAAACAGCAAGACCATCACCCGCGTTTTATTCTCCATACAGGCGATGTCGTCTATCTGACGGGTTCTCCTAGCTATTATCCTCAGAATTTTATCAAACCCTATCGGGAGTTTATCGTCGGAGGCGATCGCTACAAACAAGTTTCTTACGATCAAATGGTCTTTAATTTACCATTTCTGACCACACTCGGAAATCACGACTATTATAACTTACCGCTTTTTTATGGTGTCATTGCTCAACTCACTTGGCCGATTCGTCATCTTTTAAAATCAAAAATCGATTTTGATGTTAGTTGGCGAGGTTCAGGTACAGGAGATGCTTATGCAAAAGCATTTTTAGATTACCTCCGACACTATAACCCTGGAGATTTAGAACGTCACCTTGATCAACATTACACCGAAGAAACTTCTACAGGTCGTTGTCTACGTTATCAACCCAGTCAGTTTACTCGTTTACCCAATCGTTATTATACCTTTCGCTACGGAGGAATCGATTTTTTTGCCCTTGATTCTAATACCTTTAATGCCCCCATCCCCCTGTCTGAGAGTCAAAACACCGCAGAACAGCGCCGTCAATTTTTACAACGTCTGCGAGATCTTGAAAAACAAAAACAAGAATTAATTGTTGAGTCCGATCAACTCAATCCAGACCATCCCGAAGAAGCCGATAAAATTGATGATAACCAAGCCAAAATTGAGCAAATTGACGAAATGGAGTTTGATCTCCAAAAAAGGCTAAAAACAGGACTCGAGTCGGATTTTGATTCCGAACAATTACAATGGTTGCAAGAGCGATTAATTGACTCTTGGAAAACACCAGAAGTTCGGGGACGGGTGTTATTCTTTCATCATCCTCCTTATGTGACTGAAGCCACAAAATGGGAGCAAGCCCAAACATTAGCCATTCGTTATCATCTGCGTCAGGTCTTGAATGCAGTGGCACAAAATATTGATTATTCTTCTAAAAATCAGCCAATTGTTGACTTAGTTCTCAATGGTCATGCTCACTGTTTAGAACATATTTGTACAGGAGATACAGGTCATGCAGATTCTCATCTGAATTGGATTGTTTGTGGGGGAAGTGGGTATAGTTTGCGGCGTCAAAAACCCGAAGGGCCAGAACTGTATGAAGAAATCGAAAATGAACAAAATAGCCGTTTAGTCGCCAAATCTAAGCTATTTCTTGGTCGTCATGGTCAAGGAAGTGATAAACGACGACCCTATTCGGGGTTAAGAATTGATGTTCGTGAGGGTCAACCTCCCCAATTTTTTATACAGCCCTTAGTTGCTGAATGGTTTAACTCAGAATGGCATTATCCCCAAGTCGAAGGGTTTACCCTCTAAACTTCAATGAACCTACTATCTCCCCACTTTAATAGTTGATCAAATCAAAAAGCCTCTTCGGTCCGAATATTGCCCCGTTTAAGCTCACCACTTTTTTGGAATTAACATCTAGTTATACTAGAGTTCATAAAAATTAATATTTTTTTCAAAAAACAGGTTCAACTCTATATTAAAATCTATTAATCTAGTCTTGAAAAGACCCGGAAACAGTCCTTAGCTAGCCCAAAATCCCGTGTTAGAATCCTTTGTATTTGCAACAGTATTATGCGGATTTTTCGGAATCATCCTTAAAAAGCATCTGGTAATGAAAATTATCTCGATGGACGTGATGAGTACCGGAGTGATTGGCTATTATGTGTTGGTTGCATCGCGAGACGGTTTATTCACCCCCATTCTTACGAACGTCGAAAACCGATCTTACGCTGATCCCGTTCCTCAAGCTGTTATTTTAACTGCAATTGTGATCGGTTTTTCCATACAAGCTTTAATGTTAGTGGGAGTGATGAAACTCGCTCGGGATAATCCCACATTAGAAAGCAACGAAATTGAAAAAAATCATATGCCATGACAACCCTGACCATTGCTTGGATTGCCTTACCATTTTTTGTGGGATTCATTATTTATCTGATTCCCAAACTTGATCGAATACTCGCATTGGGCATAACTCTTGTTTCTGTCGCATATGCGCTACAAATCTTTGTCAATCAGTCAACCCTGACCTTACAGTTCCTCGATAACTTTGGTGTCACCTTATTGGTTGACTCATTGAGTGGCTACTTTATCTTAACCAATGCCTTAGTCACTGCCGCCGTAATTCTCTACTGTTGGTGTCGGGGTAAAAGTGCTTTTTTTTACACACAGATCACCATTCTACAGGGTAGTCTCAACGCCGCTTTCATCTCCTCAGACTTCATCAGTCTGTATGTGACCTTAGAAGTCATCAGTATCGCCGTGTTTCTCCTGATTAGCTATCCTCGTACTGAACGATCAATTTGGATTGGCTTGCGCTATCTGTTTATCAGCAACACGGCAATGCTGTTTTATCTTGTCGGCGTAGTCCTAGTGTATCAAGCCAATAATTCCTTTGTGTTTGCAGGATTGCGTAACGCACCACCCGAAGCCGTTGCCCTAATCTTTCTCGGTCTTTTAACCAAAGGAGGAGTCTTTATCTCAGGACTATGGACCCCCTTCACCAATGCCGAGTCGGAAACCGCCCTATCCGCTTTGCTGTCAGGAATTGTCGAAAAAGCAGGTATTTTTCCCCTGGTGCGTTTTGCATTGATCCTCGAAGAAATTGATCCCATAATTCGCATTTTTGGGGTGGCAGCAGCATTAATGGGAGTCTTCTGTGCAATCTTAGAAAAAGATACCAAGCGCACCTTAGCCTTTAGTACCATTTCTCAATTAGGGTGGGTACTTGCAGCCCCCATAGTCGGTGGATTTTATGCCCTCGCCCATGGACTAGCCAAATCAGCGATCTTTTTAATAGTTGGTGGCTTACCCAGTCGCAACTTTAAAGAACTTCAACAAACCTCCATCAATACCAGCCTATGGATCGGGTTGCTGATCGGTGGACTCTCGATGGCAGGCTTTCCCCTCTTAGTCGGTTTTGGCGCGAAAGCATCGACGATGCAGAATTTGCTACCCTGGCAAGAAATTTTAATGAATATTGCTGCGGTTGGAACCGTGATTGTTTATTCAAAATTTATCTTTCTTCCCCATAAACCTGGAGAAAAACTACCGACCTATTTCTGGCCGGGTATTGGTTTATTAATAGGAGGATTGATTGTGGCTAATGTTGTGTATTTGGAAGCGTATACACTGGCAAATATTATTAAAGCACTCGCCATAATCGCTATCGGGGGATTAGCTTATGCTCTAATATTCAGACGAATAGAATTTAGAATTCCCGGTGTTTTAGAGCAACTTGATCACCTGATTGGGATAATGAGTTTGATGTTAATTCTAATATTTTGGATGGTGTTAACATGACAGGATATCTGAATTTAATCTTGCGACTCACCATTTGGTTTTTGCTAACAGCCGATTTTAGTGTAACTAATATAATCATTGGGGTTAGCATTGCTTCTTTCTTACCCGGACTGAGAAAATCTCCAGGTTCATTGAAAGATTGGTTACGGGCGTTTCGTGAGGTGGTTATCGCCATTCCACAAGCTTACAAAGAAGCATTGGAAATTATGATCTTTCCCCATAAAAAAGAGGAAATTACCCTAGAAAAAGTTGCACCCCAGCGCACACCAGGTTTAATCTTCCTCGATGTTTTTCTGATCACCTTTACCCCCAAAACAATTGTCTTGAAATGCCATAAAAATGGCTTTTATGAAGTCCATTGGGTACGACGTAACAACAGGAATCACAAATGAACTTAATACTGATCATTATGATTTTGATCTTACTCATCCCCATCTACGAAGCTTGGCAAGATGAGGATATCTGGCAGACGATGTTAGCCTTTGCCAGTATTTCCACGAAGACATCCATTATGATTTTAGTGATCTCGATCTCACGAGATGATTGGATGATTGGCGTTGTGGGAGTGATGATTTTGAGTGTGGGAAATGCCTCATTGATGCTACTGGCCCAACTGATTAAACGATTGAGTGATGTGTTGAGTGAATAACCGATGATTGACCTCCTGAGTTATACTTGCATTGCCATAGGACTGTTTTTCTGGCTTTGGGGAACCCTGCCCTTAATTGGCAACCGATCCGTATTATTTAAACTGCATAGCCTTTCCGTTGCAGATACCCTGGGTTCAATGACAATTGTCATCGGGTTACTCTTAAAAATCCCCAGTGAATGGCCGTTACTCCTCCTCGCTATTATTTCCTTAGCCATTTGGAATACCGTGCTAGGGTATGTTTTAGCCTACTGTTCTAGCGATCGAGGCGACCATGAATAATCTCGATATCTACGTTTATGTGATTATCGCTCTTATGCCTTTAGCTGGGGTGATCTTGGTCTTGGAGACCAATCCTTACCATGCTTTAGTGATTCGGGGGATACTCGGTGCGATCGCCGCTTTAGTTTATGCTTTGTTAGGGGCAGCAGATGTCGCCTTAACCGAAGCTTTAGTCGGGACAATGTTGGCAATTACCCTCTATGTCGTCGCCGTGCGTTCCTCCTTGATCCTGCGTTTAGGTGTTATTCAACATGAATCTCTCGACCCAGAAGATCAGGCGGTTGTCAACCCCGAAACCGAACAGTATTTTGAACAACTGATAGCTGAGTTCCGCAAGATGTGTAGCAAACATTATATGCGCTTAGAAATTATGACCTACGATAATCAGGTCGCTTTGCAACGAGCGCTCATTGAAAAAGAAATTCATGCGACCTGTATGCGATCGCTCGATCTTAATTTAGAAGAAAAAGAAAAGCCACTGCTACACACCCAAACTCGAATTCAACGCCTCTATGAAATCATGCAAAGTGAACTTTCATCAATAGAAACCAGCCTCACGTACATTAAAATCTCAGACTCAGGGGAAAAAAACCGATGAAATGGATTTATGTTCTTGCCGGAATAGCACTTTATATCAAGATGCTTATCATGCCCAATCCATCCCCAGACCTAAGCTTTTCAATTGTAGACTTAGTGGTTCAAGATAGTGGTGTTCCCAATGCCGTTTCCGGGGTGATTTTTAGAAATCGCCTCTATGACACTATCTTTGAAGTGGTTGTTTTTACACTTGCCATCATGGGGGCTCGGTATTTACTGGCCGATGAAAAGCCCTCCTGTACCATCTACCAATTCACCGATCAACCCTCTATCGTTTTAGCCCGTCTCGGTGCCACCATTTCCGCGATTATCAGTATTGAACTGGCAATTCGGGGTCATTTGAGTCCAGGAGGGGGATTTGCGGCAGGTGTCGCCGGAGGGACAGCCATTGGACTGGTTGCAATTACCTCCTCCTATGAATGGATGCAGGCCATCTACCAACGGTGGCACGCCGCAGTCTGGGAAAAGATTTCAGTGTTAATTTTTATTGTCTTAGCGGCGATCACCCTGACTGGTGTAGAATTACCTCACGGGCAATTCGGCGCATTGGTGAGTGGTGGGGTGATGCCTCTGTTAAACATCTTGGTCGCCATTAAAGTTGCTTTGGGTTCTTGGGCTGTTATTTTGATTTTTATTCGTTATCGAGGACTGTTGTAGTCAGAATCTGTAGCAAACATTTCAAGATTTTAGATGATGTCCGCCCTGACTTTAATTCGTGAAAGTGCTTGTTTTGGGGGTGTTGTTGGGTATTACAGCCATCACGCCTCAACTTGTAATAGTACCATGCGGTTTTCCGTGTATCAACCCCCACAAGCCCCGTCAAATCCGGTTCCAGTGCTTTATTTTCTCTCCGGTTTAACCTGTAGCGAAGAAAACTTTATGGCAAAAGCGGGCGCTCAACGGTTAGCGGCCAAATATGGTCTAATGTTGGTTGTACCCGATACCAGTCCCCGTCAGACTGAAACTCCAGGAGAAGATGACGATTGGGATATTGGCACGGGAGCGGGGTTTTATATTGATGCCACAGAAGACCCCTGGAAAGCCCATTATCAAATGTATAGCTATGTGGTTACAGAACTCCCTCAACTGATTCGCGAAAATTTTCCGGTTATTCCCTATAAACAAGGTATTTTTGGTCATTCGATGGGGGGTCATGGGGCACTGGTTTGTGCGTTGAAAAATCCGCAAAACTATCAATCGGTTTCGGCTTTTGCACCCATCGCCGCTCCCATGCGATCGCCTTGGGGTCAGAAAGTTTTTAGTCAATATCTCGGTACTGATCGGGAAAAATGGCGCAACTATGATGCCAGTCAGTTAGTCTTGCGGGGTGACTTTAACCGTCCCATATTAATTGACGTGGGAACGGCTGATCCTTATCTGGCAGAAGGACAGTTATTACCCGAAGTTTTTGAACAGTCTTGTGTAGAAGTCGGTCAAATTTTAACGTTAAGAATGCAACCCGGATATGATCACAGTTACTATTTTGTGTCAACTTTTATTGAAGATCATATCCGTCATCATGTGATGGTTTTGGGTGAAGGGGAATAGAGAATCATCAAGACAGTGACCAGTGACCAGTGACCAGTTATCAGTAAACAGTGACCAGTAAACAGTGACCAGTAAACAGTGACCAGTGACCAGTAAACAGTGACCAGTAAACAGTGACCAGTAAACAGTGACCAGTGACCAGTGACCAGTGACCAGTAAACACTGATAACTGCCTATTGCCTCTTGCCTATTGCCTCTTGCCTATTGCCTCATGAGTTCTTGCCTTTTGCCTTTAATAACTGATAACTGGTCACTGTAAACTGTAAACTGTTCAAGATAGGCTACAACGAACTTGAGTCCAAACTCTTGGCTTCTTCATCGGTTTTGGGTAAATGTAAACCGCATTCTTGTTTTAAACCTCGAAAACGGGTATCTCGTTCATTCTGATCTGAAGCAGTGATCGGACGGCTAGAATGCCAGTCTCCAACCGTCATATAACCCTGATCAAAATAGGGATGATAGGGTAAATCGTAGGTACTCAGGTATTTGTAGACCTGTTTAGAAGTCCAAAATAAAATCGGATAAATCTTGTAGCGATTTGACTGCATTTCAACCCGACGGAGGGTTTTGCGGTGTTCGGTTTGATGCGATCGCAGTCCAGCTAACCAAGCGGTAGCGTTCAGTTCCTGCAAAGCCCGTTGCATCGGTTCTACTTTGCGAATATAGTCGTAACGGTTCAGGGCTTCAACGTCTTCTTTTTCCCATAACCGCCCATACAAGGCTTCCATGCGGGCGGGACTGAGTTCAGACTGATACACTTGAAGATTCAGGTTTAAGCGTTTCGTTAACTGATCGGCAAAAATATAGGTTTCTGCGGGTAAATAGCCTGTATCGATCCAAATAATGGGGATATCGGGAACAACCTGAGTCACTAGATGCAGCATGACGGCTGACTGGATTCCAAAACTGGTACTCATCACTAAACCGCTTCCAAAGGTTTCAGCCCCCCACTGAACAATCTCCGAGGCTTCTACTGCCTCCAGTTCCTGGTTAATGACATCAAGGTTAAAATTCGGGCAGGGGCCTGTATGGGGGCGTTGTCCGTTGGTATGGGTGTCAACTAGATTCAGGTGTGGCATTGTTCTCCTGGTGCGCTTCGCTCTAGATATTATCTGAAATTCTATGGACTTGTGGATCGCCTAAATGACGGAGATCTAGACGAACCGTTGAGTCCGTTGACTTTATGGCATTGCAACCTCGGAGAATTGCAACTTTTCTCCATCAGACCCGAACAATTTCAGATAGTGTACAAGGATATGGAATAATTTCTAATTTTACAGCAAATCTTAGGGTCTTTTTCAATAGGGTTTGCAACACTTGATCGGGGGAATTCAACCGAATATCTCTCAGGATGATCATTTTTGAGCGGGGATCAAGGAGAACTCTGTCAGTACCACTGACGGGCAAGAATAGAGAGGAACAGGGCTGAAGTTCTTGAAGTTAAGGGATAATGGCAACATCTTCACAAATTCTCAAGTTTATCCCCCTTCGCTTTCTCAGAAAATTTAAGAGAAGATTTAGATTTCACAATTTTAGGTGTCAGAGTTGAGTTTTTAGAAACTTTTTTCTATTTTTAATTAAAACAAATATGAGTTAAAAATTCTAGTTCATTCTGAACAATAGTTCATTTTTAGTTCTGATAAAATATTTGCATCTTGCCGGATCTGACTCTAGAATTGCCTGTGATAATCTGCCATCTTCAGCTTCTGTAGAGTCAATCCCGCTTGCATCGGCAAATCAATGTCAGAGAAGGGAAACGAACGAGATAAACTAAAACTATACAGAAAATTCGTTTAATATTCCTTCCATGAGACCTAAAATCAAAGACCAAGTCGCTTGGCAACAGGCAGAATTACTCATGCAACCTGTTTTAATTCGACTCCTAGACAATATCCGCAAAAAGCTAGAAGAATCAGTCTGGAAAGGAACTTACCATAATACTGAAACGCCCTATCCAGGTTATCGACTCGATCTCGAATATAATCATCAAACCGTCAGTTTAGATATCTGGGAATTATGTTATCAAGTCTGTTTCAAAAACTATCAACCTACTCACGCTCCCCAAGAAAGTCAAGATGTTGAGATTGATACCCAATTAATTGATGAGACAGGTGATGTAAACTGGAATCGTGTTGATGAAAAAGCCCGCATGGTTATTGACCAATCTTTTGATAACCTATCCAATGAAATCGGTCAATCTCAATCTTAATAGACTCACTCAACCTTTAACACTCAACCATGATGATTCTACCACTGCGTGACATTCAAACCGCTCAAGGTGCGACTTTAGAAGATACTAGCACCATTCCTCTGACATTTGGAAATGATGGAGATGCGATCGCCTCAACTCAAACAGGTGTCGCTTTATGCGATCGCTCTCATTGGGGACTAATCAAAATCTCGGATCAAGATCGACTGCTGTTTTTACATAACCAAAGTACCAATAATATTCAATCTCTGCAACCCGGACAGGGATGTGATAGCGTATTTGTCAGTTCTACCGCTCGTACTATTGATTTAACCACAGTTTATGTCACTGAAGATGCTGTTTTAGTCTTAGTTTCTCCAAACCGTCGTCAGATGTTAATGGAGTGGCTAGATCGTTATATTTTCCCGATGGATCGAGTCGAGTTAAAAGATATTAGCGATGAAAATGCTATCTTTAGTTTAATCGGGCCAGAAAGTGATTCATTATTAGAAAAACTCGGAATCACCCCCCTCAGCAATCAACCTTTTGCGACTCATCAACAGATTGAATTCAAAAATATCCCGGTAACAATAGCCGTTGGAAGTGGTTTAGTTACACCTGGATATACTTTAATCATTCCGGTTGAACAAGCGGTTTTCATCTGGAAAAGTCTCATTACTTCTGGGGCGGTTCCGATGGGAAATCGGGTTTGGGAACAACTCCGCATCGAACAAGGTAGACCCGCTCCTGATTTTGAATTAACTGATGATTATAACCCGTTAGAAGCCGGATTATGGAACACTATTTCCTTTGAAAAGGGCTGTTATATTGGTCAAGAAACTATCGCTCGCCTCAATACCTATAAAGGCGTTAAACAGAAACTTTGGGGCTTGAGATTAAACGCACCTGTTTCAGTCGGAACCGAGATCAAACTTGAGGATCAAAAAGTTGGAAAACTCACCAGTTTAGTTAAAACTGAAACCGGATATTTAGGCTTAGGTTATATTCGCAGTAAAGCCGGAGGAAAAGGTTTAAAAGTTCAAATTGAAGAAGTAGAAGCAGAAGTCATAGAAGTCCCCTTTTTAACCCATCCGACGGAGTGAAATCAGCTTACAGGGAACAGGTTACAGGGGACAGGGAATAGAGGTTAGGGGTTAGGGGTTAGGGGTTAGGACAACTGTAAACTGTAAACTGTAAACTGTCTTAACTGGTCACTGATAACTGATTACTGTTCCCTATTTTTGATAATCTTGAATAATCCTTGAAACTTCATCCAGTTGAACATGACTATACCAGATAACTTCCGGTAAAATTACCACCATCGGCCCCTTACCACATTGACCTAAACAGCCTGTTGCAGAGATATTAACATCTGGAATAGCCTCAGCATTCAATGCAGCTAAAACTCTAGCCGAACCTTGTTTGCGACAGGTACGATTTTGACAAACGAGGACTTTTTTTTCAGATAAACTCACTCTCAAAAAATGAATAAAAACAACATTTAAAAACCCTCTAAAAAATAGCGATATGAATAATAGCATCCCCTTGATTAACTAAAGGATTTTGTTGAGTGCAAATGACCAAACCATTAACAGGGGCGCGTATCCTCATACTGGCATCTCCAAAAGCATCGGAAATAACACCTAGAATTTGTTTTTCATAAACCCTTTCTCCGAGTTTAACACTTAAAAGTAAAATTCCACTGGTAGAAGCGCGTATCCATCGAGTTTTGCGAACTTCTACCGAGGCAATGGGGCGAGTATAAACTTTGGGTTCATACATTCCCAAAACCGTCATCACTCGTAGCACCCCTTCGACCCCAATTCCAATCGCATGAGGATCAAAGCGTAGCGCCTCTCCTGCCTCATAGAGTAGCACAGGAATACCCTGTTGAGTAGCAGCTTGTCGGAGGGAACCATCACGGGTTTGAGAGTGAATAATCACGGGTGCGCCAAAGGCTTTTGCACATTCATAGGTTTCTGGGTCGTCTAAATTTGCCCGAATTTGAGGTAAATTATTGCGATGATCAGAAGCGGTATGTAAATCAATACCATGAGTCGAACGATTGACAATTTCTTCCATAAATAAAGTTGCCAAACGTCCTCCTAAAGATCCCCGTTTAGAACCTGGAAAAGCACGATTAAGATCACGGCGATCAGGAAGATAACGAGATTGATCAATAAAGCCAAAAACATTAACAATGGGAACAGCAATTACCGTTCCTCGTAACTGGCGGGGTGAAATTTGTTGAAGAACACGGTGAATAATTTCTACACCATTGAGTTCATCTCCATGAATAGCGGCACTCAACCAGAGTCGTGGCCCTTCACTAATGCCGTTAATAACGACTACAGGTAACGATAACATCGTTTGTGTGGGTAGACGAGCAACGGGAATTTCAATGCGTCGTTTATGTGCAGGGGGAACAGAGAACCCACCAATTTCTATCATGCTGACTAGGAGATTACCGTATTAGATTGTAACGTTGAATATCCGGTGGGTGAGCGACTAAACCCTGAAGTTTTTGGAGCGCCGTTTGAATATGATCACTGGCGAGATGACTATCTAAAGCCGCTTCAGTTTCCCAGGTTTCGACAAAGGTAAAATCAGTGGGATCAGCACGATTTTGCAGCAGTTCGTATTGGATACAGCCGGGTTCTTGGCGAGTCGGTTCTATGAGTTCAGATAAAACCGCTTTCAGGAGTTCGACTTGATCGGATTTTGCGGTAATTCGAGCCACGACACGCAGGGTTTTGTTCATAGTTGCAGAAAAATACTTGATATCAGAGATGTTTTTTTAGTGTAAATGACTTAAAAGTTCAGAAGCAACACGGCGATAGTCGGAAGCAGCTTCTCTGGCGTTTTTGCTTTTGGCTTCAGTGATCGCGACACCTTCGAGGGGACAACGTTCGTGCGCTTTGTAGGAGCGAATAAAGTTTCTAAAAACAGGAATTCCAGTTTCTTGTAGGGATTTTTGAGCTTCGAGTGCATCACCCAAACTACGCGGATCAACTTTGGTGAGTAGAACCCGATGAGGGACTTTAACCGGATCAATTGTTTTTTTAACTGTTTCAATCAAAGCGACTAAATCCATAGGTGCGACTTGACTGGGGAGAACCAGAAAATCGGCAATGGCGATCGCAGTTAATAGAGAACTTGATTGTAAAGCAGGAGGGGTGTCAATGACAACCAAATCCACATTTTTGACTTGTTTGAGTTGTTCTAAGAGTTCGGGCTGGGTTTGGCAAGACAGATCAAATGGCATTTCACCCCGTTCAACCCACCAGCCCGCAGAATTTTGTGGATCAGCATCAACGAGAAGGGTGGAGAAACGTTTGGAAAGGATAGCGGCTAAGTTAACTGCGGTTGTCGTTTTACCCACACCACCTTTACCGTTGGTAATGACTAGAATTTTAGGCATAATCTGTCTATCAGAAGTTGGGGAAAGAAGACCCTTGATTTTATTTTTCTCCTCAACACAGAGAAGTGAGTCAACCCCTGAACAGACTTTAGTATATATTGAGAAGGACAAACTCACTGAAAATTCTCAAAAACGAACTCCCAAAGAAATCAGGTCTTGAAGTCTTTAGGAGCTTACGGTTTTAAGGGAATCATCGTGATTTTTTGACCTTCCCCATTACAGAAAAGGTTGATCTAAAACCGTTTGCGAGAGTTACGGAGCCTGCGACGTTCCCGATGGCGAGCGATTTCTTTACGCTTATGTTTTTCGGCTATTGTTTCAAAGTGACGGTTTTTTTTCATATCTGCAAAAATCCCTGCTCGAGAAACTTTTTGCTTAAACCGACGCAGCGCTGATTCTAATTGCTCGCTTTCACCGACGATAACTTGAGCCATTCAATCTCCTCTTTGATAATTTGTTACCGACCTTGCTCAACAGATCGTCTTTTAACAGATAACAGTGAAACGGGGAAAACCCCGTTATTCACGAATTTAATTGATCTCGATCTCAGAACTTAATAACGGCTTGAAGACCGATCTCTTTTGTTTCCTTGACCAAAGGAACTTCGATTTTCTCGAGGTCTTGCTTTGTTGACTTTGAGATCACGTCCCATCCATTCTGCTCCATCAAGCTGCTCAATTGCTGCTTGTTCTTGAGAATCTGCATCCATTTCAACAAATGCAAAGCCTCTTGGACGGCCTGTTTCACGATCTGTTGGAATGCTGACTTGTTTGACAGTACCATATTCAGCGAATACAGATCGTAATTCCTCTTCCGTTACTTGGTAAGAAAGATTTCCCACATAAACGGACATAAAATTGACCTCCCAAATCGGATGAGTGTAGAGATAGAGATTTCGGAAGGTGAGCAATGCCAAGTAAAACAGAACAAAACTGTCAGCACTGAAAGCAACAACTGCAACCGATACCTAATTCTCAGACTTTATTGTAGCACGGCTCGTTTTGTTTGTTAGGGAATGGGAACAGTTTACAGGTGAATATAGTCCTAAGCGCTCCTGACTTGGGTTTTCAGACAAGCCGGGTACGAGTTTACGCCGTCACAGCCTTTTCCAAGCGGTGTACCGATGACTTGATTGGCTTTACTCTACTGATTAAAAACGACCTGTTGATAAAAGTTTTCTAAGGCTTGAACACAGGTTTGATCTTCAAATAAATAATCCTGTCGTTGACTCATGCGTTCAGAAATATTTTGTCGCCAAGCTGAATCTAAACCTAATTTAACTGCTATTTCAATATATTCTACTTCATTTTTGGCAATGGTATCTGTCACCCCTAACAGTTTTAAGAAACTATCTGCATGACGACCTCGCATGAATTCACCCGGACAAGTTACAATCGGTAAATTGCAGGCGATCGCTTCTAAAGAGGTATTTCCCCCTGACCAAGTTAAGGTATCTAAAAACACGTCAGAAAGTAGATTTAACATCAAATAATCTGAACGTTCAGGAATTGTTAGATGAAGGCAAAAATCTTCGTGTTTTAAACCCACAGCAGCAAAAGCACGTTCCAGGCGAGGAATTAAAATCGTTCCCCGTAAAAACAGAAACTTCGCATTAGGAACTTTTCGGGCAATTTCGGGTAAAAGATAATCGTATTGCGGTAAATATTTAAACGGGGCTTGACAGCAAAAATAGAGAACACAATCTTCTGGGATATTAAAATCTGAACGACTTTTTGTTAAATTCGGAATGTCTTTCGGTTTGGGATAAGCAACCCCAATATTGGGTAAACGAACGAGGGTTTCTGAGTAATGTTCTTGTGCATTTTCCGGTTCCATTAACTGACTCGATAAAAAGTAATCAATGGTTGGGAGTCCTGTTGTTACGGGGTGTCCCCAAGCGGTACATTGAATAGGGGCTAAACGTAAAGCCGCCATCTGCATTGTCGGTGCATTCATGCCAATTTCAGGATAGACTAAAATATGCAGTTTATCGTTAATAATTTGTTGACAAACCGCTGGTAAATTACCGGGTATTTGATGAAAAACATCACTATATTGCCGGAATTTTTGAGTAATCGGATCAGGAGTATTACTGGTATAATAACAGTAAATTTCAAAGTGGTCATGGTTGCAAAATTTCAACCATCCGGTTAACCACAAGGTACCACTGTAGGAGTGTAAATAATGAGAAACATATCCGACTCTAATTTTTTGTTCAACTTTTGGCATTGTTAACGGTTTTACCCAGTCGGGATAGTTAGCTGCCATAATATGATGAACTAAATTACCATAATATTTTTGAGATTCAACAACGTTATGCGCTTGATAGGCTAAATAAAAATTCGTCCATCGACTTAAACCCCAGAATGCACTTTCTCTTTCTGCGGGACTGTCTAAACGAGTGGTTTGAATTAAGGTTTGTAGCTGTTCTTCAAATCGTTTTCTGTAATCATTGATTGATTCTGAGTTATGATAGATCATCGGAACAATCAGATGTTTCATCAGTTTAAATGTATAGTCATCAGGAAGATGTTTAAAAGCAGTTTCCGCTTGAGAAATTGCCGCTTCTGTTTCTCCTTGGCGGAGTAACTGGAGAATTAAAGAAAAGTGGAGTTGTCCTGATGTCGGATGAATTTGTGTTCCGGTTTGTAGAGTTTTTATTGATTCTGAGAATTGATGAAGTTGATAATAACAATTACTCAGGGTTGCATACAGTTGAACGTCTCCGGTTTTAAGGTTTAGATAGTTTTGCAATAATTGAATAGTTTGGTTGTATTTTGCCTGTTGATAATACTGTTGAGCAAAGCTATAATAAACAGGTGCAGGGTTGTCTTGTGCTGATTCAGCAATATTAAGGTTTTGTTGAACTTCTACCGCATCAGGATTCAGGTTTAAAGCAGTTTGGTAAACAGAGATTGCTTCCTCAAAACGAGTTTGTTCAAATAGAATATTTCCTAAGTTGAGATAGCTTCCCCAGTGGTTCGGGTTAATTGCAATTGCGTTTCGATAAATGGCTTCAGCTTCGGTGAGTGAACCCTGCTGTTTAATTAAATTTCCTAAGTTTTGATAGGCATAGATGAAACTATTGTCAAGTTCAATCGCGATTTTATAAGCCGTAATAGCCTCTGAATATTTCTCGAGTTGTTCTAAACCCAATCCTAGATGATAATATCTCACAGCAATAGAAGATTCTATATCTACAGATTGTAGAATGGCTTCGACAGATTTTGAATACTGTTCTCTTTCATAATAGAGGATACTGAGTTGATGCCAAGCCTCAGCATGATTCGGTTGCCATTGTAGGAATTGTTGATATTGTTTTTCGGCGATGTCATATTGTTTTTGGGCGTGAGATTGAACCGCTTGATCATAAATTTGGCTGAGATTGACTTCCGGCTGAAACTGTTGTATATTTTGAATGGCATGAAGAACGATTTGAGATTGTTGATCTTGAAAAGTGGAAACTGAATAGTTAAAAGTTTGTTCAGCATTCCAGCTTAAAAGTTGAATTTCAGTTCCTAAGATTTGATTGAGGTGGGTTGAGTCAGAAGGTTCGAGTAAAAGTTGACATTGGGGATAAGCCGCCATAAAATCCCAGAGAGCTTGTTGAACTGTATCTCTATCCGCAGAATCAACTAAAATTAGGGCTTGAGAGGTTAAAAAAGGTTGCACTAAAAGCAAACTCATTAAAACCGAACGATAATCGGATAAACCTTGATAAAAATAAACTCCGATTTGAGTATCTGTTTCAACTTCCCGCAGTTCTAAGAAAAAAGACTCAAAATCTTGATTGCAAAAAATAATCTGTTCTTCTAAATTAAAACACTGTACATTTTCTAGGAGTTGTTCTAAACTAATATTATCGGAAATTTCACTAACAGCATAAGCCATTTTTTCAGGATGACCCAACAATGCAGCAATCAGTGAGAAACCGTCGGAAGTGCCAACCTCACAATACATTTCCGAGGCTTCTAAACAGTCTACAGCAACGTTAAGTAACTGCATGAAATGAACAGAAATTCCTGAGTTTGTTTGTTCTAGTAGCTGTTGAAATTGATCAGAATTTTGCTGAACAGTCTCAGGTTCCCCGTTGTCAGAGAAGTTGGCGAGTTGTTGAATAAAGTTTTGAACGTCCATTTTCGCGGTAGGATGAGTAAAAGGCGATCGCACAACTTCTATGATAGTTCAGGCGGTGGGTGGGTTTGAGGCGTGATTTGTCGGACAGAGCGATCGCTTTTGATCAAAAGTTGGGTAGTTTAAGAGGGTAGGCCGTTGTAGCAACCCCAGTGAGGCAGATATGACCAGTGCAGAACGAGAGTATATGGAATCCCGTCAACGCAGTCTCAAGCGGAAACAAAAGTTAATCGCATTGATTGGGGGCGTAGGGTTTGGCGGTTCAATGTTATTTACTCTTGCTCCTGTATTTAGGGATGTTTGGCAGCGACAAAATCAACCGGAAATTCTAGAAGTTGAGTCGGCTGAAGTGCAGTTAAAAGCACAAGAAAAAGGTTATCAAAGTGTATTACAGCGAGAACCGGAGAATTTAACAGCTTTAGAAGGTTTGGTAAATGTTCGTTTACAGTTAAATGATACAAAAGGCGCGATTGAACCGTTAGAAAAGTTAGTTCAGTTGAGTCCAGACAGAGAAGATTTTAAGTCGTTGTTAGCTCAGATTAATTATTAGGTAAAAAAAGTTAGAAACAGGAAAATTATTCAATTAAGTTAAAGATAATATAACCAATGATGCTAGGATTCACTCAAGCTAATAAAGAAGGTAAAATGTATTTAATAGAACGAGCAGTTGAACAGCTTAATGGAAACAACACTGCTGAAGCTATAAAAAGCTTTGACGGAGTGAGTTGCTCTTTGCCGGAATTTGATAAAATCTACTATGGTAAAGCAGTTGCACAAGCCCGAATTGGCAACCTAAAAGAAGCCGTAGAATCATTAATGTTGCTGTTGTCGAAATATCCTAATCATTCTAAAGGTAAACGACTGTTAGCAGAGTTAACCGAAGGGTCGAAAGAGAAAGTACAAGAAATGCTACAACAAGCAGTTAAATTGCTTGAAACGGGTCAAAAAGTAGAAGCATTACGCTTGGCAGAAAAAGCAGCTTCATTTGGGATATTTGTGCCAGGAATGCACTACTTAAGGGCTGTATGTTCAGGCTCTGTTGGACGGTATGAAGAAGCACTAGAAGCGGCTCAAGAAGAATTAGAAAATAATCCCACTCATGCAGAGGCTCAAAAACAAGTTGAGTCTTTAACCAAGTCATTGACAAGACCAAAGCGAGCAGCTATTCCAACCGATCAGCGTCCTTGGAATACTACTCTGCCTTATGAATTAATGATGTCGATTCAAAATGGACTTCATAATTATTCATATAAGGGCGTACCTTTACAAAAAAACCCATTTGATTTTGCGATCTATCCCTTGCTGTTATGGAAATTGAAGCCCCGCACGATTATTGAAATTGGTTCCAAAAATGGGGGCAGTGCATTATGGTTTGGTGATCTACTCAATAATTATGGAATTGATGGGCATATTTATTCGGTAGATATCGTCAAAGTCACAAAATATTCTCACCCGCGTGTAACTTTTATGGAAGGAGATGGACAGGCTTTATACGAAATATTTTCAGAAGATTTTCTAAAAGGATTACCTCGTCCTCTCCTCGTTATAGAAGATGCAGATCACTCTTTTACAACCAGTAAATTAGTTTTAGATTTCTTTCATCCTTATCTAGATAAAGACGAATATATTGTTGTTGAGGATGGCATCATTTCTGATATTATTCAGGATGCTAACTATAACAGCGGCCCCCATCAAGCATTAAAAGCTTTCCTGGCAGAACATCGGGGCGAATACGATATAGATGGTGAATACTGTGACTTCTTTGGATATAATTTAACCTGGGCTACCAACGGCTATTTGAAGAAACGGGTTAAAGCAACTGAAACAGAAGCAACCGTGAGTTCTTTAAATCAAAAATCTCGAAGCAACCCGTCTGGCGAAGCTGACCTAGAATTTCAACAAATACTCGAGGTTATTCGTCCCTATACGATGTTAAGTGAAGCACGTTTATATTCTTTATTCTCTTTAGCAAAACAGGTTTGTTTAGAAAATATTCCAGGTAACTTTGTTGAATGTGGGGTTGCTGCGGGGGGTTCAACTGCATTAATGGCTGCCGTGATTAAACGCTATACCAAACAACCTCGTTGGTTATACGCTTTTGATTCTTTTGAAGGGATAGCAAAACCCGCAGTTCCGGGAACTGGTACTTGTGCCGCTTCCGAAACAAGTGTCAATGAAATTTGTTCTAAACTTGGGGTTACAGATGTCGTACAAACTGTTAAAGGCTATTTTGAAAACACTCTACCCATTATGCAGAATCAAGTCGGGATGATTGCCCTTCTGCACATGGATGGGGATTGGTACGAATCGACAAAAGCCATTCTACACAATTTATATGATCGAGTTTCCAATAACGGATTTATTCAAGTCGATGACTATGGACACTGGGAAGGTTGCCGTCAAGCAGTCCACGAATTTGAAAGCGATTGCCAGTTACAGTTCAACCTTAACCAAATTGATGATACAGGGGTTTGGTTCCAGTGTCGTGACAAATTCCCCATTAACCCTATATTTGAACGTTCCCTCCTACAAGAATTTCAAGAAGATGATCCCGTAGCTTACGGAATACAAAGTCAAATGTCTTGTAACGAGCGCTTTCAACTTTACTATGTTTTACGCCAATTGCTACCAGAAACATCATCTCCTTTACGCTTCATTGAAATTGGTTCTTTTGCGGGAAGTTCCTTATTTTTAAACTACAGGGCATTAAAACGATCTCATCCTCAAATACAAGGCTTTGCGATCGATCCGGGCTTACATCCACAATTGCAGCTAGTTCTTCAACAATTGCCAGAGGAAGTTACCCATCTGCGAATGTTTTCTCATCACGCAGTCGATCAACTCAAACAATTGTTTGATCGAGATCAAAATTTACCCCCTTTTATCTTTGTCGATGGCGATCATACCTATGAAGGAGTACGCCAAGACATTATTAATTATTTTCCTCTGTTAGCACCTGGAGGAATTATGGCTTTTCACGATTATTTACCCCCTCTCAATGAAAAAAATCAGAATGCAATCTTGTTTCATCATGGAGGAAAAGAACCGGGAATTCGCCAAGCTTGTCAAGAATTAATGGAACATGAATATGGTTGTGAACTGATAGAAATTCCATTATTGTATCCTACAGATCCAACTCAAACTCAAGCCTGTTTGCCGATTATTCCTGAAGTTTTTTCAACTGTCAAAGTCTACCGTAAACCCAATCACTAAACCATCAGAACATGGAACCGATTAAAGTCCTTCATATCATTCCCTTTCTTTGCAACGGTGGTGCTGCTCGTGCAACAATTGCAACAGCTAAATATTCACTGCAACTTGATCACATTCAACACAGTATCATTTCCTTGACCCCCCCAGATCCCTATATGGTGGACATGGCAACAAAAGAGGGGCTAACTGTAGTTAATACAACCCAGAGAGAAGAAATATTTGCAGAAATAGAAAAAGCAGATATTTTACAGGTGCAATATTGGAATAGCCCTGCAATGTATGATTTTCTGCACTCAGAATTTCCTGCAATGCGTCTATTAATTTGGTTTCATGTAGCCGGAGAATATCCCCCTCAAGTTATTACTAAAGATTTAGTAGATTACGCAGACTTTGCCATCCCTTGTAATCCCTATTCCTACAGACTTCCTGTATTTGAAACCCTACCTAAAGATGTTAAATTTAAAAAAGTGGGTATGGTTTATGATGCTGCCGATTTTGCCAGAGTTGCGAATGTAGAACCTAAACCCCACGATACCTTTAATGTGGGATATATAGGCAGTGTTAGCTTTAGTAAAATGCACAGCAATTATGTTGCGATGAGTGCTGCTGCTAATATTCCTAATGTTAAATTTGTTGTCTGTGGGGGTGGGGCTGAAGACTTCTTGAAACAACAAGCACAGCAACTCGGCGCTGCTGAACAATTCAATTTTCGGGGTTTTGTTGAAGATATTAAATCAGAGATAGAAATATTTGATGTTTACGGATATCCCCTCTGCGAAGATACTTATGCTGCGGCTGAGTTAAACTTGCAAGAGGTTATGTATGCCGGAGTTCCGCCTGTTGTTTTCCCTCATGGTGGGATTAAAAGTTTAGTGATTAATAATTATACAGGGTTAGTGGTTGACAGCGAATTAGAATACAGCCAAGCCCTTGAATATTTATATCATAATCCCGAAGAACGAGCCAGACTGGGACGTAACGCCAGGGACTATGCAAAACAGATTTTTGGTGCAGAAAATGCAGCCAAGCAACTCAATCCAATTTATGAAAAACTCATGGAGTTACCCAAGCAAACAAGAGAGTGGGGAATTCCGAGAGAATATAGTTTGTTAGATAAACCTGTTTCCGTTTTAGATGTTGTTGGATATGATGAGAAGTTTATCGGGGCTAAATTATTTATTGAATCTATTGATGAAAAACTTCCTGAGTTTATCATTAGCCTAACCTCCCAAAATACTGAAAGGCTATTTGAAGCTGAACAAAAAATTGCGAAATCTTCAATATTAGTTTCCAGGGCTGAGGGAAGCTTTTACCAATATGCAGGTTACTACCCACAAGATGGTTACTTAAGATTGTGGTGTGGGTTAGCGATACAAAATATGGGTTTATATGAACAAGCAATTTCAGAATTTTCACAAGCTATTAAACAAGGATGTAATCATTGGCGTGTAGTTTGGTATCTAGCACAAATCGCAGTAAAAATAGATGATTTATCTTTAGCTAAACAAGCTTTACTAAATGTCATACAGCTTGCACCTGATTTTACTCCTGCTAAACAAATGCTGCAAACTGTAGAAGCAGACATAGTAAAACAATCTCAATCTCTGGAAAACTTCAAGCTTAAAGATATTAACTTTATTGTTTTTCCTGACTGGACTCAACCGGAAGACTCTCTGTTTCCAGAACTAGCTAATATTATCAAAATAATAGCAACCCATCCCAATAAAAGTCAAATTTGTCTGTTGATCGATAATAGAAAGATTTCTGATGAGGATGGAGATTTAGCGTTATCGACTGTTGTGATGAATCTGATGATGGAAGAAGATATAGACGTTGAAGGAGGGCCAGAACTTTCGTTAATCGGACAATTAAGTAAAACACAATGGTCATCTTTAATCAACCATATTGATGCTAAGATTACCCTAGAATCTGAAAACCACGAAATCATTAAGCAACTGAATCTAGAAAATCTACAAGAGTTAGAAATTGATCATATTAAACGTTTGCGAGTCGTTCAGTTAGAAGATGGAACTTGTGAATTTTTCAAGCTAAGTGATCATAATTTAATTGTATTTCCCGATTGGTCACAACCGGAAGAATCTCTTGGTGTAGAATTAGGACAGGTTATTAAAGCGGTTCTGACTCATCCTAAAAGTGACCAAATAACTTTACTCATCGATAATAGTAATATTTCAGGAGAAGAAGCTGATTTAGTGCTGTCGAGTATTATTATGAACCTAATGATGGAGGAAGAATTAGAAATTGCAGATGAACCGAATATTTCATTAATAGGACAGTTGAGTGATGCTCAATGGTCAGCTTTAATTCCTCATTTAAAGGGTCGAATTCAATTAGAACATGAGAATCAAGAAGTGATTAAACAACCTCAAGCTGAGAAACTTCCTTTAATTGAATTAGACGGCTTATAAAAACTGCTTTTTTATTTAAAAGCCATGACATCAACCACGACTAACAAGCTAACCTTTCTTGAATTTTTAGAACAGTATCCCGATGGTTTCGGACAATATGAACTGGTAAATGGAGAAGTCGTCAAAGTGGAACCCACTCGCGCTCACAAAAATGTGGCTCGGTTTTTAGTTCGTTGTTTTGATCGAGAAAGCGAACGCTTGAATTTAGACTATATCGTTGATAAAGATATTATCATTAAAACCACAACTCAAGAGGGAGAAGAACGGGGAAGAAATCCTGATGTTGGTGTAGTTAAAGCGGAAGTTTGGAATAGCAATGTGCGAACTTATGGAGCCTTAACTGAACCCATTCAACTGGCTGTAGAAGTAGTTTCAACCAATTGGGAGGATGATTATATCGATAAACGAGATGAATATCAACGCTTGGGAATTCCTGAATATTGGATTGTTGATTATTTAGCCATTGGTTCTCGCACCCTTTTAGGAAATCCCAAACAGCCGAAAATTTTTGTTTATCAGTTAGTTGAGGGTGAATATCAAGTCCAGTCTTTTACCGGAAGCGATACGCCTGACGGCACGCTGCGCGATCGCATTGTTTCTTCCACTTTTCCCGAGTTAGAATTAACCTGCGATCAAGTGTTTGCATCGAGTCAAATTCGAGAGTTATAGTAATTACAACGCAATTTAGCCCCCCTTGCCCCAACTTTGGGATTGCCCCCTTTATTCCCCCAACTTTGGGAGGAAATTTCAGAATTTTTCAGGTATCCCTATTATTGGCAGGGCTGTTTCATTTTACAAAATTGGGGAGTCAATTCGACTCCCTAATTTTCAGTAATAAGGCTAAAAAACTGTACTAATTCTAGGTAAATATTCAAGAATGATACTC
>JBJHBL010000069.1:0-33241 GCA_050485465.1 Limnoraphis sp. | reverse complement strand
TACCTAGAATTAGTACAGTTTTTTAGCCTTATTACTGAAAATTAGGGAGTCGAATTGACTCCCCAATTTTGTAAAATGAAACAGCCCTGCTCAGAGCCAACCGCAGACCTTCGGAACAGTTAGAGGCGTTTTTGATTGGTGATTACTCAGAAGCTGACCTCAATGCGATCGCTTCTTACTTCACAGATGCCACTATTGAACAAGTCGAAGCTTATGATTTATGTCCCTCATCGGCTAGAAAGGGAACCCAAACTGAGCGGGGTATATTCGAGGCTGTCTGGAATGTCGTTCAAAATGGAGTTAAGGCAACAACTACCCAAGTCGCTCTTGCCGTCGGGGTTTCTCGGAGTCGGGTCAGCCATGTCGTCAATGACTTGCTATCAGGCGGTTTTAGGCAATTGGTCAAACTGTGCGAAATGCTATATTTAGCTCTCAATAGCAAAACGCACACCCTCGAACAGCTAGATTTGAGTGACTCGGAACTCTGGGCTGCCCGTGAATTTCTACCGGCCGTTGTGGGCGATCTTCTCAATGGTGATACCACTCCCGAAGAAGTTGCCGAAGATGCAATCGCTATCGCCCAACACTATGGCTCAAGGACATTTGAGAAGATTCTAGCGGTAACACCCTTACAAACCCTGCTCAAACTCTTCGGCTCCATTCTCCCGTTGCTCCCATTGGATGACTTGAACGCAATAGAATAGCGTAGGACTTTCGCATACGGAAATAGATTTTTATAAGGAAAAATGGATGGGTTGCTCTGTAGAAAGCATAAGTCTATGTGTCTGTGAATAAACGCGCATCCATCCGTTCTGACCCTCACTATTGGTCTCTAATTCGTTCACAAAAATCCCCCGATCCAACCCGACTTCACGAGAAATTGCCACCGTCAATTTTCTGTAAACTACACGGTTTTTATTTTGATTCCATAAACTTCGTGCGTTCTGGAGTTCATCGAACAATTGCAATCGATGTTGATAACTGCACAGTTGATTATTTTGGGGAAGCAAAAATGCTAAAATTCTCCGAACGACACCCTCAATAAAAATAAGTTATCATATCTCATTGGGTGGAAAAATACAACCCTGTTCTCCGGCTATCAACTCAATTTTTGTGGTAATATGATTTTAAATCCATAGCATTTATCACTTCACAATGCGGCTCTACAAGTATCAAAAAAACATGGTGGAAGCCACCCATCAAAATCTTGCCAACGGCATCGGGCGACAACTGCTGACTTTGGCAACCGGAGGCGGAAAAACTATCGTCGCGGCCGACCTCATCAACACCTTTTCTGCCTCGGACAAATTCACCTTATTTATTGTTCATCGAACGAGCTTAATCCAACAAACTCTAGATAAATTTGCCGCAATTAAATTAATGGTGAGCGGTTGCAGTGGGAATCATCAGCCCGATATTTTATCGTCTTGTGTGGTGGCAACTTGGCAGTCTTTAAAACTTACGGGTCAGCCCCGAAAGGGATTGATTCAAAAACCAGATGGGCGGTGGGTATTTTGGTTTAATTCGACTCAATACAAACCCATTGATGTGTTAATTTTGGATGAAGCCCATCAAACTACTTACGTTGATAAACTGCAAGCTTTAAACCGAAGGCAGATGGCAGAGGGCAGAAGGCAGAAGGTTGATAGAATTCGGATGGGAATTTAAGCCTTAACCGAATAACCATACAATGTATAGACTTTGGGGGATTTCAACTCACAAGGATCACGAAGAAAGGGTAAATTCATCCCTCTGTCATCTGCCATCTGCCCTCTGCCTTAAGGAAAGAGTTTCTTTCGGATTATTTTGATGAGCAAATCTTGGGCGCAACCGTTTATGAACTTCAATTGAAAAAGCGATTATCACCCGCTCAATACAAATCCATTGACCCGCCTACTTCTTTGGCCGCTTTGCGAATTCGGATGGGAGATTATATCGAAGCGGAAATGGAAAGTGCCTACTGTACTCCTGCGGCGTTGGAGAAGTTTATTACTGCTTATCTCGAACACGCCTCCACCAGACAATCCATCGTTTTTTGTTCAACTTGCGAACACGCCCGGGCGGTGCTAGCTGAACTCCAAAAAATTGAGATTTCAGCCGAGATCGTAATCGCTCAGACTGGGTACCCGGATCGCTGTGAAATCTTCGATAAATTTTCCCGGCGCGAGGTCAATTGTCTGGTTTCGGTATCCGCTTTGAGTGAGGGTTTTGATTCCCCCATTGCCGATTGTATCGTGCTTTGCCGTCCTACGAAGTCCAAGGCTTTGGCGATTCAGATGGTCGGTCGGGGTTTGCGATACCATCAAGAGAAAACCGATTGTTTGGTACTCGACTTTGCTGGCATTCTCCGCAACTTCGGGGCGGTTGAGGATTTGGGGCGGGAAGCTTATTCGATGTGGCCTGCCGAGACAACTTTGGTTAATGATAAATTTGTCGCTTTCGATGAGCCAAATACCCGCGCCGATGGGAGCTATCAAATTCTCTGTCCGGAATGCGATAAGGGTATTAATTCTACGGCTTGGAAATGTCCCCACTGCGGTCATCAACTTCGCAACCCGGAAGAAAATATTGAATTACCCTCTCTGGAGAGTTATGTTCCGTTGGTTTTGCAGGATAAAGCTGCCGTTTTTCAAGAGTTATTGAGGGAAGCGTTTCGCACGTCACGACATCCCGAGAGCGAGTTGGTGGCGCTTTGGAGAACTTTATCATCACGAAAAACCGGATAACCAATGGTATTACGGGGCAATTTCTAAAGATTTGGCTATTGAATATTGGAAATATTTATCTCAAACGTTGGATTCGCAGACGAGGGCAAAATCCTATTTTTGCAAGGTATTTGGTATCCCATTTCCGGAGTTTGAGTCTTCGGGCTTGCGGAATTTGGTTGAGGTTAAAGCCAAACCGAAGGATGATAGAGAATTCATCCGCCAGCACTGGGCAAAAATTGATGAGATTGAGCGGGTTCGTAAGGGGCCGGGTATCACCAAACGGGAGTTAAATGCCTTAATTCGAGAGCGGTTTAATGGCAAGTCCATCAACTTTTTATCGATAGATGAATTGGAGGCGTTAATTGATTGGCTGAAATCTAAAACGGCTTGATTGTACCTATTAAAAACTACAGTTAAATTCGGCTCTCGTTACTCTACAAACCTGAATATGCTGATGTATCTGTGCAAAAATTATAGATTGGTGAAAGATACTCAACTAAGGGTTTGGACTCTATTTTCCTCGTTAGTAAATCTGGAGAATCTGATGATGAAGGTTGTTCAAGTTCTACAATACTTCTGATGAAACTAGAGGCGTTGTGGATGGTGGCTAAAACTCGTATGCAGGATATTGTGGTGATCCTACCGGGGATTATAGGCAGCGTACTTCAAAAAGACGGCAAAGATATCTGGGCTGTTTCAGGAGAAGCCGCATGGCAGGCATTGAGAACGATGGGCGATTCACTTCAACAACTCAAAATAGAGCAAGATGATCCCGAAGCGGAAGATTTGGGCGATGGTATAACCGCTACACGCCTGGTGTACGATGCTCACCTCATTCCTGGACTGGTGAAAATTGACGGATACACGAGTTTAACTCGCCTGATTACCGATAATTTTGAAGTGACTCCCGGCAATATTCGGGAGGATAAACCGGCTAACTTGTTTGAATTTCCCTACGACTGGCGACGGGACAATCGGGCCAACGCTCGTATACTAAAGCGATTACTTGACGAACGGTTAAAGCAATGGCGAGATTATACCGGACTTAAGGATGCAAAAGTGATTTTGCTGGCTCATAGTATGGGTGGGCTGGTATCGCGATACTATCTGGAAGTCTTGGAAGGATGGCGGGATTGTAAGGTGCTGTTTACCTTTGGGACTCCCTATCGCGGCTCGATTAATGCTGTCAACTTTGTGGCTAATGGCTATAAAAAACTCTTTTTAGACTTGACAGAGGTTTTGCGATCGCTTTCCTCGGTTTATCAACTGATGCCAATTTACAAAGCGCTCAAGATTGGTGCAGACTATCAGCGAGTTGCCGAAACAGATAATCTCCCCAATATTGTTAAAGCGAAAGCGGAAAATGCCCTGGCTTTTCATCGCGAAATTGAGGCGTCTGTAACTGCAAATCGGACGAACGCGGATTATTTGAACTCCTATAAAATTATCCCTATTGTGGGGACTCAGCAGCCGACCATGCAATCGGCTATTCTAGAAAATGGTCAACTCTCAATAGATTCAACTTTACCGAGTGGAATTGATCCCCAACTCGGCAGCGGAGATGGAACCGTTCCCTATTTGTCAGCAATTCCAATTGAACTGTCCGAGGAGTACCGCGAAACTTATATTGCCGAGCGACATGGATCTTTGCAAAATAATCTGTGGGTGCTGCAACAGCTTCGCGATCGCCTTAAAGCAACTCAAATTCAATCCTTGGCAGAAATCCGAGGGCCACAAGTGAGTCCAACCGCCGCCGAAGGTGCCGCAATTAGTCTGGGGTTAGATGACCTTTACCTAGCCAATGAACCCGTAAGATTATCTGCTCGACTCATTCATGCTGACCAAACCTTTGGGGGTCTCAAAGCAGAAATTACTTCCATTACCGGTGATCGAAGAGCGCTGAACTTCGAGTTTCATCACAATGATGAGAACTGGGAATTACTTTTGGATAATTTACCTGCGGGGTTATACCGAGTTCGGGTAGAAACACAGAGTTATAGTAGTGATGCACCAAGCCCCGTGCAAGACCTGTTTGAAGTTGTAGGATAAAGCTTTTAGAACAAGAATTTAAGGGAAAAACAATGGAATGGAAGTGGTCTAAAGCCAATGAAAAGTCCCTGGCACAGTTTATCAGCGATCGCACGGTGGAGTTGTTACCCAAACTGTCCGCGAACCGCTTCGACCTTGTTCAAAGCCGCGATGGTCGCCTCAAATTAGTCGAATGTATTTATGACCAACTCCTCAAACAGGGCATTCAGTACGCCTACGAGAAGTACCATCCCGAGGCTGAGGTTCAGCGCATTCGGACTCCGGCGGAAGTGCTGTCCGCACCGGGGGAAGGAACTTGTCTGGACTTGGCGCTGGTGTTTTGCGGCTTGTGTTTTGGGTATGATTTGTTGCCCTTGTTGATTTTAATTGAGGGCCATGCTCTTGCCGCAGTCTCCCTCAACCATCAACGGCGAGACTGGAATAGCTTTGCACGGGAGCGCACGTTGTTTAATTCCATAGAGTTATTTAATGGCGATCAAAACAAAATCACACTCCCGAAACTCATTAAGGATGGTGCCTATGTTGCGGTGGAATGTACGGGTTTTGCTCGGACTCAGAGCTTTTCAGGTTCGATGCCCGAGGCAATACAACGCACACCCCAAGGAACCCTAACTTTTGAGCGGGCGATCGCTGCCGGACAAGAACAATTAGATAATCCCGCCCGACCCTTTCAATTTGCGATTGATGTTGCAGCAGCGCAATACATCTGGAAAATTGATCCCTTACCTCTAGCTCACAGTCTACCCACTTTACTAACATATAACGAATTTGCAGAGCGAGTAGAGAAAGTTGCTTTAACCAGCCACAAAGGATGTTTTGCAGGACGGGAAACTATCTGTCAACAATTACAAAGTTGTCTAGATGAAGCCAGTAGCATTATTATTTTACACGGGTCTGGTGGACTGGGTAAAACACGACTGTTACTAGAATTGCCAGAGTTGATTCCAAAAGAGCGATCGCTGTGGTATGTCCGCAATGAAGCCGAGTCTGTTGAGCCAGACATCGCCTCTTTAGACAAAAACGCTCGGCATATTATTGTTGTCGATGATCCTCATCGTTTCAGTCTGTTAGATCAGCTACGCGAGGTAATCGTTAATCCTCAATTTGCCGGAAAAGTAACCCTGATCCTGGCTACGCGGAACCTTTTTAAAGACTCGCTGATCTATCAATTAGGATTACCGGGTGATCGAGTAAAAACGATAGAAGTTAAACCGCTAGACAACCAAGATATAGACCAGATTCTGCAAAGTTCACCCCACAGTATTACTGACCAAGATACCCGTTATGCCATTGTCAGAATTACGGAAGGAAATCCTCTCTTTGCTGGTATTACCGCCGGATTATATAAAAAGGGAATAAGTCTAAACTTAACACGCGATCAGGTGTTAACTCGCTATTTAGATCAAATCCTTTACGACTTATCCGAGAAAGATCAAGGATCTTATCACAATTATATTCGTTATCTTCAAATTCTTGCCGCTTTAGGTACTATAAATCGGGATGACGAGAAATTGCAGGGAAAAATTTATGAAATAGTAGGAATTTCTCCAGTTGACGAAGAGAGAATTGTATCTTGTCTAGTAAAAGCAGGTTTGGTAGAGGAATACTGGAAAACTATCAATATTTCGTCAGAGGTTTTAACTGATTATATATTAATTCAACACTTTTTCGATCCAAATACTAAGCAAGCTAATTACCAGAAACAGATTATCGAACCCTTTTTAAGTCTCAAGCCTAAAGAGATTTTAACTAATTTGGCTAAAGTAGAGGTCAAATGTGAGTTATCTGAGCCTAGCAGGTTACTACAAGAAAAACTGGATGAGCTTTATAAAATTTTGGATAGTAAAGACAATATTGACAGACTTAATATACTAATCTTTTTAAAAGATATTGCCTACTTAAAACCAGATAATGTCCTTGATTTTATAGAAGTTATCGTAGAAGGAGTAGAACAACCACCTCAAGTCTACGATTATCCAGAAAAGTGGAGAGGTTCCGTTGAGGTTACACACGCACGGGTACTGTATGAAGCTGTAGAATTGTTAGAGCGTACTATTTACCGAGGTGGGCTACAAGATGCAATTACATATCTTCAGAAGCTTACAATATATCAAGCAAATCGGAAAGACTATGAACAAGTTCGAGAAAAAGCGAAAAAAGCTTTGATTGAAATTGCTGAATTTAAACCTCGTAAATCTTTTGATGTACAGATCCTATTGCTTGAAAGGATATCAAAATGGCTGGAGCAAGATTTTTATGCCAACTTATCTTTGAGTCTGGCTTTGATTCAGCCCATGTTGAACATCAATTTACACAGTGCTGAAGCTCATCCTATTCAACCACACAATATTTTAATATACAGAGGAATTCTTGAGATTGAAGAATCTTTGAGGCAGATTCGAGATCGCGCTTTAGAAATTTTTTGTACTGCTTATTGCAAAGCTGAAGATTTACCGAATCGACTGCAAATTATTCAAGTCTTGTGCAATGCAACGTATTACTCAAAATTCGATCAAATTTCTTCTCAAACGCGAGAGCAATTGCGATCTGATTGTGCCAAAATAGCTCGTTTCTTTTCCAAAACTGTTATCTCAAGTGCAGAGTCTCCTATTTTAGATCGGGTAAAAGAATGGTTATGGCAGGCTAAAAACTTCAATAAGTATGAGGTCGTAGAGCTAGATGATATCCAGCAGCAGTTACGAAACCATCAAGGTTATCAGCTTTACTGTTTGCTTATTGGAGGCTATGGAGGAGATGATGAAGGCAAGCGAGTTGACTGGCAGACAGCCGAGCGACAACGGCAACAAAAGATTAATGAGTATGTTGAAGCTCTTTCTTTCTCAACCCTAGATAAAACCATTCAAGAATTAGAGGCTATAGTTAAACAGGCTCACAGCGTAGATAAAAATAATACTTTCGGTCTCAATGACCTTTTGAGAACTTTGGGAGAAACTCACCTCGACTTTGCTCAACAATTGATAATGCAGGCAATAGCTAAAAACCTCCACCTTAAACAGCATCTTGGCTTTGTTCTAGCAGGGATGCGTTTGAGCGATCGCGAAATAGCCAGAGGTTATGTGCGCTCTTGGGTTGCACAAGACGACTCGCTGCTTTGGGTAGCGATTGCTCAGAGTTATCGCTTTATAGACTGGAGCCAACCTCAGCTTGAAGAAGAATTTAACATTATACGTCAGCTTGTAGCGAAGCAATCTTCGTTAGTGGATGTAGAACTCTTTTGGCCCATACAGCAACTATCTCCACATAAACCTGATTTCGCAGTAGAGTTACTCAAAGCTCTAGCCGCTCGTGGTGATGAACCTATTCTGCATCAGGTAGCTGAGACGATATCGTGGCCAAGTGGCAATAGTGGTGAGTGGGTTGTTATCTTTGATAACCCTCAAGACTTACTGGAGATTATCCAAAATTTTGATCGACTCTCTTACCTAGATTACAGGACTGAGGACTGCTTGAAACGTCTTGCAGATATATCACCAATGCAAGTTATAGACTTCATTGAACGCCGTATTAAAGTTAAGTATGGATGCTACAACAAGAATAGTTCCTATCGAGCATTTCCCACAACGTTTTCAGATATTTTTGATGCTCATAAGTCAAAGCCTGAGTATTCTTATATTCTTCGTCGGGTGAGAAATTGGATGCTACAGGAAGACCCTTTACTTCGATGGGAAGCTCCTACTTTACTGCAAAATATTGCTCTTAACTTAGATGATCAAATGTACGATGTTTTAATGGAATGGGTAAATTCGGAAGATACTCAGAAGCATATAGCAGTCGCTAGAATTTTAAAAGATTTCAATTCGGGTCAAGCTTTTTATAATTTAAGTCGCGAGCTTATTATTGAGACAAAAAGAAATAAAGTAGTACAAGGTTATATTAAAAGTGCTATTTGCTCAACCCCAGGAGCTATTATTGGGCCGTTTTCTAATCATTATAGACAGCGTAAGGAAGAAATAGAATCCTGGCTTCAAGATGAAAACCGTCAAGTCCGTCGCTTTGCTCAGGAAGTAGTTCAATCACTTGAAACGTCCCTAGAACAGCACGAAGCTAGAGAGAAATTGGAAGAAAGAAATTGGTAAATAATTTAAGAGAAGACAACCGTAAAGCTTTCGATAGATCATGAATTTTGATTGGTTAAGTGTAGATGTTGTAAGTCAGTCGGTTGAGTCCTGATCTCAAAATGGATAGATAGTCTGACTTGCTACAACTGCCTTGATTGTGTTTAAACAGATGGTCGCGAGAGCTTTCAGTAGTGTCACGAATATTAGTTGCTAAAACCCTTATAGGATGAGCTTTTTAGCTTGGGTAGTTCTTTGGTTGTGAGTGAAACTTTAGTATAAAGCATTGAGTCATTATAGGGCAAGTATGGGAGTGAGTAACTGAACTATTCCTTGAATATCGAACATCAATTGCACAGTTTTTGTTTGGGTTGCGATTAATTTTTGAGTGCGGTCGTTGCTTTGAGAGTTTCAGTAAATCATACAAACTGCACGGTTTTTATCTTAATGGAACGGGTAGCACCCACATCTGAAAATCAATTTCGTTACCAAACTTATATCAACAACATAATATATTGACTCATTGATCAATGTCGGGTTAGAATAGGTTAAGTTCCAAGAAAATTAATTCGGGGGGGTCGCAACACTTCCCACACCCGAAACATTTAACAAACGAATTGGAGAGGATAACCAATGACACTCTTTACTCACAGAATTCAACAATATGAAGACGAGATTGCCTCGCTCCACCGGAAAATTAACGCATTGCAATCCGAGCAAGACAAGCTAAGAGAGAATGATAATAATGCGGCATCAGCCCTAAAAATTATTGAAGATGTCGTGCAAGAATTTGGCGATGATGGCGAGGTGATGCAAAGCCTTAAAGAAAAACTTGATGCCCTATTTACTGCGACTACTGATGGAGAAAGCGAGATTGACAATCTTCCCTCAAATAAGTTTCAAGAGTACCACTCAACGCTTCGTTTTCAGAATAAAAATGAGGCTGATTTGTTTGCCAATGAAGCTCGAAAACGGGGGATCTGCCATAACTTCGAGTCTTTCTCGGATGGCAGTATGTATGTGTTTGGTGTGAGTGATGAAGATGCTTTGAATCGGTTGATTGACGAGCAAAAATCAGCAAAAATAGACGTGCCGGAAGCAAAACCGACAGCGACGACTTCGAGCGCCAACTCCGAACTGCTACACGCTCACCCGATGATATTTTTCGATGCCCACGCCGATTCGATGAGGCTTTTCTTGTTCGCAAAGGATCATGCAGTTGCCACCTTTGAGAAAGCCAAAGAAGCAGGGTTGGTTGAACAACACCAACTCCACAAACTCAATAACACTTGGCTTTTGGTTCTCTCCCCAGTAAACCTGTGATACCGCCCTCAAAATTAAGGAATTGGTACTCGAAGAATCTTCACCCAAAGCAATTGGCTCCGCCACTGCGCTCCGCGCAATCGCAATTGAACCCCAGCCTCAATCTAAACCGGAAGCGATCGCAACCGAACCCCCATCTCAACCGGAACTCGAAGAAAACGCAACCTTACTCCAACCCCAATCGGAAACTAAAGTAATTGCAATTGAACCCAATTCAAACACCGAAGAACTAAGCGATCCATAGTCAGATTCAACTGAATGCGAATCCGCACCCGATGAACCCGCAATTGAACCCATTAATGAGTATTGTTCTCGGTGCGGTGACTGGCTAATTATCGGTTTTAGCGAAGAACAACTGGCAAACGCTTGGCATCACAAATTATCGGATGAAGGCTACATGGTTCAACTTGAGTCTTTCGATGAAAAGTGGAATGTCAGGGCAAACTTATCGGGTCATCACTTCACAACCGATATTTTTGACTGTGCTGATTCCGACTTTGCACAGTTTCCGCGTCTGCTACGAACCACCGCTTGAATTAAAGTTTCGCGATTGCAAATCCGCCAACCAATTTGGTGAGGAATTAATCACGGTGGGATTGGCTTCAAAATTCGACGTTACCGATGATGGCACTCTAACCATTCACAATCCCCAAGATTCACAACGAATTAGACATTTAGTTGAAACTGAAACGCTTGAAAAGGAAAAAATCAGCGATGTATGTTATCGACGGGGCGATGTGCTTGTCATTGGCTTTAAGACGAAAAAATTGAGGAATGAATGGAAATCATTTTTTAATGTTGGGTTGCATTCAGCCAATATTAAAGCCCAGGATTACTCCCGAATTGATGGGTTGAAAGTCTCGCTCAGTATCATCAACTACGCGGCAATTGACGATGACGAAAAACCTTATTGGGAACGAATAAAACAGATTGATTTTACCCTGAACCCGGAGGAAGTCGAACGGCAGCGCTCACTTGAAAGTTTGGACAAGTTTCAACAGGTTGGCGGCGAAACCCCAACCTCAAACGAACACATCATAGATGTTACGGGAATTCCCGCAACGGTACTGTAGTCAACGAAAATAGCATCTACTTGAAGTTGTAAATGGAGAATAAATTATGACTAGAACCCCAGAACAAATTTTACAGCAAACGAATCAATTGGCGAGGGAATTTGCTCAAATACTTGGCTATGAAATCCTCAACCCGAACTTGAATTTTTGGGAAGGGACACACCCCCGATTACAAATGTGTTGGAAAATGGCTCGTGCTGCTCAGATAACATTAACCGATACTGACCCAGAAGATGCAATCGTCGAGTTGGATTGATTCGTTAACGCTTCAGGAGATTTAGGAAACTATTCGACCATAAAAGTGATCCTGAATCTGCCAGGTTCAATTGAAAAAAGCTTCAAGATTAGAGTCAACAGTTAACGTTTAACGCTCATAGATTTTCGGAGGTATTCCAATGATTTTTCAGCGCACACCCGCCCAGAAAAAAGCTCAAGAGTTAGCCGTTTATCTGCGGAATGAAAATCCGGATTTCAACTATTTAAGGAGTCTGTTTAAATACTTGTGTCAAGAGTTGAGGCTGCAATCTCCCTCGACCTCACAACATTCACGAGAGATAGCCATACCCACCTCAGAAGAAATTCAGCGTTATTATCAATGGGTTGAAAACAACTCAACTGTGCAGGAGAGGGTCATTATTAAAACATTATTGTACACTGGAATCCGTCTCGGTGAACTGGTTAATATTCAATTAACTGACATCGATTTTGACTCTCACCAAATCCTCATTCGTTCGGAGCGAGGTCAAGATAGAATTGTTCTATTTCCCCTGAATTTTCAAGACCTTTTAGCAATGCAGGCTGAAGCCATGAGTCAACAGCAAGCTACTTACTTATTTGAATCCCCTCAACATCAGAAGTATTGTGTTGAGCAAGTCCGATTCATCCTAAAAATAGTTGTACAAAAATCCGGGTTTAATCCGTTGATAAACCCCTACAAAATCCGCAATTTCCTCATCAACTGGTTTCACAAACAAGGGGTTGATAATGCTTTTATTCAATACTTTTTTGGTTTTTCAATTCGGCAGTCTTTGACATTGGACTCACAGCCGAGTCTTCGGGAGATTCAAGAAATTTACAATCGGGCGATGACAGACTTCCCCGTGTGAAGGTTGGTTGAGTATTTCTAGGGGATGGATGTACCCATCATTCAGCAATAGGAAGCTTTTTCCATAAAAGTTTGTCGCTATTTTTTCAAACAACAACTAGCTATTAACCTCTTGAACACTTTTTCCAACTTGTATAGTATAATAAGAACAATTATTCACCTCAAAATTGAATAAAACCATGAAAATTATACACACCGCCGATTTACATCTGGGTCGAACAATCGGTGATGAGAAAAAGTCAAGAAATGAAGAAATAAATTACGCCCTCAATCAAATTCTAGACCGGGTAAGTTCAGGCGATATTGATGCGGTCTTGATTGCGGGAGACATCTTTGAAAAAGCTAAACCGAGCAACGAATCTTTACTGGTATTTAAAAGCTTTACGGTTGAATTAGTCCGACTCAATACTCCCGTTATAGCCATTGCGGGAAATCACGATTCCCCCTCCTTAATAGACACCGAAACCCAATTGTGGCGTTTATTTGGCTCTCATATTATCGGAACCGAACGAACGGCAAAAAATGGCGGTTTAATCAGAATACCAACCCGATGCGGAAGGGATTTAATTGTTGGATTATTGCCATTTATTCGGAATACCAAACTAACCAATCTAGGGGATATTTGGTCAGAATCTAACGGGATTTTCTATTCAAGCTATTCCGCAGAAATGCTCAAAAAAATTGATGAACTCGTTCAAGGATTTCAAGCCGATACTGTTAATATATTGATGTATCACGGCACCTTAGCGGGGGCGAAAATATCGGGAACCGAACGAGCGCACGATTCAATTGAGGTTTACAATATTCCCGGCGAACAGTTACCCGCCACCGCCCAGTATGTTGCTTTGGGTCATCTTCACATTCCGCAGCAAGTAAAAGCAACCGTTCCCACCTATTATAGCGGTTCACTGATTCAGTGCGATTTTGGAGAAGCGGGAGAACAAAAATCTTTCAATTTAATCGAAGTCGAACCGCGTCAAACCGCCACAGTTCATCAAATTCCAGTCCGACAATTGAGGGAACTCAAACAAGTTTATTGTCAACTTGAAACCTTAGAAGAAGAATTAAAAATCTACTCAAATTTTGAAGGTTGGTTAAAAGTTGTCGTCAATCTTAAAGGGATTCGCTGTCCCGATTTAAACCAGCGAGTTCGCTCAATTTGTCCTCATGCGGTGATTGTTGTTTCCGAGGCGATTAATCAATCCCCTCAACCCGTTGGAGTGGAAACAGAACAGTTTGATTTAATTAAAGCTTATCAAGACTATTTGGGGGGACAGCCCGAAAGTCTGGTTCAGAAATTCTCACAACTTTATCAAGAAGCCTTAGCTTTGGAGGTTTAAAATATCATGCGTCCGATTCGATTAAGTTTTGAAGGACTGACTTCATTTGCAACTCGCCAAACCCTCGATTTTGAGAAACTCAACCTCGATTTGTTTGCCATAACGGGGCCGAAAGGAGCGGGGAAATCATCGATTTTAGATGCAATCGGTCTGGTTTTATATGACAAATCTTCGAGGGGTTTAAATCCAATCTATCGCATCAGACCCGGATGCAATCAATTAAAAATTGAATTGGAATTTAGGGTTGACGGGGAACAATATCAAGTTCAACGGGTGTGGGCGAGGAAAAAAGACGCAGTTTCCAATAAACTTTCGGTCTTGCGTTATTGCAATGATGAGGAATGGGAAATTATTGCAGATACCTATAAAGTTGTCAATGAAACAATCGTCCAATTGCTGAAGCTTAAATATGACGATTTTACCCGGACTGTTGTTTTACCTCAAGGGAAGTTTGACGAGTTTTTGAATGGCAATAACGCCAAGCGGCGCGAGTTGTTGAAAAAGTTGGCGGGGTTAGAAATTTTGGATAAAATGAAAGCTATTGCCGATGAAAAAGAAGCTGAAATTGGGAACAAATTAGCAGAAATTAAGGGTTCATTATCAGTTCTAACGGTAGCAGAACCGGAGATGATTAGTAACTGGAAACAAGAACTTAAACATTATCAGGCTGAACTTCCCAACCTGAAAGAGTCTCAAACCTTCGCATCAAATCGTTTAATGTTGTTGAATAATTTGATTGAGAAACAGAATAAACTTGATATCGCTCAGAAGGATTTAAACGAGTTAAATGAATAATCCGAGATGATTGCTCAAGCTAGAGAAAATTTAATAAAAATAGATGCGGCTGAGGAAATTTATCCTTTAAAAGTTCAATTGGAGGGGTACATAAATCAACTGTTAGAGGCGAAAAACTCCATAACGGAATTAGAACAAACGATGAAATTAGCCACACAAAAAACTCAAGAAACAGAAACTCAATTGCGGGAACTGGAATCGGTAAAACCCAATGTCAAAAGGTTAGAATTGTTAGAAGATAAACTTGCGGAGATAACAACCTTATCATTGGTTCCAAATAGTCTGGTTAAAGCTAGAAATGAATTGAAATCTAAACAGGAGGATTGGAAAGTCATTCAAGCTGAATTGTCTCGGTTGATGTTAGAATTAGATGAGGCTCAAAAGGCGTACAGTGAAGCTTTAAAGTTCAATCAAGCCGCATTAATTCGAGAACATTTGCACGAGGGGGATTCCTGTCCCGTCTGTGGAGGGATTTATCATTCTCAAAATAATCGGGTATCCCAGAGTCAAAAAGCAGAGAACGATTTAAAATTGGCTTTGGATAAAGTGAGTGAAAACTATCGAAATGCACAGGTTCGCTATTCGATTCTTAATTCGGAAATTGAAGGTTTGAGTAATATAATAGATGATTCCGAATCTCAATCAGCCGGACTGCTTGAAGAATTAACAAATATAGAAGATTTAACAAGTTTATCTGAAGATGAACGGTTAAACAGGCTGGAAGAACTCAAAAGCGAAACTGTTAAACTACGCCAAGCGATAAGGGATTTCAACACAAAATATATGGAATTGAATCGAATTTTGGCGGATACTAAGAACGAACAGACCACCGCTTTAACTCGTTTACAGACCAAACAGGAACGGATTCAAGAAATTGATGAAAAGCTTTGTAAATCAATCCAAAATTGGGAATCGGTGCTTGCAGAAAAAGGGTGGTCTGAAGGGGATTTTCGTTCGGCTCATACTTTAATTCCACAGCGCAAACAGTTGGATGAACAAGTCAAGGATTTTGACGCGAATCAATTGATTTTCACCGAACGGATTTCCAACTTAAAGTCGGACTTAACAGAGCAAAGTGTTGATGTGAAAGAGTTCGAGAATATTCGGCGTGAAGTTAATGAAACGGACAACAAAATCGAAAGTGTTCGTCAACTCATATTTAATTTGGAATCCCGGCTTCAAAAAGATGCTGAGGATAGACTGAAAAAAGGGGATTTAGAAAATAAGTTGAAACAAACTCAGGTTGAATACGATGACTATCCAACCCTGAAAAAGCACTTACAACCCGCTCAGTTTTTAACCGATATTCTGAATAAGTTTGAGGCGGAGTTGCTGCAAAATGCTTCGGTGCATCTCTATAATTTAAGTGACGGTCAATTTCAGTTTAGACTGGGTGAAGGTGGTTATGAGATTATTGATAGCCATTGCGGGGATGATGTGCGACCCGTATCTTCTTTATCGGGTGGCGAAACGTTTCAAGCTTCTTTAGCGTTGGCGTTGGCTTTATCGGAGCGGTTTAATCGGGGACGAAATCAAGAATTTTTGTTTATAGATGAAGGATTTTCGAGCGTCGGGGTCAATGATTTAGCTCGAGTTGTTGATACCCTGATTGGGTTTAAAATGGGCGGTCAAATGATTGGTGTAATCAGTCATGTTCCCGAAATTGCAGAAAGAATTGGTCGGGAAATTCAAGTGATTAAAAAAGCGACGGGTTCGGAAATTAAAATTTATTAATCTGTACCAAAGAAAACGTTCTCCCTGGTACAATTGCAGTATCCTTGACCGAATTAGGAAAACTTAGCGGTATAAGAGCAGTTCTTTATACTGTTGTACTCCAAAAAAGGGGAGCTAATGTTATACTCCAAGATATTCCAGCAATAATTCAAGGCGCAGGGATAGAAGCGTTGTTTCTCAACAAATTTTCCCTAGCTAGGGGAACTGTTGCCGACTTTCTCGACAGTCTTTTTATAACGATGTGCGGTGCTGTGGTACTTAATCTTGAACTGAGGGTTTCTCGTTTTAGATGAGTAAACTGGGGCTAATTAAAATTAGGTTTTTATATGCCAGAAGAACAAGAAGATCAAAAGATTATTACAGAAGGAGAGCCAAGATCAGTTTTAGGAAATCGGGCAACGAATAACAACATTTATTCGGAAGATGACCGAAGTGTAAAAATTAACCGAGATGCAAACAAAAGCATCATTATTCCCGGCGATCGCAATACTGCTAATATTACCATTACTAACTACTATTACCGTGAAGAAGCCCAGATAGTACCTGTTGAATCTACAAATACTGCTGAAGAAAATCTTCCCTGTCCTTATCGCGGTTTGTTTCACTTTGGGCCTAATGATGCGGAGTTTTTCTTTGGACGTGAGGTATTTATACAAGAACTATTCACTACAACTCAAACCCGTAATTTTATACCCGTCTTAGGTGCATCAGGAAGCGGAAAGTCTTCATTGGTTATGGCTGGGTTAGTACCGAAACTGCAAAAAGAAGGTTATTGGAAGTTTACCCATTTCCGTCCCAGTTCAGATCCTTTTCATGCTTTGGCTGAGTCGCTCGTTCCCCTTTATGAACCGGATAAAAATGCAACTGAACAAATGCGTCAAGCCCGTCAGTTAGCCGAATATTTTGTTGAGGGTTCAGTTCCCCTTCAAGATGTTTTATCCCAAATTGAACGAAATTATCCCAATCATCGGGTGTTATTAATTGCCGATCAATTTGAAGAACTTTATACCTTGTGTGCGGAACAGAAAATCCGCTATCGTTTTCTCGATATCTTATTAACCAGCTTTCAATTTTATTCTTCTCAATCCCAATCTCCCCATGTGCTAGTTGCAACAATGCGAGCGGATTTTTTGGGAAATGCTCTGTCTTATCGTCGATTTGCAGATGTGTTGCAAAATGCTGATATTAAGTTGGGGCCGATGAACCGTGAGGAACTTTCACAAGTAATTGTTAAGCCTGCTGAGAAATTGGGAGTAACCTTTGAAGCAGGATTGATGGAACGGATATTAGATGATGTCGAAGATGAACCCGGTAATTTACCTTTATTGGAGTTTGCGTTAACGGAATTGTGGAAACGGCGAAAGGGTAAACAATTAACCCATGCAGCTTATGAAGAAATTGGTCAGGTTCAAGGCGCTTTGGCTCGTCATGCAGATGAGAATTATAGCAAGCTGAGTGCGACGGAAAAAGAACAGGTGCGGCGAATTTTTATCCAGTTAGTGCGTCCCGGTGAAGGAACCGAAGATACCCGCCGACTCGCAACAAAAGTGGAATTAACTGGTGCTAGTTGGTCTTTAGTCAAACAATTGGCTGATGCGCGATTAGTTGTTACCAGTCGAAATGCAGCCAACCAAGAAACAGTAGAAGTTGTCCATGAAGCGTTAATTCGCAATTGGAGTGAACTGCGACAATGGATGGATACAGACCGCAGCTTTCGCACTTGGCAAGAGCGATTAAGAGCAGCAATGTATCAGTGGGAACAAACGCAACGGGATGAAGGGGGATTGTTGCGGGGTGCGGCGTTAGCGGAGGCCGAAGAGAATCTCAAACAACGTCGAGATGATGTTAGTTCGGGGGAGCAACAGTTTATTGAAGTTAGTTTAGCACTGCGCGATCGCTTGCTGAAAAAAGAGGAGAAACGTAGAAAGCGTCTATTCCTAATTACTTCTATTACATCGGCGGTGTTTGTTAGCTTGTCTATTGTTGCTGCATATCAATGGAGACAAGCAGAAATCGCTTTAATTAATGCTTCGACGCAATCTTCACAAGCTAATTTCAAAGTTAACCGAAATTCTTTGGATGCTTTGATTGATGCACTAGAGGCGGGAAAGCGCTTGCAACGACTACCTTGGGGTAGTAAAAACCAAGAACTCCAAGCTAGTGTTCTCAGCACTTTAGCACAATCCGTGAGTTGGGTAAGGGAGCAAAACCGCTTAGAAGGACATCAAAAAACTGTTCAAAGTGTTAGCTTTAGCCCGGATGGTCAGATGATTGCTACAGGCAGCTACGATAACACCGTCAAGTTGTGGCGACCGGATGGAAGTCTATTCAAAACGTTAGAAGGGCATACAGGAGCGGTGATGGCCGTCAGTTTTAGTCCTGATGGAAAGATAATTGCTTCTGGATGTCGGGATGGAACAGTTAGGCTTTGGGACAGCAACGGCAATCCGATACGAGTGATTCCAGCCCATGATGGTAGTCGGGTTATAAGCGTCAGTTTTAGCCCGGATGGACAGACCATCGCTTCTGCCAGTAATGACAAAACCGTAAAACTGTGGCGAATAAACGGTGAATTGCTTCATACCCTCAAGGGACATCAGAAATTGGTCAGGCAGGTGAGTTTTAGTCCTGATGGGGATGGGATTGTTACGGTTAGCGATGATAAAACCGTGAAGTTGTGGAGTCAGGATGGTAAGAAACTACTCAAAACTCTCGACAATCACTCTGAGGCTGTTGTAAGTGCAGATTTTAGCGGTGACGGTCAGATGTTTGCCACTGCTAGTCTAGATGGAACCGTGAAGCTCTGGAGTCGAGAGGGAGAACTGATAAACACCCTTAAGCATCCTGATGTATGGAGTGTTAGCGTCAGTCGGGATGGACAAACAATTGCTTCTGGTAGCGATGATGGAACTGTAAGCCTCTGGGCGCGAGATGGTAGATTACTAGATACTTGGGCAGGTCATCAGGGAGCAATTCCCAGTGTTACTTTTAGTCCAGATGGACAAATACTAGCGACAGCAAGTAACGATGGGATCACAAAGCTTTGGCAAGTAAACCGAAGCGGGTTGACTATTTTAATGGGACATCAAGACGATGTGATTGATGCTGAGTTTAGCCCGGACGGTAAACGGATTGCCAGTGCAAGCTCTGATGGAACAGTGAAAATTTGGAGTCGAGAAGGTAAGCCACCCTTGACTCTGAAAAAACATAGAAGTCAGGTTAATACCGTTAGCTTTAGTCCAGATGGAAACATTATTGCTAGTGGCGGCAATGACAACACAATAAAGCTTTGGGGTGTAGATGGACAATTCCAGAGGACACTAGAAGGACATAAAGATAGGGTTATGTCTGTTAGCTTTAGTAATGACGGAAACAGGATTGCCTCTGCCAGTGCGGATGGAACAGTGAAACTTTGGGGTTTAAACGCTCAAGAACTTATCACCCTAAAAGGAAACAGGGATGGAGTGTTGAGTGTGGCTTTTAGTCCTGATGGACAAACAATTGCGACTGCTGGTTATGATCAGAAGGTAAGATTGTGGAGTTCACAGGGTAAAGAACTCCGCACACTGAAAGGACATACAAGTACAATTTGGTCTGTTGGTTTCAGTCCAGATGGAACAATAATCGTCACTGCTAGTAGTGACAAGACAATCAAGCTTTGGCAACGGGATGGAAGGTTAATCAAAACACTGAGGGGATATACTGGTAGAGTGCTTGATGCCACCTTTAGTCCTGATGGAAAAATGATCGCCTCTGCTAATAGCGATCAAACAATCAAACTATGGCAACGGGATGGAACATTAATCACAACGCTCGTTGGACACGGGTCTATGGTAAATAGTGTGAGTTTCAGTTCCGATAGCAAATGGTTGGCTTCTACGGGTGCAGATCAACTTGTTTTGCTCTGGGATGTGTCAGATATGAGTTTGCAGGGGTTGCAAGAGAAAGGATGCAGCCATATTCGCGATTACTTGCAAACTCAATCAAAAAGTTCAAAAAAATTATGTAATTGATGTAGGGTTTGCAAGTTAACTGTAAAATATCCTACTGTCTTTTCACAGCACGATCACCAAATTTCAGCGACCCATTAGGCAAATTATCCAAGGACAAAATACCCAATCTAGAAAAAGTATCGTTTAAGCTTTGGGTAACTTCTTGATCTACAATCAAAACTCCTATTCTATAAGTGCTGGTATCATTTTGTTCACCAACGATCACCTCTTTAAACCATGTCCCATCACTTCGGTAATCATCTATTGGAACTAAATAAAATTTGCGTTGTAATGTCGCATTTACATAAGCCCACATACTTGCCCCATCAGGCAAGTTCTTGAAAGTACCTGTAAATTGACAATTTCTTGAAATATTGCTTCCCTCAGAGGGTTCTATTAGCTGTATTTCTGGTATCGCTTTGGTCTGAAGAAGTTTAATATATCTATATCTATCTCCAGTTCCTGGTAAAGCACCATCTCTTCCCATTGAAAAGGCTAAATCTACACCGTCTTGATTAAGAGGTTTACCTTCCAAAGACCTGTAAAATTTTTTAGAAAATTCGACTGCGCCTCTTCTCCCAACAATGTCACCATCTATTCCAATCACACATTGGATGTATTTAGAAATTAATTGGGCAGCTTGAGATGAGTAGCAAAAATTGAGAACTACACACTTTACATCTTGAGCGTTACTAAAAAATGCTGCCAGTTCTTCTGGGGTTACGCGATCAAACTTATCTTGCTCAATCTCATCAGGAATCTCGATTATCCCATCCGATGTAGCCTCTCCACAAATGTGAATAATTTGAGGGTTAGGTGTTGTAGTCAGAATTAACTCCGAAATCCGCTCAACAGAGCTTACCTTTTCAGAAGATACATCGAACCCACTGTTACGTCCTCGCATAATATCTCTAATTTCTTCCAACTCCTCCGTTATAAAGATATTACGGGTATGAGTTGCTATACACATAATTTTTTGTTTTTCCTGTGTCACTGAATTCATCTACTAATTTTACTCCTGTCTATGTGTGTAAGTGAAAATTATATATTCAATCTATCTTTTATGCTATTTAGCACCTGTGTCTTGGGTTTTATATTAGCTTTTATTATCTTTACTTAAAGTAGGCTGCTAAGAATTACCTCCCTCTTTAGGCTGCTCAGAATTTTCTCCCTTTTTAGGTTGGTCAGGATCTATGTCTTTTCCTCTGATTCGTTCGACATACAAGATGTATTTCTCACGCCATTTTCTTCCATCTAACTCAATAGCGTCCTTTTCATCTTCATCTTGCTCTAACTCTACAAGCGCATAACTGTTTCTATTTCCAATTTTTATAGTGATTGACTGTCTGGTAATTTGAATTTTGCCATAAGGCGAAAAAAGCTCATCCAGATCGGATTTAGTAATATTAACAGGTAAGCCACTGACTTTAATCATTTTGAATGCCCCTAATTAAACAAAAACTTCAAGTTTTACCCAAATAAATGCAACACCAAGGTTAAAACTTACAGCTTTCTACATTATTGTTTCCTATTGCCTTTAAATCAAAACGATTGTCCTAATAAATAGAAAATCATTGCAGTTTTATCTAAAACTAGAATAACCCATACCCGATCCGTTCGTCAATATATTTGTTGGCTCAGATGTCCTTAATCTGTTAAGCTGCTGATCGAACCGGATTTGGTATTAAATGACATCGTGAAAAAGATCCTTATCCTCTCTGCCAACCCCAAAAATACAACTCATCTGCGCTTAGATGAAGAACTGCGAGAAATCAAGAATACACTGCAACTCTCTCCTAATCAAGATGATTTTAAAATCATCACTGAATCTGCGGTACGAGTCGATGATTTAACTCGCTTTTTGTCCCACCATCAACCTACAATTGTTCACTTTTCTGGACATGGTTCGGGTAATGATGGATTGGCTCTCGAAGATAATTCTGGACAAATGAAACTGGTCAGTACACAAGCCTTAGCAAAGCTATTTGATTTATTTCAACAACAAGTTGAATGTGTTTTACTCAACGCCTGCTACAGCGAGGAACAAGCCACAGCAATTTACCAACATATTGATTGTGTAGTCGGGATGAACCGGGCTATTGGAGATCAAGCTGCAATTAAGTTTAGCGTTGGATTTTATACAGCCTTAGCCGCAGGAATAAATTATCAAGATTGTTTTCAAATGGGTTGTACTTCCATTGATTTACAAGGGATTCCTGAATTTTTAACCCCAGAAATTAAAATTCGGCGACGGCGTTATCAGACACCAGTAAACTCTGAGAAAGATAATCGTGTGAATAATGATAATAATAGCGGACAAAACCGTTCAGTTTCTATTGGAGGCAATGCGACTAATAGCGCAATTCAAACAGGGGATTACGACACTGCTAATATAAGTGATCAACAAGTCAGTTTACCTGCACCTGCAAGCGTTAACATAGAAACAGAACTCAACGCTTTACATGACATATTGGCGAAGTTAGAAACTTCAGACCGTCGTAAAATTGACAACGCTTTTAAAGATGCTCAGGAAGAAATCAATAAACCACAACCCGATAAAGATGAGGTCGGTAAAGCATTAGACCGAGCTTTAAACTATGCCAAAAAAGCCGAAGGGTTTGCTTCTGTTGTTGAAAAACTTCAGCCACACCTCGCTAGAACAACTGCTTGGTTAGGTGAGAATTGGCACAAACTTTTAGGCTTAGTGAATTTAACACTTTGACACCAATTAGCGCTCTGATTCGAGTATTTTTAGGGGGAACTTCAGTCATAACAGTGGTGATAGATTGTTATTAGTCGTTAGTTCGTCTAGGCTTGATTTCATAACACAGTGATTATTATTAGCTTGATCTGAAAGTTAATCTTCCCGTGTTCGAGGGATTTGGACATTCTAAGACCTGTCTGCAAAGTTAATTTTCGACAGTAAAACAACCATACCGGGAGCAATGCAAGATGGGTACTAACCGATGGGTTAGTTTTTTACCTAGCTAAAAGTACAGGTGTCAACGACCCCAGCTTGAGGGTACAACCTGTATTTTTCTAGGCTGTACATTGAAGGATTAATACCTATATTTGGGTTGCAGAAAAGTTAAGAAAATCAGAATAATCCTGCGGCTTTAAACCTCCTTTCCGGTAAACTATAAACAAACTTTTGTCTAGTCACCTAAATGAATGTCACTTAAAGAAGTGACTTGTTAATCTTTCTGGAGTGTGACTAAACTAAAGGACATTAATTGCAAAATTCCTCACCAGGAGACGGCAAATGCTGAGTCGCCCCAGTTCATCGCCGGAGAATCAAGAAACGAGTCAGAGCGATCGTTATTTCACCTCAGCCCCTCAAGTCTCGCTTCCCAAAGGCGGAGGGGCGATTAAAGGAATGGGCGAGAAATTTGCCGCTAACCCCGTCACCGGAACAGGTTCGATGTCCGTGCCAATAGCCACAAGCCCCGGTCGCTCTGGGTTTGGGCCACAGCTTTCCCTCTCCTACGACTCCGGTTCAGGAAATGGTATCTTCGGCTTGGGTTGGAACCTTTCAATTCCTTCCATCACCCGTAAAACCGATAAAGGATTACCTCGCTACTTTGATGCGGAAGAATCCGACATCTTCATCCTTTCAGGAGCCGAAGATCTTGTACCTATTTTAGTACAAAATACCCAAGAAAACTGGGAACGAGAAACACTAACACCAATAACTATCAATGAAACAAATTACCGCATCCAACGCTATCGCCCCCGAATTGAAGGATTATTTGCTCGGATTGAACGTTGGACAAATTTAATATCCGGCGAGACACATTGGCGATCGCTTTCATGTTGCTAACCGCAAATCCAATGTGGGCGATCGCCTTTTTCATCGCCGATGAAGGTTGTCAGTCCCTTAATTCCCGTTCACTGGATTGGCAAACTCGGAATTGCTGCGTTGGTCAGTTTTCCATTTCCAATGGTAATTTACTCAATGGGAGGATTACTTCTAATTTGGGGATGCGTGGATACTGATTCCCTGCACAGGAGCATTAACCTTTTTTCCTTTTGCTTCTAGATACTTTACTTATGGGCTTACTCTTAACCCCTGAAAGTTGAGGTAATTCTATTCCGGGCAACTCGCCAAATTTAGGACTCCAAAACACGCCATTAGCTTGAAAATAAGTAACATCTTGACAGTCAGGATGACGGGATTGTGAACATCGCAGCATCATCTTCAATTCCCGGTTTTTTGTATATTGATGCCTTTCCAACTTCGCACCACAAACGGGGCAAGTAAACTCCGTTAACTGCTCAGAAATGACCTGTTCTATAACTTGATTACCCTTATTTAAGGCAGGTTGAAACACTTGTGAATTCCAATCAATCAACCATTTCTCCCAGTTCAATTGACCTGCGGCAATCTCGTCCAAATTGGCTTCGAGTTGAGCCGTAAAACCGGGGTTTATTACATCTGGAACAACTTTAGACAAAAGTTCATCAACTTGCAAACCCAACTCCGTAACCATCAGATTTTTCTTAGCCAGCGTGACATAAACTCTATCCAACAAAGTATTGATGATGTTGGCATAAGTTGAAGGACGACCCACACCAGTTTTTTCGAGCGTTTTAACTAAACTGGGTTCTGTAAATCGTTTGGGAGGCTCGGTTTGATGTTGAGTTAAACGAATATTTTCTAACTCCAAATCCTGTCCTACCGAAAATTCAGGAAGCGTTTTTTCCTCTCCAAGATTGTTCCAATACTTTGCATAGCCCAACTGTACAATGCGATTACCCTTCAGAATAAAATTATAGTCACCCGCCACAATCTTAACCCGGGTTTGTTCTATCAAAGCGGGTTGACATTGAGAGGCAATTGACCGATTCCAAATCAACTCATATAATTGTAGCTCTTTCCCGTCGATAGATGAACTTAAGCGATTAGGAGTATCTTCAATATGAGTGGGTCGAATCGCTTCATGTCCTTCTTGCGCGGAGTTTTTGTTGCGATGTTGGGTGACAACTTCGGGTATATTCTGCGAATCGTTTTGTTGTAAATAAGCCTTAACGTAAACACAAAACTCCTCGGATAAAGAGCAAGAATCTGTTCTCATATAAGTAATCAATCCAGATTCGTAAAGTTTCTGAGCAATATTCATTGTTGTTTTTGTCGTGAAATTCAGTTTTTCTCCCGCCGCCTGTTGAAGCGTGCTAGTCGTAAATGGTGCGGGAGGAGACTTACTCACTTCCTTCTTCTCAAGATTAACAACTTGATGTGAAACGTTAGCAGTTGCATTGACAACATTAGCCGCCTCTTGTTCGGATAAAAATCGGATTTCCTGATGGGAACTGTCTACAAGTTTGCCAACCCATCCATCGACATAATGTGACCGAACTAACCAATAATCTTGCGGCTTAAAGTTTAGAATCACCCGTTCTCTTTCAGCTAACAAATGGAGGGCAGCACTCTGACACCTTCCGGCAGATTTAGCACCCGTTCCCGTCCGCCACAGCATCGGAGAGAGGCTAAAGCCCACCAGCTTATCGAGACAGGAACGAGCCATAGCAGCGCGAACTAAATTCAGATCAATTTGTCGGGGATTATCCAAAGCAGTTTGAACGGCTTTTCTAGTAATTTCGGTGAACGTTACCCGCACAACTTCAACGCCTATATTTTTGAGATTGAGCGCATCAAACAAGTGCCAAGAAATGAATTCTCCCTCTCGATCTTCATCTGTGGCTAGTACAACTCGACTACTATTTTTAAGGGAAATGTACTGAATGGTTTCCCCGTTGCGGAACTCAATCAAACTCTGTCGTCCGGGGATGAGAACAACCTCAGTTGATTGTGCAATAGCAGAAGATGCAGCTACTTCGACAACTGTTGAAATTGCATAAGCTTTTCCAGTAGTGAACATCAACCCAGCGATCGCACCCAAAACAACTCGATTCCACTTCATGTCACCCCCTCCCGGTCGGAACTCGAAACGTCACAAAGCCGTCGACAAACAGCAGAACCCTCTCGCCCCGGTCAACCTGAAAGATTTTTAACTCCTGGGGTTCAGCATCAAGTCGAGCGGTCATGCGTTCAGTCAGAGTTTCTGTCAACCCCTTAATAAAGGCAGCTTCGGGTTCTTGGCGATTTTGTTGAGAAGTAGATGTGCTGGAAAGTCCAGTCGTTTGAGTTTGAACTTGTTGTGAAGGTTGGGTAATATTATCGGCAGCTTCGGCGATACCCGCAACTAAACTCACCGCCAAATCACTGCCCATCCCCGGCCCAGTTTTCGTACCTTCAATCTTTTCAGCAATCAATACGTCCCCTCCTTTACCTCTGAGTATCAAAGGAGTAACGGGAGCGCCATTGTAACCCGAAGCCGTCACCGGAATCGTTTCCTGTCTCCCATCAGGATGAACAACCGCCATCACCGACTGAAACACCTGACCCGCATCGGAAATAAACGAAACCGAGACAATAAGCTGAGTCCCCTTTTCCAAAACGGATATACCATTTTCAGCAACTAGGGGTTCTGTCAACTCAACCAAAAACATCCCATCGGTGCCGTCTATTTCCTGATTCCAATGCAACGGAACGACAACCTTACCCTGAGCCGTTGTACCAATAGCAACTTGAACCTCTTTATAGTTAGGATTAGCATACTCAGAAGTTCGATTCAAAATTCCCCGCATTCCGGGAGTTAAAGTATATTGAACCTGAGATGAATTTTGAGGTTGGGGGAATTGTTGATTACCAACCAATACCGATGCAATATGAGAATTAGAAATTTCATTGATGGGAAACTGCGGAGTTTCTATTCTTTCAGTGAGTTCAGGTTGGGTCTGTTCAGGACTATTTCTAGGTTGAAAATTGGTTTGTTGAACTTGACCCAAAGCCGCCAATTCACCCCACAAACTCAGGTCATCAAACTCTTCTTTGGGAGTCGTTTTGGGAGTCATCGGTGATGGACTGGGTTGGGTTACAGGCGGTGGCGGTGGAGGCGGTGGAGGAGAGGGTAAGGGTCGCGCAGCTTGAACGGGCAAAGTTCGAGTCACAGGTTGAGGTGGAACCTGCCTCGGTGGAGGAGGTGGAGGCGGTGATGGTCGAGATGCCGTAGCTGTGGGTTGGGGCGGGGGCGTTGCGGGTTGGGGTGTGGGCTTTTCCTCAGCCTTAGCTTGGGGTGATGGTGCGGGTTTTCCCTTACTCTGCCTGCCATCGGGCAAAGGGGACTGAAGATTGCGAACCGCAACTTGGGCGCGTTCTCGATAAAGTGCATCCTGCAATTCCTTAATTTTTTGTGCCTGTTCATCGGCGACTTCTTCTTCAGTTGGAGTTGCCACCTGCTGTTCTGGCTTATGTCCGAGCGCCATCCACATTAGAGACGCCAAAAGTACAACCACCCCAATTAAACCCGCCTGAAACAGAGTCTTCAACACCGGATTTTTAGTTACATCTGGGGGCGATTCTTGGCGAACGGGATGCCGATTTTCCCCCGACATTCCCAACAGAATTTCTGCGTCCGATTCGGATTTACCATGATAATTTCCATTGGTATTGGCAAGTTATTCGAGAGAAATATCGCCCCCATCTTCAGTTTCAGAAATGATTTGCGCTTGGTTTTCTTCGGGAGTTGAAACCATGATTAACCCTCCTCAACAATGCTGGTAATTACAACTGGATTTTTGAGCAACATACGAATACTTTCACGGAAAGGGCTGGTTTGGTCATCGGGCAATAAAGCACGGGTTTGCTTGGGGATTGCCTTCAAACCGATGCGACGGCGAATCAAAACTTCACCTTGTTCTCCCTGATTATTTGTCTCAAATCGTGCGGCAACAATTCCAACCTCCCACTCACCGGGAGCAATTTCTACGGGTTCGGAGGTTTCGTAAATAATCACAGAAGATTGTAATTGCCCATCTAATACCGCTTTGGGAATAATCTCCTCGCCCATCAACTTTAGAAACTCGCTTCTAAATTGGGGTTCCATCAAGAAACTTCCCATATAAACTTTTGAAGGAACTTTTGTTCCGTAAACCGAAACCCCCGCATCCTCCTCACCGCTTGGCAATTTGTTATCCCACTCAAACATTGTTTGGATAAAGGATTCTGCCGTAGACTTGAGAACTTCCGGTTCTCGATGTAAAGGGTCAACTTGCACAATATCAGTTGCCGAACCATCTGACATCTGTACATAAGTTCTATCCATTTTTGCAAGTGTTCGGTTATTGAAAATCAGAATTAAACTGGATAACGTTCCTAAAAAGAGGCTACCTGCCAATAACAACAGTGCAATTAGAAACTTGGGAGTATCTTTTTCAGGAATCAGAATGTTAGACATAGTAGGGAATAGGGGATAGAGGACAGGAGAGAGGCAAAAGGCAACAGGCAAGAGGCAAAAGTCACGTTCTCTAACGTCTGAGAATTCGTGAAAGGTCAGTGGCGATCGCTTTCCCCAAACCGCCCTGAGCAACATTTCCACCGAACCTGGCGATCGCCACACCCGCCCCCATAGCAAAACTTCCAACACCCGAAACCATCGATGCGGCTTGCTTGCTGATGCCTTGAAATAAAGCAACGCCACCCATTTGACCTAAATAAACCGCTAGAATTGGACTGGCGAGGGCAATAAACGCGGCAAAGGCAATATCTCTAAAACTGGTTCCGCCCATGTCCTGCCCCTGCGCCACCTGAGCCTTCTTAATCACAATTGCAGTCAAGCCGACGATGATGTTGTAACTGAGCATGGTCGTGAAAAGCCCTATCATTGCAGAAGCCCAGGCGAAGATAGTTTTACCAGCTATGGGCAATATAGAAATCCCCAACGCAGGCGGAAATAACAAAGCCGTCATCAACAGCGCAGCTTCCATGCAATTAACAAATGCCCACTGAATTGCATAGAGAAACATCATAATCAGAGTAATTAAAGCCGACCGTAAACCATTAGTAATCCAATTTCCGCCAGTATTCTCGGTAAAAGCAGCATTCAACCCGGCATCGTTTGCAGCCTCTGCGCGTGCGGGGTCAGACATACACTGCTGCTGTTCTGCGGGGGGGAGATTCATACACTCGCCATAGATTTCCTGCTTTAAGGCCTGTTCCGCAGTGTCCCGGCGAATTTCATTAAGCGCTGTTTGAGCATTGAGGAAATCGGCACCGATTTGTTGAGTTAAAACCGACTGAACATAATAGGTGCCAATTCCATAAAAAGTGCGAACTACACCCGCCCCAAGTTGTCCCTCACCACCCAACAGAAAAACCACAATCAAAGGCATCACCAACAACGAGGTTAAATCGCTCCAACTTTGCCGTTCTAAAAGGGGTCTAATCCGTTCAATTGCCAAATACAACAGTGAAAGTCCGGCAATTAATAAACCCAAACTGTTCAATGATTTCCACAGAGGACTGTCGGAAGAAATCACCATGACCCACAATTCTCCCCAAGCCTGAGTCGTGCTTTGATTGAGTTGCGAACCCAAATTAATCAGGTCGGTTCCTGTCAGGTTAGCCAGCAACATTATTGATAACCTCCTATTGTCTTATTTCTCGGAACGTGCTGAATTGGGAACCTTCAGATAAAGCCCGAATGTTGGCAGAATGTTGAACCCTTTCCCCCGATGAATTGCCTTGCAACGTCGTAGAAATATCGCTCAAAATCTGATTCCGCATGGCATTATCAATGCGAGATTGTTGAGTTTCTATGTATATTGCTGCCTGTTGTGCTGCTAGGATAGAAAGTTGAGTAGATTGCCTAGCTTCGGCTTCAAGTTGTAATCCCATTGCTTCGAGTTGTAACCGTTCTAATTCTTGAGTGACATCGGTTCCTTGACCAATTTGAACCAACGTTTTACCTTGTTCTGCTACTTGTTGAGTGGCGGCAGAAAGTTCAGTAGATGCCCGGGTTGTTTCTTCGCCAAACTCGATTTTTTCCTTGATTGTTTTCTGGGCTTCATCACTAAAAGCTGAAGATTCAGCTAGAGATTCAGCCAATTTTGCCGTTAACTCCCGATGGACTTCATTAATCAGCAGGAGATTATTTGGAACACTCGAACCCAACAGTTCTGCAAAAGAAAAGTCGCCCGTTCCAATACTTTGTAACTCCTGTAATAGCTTATTAGGACTAGGAACGTTCATCTCACCATAAATGTTGTTGAGGTCGAGGTTTTCCAGATTCAAATTGCTCAAAGTTTTCTCGAAATGATTCCCTGGATTGATAGCAAATAGTTTCGAGAATGAGCCGAGCAATTGATTAATCTTATTCTCCAATTGGTTTTGTGCTTGATTCCAAATTTGTTCGGGATTTAGGTTCCTTATCTGTGTCAGATGATTAGGTTGAGTTGGATTGAATGTTGGATTGAGAGGATTATTGATAAAAACGTTGGTGGATGGATCTGAATTTGGATTGGCGAGTGCAGGATTAGGGAATGGATTAGCGATCGCCATACCCGACCCCATCGCAATCACTAATAATATCTGTGCAGTTTTCATTTCTATTTCCTCCTTTGGAAATCGAAGGCAGATGGCAGATGGCAGATGGCAGAAGGGTGAACGAAGGCAGAGGGCAGAGGGCAGATGGCAGAAGGGTGGTATGATTCTTTTACTTCAAACATAACGACTTCAAACTTCTGCTATGAGCTACAAAGAACAGTTTATTGTCGAAGGCAGAGGTTAGATGGCAGAGGGCAGAAGGTAAAATTTTTGCAAATTAATTGAGCGTGCGCCTTAAATGAAAACCAGTTATTAATTTTCAATTTGGTAATACACTCCATCTGCCTTCTGCCTCCTGCCGTCTGCCTTCGATTCAGCAACATTGCCGAAGGTTACGGACGGAAAGGGAAAGGTGAATACATACATTTCTTACATATTGCTCTGGGGTCAGCACGAGAATTAGATACACAGTTAGTCATTGCTTTAGAAGTTGAACTTTGCAAAAAAGAGTACATAAACTCAGTCATTAATGATGTCGATGAAATGCAAAGGCTACTGGTTTCAAGCATCAATAAATTAAAAAATTAATTCCTTCTGCCCTCTGCCCTCTGCCCTCTGCCTTCGTTTAAGAATTTTCAAGTTCACAGCCAATTTCACGAATTGATGAACTTCCCCTTAAAACCTGGATATAAGCAGTAGCAAAATCCCTGGTTCCCTTGAGAATGCCGATTTCGTCGTTGGGATATTGATTGATGAAGCGTTGACGAGCGGCTTTTTCATCCTCGGAGTTGGCAACCGCCGCCAAAATCATCGCGCCGGGATAGAATCTCAACGGACTCCAATAGCGATTTCCAACCTTCAACAACCATTTGGTAAAATACTCAGATGAGTCGGGGTAAAAAGCTTCTGTTGCATTCGGTCTAATACTTTCTGCATCATATTCACAGAATTTTACGTAAGCTGAAGCCGAAGCCGTTGTTGTTTTCCCGACCATTTCAATTGAAGTATTTTGGAAGATTTTACTCGCTGCCGAACAAGATGCTATTGCATTAATATCCTGCAAAATCAGCAGTCCAGAAATCCCATCTTTACGACCCGTCGCCCAAATCGTTCCCACCATTTCGGCAAACCCCGGTTTGGATAACAATACACTCAACTCATCCCCGACGAACAAACTTCTGGGATGAGAAAGCCCGTTAGTCACACAAGCCATCGCTGCCAAAAGAGCCATAATTTGAGCATTGCTATCATTATTCAAGCCAGATAGTGCAAAGATTTTCACCATCGGGTCGGGTGGAATTGTGGAAGGTCTACCAATCGCCTGACCGATTTCCGGGTCATCCAACTTGGCAGAAATTTGATTAACAATTTGATTAATTGCCAATCGGTCAATTTCTTCAAAGGATTTCAAGCCCAACTTTTCCTTTGAACAAAAGTTGAGTAAATCGTGCAAAGTGGGGATATTTTGCCAAGCATTCGAGTGAAATCCCTGTTCATAAGCGGCGTTGTAACGGTCAATAATTTGAGGGTTTGAGGTAAACACCTGAATCATTTTCACCACCAAAGCATTCATCCGTTCTTGCAATTTCGGGTCGTGAATAGAACCCATTGCAATTCCCACGAGTGCCTGTTGAAGAAATTGCTTCCAACGATTCAAGCGTTCGACCACCGTTTTCTTATCCATTCCTCTCAAATCGGGCGGTTCGACGAGGTTGTAACTCTGGTTTGCCATGTTGAAAAACGCCGCTTTATCCCCCAACATTCGGCAGGCTGTGGAAAAAGTGGAATCCCCACCCGTTGAGATATCCATCGCTATGATCGAAATTTTATGAATAGTCAGTTCCACCTCCAGATTGCTCAGAAAGTAAGCAATGTCACAGATACAAATTCCTGAACAGCAGTTAATACTTGAGAAAAAAAGTTTTAGGTTATTGCCGATTATTTCTCAAGATCCTTTTTGCGGAGATTAAGGCTAAGTTGTTCCGCATCTTGATTTTTTTTATTCTGTTTTCCCTGCTTACGTCCAGTTTTATTCTTTGATATCTTAGTGGCTATCTCGGGTAAATTTGTCTGGGTTATAAGATTATTTCTTTGCTTTATAATTTCTTCTATACTTACTCCACATATATCGTCTACCGGGTCAGAAATTTGAAGAGAAACACAGTTACTCTGTTTCAAAAAATCTATAGCCTTATCCCTAACTTTATTAAATTCTTGATCGGCAGATTTAAGCAATTGATTACGCTTAATATATGCAATTACTATAGATCGTGCTATTGCATCTTGCTCTTCTGAGTTGGCAGAAGGAATTCTAGTTTTCAAGACATCTGAATCGAGTATAGCTGGATAGCTTGACCCTGTTGAAAACTTTCTAAATTGCTCTAAGGTTGAGTCTGCTCTTAGAACAAAGTGCAAATAATAGGGGTTAACTCTTTCCTTACATTGGAGAACACAAAAACCTGTGGAGCAAATTTGATTATCTAACTCGGGCGGTACTACCGCTATAGCTCCTCTTGTAGGTCTTACAGTAGAAACTATAGCGATCGCAAATGATTCATGAGAATGAGCCATACATTGAAAGTTTGGAAAATCGAAACGTATCTTGACTGATACTCCATTCAAATAACCACTGGACTACTTTGAAGTTTTTGCAAAGATGCCA
>JBJHBL010000068.1:0-33979 GCA_050485465.1 Limnoraphis sp. | reverse complement strand
AAAATCAAATTATAGCTAGAGTATCATTCTTGAATATTTACCTAGAATTAGTACAGTTTTTTAGCCTTATTACTGAAAATTAGGGAGTCGAATTGACTCCCCAATTTTGTAAAATGAAACAGCCCTGCCTTTCTAAGAGGGGCTGGGAGGAATCAAACCAATTCTCAATAAATAAATGAACTTGTTCGGGATAACTAAATTCGAGAGTTCGATAGGTATCAAAGGTGTGTAAGGCGTTTTTCTCTCCATCCCAAACATTCAGCCGACAGGTGAGAATCACCCTCGCGGAAGCCAACCAGCCGTTAATTTGAGAGGCGATATCCGCAAGAACGTTTTGCGATCGCCCCGACATTTCATCCACCCCATCCAACAGCAAAAATACTTTTTTATTCTTGAATAACTGTTTGAGTGCTTCGATATCTTCCGGGGTAACTTGTATTAACTCCCGAACATCTTTTAGCCAATTGTTTAGCAAATAGTCTTCTAAATTTTTCTCACCCAAACTCGCCAAAGATACCCAAACGGGGATAAAATCAGTCTGATCTAACACCCACTGTTCAAGTTCTTGCAATAGCGTACTTTTTCCCGCCCCCGGTTCTCCAATTACCGCCAACCGTTTCCCTTTACTCTTGCTTTTTCCCTGTTGAATGACTTCTTCAAAAAACCGACTTTGGGCGTAGGTTTCTGTTACTTCATCGATTTCTGGGGCGTACATTTGTGAACTTTTTTCGGGGAAAGGTTCATCGGTTCGCCGTTCTCGTTTCTTGCGTTCCACCAAACCTAAAGGAACATAAAGCTGTTCTCGGTTGTGTTTAATGTCATCTTTAAAGGTTAGGGAATTGGTTGTAATTTTTTGGCGTTTTGTTGCTTGTTGTTGACAAATTTCATGCCAGTTTATTTCACTTTGGGGCGTGTTAATTTCGGGTTCGGGTTGCCATTTCTGATATTTTTCATCCCAAAGCCAAGCAAAAACCTTTCGCCAGGGTTCTTCACCTTTGGCTGGTCTTCCTACTTTTGTTTTCGGTATAACTACCGGACAGTTTTCACAGTCGGAAAATGCTTGACAAATTGATTGTAAATGGCCTTGAAAGTTTTGTGCGGGATTGTTTGAATTTTCAAGATTTTCTATCTGATTAACCAGATCTTGATTTCCCCGTTTCTCATTTTGGCGATCAAACCTGAGCAGAAAAACCTCTTTTCGAGTGCCTGTAAAACCGTATTGTTTGGCGATCGCTTCTAGAAAATCCCGTTCCCGTGACTGTTCCATGTGACCCAGACTCGCTTTTTCCTTATTATTGATTGTAGTTTAATCTGCAAAAAATGACAACATTAATCCCTAAAAATCCGTAAATAGACGAATTTTCTATTTTTCTATTTTATTTCTATTTATCGCCTAATTTTATTTTAGTTTGAGCTTTGATAGCTTTAAATTGTTGAACTCAAAAGACAATCATGAAACACATTAATAAAGATATTCTCGCTAACCTAACCTTCAACTCTCCCAATACCGGAATATTGCATCCGATGCTACAAAATGCGATCGCAAATTCTGGGGTCATGGCTGATACTTTGGGATATTCTATGATCTTGCACATTCCGGCTTCTAAGCTTTCTGAAGCTAAACCCCACATTCATCAACTGATTGAACCCTTTGGCGGTTTGAACGCTGTTTTATCGGATGGAAATTGGTTTGATCAACAGAATAATTGCTGGTGTCCTGAACCGATTGTTTTGGTGAAATCTTACATGACTTTGGATGTTTTGCAGCAACATTTAACCGCAACTTTGCAGCGTTCTTATTTGATGGGAAAAGCGTTGGGAGAAAGTGCGATCGCTTTAGAAATTATCCCGAATAACGTTATGTTGATGATTCCAACAGATTAATTTTTGGGGTTGTTGATCAATTGGTTGGGTTGCGTTCCTTAACCCAACCTACTGTTAAACCTACTGTTGAATAAAAAAGAGGTAATTATGATCGTCTGTCCTTACAAAGAAATGAAACATTTGCACTCTTTCCCCTGTACTCGTGAAGAACGGGGAGGCTGGATCTATTGTAGCTTTTGCGGTCAAAAAACTCGCAAAGAAATCCTTGTTGATCCGATTGATACATTGATTAGTTTTTTTGTGTTTATGTTGATTGTTGTATTCATGGCAAATTCTCTCGGAACTCGTGCAAGTTCGCCCCAACCGATTAACACTAATTGGGATCAGGTTGATTCATTATAAATTTAGATATTAACCCTAGAAACTCGGTTTTTGATCACAGTTTAGGCGCAAACTTCAAAAATCGGGTTTCTAATACATGGTGTGAACGACTTTCTGTGTGAATTTAAAGCAATTCATCAAAAATGAATGAATTTACAGGTTTGAACGGGCATTTTCAGCAAAACTCATCCCAAAGATACTAGATCAAAGCCCATTTTCTTCTTAAAATGCTCAGACAGTTTGATAAACTACCTATATTAGCGAGATTCGGAGTAATTTAAGCATGACCATTCTGTTAGCCGGAGATATTGGCGGTACGAAGACCATTCTCTGCCTAGTCAAAGCCGAACCGAGTGAGTCTCCCAAACCCATACCTCTACTGACAACCCTCTATGAACAGAGTTATCCGTCTCAGGCTTATTCTGACCTCATACCGATAATTGTTGAATTTTTAAACAGTGCCGAAAAAAGTTTAGGGACAAAATACATCCCGGAAAAAGCCTGTTTCGGAATTGCTGGCCCTGTTGTGAATAATACCTGTGATCTGACGAATTTAAGTTGGTTTCTAGATGCCACTAAACTCGAACAAGAATTCAACCTTTCTAAAGTTAAACTGATTAATGATTTTGCCGCCATTGGTTATGGTGTTGTTGCTTTACATCCAGAAGATATCAAGGTTTTACAAGCGGGAGAACCGAACCCCACAGCCCCCATTGGGGTTATTGGTGCGGGGACTGGACTGGGTGAAGGCTTTGTTATTCCGACGGATAGCGGTTATTATGTCTTTTCAACTGAAGGCGGACACGTTGATTTTTCTCCCCGTTCTGAACTAGAATTTCAACTCTTAAGCTATGTCAAAGAACTCTATAATATTACCAGAGTTTCAGTTGAACGGATTGTTTCTGGGATGGGAATTTCCGCAATTTATCAGTTTATGCGCGATCGCAATTCGAGTTTAGAAACACCCCAGATGACGGAAATTTTTAAAACCTGGAAACAAGAAATCGGCAAAGGAGAAAAAACCGTTGATCTCAGTGCAGAAGTTTCTCAAGCTGCTGCTAGGGGAGAGGATTACCTCTGCGAACAAACCATGAAATTATTTGTAGATGCTTATGGAACAGAAGCGGGAAATTTAGCGTTAAAACTTTTACCTTTTGGCGGTCTTTATATTGCCGGAGGAATTGCAGCAAAAAATCTTACCCTGATGGAACAAGGGATTTTTATGAAAGCCTTTAATTCTAAAGGTCGTATTAGTCCGTTAATGGAAAAAGTTCCGGTTTATATTGTTCTCAACCCTAAAGTTGGCTTGATTGGTTCAGCCTTATGTGCGGCTCAATTAGTTTAATATAAACTTATACAACTTTATGTTAAACAAGGCGGCTTCAGGCTGTCTTTAATGGTATTGTGGGAATTCCAAACTCACAAGGAAATTGAACTGATTCTTATGACTGCTCAACCGGAACCTGACAACTTAACAGCTTCATCGAGTACAACCTTCTTGATTTTAATTGCTAGTGTGGCAGCATTGGGAGGCTTTTTATTTGGTTTTGATACAGCGGTGATTAATGGTGCTGTCATTGCCCTTCAAAATCATTTTAACGCCACTCCTGTTCAAATTGGATTAGCGGTTTCTCTGGCTTTACTCGGTTCTGCGGTGGGAGCTTTTTTTGCGGGGCCAATTGCCGATCGCTATGGACGCGCCAAAATGATGATTATTGCGGCGATAATGTTTACTATCAGCGCCATTGGTTCAGGTATTCCTTTCAATTTAGGGGGGTTTATTGCTTGGCGTTTGTTGGGGGGTTTAGGTGTGGGTGTTGCGAGTGTAATTGCACCTGCTTATATTGCAGAAATATCGCCCGCTCATTTACGAGGACGGTTGGGATCACTCCAACAATTAGCCATTGTAACCGGAATTTTTATCGCTCTTTTAACTAATTTTTTAATTGTCAGTCTTTCCGGTTCGGCAGAGAATCCATTTTTGTTTGGCATTGATGCTTGGCGATGGATGTTTTGGCTAGAAATTATTCCGGCTGTTTTGTATGGGGTGGGGGCGTTAAAGATTCCTGAATCTCCTCGATATTTAGTCGCTCAAGGACAAGAAGCAGAAGCGGCGATGGTTTTAGAAAAGGTAATTGGGGGAAATGTTCAAGCTAAAATTGCAGAGATTCGTGCTACTGTTCAACGAGAACGTAAACCTCAATTATCCGATATTACTAGCCGTCGGGGCGGGTTACTTCCAATTGTTTGGGTGGGGATGGGGTTATCGATTTTTCAACAATTTGTCGGGATTAATGTGATTTTTTATTATAGTAGTGTATTGTGGCGTTCGGTGGGGTTTACAGAGGCAGATTCTCTATGGGTAACGGTGATTACGGGGATTACTAATATTATTACGACTTTAGTCGCTATTGCGTTTGTGGATAAGTTTGGACGAAAACCGTTATTGTTATTAGGATCTGTGGGAATGACGGTGACACTGGGAACAATGACGGTATTATTTACAAATGCGACAATCAGTCCAACAGGTGAACCCACGTTAACAGGAATAGCGGGAATTTTAGCATTATTCGCGGCAAATCTTTATGTTTTTTGTTTTGGGTGTTCTTGGGGGCCAATTGTTTGGGTAATGTTGGGAGAAATGTTTAACAATCAAATTCGGGGGATTGCTTTAGCAGTGGCGGCTTCTGTTCAGTGGGTGGCTAATTTTATTGTTTCGACAACATTTCCCCCGTTATTATCACAATTTGGGTTAGGTTCTGCCTATGGTTTGTATACAACGGCGGCGGCAATTTCTTTCTTTTTTGTTTGGTTTTTGATTCGGGAAACAAAAGGTTTAGAACTGGAAGAAATGTAAATTTTTTAACTGAAGGGTTGAGGGGGAAGTTGATCGGAGATCGGCAGTTCACTCAGAAGTCGCCTGACATTCCAAAGTCGTTTTTGGGGTAGGATTTCTGTTGAACTGAATGTTTTACAACAATTCTCAGGATTTAACCTCTATCTCAAGAAAGAAAAATGCAAATCAAGGTCTTTGAAATTTGAGAGATAGAATCAATTTATACTGTAACTTGATTATATTTATGTTAAGAAAAAAGGTAAAAATCCTTAAATCTCAGAATCTAACGTTTTCTTAACCATCTCTGCGAGAGCTTGATAGTATCATCATATTGTGCTTTAAAGATTAGATGAACTTCACAGGAGCGAAATATGGCGAAAACGTTGCTAGAGCAGTTACGTGAAGTGACCGTTGTTGTGGCAGATACAGGAGATATTAAAGCGATTGAAGTTTTTACGCCGCGAGATGCGACCACAAACCCCTCTCTGATTACGGCGGCGGCTCAAATGAGCGAATATCAGGAAATTGTAGACGATACGCTCAAGAAAGCACGTCAAGAACTCGGTCAACAAGCTTCAGCGTCAGATGTAGCAACTCTGGCATTTAAGCGGTTAGCGGTATCCTTCGGACTGAAGATTTTGCAAATTATTCCCGGACGAGTCTCAACCGAAGTTGATGCTAGGTTATCCTACGATACAGATGCGACCATCGCTCAAGGTCGTGAACTGATTTCTCAATACGAAGCAGCCGGAATTTCTCGCGATCGCGTATTAATTAAAATCGCTTCAACTTGGGAAGGAATTAGAGCCGCAGAAGTTCTGGAAAAAGAAGGAATTCACTGCAATTTAACGCTATTGTTTGGACTCCATCAAGCGATCGCCTGTGCAGAAGCCGGAGCGACACTCATTTCTCCTTTTGTCGGTCGGATTTTAGACTGGTACAAAAAAGATACCGGACGAGACTCTTATCCGCCAGAAGAAGACCCTGGTGTTGTTTCCGTCACTCAAATTTATAACTACTACAAGAAGTTCGGTCACGAAACCGAAGTTATGGGTGCGAGCTTCCGGAATATCGGCGAAATTACTGAGTTGGCAGGCTGTGATTTGCTGACGATTTCTCCTAATATTTTAGAGGAGTTGAATGCAACAACAGGAAATCTACCGCGTAAACTTGACCCCGAAAAAGTAGCGGACATGGAGATTGAAAAGATCTCCATTGATAAAGAAACCTTTGACAAGATGCACGCTGAAAATCGGATGGCGGCCGAAAAGCTAGAAGAAGGGATTAAAGGTTTCTCGAAAGCCTTAGAAGCCTTAGAAAAACTCTTAGCTGATCGACTGACTGCTCTAGAAAGTGCTGATCCTGTTACTCAAGCAGCAACAGAACTTTTCCGGGTGTATGATCTCGATGGAGATGGCTATATTACTCGGGAAGAATGGTCTGGAACCGATGCGGTTTTTGATGCCCTTGATGACAACAAAGACGGTCAGATTACCCCCGAAGAAATGGCAGCAGGTTTAGGAGCAGCACATCGCTTGGTTCTAAATTAATCCGGTTGAAACTTCAGTTCAAAGCAGAACAAAAGCAGCAATTATAGCCGTTTTTAGTCTCTCAATTGATCAGAGTTTCTGTTTCTAAAATTAAGTAGCGGTCGGTCATTTGTGCAGAAGAAGTTTTACTGTTATGGCTCTAACAGTTTAAGTTCTAAACCCAGCCGACCGCTCTAATATTCACTCTCGAATAACGGTAAAAAAAAATAAATTAAGACTTGAAAATTGAGAGGTTTGAATTTATAGTGGAGTAGGTTGCAGATAACGGGTTATTGTTCACCTCTGAAGTGAAAAATTAAAAAACATAAATTCGCCCTCAAAACGAACCATGATTCAAAATCTACCTAACGGAAACCAAATTCACATCGAAGATGATCGCACGGGTGTTGATGTTGAAACCCTCAAACGAGCGTTTTCAGATCATCTGTTTTATATTCAGGGAAAATTTCCCGAAATTGCGACTAAAAATGATTTTTACATGGCTTTAGCCTACGTGATCCGCGATCGCTTACTGCGTCGATGGCTCAACTCTCAACAAACTTATGTCAAACAAGATGTAAAAATTGTCTGCTATTTTTCAGCAGAATTTCTACTCGGCCCCCATTTAGGTAATAATTTAATTAACTTAGGAATTGTCGATCAAGTTCGTCAAGCCGTTGCAGAATGTGGCTTAAATTTAGATGATTTAATCGAACAAGAAGAAGAACCCGGGCTGGGAAATGGCGGTTTAGGACGTCTCGCCGCCTGTTACATGGACTCATTAGCCAGTTTAGATATTCCCTCCATTGGTTATGGAATTCGTTATGAATTTGGAATCTTTGATCAAGAAATTTGTGACGGTTGGCAAGTCGAAATTACAGACAAATGGTTGCGTTATGGAAACCCCTGGGAAATTGCCCGCCCAGAAGCAACGGTAGAAGTGGGACTGGGGGGTTATACAGAAGCCTACTACGACGAACAAAACCGTTATCGCGTGCGTTGGATACCGGATCGCAGCATTAAAGGGGTTCCCTACGATACACCGATTTTAGGGTACAAAACCAACACCGCCAATACCCTCCGACTCTGGAAAGCCGAAGCCCCAGAATCTTTTAATTTTCAAGCCTTTAATTTAGGGGATTACTACGGGGCTGTTAATCAAAAAACCTACTCTGAAAATATTACCAAAGTTCTCTATCCTAACGATGAACCCATTCAAGGAAAGCAACTGCGTTTAGAACAGCAGTTTTTCTTTGTTTCCTGTTCATTACAAGATATGATTCGCATTCATTTGACTAAAGAACCGAATTTAGACAACTTTAGTGATAAATTTGCCGCCCAACTGAACGATACTCATCCCTCGGTAGGGGTGGCTGAATTAATGCGCTTATTGATGGATGTGCATGATTATGAATGGGAACAAGCTTGGATAATTACTCAAAAAACCTTTGCTTATACCAACCATACCTTACTCCCCGAAGCACTGGAAAAATGGTCTTTAGGTTTGTTTGGTTCTCTCCTGCCCCGCCACTTAGAAATTATTTATGAAATCAATCATCGGTTTCTCAACGAAATTCGCACTCAATACCCGAACGATCCCAGTAAATTATCTTACTTTTCCTTAATCGATGATAGTGGCGAAAAATATGTTCGTATGGCTCATTTAGCTTGTGTGGGTTCTCAAGCCATTAATGGGGTTGCTGCCCTACACACTGAATTGCTAAAAAAAGATGTGTTGAAGGGATTTTATGAACTTTGGCCGCAGAAATTTAGCAATAAAACCAATGGTGTTACTCCCCGTCGCTGGATAGTTTTATCTAATCCTGAACTCACCGAGTTAATTACCTCTAAAATCGGAGATAATTGGATTAAAAATTTAGAGGAACTACAAAAATTAGAACCCTTTGCCGATGATCCAGGTTTTCGAGAAGCTTGGCGGTGGATGAAACAAACGGTGAAAGGTCGGTTAGCCAGTCGCATTCAAAAACGTTGTGGCATTGTGGTTGATCCCAACTATTCTCTGTTTGATGTGCAGGTGAAACGCATTCACGAATACAAGCGCCAACATCTAAATGTTCTACACATTATTACCCTGTACAACCGTATCAAAAAAGACCCCAACATTGATATTGTACCCCGCACCTTTATCTTTGGGGGAAAAGCAGCACCGAGTTATTTTATCGCCAAGTTGATTATTAAATTAATTAACTCAGTTGCAGATGTGGTGAATAATGACCCAGATGTACGGGGTCGTTTAAAAGTTGTTTTTATCCCTGATTATAACGTCACGAATTCACAACCCGTTTATCCGGCTTCTGATTTATCAGAACAAATTTCAACCGCCGGAAAAGAAGCTTCAGGCACCGGAAATATGAAATTTTCTCTTAACGGAGCCTTAACCATTGGTACCCTAGATGGGGCGAATGTCGAGATTCGTGAAGAAGTTGGAGCCGAGAACTTTTTCCTCTTTGGTTTGAAAACAGATGAGGTTTCTCAAATGAAGTCTCAAGGCTATAATCCGTGGGATTTTTACAGTTCTAATGTGGCCTTGCGAGAGGTGATTGATCAAATTTCATCGGGTTATTTTTCTCAGCAAGATTCCAGCCTGTTTAAACCTCTGGTAGACTCTCTACTATACCATGATGAATATATGCTGCTAGCCGATTATCAGTCTTATATTGACTGTCAAGATCGGGTCAGTGAAGCCTATCGGGATTGGGACAACTGGACAAGGATGTCGATCCTTAATACGGCTCGCATGAGTAAGTTTTCGAGCGATCGCGCCATTCGAGAATATTGCCAAGACATTTGGAATGTCAAAGCCATTCCGGTTGAACTTGAAGAATATGTTCAAGCCAAAGCCAGTTTCTACATTGATCCCAATCAATTGCTGACCACCAGCCATTAAATCTAGCTTGAACTTAAGGTTAAAGGCAGGTTAAAAGTCCTTGATTTAGATTGTTAACAGCCTTAAACTCCATAATAACTACAAAAATTGAAGGACTTTTCACTCATGTTAGAACCGTTACAAACTGTGATGATTTTCAAAAAGAACTGTGAACCTCATCAGGTGGCTGCGGGAGAGGTGATTTTTACTCAAGGTGAAGCGGGTCATCTGATGTATGGAATTATTGAAGGAGAAGTTCAGTTTTCTATTGATGGAAAACACGCAGAAACTCTCAAAGCCGGGGATGTGTTTGGAGAGGGGGCGTTAGTGAATCCCGATCATAAACGACGTTCAACGGCTACAGCAAAAAGCGATTGTGTACTGGCAATTTTAGATAAAGAACGTTTTATGTTTGCTGTTCAACAAACACCAATGTTTGCGTTAGAAGTGATGAAAAGTTATTCAGACCGATTGAATGTTTTAAGACATTTAATTTAATTGTTTAAAAAGCAAGAGGTATTTTTGGGGCAGGTTTTTACAGTCACCCGTTATTGATCCGTGTTCACTGTTACCTGTTCCCCTTCTTCGCCAATATAAATGCCTAGCGATCGCGCAGTTTCGGCCCAAAAACCTTTGGGATCAACCAGTCGTGGACTATCTGCAAAGACATCATCAAGGGGAACTGTGACAACAGTATCGTTATGCCAGGCTACCATCACACCATAGGTTTCCGCCGCTACCAAGTCAACAGCATATTTCCCGAACCCTGTAGCAATTAACCGATCTAAAGCCGAAGGGGCGCCACCGCGTTGGACATGACCTAAAACGGTAACACGGGCTTCAACCCCGACTCGTTGTTCAATTTCGGTGGCAATATATTCACCAATGCCTCGCAGTCGCACTTCACCGAGGGCATCTGTGTAATATCTCCCCTCACCTTCTGCGGTTTTTGCCCCTTCTGCAACCACAACAATCGCAAATTTACGCCCCCATAGGGTTCGCAGGTGTTGAATTTGTTTGCAGAGGTTATCGAGGGAGTAGGGAATTTCAGGAATTAAAATCACATCGGCACCGCCAACAATACCAGAATGGAGGGCTAAATGTCCGGTGGTACGTCCCATGACTTCGACAACCATCACGCGGTCATGGCTAGCAGCCGTGTAGCTGAGGCGATCTAAAGCATCTAAAATCGTCGAAACAGCAGAATTAAAGCCAATCGAGAAAACAGTATGGGCGACGTCGTTATCAATGGTTTTGGGAACAGCAACTAAGTTCCAGTTTCCCCGTCGGGCGAGGTTTTGCAAGAGGGCTAAACTGCCATCACCACCAATGGCAATTAACGCATCTAGTTCTAAGTCGTGATAGCCTGCAATAATTTCTGCGGATTGGGCTTCGGTATGGCCTTTATTGAGTGATCCTAAGATGCTACCCCCCATACTTAATAAAGGATCGATGCCGTGTCGTTCTAAGCCATATTGATTCAAAACAACGCTTTTGCGTTCGAGTAGTCCCTGAGTGGCGTAAGGAATGCCTCGCACTTCCCAGTTATATTTTGTAGTGGCGTAACTCACGACGGCGCGAATTACTGCATTTAACCCTGGGCAATCTCCACCACTGGTGAGAATGCCAATTCGTTTGCGTTGATTCATTATTTTATGATGCAAACAGCGATTATTCTATCACCAGTTCTATGGTATCTTGGATTGTTTAATCCACTCCATTCCCTTGGTTTTTTGTATTGTTTCTTAATAACAATTTAAGGAAAAACTCCCCCTTAGATTGTTTGACAAAAATATCGATATGTGATAGAGATTCAATCCAGAAATAAAGTCAGCAGTTTGTTAATCTGATACGGTTCAATTCTAGCCATTGTAGGGGGTTAGACGCTGTTTACCCCCTTGTTAAAAGATTACGAAGAACCTCAGCAAACTTGAATCAATTATGTTACAGTCTAGACAGAAAATTGCGTTCCAAATCGTAAAAACATAGCACTGAATCACGAGGAGTTTTGAACTATGGCTATAAAAGTCGCGATTAATGGATTTGGTCGGATTGGACGTTTAGTTGTTCGTTCAGCGATCAAAAATCCCGATATTGAGTTTGTTGCCATTAATGACCTCGTACCTGCTGACAATTTAGCTTATCTATTCAAGTACGATTCAACTCATGGTCAACTTGACAGCGAAGTGGTCGCTAAAGATGACAACATTATTGTAGATGGACATACAATTCGGTGTACTTCCGTGAGAAATCCCGCCGAATTGCCTTGGAAAGATCTCGGAGTAGACTATGTTATAGAATCTACCGGGTTATTCACCAATTATGATGGTGCTTACCATCATATTACCGCAGGCGCTAAACGGGTGATTATTTCCGCTCCGACTAAAGACCCCGACAAGGTAAAAACTTTATTAGTTGGTGTTAACCATGAAGAATTTACCACAGACCATGTAATCGTTTCTAATGCCAGTTGTACCACCAATTGTTTAGCCCCCGTAGCCAAAGTCATTCAAGATAACTTTGGGTTAACAGAAGGGTTAATGACAACGGTTCACTCCATGACAGCCACCCAGCCCACCGTTGATGGCCCCAGTAAAAAAGATTTTCGGGGTGGACGGGGTGCCGCTCAAAATATTATTCCCGCTTCTACCGGGGCAGCAAAAGCAGTAACATTAGTTTTACCGGAATTGAAAGGTAAATTAACCGGGATGGCGTTTCGTGTACCCACACCGAATGTTTCTGTTGTCGATTTAACCTTCAAAACCGAAAAATCGACCAGCTACAAAGACATTTGTGCAGCCATGAAAGCGGCAGCAGAAGGCCCGATGAAAGGGATTTTGGGATACACCGAAGATGCCGTTGTGTCTAGCGATTTTATTAGCGATTCTCACTCTAGTATTTTTGATGCAGATGCGGGAATTGAGTTAAATTCTAACTTCTTTAAAATCGTTTCCTGGTATGACAATGAATGGGGATATTCCTGTCGTGTCGTTGATTTGATGTTATCAATGGCAAAAAAAGACGGGCTTCTCTAAAAAATTAACGGCTTTGACCGACTCCCCCGTTATCTCGACGGGGGTTAAGAACTGTAACTTAATTGTTGGACACCTCTAGACATTCTTTCCAGATTGGGAATGTCCCTGGTACTACGAGGTTTCTAAATGCGCCCCTCAATATGCCTTGAGGCAGTTATCAGAAGCCTGGAAGCAAGCTTTTAAGAAAATCAAGCAACCACCGCGATTTAAGAAGAAAAGACGTGCTGATAGCTTTACAAATGCGAGTTATATGGTTCTGATTTGGTCGTAGTTGACCGATGGTTTGCCAGTAGCAAGACTTGCTCGAACTGTGGAACCAAAAAGGAAACACTTTCCCTAGATGAAAGAGTTTTCCATTGTGAACACTGTGGTCTTGAAATTGACCGCGATTTGAACGCCTCCATTAATTTGAGCCACTGCGTTGCCGGGGGAACCCCGGTTGTAGCAAGTGGCGTGGAGAAAGCCGTCAGTTAGACGGTGTTAGCCTCTGGACAGAGTGCTGCCGACAGTTTTGGATGAAGCAGGAATTAAGCGCCAAACACCCCCTAGTACCAGTTATCTAGTATAGAAAGGTTTAGCGTTGGGTAATTTTGGGTAAGTCTTTTGTAACGGCTTAACAAAAAGATACAAAAAAACCGAAGTTAACTCAAAGTCAACCGTGTTGACCCGATCAGGTTAAAATAAAAATTTGTGGGATTCACCTCTAGAACGAGGGATAAAGCCTGTCGCCCAGATGTAAGTCGCAGTAATAGAGGACGCAAGAAATCTACTACGCTTTCTGTTGGACAGTCAGTCTACACTGTACCTTTGAATCCGTGTAGATCATTGACAATTCTATCTGTTTGTTCAAGGGAAGCGACAGATCTCGCCTCGCTTTCCTCTCCCACTCAGCCAAAGCTGATCACGGGAGTCTCTAGCGAGTTTTTAGATGACAGCTTCGAGAGTATCTGAAAAAACAACAACACTGAATCCGCCCTCGGCTGACTCCCAACCCCGAGTTAGCCAGTTTATGAAGCAGATTCAAGATGAAATTTGTCAGGGTTTAGAACAACTCGATGGCAATCTGTTTCAAGAAGATTCCTGGGAACGTCCCGAAGGGGGCGGCGGACGCTCACGAGTGATCCGTGAAGGTAATGTGTTTGAGCAAGGCGGAGTCAATTTCTCGGAAGTGTGGGGCAAAAATTTGCCGCCCTCGATCTTGGCTCAACGTCCGGAAGCCGAAGGACACGGATTTTACGCTACAGGCACTTCTATGGTGTTACACCCGCGTAATCCTTATATCCCGACCGTGCATTTGAATTATCGCTATTTTGAAGCGGGACCCGTTTGGTGGTTTGGCGGTGGAGCCGATTTAACGCCCTATTACCCCTTTGCTGAAGATGCGGCTCATTTTCACAAAACTTTTAAAGAGGCTTGCGATCGCCATCATCACGAATATTATCCCGTATTCAAACACTGGTGCGATGAGTATTTCCATATCAAGCATCGTCAAGAAGCCCGAGGAATTGGCGGGATTTTCTTTGACTATCAAGATGGTCAAGGAGAACTCTATCGTGGCCCTCATACCGAGAGCGCTGCCGCTCAATACTCCGCGCAAATAGCCACCCCAGAACCTCGCGACTGGGAAGCATTGTTTGCCTTTGTACAAGACTGTGGACGAGCCTTTTTACCCGCTTATGAGCCGATTGTTGAGCGCCGTCGGGGAACAGAATATGGCGATCGCGAACGCAATTTCCAACTCTATCGACGCGGTCGATATGTAGAATTTAATTTAGTCTATGATCGCGGTACGGTGTTTGGATTACAGACCAATGGGCGTACTGAATCGATTCTCATGTCTTTGCCACCTTTGGTAAGATGGGAATATGGTTATCAACCTCAACCCGGAACACCAGAAGCCGAACTGTACGAAACGTTCTTGAAACCCCAAGATTGGGCTAACTGGACTGCTCCCAACTAACAGGTCTGAGTTAAACTACTGTCAGAAGAAGCAATCATTGCTCTATCGAACATCCAAGGGGACGGTTAGTGATTCATATTGATCAAAAGGAACATACGACCCAAAATGGAACGAAAGTGATTGTCTTGGCTCCCAGTGGACGCCTAGACATCACAACAGCTTGGCAATTCCGCCTCAAGTTGCAGGAGTGCATCTCTAAACTCAGTCGCCATGTAGTTGTTAATCTGGGTCAGGTTAACTTTATTGATAGCTCAGGTTTGACTTCGCTCGTGGCGGGGATGCGTGATGCAGACAAAGTCAAAGGCAGTTTTCGCATCTGCAACGTTCATCCAGAAGCTAAACTGGTTTTTGAAGTCACCATGATGGATTCTGTGTTTGAAATCTTTGAGACGGAACAAGAAGCACTGGAGGAAGGTGTACGAGCCAGTTAGGGTCAGGGATTAGGGGCTAGGGACTGCAACCGCAAAAAAACGGTTTGTTAATGACTTAAATCCCCAATTCCCGGTTCCTCAGCACCCATGCAGCAGTTAGATTGAACCTTTAAATCTGCTTGCCTTGACGTTTGACAAATCGAAATGGCCCTAGTAAGGCTCCCCAAGTGGCTTGACCTGTTTGGGGATTAATTCCTTTATCGTAGCTGAAAAACTCATTGGGCATCGCTTCAAAACCCAGATCAACCTGAATGGTTTGATTCTGATAGGTGAAACAGCAGCGAGTATTTTCAGGTAAATTAGCTTTAAAATGATAAGTGTTTGGAGTCGGTTGTTGATAGGTCACGTTTAACCGACAACCTGGAAGAAATTCTAGCTGTTCCCCTGTAAGCTGTCCCAATTTTTCAGGATAACGACCCGCGCCTTGAACCGCTTTTAAGTCTTTAAGCATATAATACTGAACACGCAGACATTCTGGATCTTTATCAGACGAGTAAAGTTGTAAAATTCGCTGGCGATAGGGCGCGTCCAGGGTTAAAGCGCTCGCTTGTTCAGCAAATAAGGTGATACTCTTTTCAAATAGGGGAATGGGTACTCGACAATGCCACAGGTGTAGATGAACATACCAAGCAGGTTCAGCCGTTGCTTGGGCTTGGTTGTCAAACTCACCAACCAGATAATCTGCTAAAGCGGTTAGTTGAGGTGAAAATGTCATTCTTTGAGCTTCTATTTTTAAGTATTCTCACCCTCTAAACCAATGGGTAAGAGAGTTTTATCTTCACAAAGCGATCAGACCCGCGCCATAAACAAAGTCCATAAAGAATATGATACGATTAACAATTGTGTAAATTTAAAAATTTAACGGAAATTCAACCCATGAGTCTGACCCAAGAACAAAAACAAAAGATCATCACCGATCACCAAGTTCACGGCACCGATACCGGATCAGCAGAAGTACAAGTCGCTCTACTCACCGAACGCATCAACAAACTTAGCGCTCACCTGAAGCAAAACAAAAAAGACTACTCCTCCACCCGAGGACTACTGAAAATGATCAGTAATCGCAAAAGCCTGTTAGCCTTTATCCGCAAAAGAGATAACGATAAATATCGCGCCTTAATTCAACGCTTGGGAATTCGGGGATAAATCAGATCTTCTCCCGTTCTCCACCATTCAACCTGCTCACACCCAATTAGACAGAATCTTACCATGTCTTCCGAACGCCCACGCCAACGTTTACCCTTTGAACCCGCTAAAAATCGCAAAAAAGCGGCAGATCAATCAAACACCAGCGAGCCGGAACTCCCAAAAAAAACACCCGATCCTTCCCCTCGCAAGTCCGCTAAAAAGCAATCACCCTCCCCAGCAAACAAACGCCCTGCCACTCGGGAAGAAACCGCCATTCCCGAAATCGTCAGTCAGCGAATGCTGTTTCGGATGGCTTTATTATCTGGTGTGCCGCTCCTCATGGCAATTAGTATCTTTGTGGGAAGCTACTTTATCATCGTCAACGACGTATTTATTCTCCCCAATACAGCCGTTTTATTAGCGAGTTTGGGTTGTTTTGGCTTAAGCGTTCTCGGGTTGAGTTATGGCATTTTCTCCACCTCTTGGGATGAAGAACGCCCAGGAGGTCTAGTCGGTTGGCAAGAGTTTCAACTCAATTTAGGCCGCACCGTTCAAGCCTGGAAAGACGCACGACGAGAAAGTAGAGCAAAAATTAAGAATTAAAAACTGAAAAATTAACAGAGGGGTCATACGTTAAAGTAATCTTTATGGACGCAACGGGAAGCTATAGAAGTTGTGGAAGTTCCCAATGCTTCACCCCCGAGATCAATCACACAGACCATAGGAATAAATGATTATTGTAATGAAAAGCGGCTCACCTGAAGCCGAAATAAACCGTCTAAGCGAAGATCTGCAAACGACCTGGAACGTTACCCCCGAAAAAATTGTGGGTCGTCATAAAGTTGTTATTGGTTTAGTCGGAGAAACTTCAGAGCTAGACCCGTTACAACTTCAAGAAATGAGTCCGTTCATCGAAGAAGTGTTACGGGTTGAAAAACCCTTCAAACGCGCTTGTCGGGAATATCGTCACGGAGAAGCCAGCGAAGTCGCCGTTCCCACCCCCGCAGGTACCGTATACTTTGGTGAACATCATCCCCTGGTGATTACAGCAGGCCCCTGTTCGGTCGAAAACGAAGAAATGATTGTTGAAACCGCTAAACGAGTTAAAGCCGCAGGTGCTAAATTTCTGCGCGGTGGCGCCTATAAACCTCGCACCTCTCCCTATGCTTTCCAGGGACATGGAGAAAGTGCCTTACACCTCCTAGCCGCAGCCCGTGAAGCAACGGGTTTAGGAATTATTACCGAACTCATGGACGCAGAAGACTTAGATGTCTTAGGAAAATTTGCAGATGTGATCCAAATTGGCGCTCGCAATATGCAAAACTTCTCCCTCCTCAAAAAAGTGGGTGCTCAAGACAAGCCTGTATTATTGAAGCGGGGAATGTCTGCCACTATTGAAGAATGGGTGATGGCAGCCGAATATATCTTAGCGGCCGGAAATCCCAATGTCATCCTCTGTGAACGGGGGATTCGCACCTTTGATCGCCGCTACACCCGTAATACTTTAGACTTATCGGTGATTCCTGTCTTGCGATCGCTGACTCATTTACCGATTATGATTGATCCCAGTCATGGTACCGGGTTAGCTGAATATGTTCCCGCAATGGCGCTTGCAGCAGTAGCAGCCGGGACGGATGCGTTAATGATAGAAGTCCACCCCAACCCTGCTAAAGCCCTGTCAGACGGCCCCCAATCCCTCACTCCTGAACGGTTTGATCGGTTAATGGAAGAAATGGCTGTTATTGGAAAGGCTGTTAAGCGTTGGCCTCAACAAGAACCCGCTTTAGCCGTTTAGGACAGAGGCAAGGGAAACAGGGTACAGTCCAAGATAACATCTTTAAACGCTCTCCCTGTTCCCTTTTCCTAAGTTTGTAAAGCGTGTAAAATAGCAAATAAACCTTGATTTTTTAATAACTGTTCGTGACTGCCCACTTCCATTATTTTACCCTTTTCTAACACCACAATTCGGTCAGCCTTACGAACCGTTGACAGACGATGAGCCACAATAAACGTGGTTCGATTTTGAACTAACCGATCTAACGCTTCTTGAATTAGCGACTCAGACACCGTATCTAAAGCACTGGTCGCCTCATCTAAAATTAACACACGGGGGTCACGAATTAAAGCCCTTGCGATCGCAATCCGTTGTCGTTGTCCACCCGAAAGTTTAACCCCATTTTCACCAATTTGAGTTTCTAGTCCTTGGGGAAGATTGAGAATAAATTCCTCAGCATTGGACTCTAGAACCGCTTGTTTTAACCGTCGTTCACTGACCGTTTCTGTCCCATACAAAATATTTTCTCGAACCGTCCCCTCAAACAAAATCGTCTCCTGAGAAACCACCGACAAAAACTGACGATAGGTTCGTAAATCCAGAGAATTCATATCTTTTTCATCCAGTTTAATCTTACCCGAAGTTGGACGCAAAAACCCAATAATTAAATTTAATAACGTAGATTTACCCGCCCCAGATGGCCCAACAATCGCTATCGTTTCTCCCGGTTTCACCTGTAGCGAAAAATCACGAATTGCAGTTTGGTTTTGACTCTCTGGATAAACATAACAAACCGACTCAAAACTCAACTCCCCTCGTAGCCGTTTAACCGGAGTTTTTCCGTGATTATGTTCCACATCAGGACATTCTAAAACTTCCCCAATACTCGATAATGCCTCAAACCCTTTTCCAATTTGCGGAAGTACCCCTAAAATTTGCACCACTGAACCCGTAATGGCGTCAAAATACCCCGTTAATAGCACCACATCCCCCACCGTAATTCCCCATTGTCCCCGATAAGCGAACCAAGCCGAAGTCAGTAAACAGACTAAGTTAAAAGATCGCAAACTCACCCAAGATGCAGAATTTGCTAAAGCGTTAATTGTGTCGAGGCGAATACTCGCATTTTTTAGCGTTTTTAAACGTTGTTCTGTACGATAAATTTCCGCTTCTTCAACCCCATGAGCGCGAGTGATTGGAATCAGTTTCAGCATCTCAATTAAATAGGCGGAAGTCGTTTCCATCTGTTGACGAAACACCGAATTTCGAGAGCGAATAGGCCCTCTAAAATAGCGAATAAATGTCGCCGCTACCGGAATCGTTCCTAAGAAAAAAATTAAAAAAACCGGGGCGCGAATCGCCGTAACAGTCAGAGCAATTATAATTGTTAAAATCGCTGAAGGGAGAAATTGAAAAACATGATTCGTTAATAAAGCGACAGCCTCAACATCCCGCAATAATTTATTTTGAATTGCACCGGAATTTCGCTGTTGATGAAAACCAATTGAAAGATATTGCAGTTGACGAGTAATTGCTGATCTGAGGTTATATTCCATTGTATGAGTCGCCGTACTCAACAAACGAATATGTAGATAATGAGTCGGAATATTTTGTACAATTGAAACCGCTAAAATTACTCCGTTTAACCAGAGTTCTGATACACTATGATTCGTTGGAGTCGTGATAATATCAATAATATTCGCGATGACTAAAGGGCGAATCCATTCCGGGCTATGCTTTACTAAATACAGCAGCATCGATAACCCAATATTAACTCGATCTTTTCGATAGAGATTTAGTAAGGTTCTAAACGGGCGATCGCTTCGATAATCGGGAAAAAACTGATGCGGTAAAATTTGATCAGATGTAGTAGAATGGTTCACAGAGATGAAAAATGAGTGAATAACAGCGACTCTGTATTATTGTGACATTTTTAAAAAAATTTTACATTTTGAGAATTATTATCATTTAATTCCTCCCCCAACTCACAAACCGAAAACGTAAAAACCCCATCCAAAAATCACCCTTATCTCCCCTGACAGTCTCTTAACCACAAACGAATCCCTTGAGCGATCGCACTATTACTCGTTTCACCCGGAACCGGATACAGTCCATATTGAGGATAAGAACTCGACTTAGAAAACATCTTTTCTAACACCCAACCCGTCTCAGTTTGTCGTAAAAATAACCAGTGATAGCGTTGAAATCTAAGAATTTTATTCGGATAGTGTTTCCGTTCCCAAGTTTGAAAATAAACCAAAGAAGTTTCAGGATAATTCTCTAAATCAACATCAAACGGTAACGATTCGAGTTCATCAAGTTGTCTCGCTATTAAAATATAGATATCTTTTTCAAAAGCACGTCCGGTTATTCCCCGTTGAATCACGCGATTGGTATAACTTGGTAAATCCGGTAACATTTTATCCAGTAAGCTTTGTAAATCCGTTGGACAAGTGGCTTGACGACTAGAATTAGGACGAATAATAATCGTCGCTAGTGTTAAAGCACTGACCGATAAATCAGTAATCGGATTCAGCAAAATAATAAGAATAGCAATAGTCCAAAACCATAGACTTTGAACCTCCTTAAAAATTAGAACCTTGAAAAAATCTTGAGTTTTTCTCAAAAAAGTAGTCCTCCAGCTAATCCGTTTGTATCTTAACTCCCCATTGGCGGAAATCCCCCCATCCACACCTTAAATAAAAAACCAAAAAACGCTACAGTATTAAGTGAGGTCGGTTATCCCCTCCCCGGTTAGCCCGAAGTTAAAATACAAAACTCTATGAAAAACAAGAAACAGCATTCGCGAATTCAATCCATTTTGAAATCCTTAGTTGCTTTTGGGATAGTATTTACCCTCATCTTCTCACAAGCTGATTTTGCACTCGCCGCCCGCAGTGGGGGACGCATTGGCGGAGGTTCTTTTAGAACCCCTCGAACCTATACACCAGGCCCGACAAGAGCGCCAGGTGGCGGTTATGGCGGTGGGTTTGGCTTCCCCTTCCTCATCCCCTTCTTTGGCTTTGGCGGTGGCTTTGGGGGACTATTCAGCATTTTCATCTTTATAGCGATCGCCAATTTCCTGGTGAGAAGCTTCCAGTCCGCCGCAGGAGGCGATGAAGGCAACAGTTACAGCCGTTCAGGAGTCTCTGTCGGCCGTGTACAGGTGGGTTTACTCGCCGAAGGACGCAGTCTCCAAGATGACCTAGATCGCATCGCTCAAGCTGCCGATACAGGCTCCGCAGAAGGACGCGCCCAAGTCTTACAAGAAGCCACCTTAGCCCTGTTGCGACACCCTGAATATTGGGCTTATGGGGCGGCGGAAACAACACAAACGGGAATGGAAGGGGCAGAGTCTCAGTTTAATCAGTGGGCGATCGCAGAACGCAGTAAGTTCACCGAAGAAACTCTATCTAATTATAATAACCAACTTTCCGGGACTCGCCCACCTACCATTGCATCTGGAGAAACCGATAACAGTATTGTTTCCACAGATCAAGCACCGGGAGAATATATTGTTGTTACCCTGGTTGTGGGAACATTAGGAAAGCTAGACTTACCGAAAGTTAATAGCACTCAAGAACTGCGTCAAGCCGTTAGCCGTTTGGGTTCTATTGGCGGTGAACAACTCTTAGCTGTAGAAGTATTATGGACTCCTCAAGCTAAAGGAGATACACTCAGCACTGATGATATGTTGGCAAATTATCCCAATTTAGCACTCGTTTAATGAACCGTCAGTCGGGTTAGTGTTAATTTAACCCTTTTCTGAAATAATGATTAGTTAAAGCTGGGTTAGTGTAAAAGTTAGCCCAGCTTAAATGATCAGCAAAAGGCAACGGTGATACTGGCGATCTTTAGATTTTCACTTCTATGGGTTTTAAAATATGCTGCTTGAAATCTTCGGGAAGTTTGTAGCAATTAACCTTTCTTTTCTCAATCAACCTTTATTTAATATTGGCAGTCAATCAATTTCGACACTTGCTATTTTCAATTTAACGATATCCCTGATTGTTGCCGTTTTAATTTCTCGACTGTTTAAACAATTTTTAAAACGACAAATTCTTACTAAATTTAAAATCGATGCCAGTAACCGAGAAATTATCTCAACCATTCTCGCCTATGGAATTGGGGTGATTACTTGTATTTTTGTTTTACAAGTCAATGGCATTGATATTAGTTCTTTAATGATTTTAGCAGGGGGTTTAGGCATTGGGATTGGCTTTGGGTTACAGGATATTACGAAAAATTTTGTCAGTGGGTTAACGATTTTACTGGAACGGAAAGTCAAAGTCGGAGATTTTATTGAACTGGATGGAATGGTTGGATATGTGAAAGAAATTTCTATTCGTTCGACTTTAATTGAAACCTTTGATCAATTTGATGTGGTGGTTCCCAATAGTCAATTGGTTGAAAATCGTTTAGTGAATATGAGTTTAGATAACTTCAGAGGACGCATTAAAATTCCAATTGGGGTTGCCTATGGGAGTGATCCGGTTCTGGTGACTGAAATTTTGTTAGACTGTGCTTACATGGAATCTACTGTTTTACATAATCCCTCACCGAAAGTTAAATTGATTGGCTTTGGAGACAATGCTTTAGAATTTGAACTGTGGGTGTATGTCAATCAAATTGATACGGCTATTACAACTAAAAGTTCGATTCTTTATAGGATTGAATATAATTTTCGTCAATACGGAATTTCAATTCCATTTCCTCAACGAGATGTCTGGGTTAAAAATTCAGAAGCGTTATCTCAACCTCAACACCGTTTAACTCCGCCTCAACTGTCTTCAGAAGCACCCCCTCAACCGATGTTTTTAAGAGAGCTTTTAAAGAATGTTTGCTACTTTAAAAACTGCAATGATTTTCATATTCGACAACTCATAGAACTCGGATATCGCAAACAGTTTCAAGCCTCTGAATTTGTTTTTAGAGAAGGAGAAACGGGGGAAGGTTTTTATATTATTCTTTCCGGTTCTGTTGAAGCCTATCTCGAAAAAGTAGATCGACAAATTGATGTTCTCAAACCCTATTGTTTTTTTGGAGAATTTTCTCTCATGTTAGGTGTTCCTCAACCCACAGGAATTCGTGCTTTGGAAGATACAACGTTATTTATTATTCATAAACAAAACTTTCAAACCTTTATTCAAGACAAGCCTGAATTCGTGAGTATTTTAGCAGAAGAACTCGCAAAACGCCAAGAAATTGTCGCCAGTTGTCAGATGAAACTAAAAGCATTAGGATTAATTGAAGAATCCGACTCTCATCAAAACCCAGTGGTTTGGATTCGTAAACGCATTCAAAAACTGTTTAATCCTCGCCAAGATATCTCGAATCAAACCCATATTAGTTGATCCGATTTGGGGCGCAAAGGTGCGCCCTGACAATGTATTATTCAGTTTTGGGTTGTTCTGTTTTTTGAGGGTTCATTCGCCAACCGGGTTTAACAATTTGACGTTCACCGGCGATCACTAAACAATCATCCGGAACATCTTCTGTCACTGTTGAACCCGCCGCCACCGTCACATCTTCTCCTAACGTCAGGGGTGCAACCAAAACACTATTTGATCCGGTTTTTGTGCGATCGCCAATCATCGTTTGATGCTTATTCACCCTATCATAATTTGCGGTAATGGTTCCTGCACCAATATTCACCCGATTGCCAACGGTTGCATCTCCCAGATAAGATAAATGAGAGACATTTGTGCGATCGCCCAATTGCGTTTTCTTCAATTCCACAAAATTACCAATCCGGCAATTTTCCCCCACATTGGCATGACCCCGCAAATGAGAATAAGGGCCGATCTGAGTCCCATCTGCAACAATACTATCGGAGACAACGGAAAACAAAACCGTTACATTTTTGCCAATTTGACTATTTTCAATTAAACTCCCTGGCCCAATACAACTTCCAGTTTTAATCGTCGTACTTCCACGTAAATGAGTTTGCGGTTCAATCACCACATCTGGCTCTAATTGTACCGTATCATCAATGGTAATACTCTCTGGATCAAGTAACGTTACACCCGCCGCCATCCATTCATCTTTCACCCATTCTTGCAAAACTTGATAAGATGATATGTTGGCAAATTATCCCAATTTAGCACTCGTTTAATCAACGGCAAGCTGGGTTAATGCAAAAGTTAGCCCAGCCTTAGTTTTATCGAAAATTTTTAGGGATTTGAAATTAGAAGTTCTTACAACGCAGTAATTTTATCCTGAATTTTGGCGTGTTTTTCTACCCCTTCAAAAGCAAAACGGTTATAACCATTGCGTTGAATTAATTCCTCAATATAAGCAACCCGTTCATTCGTTGCCGGATGAGTTGAAAAAAATGACAACCCCCCGCTTGAACCCTTTTCCTTTGCTAATGTAACCATCAAATTATGTAAGCCATCAGCCGCATATCCACAAGTTGCTAATACCCGAGTCCCCACTAAATCTGCTTGTCGTTCTTGGTCACGACTGTAATCTAAATTAACCAAATTTGCAATAATATTTCCCAGGGGAACCGTATTATTTAATGCTGCATTCACAACCTGTCCCAAGTTATTATACAAATTACTGGTAATCACTCGTTTAAACCCATGAGATAATACAGAATGACTCACTTCATGGGCTAATAAACCCGCCAGTTCAGCTTCTGAATTCGTTTTTAAAATCGCCCCAGTATTAATAAAAACCTTTCCACCCGGTAACGCAAACGCATTCAAATTATTATCCTTAACCACATAAAACTCATACTGAAAATCACTTCTTCCCATATATTTTGCAATTTTATTTCCCAGTTCACTCACATAGTCAACAATTTCACCCTCTTGAACCATCGGTAATTGTCGTTTATAAATTCCCGCAATTTGACTCCCAATTCCTGACTCCCCTTGAACTAAAAGTGAACCCATTCTTACCCCTTCTCCCACAATAGCCCCCACCGGGTTACATCCCCCTAACAAAACACATCCTCCTACTCGTACAGCCGTTCCTAAAATCCCCCGTCTTACCATTTGTCCTTCTAGTCTTCCTTGAAATCTTTTCAAGTTTTGATCCGCACTTTCCGTTAAAGCTGGGGTTTGGGGATGTTCCGGTTGAATTAAAGTAAATTGACGCGCTGCAATAGAGGCTTCTAAATATTGTTTATCTGCTTCTAAAGCCTGAACTTGTGCTAAAATTAGTTCATAGGAATCAGGAAACAAACTGGTCGCTTGTTCCAAAACATTGAGAGATTGTTTGGTTTTATTTTGTTTTTTATAAGCTTCAGCCAGGAGTAAATGAGCCGGAATAAATTCAGGATATTGTCGAATAAATTGTTGTAATAAACTCGACTCAGATGTTTCAGAAAAAGCAGCTTGAGACTGCATCCACAGCGATTGAGCTTCTGGAACCAATTGCTTGGGATGGGTAAGCGGTTTGAGAATTTGCTCACTATGAACCTCAAAAGGTCGTTTAACTTGTCGATAGAGTTGTTCGGCTTTGACTCGATTTCCAGCCTTATAATATTGGTCAGCTTGGGCTAAAAGTACAAAGCGCTCAGACCGTTTCAACTCCTGTTCTAGGGTTTGAATATTCTTTTCGGTTTCAACTTTTTCCTTCTGATTTTGAGGAGGATTTGAAACAGATAACGGTTCTAAATTGGAAACTTTAAGAGAATATTTTCCCGTTTTAATTTCCGGAGTTACACTGCCCACTTGCAGAGTATAAATGCCCGTTTCTGGAAGAATAATATTGAGTTCCGACTGATATTGATAGCCGCTACTTTGATGACTAGCACCAATATTTTTTCCCAGAGGATTGCGTAAAACAAGAACCGGAAGAAAATCAGAGCTTTCTGCGGTAATTGTGACCGATTGACCCGATCTCCCAGTAAACTGGTGAGAATTGAAAGAATTTTCACTAAACTCAGGAGAATCTGCTTGCAGAATGCCATCTTCTGCTAAAATAACAATAGAAGAAAGGGGATTAACCGGAGAAGTGGCGATCGCTTTCCCTGACTGCCCACTGAACGAAACCCAGGTTAACAATAGATTGAAACTCAAAAATACAGCAAAACCGAAAGCAACCCATCTCAAACGATTAATTGATTTCATTACAACACAGCAATTTTTAACTCTACATTTTATAAGAATATAGAATATTTTTCCCCTAAAAGTGTTTCAGGGGAAATTAAGGGGTACAATAAATGCGCGTGCATTGCAACAACAAGCTGGATTTTCAGTGAATTTCCACAGATTTCGGTTTGATCAACAAGAAAGCCTGAACCTGCCGACTTTCCCGTTGAACGTTGCTCACCGATGGACTATCGCAAGAAACCGCTAACCAACCATAGAACAATCAAAGTCACCAAAGTAATAAACCGTTCAGGTTCTAACGGACCCGCCAAAGGAGTCAGTAAACTCCCCAAAACCAGACCCAAAATTAGACCCGCCACCGTTAATAAAACGGCTCGACCAAATTGGTTTTCTTTACGATTAAGAAAATACAAACCCCCTGCCACCCCTAAAGCCAGAGGAAGCTGCAACAATTGAATATTCATTCCAGGATAGAGACTCAAAATACTCAATCCCCCATACATCGCGGAAGGCCATAATAGCTCAGAGCGAGTCGGAGTATCAAGTATTCGTTCTATCCATGCAGGTTTTGAAGGATTGGACGATGGGACTTCACTGGTCGAAGCTTTTTGCTTTTGCAATATCCGTTCAGGAAAACGAATCCGTTCAGGAACCTTAATTTTCCCTTCCTGACGCAATTTCAGCCTATCCATCAAAATGGCATCATAAGCCGCTTCAATAGATTCGATAAGCTGGCGCTCACCACTGCATTGCTTTCTCAGGCGATTGCGTGCATCCTGAATTTCATCAAAGGAAGCATCGACTGTGACCCCAAGCTGTTCGTAGGGACTTTGCTCACTCATCGCAGTTTAATAAACTTTCTTTCTAATTTGACATACTCCCCTTCCTAAAGGAAGAAGATTCTACAAACATCGCTGTGCATGGATTTCTAGTTCACCGACTCAACTTCAATTAAATACCTGGCGATATTTAACCCAGAAGTCGATGTCTCCCCAGACGTTCACTCCATTGCAGAAGCCTGTTCCCGTATGCCCTACGGTACAGTTCAAAACCCCAACATACGGGTTTCTCCGGTACGTATTGCTTAAATATTTTACCTGTACCAGCTTTTCCGTACAGAACCCACTAGATTTAGTTTTCCAGGTGCGCCTATCCTATAGATAGTTGGGTTTTTAGAGCGGTTGAATACCTGAGCCGCTATACTCTGATTATACATACTTTCAAACCGTCCTCAAAGACGGGGCTTTAGACCCCTGTTTTCGGTAAGCTTAACGCGATCCCTATCAAGATAGAGAATCAAATTAAGGGGTTTACCTGTAAAAATAGACATAGACAGTCCATACTGACCAGTATACAGGACGCCGACAGAGATGGACAGTTTCAAGGCTCAAGACTGACAATTCCCGACCACTGAACATTTTTGAGATGGTCGCGGCGATAGGAGAAAAAAGACTCCGGTTGTTTGTAGGTACACTCAGATGAAATCGCCACCTGTTCAAGACTTATCCCCAATTGTTCTAACTGTATAGCATTGACTCGCCGCACATCCACCCGCACTTTATCCGGTTCAGAGTCATATAAAACGGGAGATTTGGCTAACTCAAATAACGCCGCTAACACCTCCTCAACAGGAGTTGTAGTTGCTATCGGTAAAATCGTCATTCCCAACTGTACCGCCACATCCGAGGAGACTTGATACACCTCCCCCGAAACAGCCGGCCCCATCGCAATTTTTAGATTTGCTAATTCACTACCCTGAGCTTGGAACTGAGCGATCGCTTGCGGTAAAATTTTAGCAGCCGTTCCTCGCCAACCCGCATGAATTGCCGCCACATTACCCGTTTGTGAATCTGCAATTAAAACAGGTACACAGTCCGCGCTGGCAACCCAAACCGATGCTTGTGAGCGTTGAGTCAATAAACCATCCGCTTCGAGAAGTTCAACCGAGTCTGTCGAGTCAGGCAGAGGTAAAGGCGGAACTTGGTCTGTTCTTAAGACCAGATTACCATGTACCTGTTTAACTCGATAAGCTGAGGTAGAACCCGGTAAAATATTCACCAACTCAGCCGGAGTCCGCGAACTAAAATGACGACTCAGAAAGCCATGAGGCCAAGAATCCAATAAACTGCATTTTAAATAGGGTAATTCTTGCCATTGCTGCCAGTACCAATTGTGCATTTTTCAGTTAACAGTTATCAATTATCAGTGACTAGCTTTTACAGTTTACAGTGACCAGCCTTTACAGTGAACAGTGAACAGTAACCAGCGCAAACTTGCGGCCCGGCGGTTTCCGCCGAGAGCAAAGTTTGTAAGAGAGTGACCAGTAACCAGTGACCTAACAATCGTGACTCTTAATCTCCAACGTTTAGAAGCTACTTTAGAAAGCTTACAACAAACATTTCCCCCAACGAACCATCAAGACTTACTCTCTACATTTGAGATTCATTGTTTTGATTGTCTTCCTTCAACCAATCAAACGTTGTGGAAACTGATTGATGCAGGTGCTTCCCCCGGAACCGTTGTTATTGCTTCTCAACAAACGGCAGGACGAGGACAATGGGGGCGACAGTGGCAATCAGGCCAGGGTGGGTTATACTTGTCTGTGGCTATAAACCCCCAAATTTCAGCCACTCACCCCGCCCAACTGACCCTGTGTAGTGCTTGGGGAATAGCCCAAATCCTTCGGGATTATCATATTCCGGTGCGTCTAAAATGGCCAAATGATTTAATTCTGATAGAACGCAAATTAGGTGGTATCCTGACAGAGACCAAAGTCAAAACGGGGCAAATCGTTCAAGCGGTGATTGGGGTTGGCATGAATTGGGCAAACTCCACCCCGGAAACGGGCATTAATCTGCAAACCTACTTTGATCAAACTCCTGATGTACCCCGGGTGTACTCGCTAGAAATGTTAGCCGCATTGATTTTGCAAGGACTGAGAATTGGTTTTAGGCAATTATCAACCGTAGGAATTAATGATTTACTCAAATCCTACTCGCAGCTTTTAACCTGTATCAATCATCAGGTCAGACTTGCAGAGCGCTCTGGTATTATCGTGGGAGTCAATCAAAAAGGTGAATTGCGGGTAATGCTTGAACAGGATAGCACCAATCCTGCCCAAGAAATTTGCATCGAGCCAGGTAAAATTAGTCTGGGCTATGGTTCAGACAAACCATTGCACCTGAAATGTTGATCTATTTATATCGGTTGTGTGAGGAAAATGACGGAATCTCGCTACTCTAACTCAAGCCTCCCCTCCCCGGATTGTGACAACAAGCCAAAGCATTCATCTATTGGTGCTAACCTCTGTAAAAATCGTTCCCGTTTATTAGCCGGGAGTTCAGCAATTTTAGGGATAGGCTGTGTTACCAGTTTAGGCATACTCGGCGGCACTGCGATCGCCACTCAAGAATTTTCTATCCCCATCGACTCTCAACCCTTTGATACGGGGGCTTCCTATTCTGCCCCCAGTTATAGCGCACCATCTTATAGCGCCCCAGAATCTTACAGCGCCCCCAGTTATAGCGCCCCCAGTTATAGCGCCCCAGAATCTTACAGCGCACCATCTTATAGCGCACCATCTTACAGCGCACCATCTTACAGCGCACCAGAATCTTACAGCGCACCATCTTATAGCGCACCATCTTACAGCGCACCATCTTATAGCGCACCATCTTATAGCGCACCCAGTAGTGGTTATAGCTATTCTTCTGGTTATGATAGTCAATCCGGCTATTATGCTGCACCCAGGTCTCCAATGGAGGACTATTATGCAGAACCTCCTCAATTCAATTCAGTTGAAATTGTTCCTCCCCCCACAAGACAGATAGAATTACCCCCCTTAAAAGAAGCAACAATTCCGCCAGAAAATACGCCCCTTCTGCCTAGCCAACAACCCATCGCTCAACCTCCCATCACACCTCCTTTAGACGCCGCAGGAAACACCTATATTGATCAGACAGAATATAATATTGGAGCAACAGGCGGTTATCAATCACCGGATACTGTTATTTTTTCAGAACGGACAAGCGGATGTGAATTTGCAGTGGGTGTTGGGGGAACTGTTCCCGATGGGGCTTGTTTACCCACGCCGTCGCCGTCCTACACGGCTGATGGTTATATGATTAATCCTCCGAATGGTGGCGGAAGCGTTGCCAGTGGTACAACAAATCATTACACGGGGGGCAATAATCCTGTGATAGGCAACGGAACGCCACTCAACCCAAATAACGTTTTTCTCAACAATAACAACAGCTACGCCGGGAGTAGCTACAGTGGTAGTAGCAGTTGGGAACCTGCCCCTGCACCTGCCCCCGCCTGGTATGGAAACTCACCCAGTCAAGTTCCTGTAGCGGGTTTGAGTCCGATTCAAGTTGGCCCGGTCAGTGTGAGTGCCATGAGTAATTCTGGGATGAGTTACTATAATCGCACCATGCGACCTCCTGCAATGCCGGGTAATAACGATACCAGTTTATTGTTTCCTCTGAGTATTCCCGCACCTATTACGTCCTTATTTGGTTGGCGAACCCATCCAATACTCGGTACAAGTCGCTTCCATGCCGGAATTGATTTTGGGGCGGATACCGGAACCCCTGTGATTGCCTCCTATTCAGGTCAAGTAACGGTAGCAGACTGGTTAGGCGGTTATGGACTCACTGTAATTCTCGACCACAAAGCCAAATCAAACGAAACCCTCTATGCTCACTTATCAGAACTATTTGTTAAACCGGGAGAATGGGTGAAACAAGGGGAAGTGATTGGACGGGTGGGAAGTACCGGAATGTCTACGGGGCCACACCTCCACTTTGAATTGCGAAAACTCACCAACCAAGGCTGGGTAGCGGTGAACCCTCAAACCCATATTGAATTTGCCCTCGCTCAACTGTTGAATACAATGCGGGCGACAAATGTACCGCCAGAAAGCTTTATTGCCGCATTACCCCAAGAAACCGTTGATGCGAATACGGGAACGCCGAAATTACCCCCATTACCGCCAGGAATGGATATTATTGTTCCGAACCTAGAACCACCGACCTTGAATTTTGGGTTTGTTGAAAATATTGCCTCCCAACCCCAAGAATAGCGATCAAAAATCAACCACAAAGACGCAAAGCTGAGACGTTTTTCTCCCTTTGTGTCTTCGTTTCTTGGTGTGATTTATTATCCCAATAAAACCGCTAATAATGCTTTTTGGGCGTGCATTCTATTTTCGGCTTGATCCCAAACCCGTGACTGTTTTCCTTCAAGTACCGCGCTGGTAATTTCTTCTTCTCGGTGGGCAGGTAAACAATGTAAAACAATGGCATTATTAGCAGCTTTTGCCATTAATTGTTCATTGACTTGATAAGGTTGAAACTGAGGAATGCGGCTGCGAGCTTCTTCTTCTTGACCCATACTTGCCCAAACATCAGTATAGATCACATGAGCGTCTTTAGCCGCTTCTAAAGGATCGTCGGTAACAGTCACTTCTGTTTTGCTGTTGGCTATTTCAGTCGCTTGATCAACAATATCACGATTCGGTTTATAATCAGAGGGGGCAGCAATTCTTACATTCATTCCCACCATTGCACAACCCAATAGTAACGAATGTGCCATATTATTTGCACCATCGCCTAAATAGGTTAACGTTAAACCCGAAAGCTTCCCAAAACTTTCTTGAACTGTCATTAAATCGGCGAGAACTTGACAGGGGTGTTCACGATCTGTTAAGGCATTAATCACTGGGATTTTTGCATAATCAGCAAAGGTTTCGATATCTTTTTGTTCAAAGGTACGAATCGCGATAATATCAAGATATCGATCCAACACTCGCGCTGTATCCACTAAAGGTTCACCTCGACTCACTTGTGTAACACTGGGGTTGAGATCAATGACCTGTCCGCCTAACTGATACATCGCGACGGTAAAACTTACCCGTGTTCGTGTCGAGGCCTTAGAAAACATTAAGCCCAACACCTTATTGCGTTGAACTTTCACCATTCCTGATTTCAGTTGCGAGGCTAACTCCAGCAGTGAGTACAATTCGTCAATACTCACATCAGCCAAACTGAGGAAATCTCGTCCTTTCAGTGATTCCATAGTCGCCCTGTCAATCTTCCGTGTTCAGTGAAACGTTGGTATTCGCTCACTCATTCTCGTGTCATTTTAATAGATTAAAGTTGATGGTTTCGTGAACTTTATACAAAACTCGGAATTTCTCAGGGAATATGGGGATTTGGGTTCGCTTAGAAATGTTCTCAGATTCCCAGGGGTGTGAGGATTGACAAAAGGCGGCTCATTCTGATACGTTATTATCACTATTGTATTTTATAATTGATTATAGAGAAAAATATTTTTTTCACAACCATCCCATTATAAAAACATAGTACCCGTAACAGCTCGAAAAAGTCAAGGGGGTCTGCCGAAAAAAAATCGCGACATTTCGGTAAAAAAAGGAAAAAAATTCCTGATAACTGTCTTAACTGTCCCCTGTCCCCTGTCCCCTGTCCCCTGTAACCTGATCAATCCCCCTATCAATTAAATCACAACCCTGCTGTACAGACTCAATTTTTGCTAACTGGTTACGGAGTTCATTCGCCCCCGCAAACCCCTTAGCATACCAAGTCATGTGTTTACGAGATTGATAAATTCCCCGTTCACCCTTATATTCTCCTAAAGCTTTGAGATGTTCCTTAGCACATTGGAGACGTTCAACAATATTCGCCCCAGGTTTGACTTCTCCGGTCTTTAGAAACGAGTCAATTTCACCCACCAAAAACGGATAACCCAAAGTTCCCCGTGAACACATCACCCCATCAGCCCCGGTTAACTGCAAACAGTCCAAAGCAGTTTCGACAGAAACAATATCACCATTAGCGATAACAGGAATCGAGAGAATTTCTTTAACTTTAGCAATCCATTCCCATTTTGCCTTACCATTATAGCCTGCGGCGCGAGTGCGAGCATGAATGGTAATCATCGCGGCGCCAGCGTCTTCCATGCGTTTTGCAAAGTCCAGGATATTAATTTCGTTGTCATCCCAACCAATACGAGTTTTCACCGTTACCGGAACATTAACCGCCTTAACAACAGACTGTACAATGTCTTCAGCAACTTCTGGCTGTCGCAACAACGACGAACCCCCACCTTTTTTAGTAATTTTGTTAACCGGACAGCCCATATTAATATCAACCGTATTCGCCCCTTCTTCAACCGCACGTTGGGCAGCTTCGGCAAGAAAATCAGGCCGACAGTCAAACAATTGTATACTGATAGGGCGTTCGTTGGGGTCAACTTCCATCATTTGTGGGAGTTCAGCTAGGTGACGAACTTGGGAAGCATGAACCATCTCGGTATACATCATCGACTCCGGCGCATATCGCCGTACTAACCGCCGAAAGACTAAGTCTGTGACACCGGATAATGGCGACTGAAGCACGCGACTGTTGACCTCAACTGTACCAATTTTGAGGGGAGTGGATAAAAAGTGTTGAAGCTGGGGTGAGAGAACAGACATATTGAGAAAGAGATTGTTGGAAGCAGAGGTTCAATCATTCTAGTTTACCGTTCTTCCAAAGTCAGGAGGAGGAACATTCAGACATAAGTAATAATGAACTTAACATTAACATCTAACCCGATGAAGCGAACACCCCTCAAACCCTTCTTCTGGCTAACTATTTTAATTGGATTTTCATTTTCAGGACTATTAACCGCAACACCTCCAGCTATTAGCAGACAGACAAACTCACCTGTATTGTTGGTTCAAAAGTCCGATGAACTCGAAAAAGCCAACCAACTCGAACAACAGGTTATTCAACTCTATCAACAAGGTCAATATAACAAAGCAATACCCCTGGCAAAACAGGTTCTAGAAATACGAGAGAGATTTTTAGAAGAAAATCACTTTGAGGTTGCACGGAGTATAGCTTGGCTAGCATCACTCTACTCCTCTCAAGGACATTACAGCGACGCCGAACCCCTGTTTCAACGTTCCTTAGTTATTTTTGAGAAAGCCCTGGGAGAAAACCATCCCTCTGTCGCCATTATCCTCAACAACTTGGCAGAATTATACACCTCTCAAGGACGTTACAGCGAAGTTGAACCCCTGTTTCAACGTTCCTTAGCTATCCTTGAACAAGGGTTATCGACA
>JBJHBL010000067.1:0-34238 GCA_050485465.1 Limnoraphis sp. | reverse complement strand
GGCACCACAGATGGGATTATCCCGATTATAGACAACACGACATCCTCCAGGTATTTCCACAATATGTCCGTAAGTATTGGTGTTGCCCTCTCTTGGTGCGCGTTCCCTAGCGCCCGCAGGTGGCGCGGTGAGTGCAGTGCGGTCTTGCGGGCAGACCCCGCTCCGTCTCACGGAGCCAGGGAATGCTGCCCAAGAGAGGGGGTCTCCCCAAGTAGAGCAACTGCCGAACCCGAAGGGGGTCGCACCGCTTTTTACGGTAATCACGGGAAGTTGTTGCTGTTTTTTATCATTTTGCCGAATTCTTTGGGAGTTAACATGAATAATAGTTTTTACTGGCTTTCTGGGATTGCGCCAACGGGGAGCAGGCCCTCTTGTACCTCGCTGAATGATGGGTTTGCCGTTAACTAGGGGAATTAGCCACATCTTCCCGGTCTTATAGGCACCTTGAACTCGGCCTGCGATCAGGAGAACTCGCAGTCGAGCGGTAGAGATTTTTAAGATCAGGGCTGCTTGTGTTGTACCGACTATCATTAAACTATTTGGGTATCGTAATAGTTTTAACCTACATTATGAATGATCAATGATTTGCTATCAAGAGGGTTTGGATTTGTTTTCTTTATTTAGTTCTCAAGTTCCTGCGATCGCCCTCAAGGAGAAATTGCCCAAACGCGGGTTCAGACACAGTAAGCGATTCTAGACATCGGCGATCGCAAATTGAATTCCAATGACCAGTGAACAGTAAACAGTGACCAGCTTTACAGTTTACAGTTAGCCCAGGTTCTAAAGTCTAAGTCTTCAACAAATATCATTCCAGCTTGGTCACACAAATGATCAGCCAGTTTGAAGTGAAAGTCTTTTCGAGTGTCTGAGATTTTTTGATGAAGTCTTGCTATCTTCCCCGCCATGTTAACCCGTTAGACTTTAGGAAAGGAAAACTTGAGACGGGCTTTCCCAAAACCGAGTCTTTTTTGTTGGTCGCAATTCACCTATAGCAACTGCCAGAGCGGTTAGGACGTAAAATAGAAAGACTATTCTGATTGCGATCGCCAACCCTGCCCAAACCTTATAGTTACGATTTCCGCAAAAAAGTGATAGAAGCCATTGAACTAGACGGCTGGAAGAAAAGTGAAGTGAGTCAACTGTTCAATATCAGTCGCAATACCATTGACTTATGGCTGAAGCGAAAAGCTGAAACGGGAGACTATCAAGGTTTGCCCAATCAACCAAAGGGTAGTAACCCTAAAATCACGAACTGGGAGAAATTTCGAGAGTTTGCTGTTGTTCATGGAGATAAAACACAAGTAGAAATGGCTCAACTTTGGGAAGAGAAAATTAGCGATGCCTTCGGCAAGCTTCGCTAACGCACAATCTCAAGAGCGTTAAATAAAATCGGCTTCACAGGAAAAAAAAGACTTATGGTTACCGAGAAACAGATGAAGCTAAACGACAAAAATTTCTAGAGGAGTTGTCGATTTTACCTACAGAAAAAATTGTCTATGTTGATGAATCTGGAATGGATAGCCGTTCCGGAGTATGACTAGGGATGGAATCTGAAAGGGCAGCGTTTTCATGCACTCAAATCCGGGCGACGTCAAGGGCGAATCAATATGATTGCTGCTCTGTGTCACCAAAATTTGATGGCAACTTTTACTATCGATGGAGCCTGTAATCGAATTGTGTTTGAGACCTGGCTAGAAAATTGTTTGTTACCAATACTGAAACCTGGGCAGGTTATCGTTATGGATAATGCTACCTTTCATAAAGGTGGACGTATTCAGCAATTGATTCAGGACGTAGGTTGTCACCTGTTGTACTTACCACCCTATTCTCGTGATCTCAACCCCATTGAAAAATGTTGGTCTTGGCTAAAAAGTCGAATTCGTCACCAATTAGACCAGTTTGATTGCTTACGAGATGTCATTGAGTCAGTTTTGCGATCGCTGTCCTAATAGTTGTGGCGACTGCTATACAACCCAATCGAAGATTCGGGTCGCAGACAAGATTGCTCCATTACGATAGATTCTAGGGGTGGGAAAATAGCCACCCTTTGTTCAATAACGATTAGGAATTTTTCGTTTTTCTGTTCAATAAGAAACCCAAACCTAATAGAGACAACCCAGAAATTGCTGTTGGCTCAGGAATAGAAGTTGGGGGAGCAGGAATGGGAGCAGAAGCACCTCGCAAGGTAACGCTCACAAACTCACCCATCTGTGTGATCAGAGTTTCAGAGGGTCTAAGTGGCTCAGGCTCAGGGTCAACAATCAGAATGGGTTCAGAGCGTTCTCCGAATTCTATGGGTTCGGCCCGTTCTATGGGTCCGCCTACCTCACCAATTACACCGGGTTCAATGGCATTAAAGCTGTTGATCAAACCCCCAGGAAAGACATTAGCAGAGAGGATTCCCTCAAACTGTAAAAATTCTGAGAAATTAAGATTAAAGAGCAACCATCCAGGAGATGAACCCGCAACCGGAGGAGTCCCTGTCGGAACTGTACCGAGAACAAATGCAGACGGAAACGACGAAAACAAATCAGGATTTCGACCTAAATCCGCTAAGGTGTAGGTCTTGGGACTAAAAACAGGTGGCAAGGATGCAACGGGTTCAAAAAAGTCAAACGAAAAGTCTGTTAAGGGAAAGACAGAAATTCCTGTGGGCAAAGTAATAAAATTATCAGTATCGTAACTAAAAAATCCATCGTAGGTTTCTGGAAAGCCAGGCGGTAGAGTCTCAGGAGCAGGTGGAGAGAATCTAATGGTGAAGTCGTAGGTTAGGGTTGCAGCAAAAGCGGGGACTTCCAGATGAGTCAAACAGAGAACTGCACCTGTGATTACCCCGGCAAATTTGATGATTGACTGAGTCATAATCTAATGGTTCCTTCGTTAAAATGTCACAACAATATCAGCAATGAATACACCCAAAAATCGACCTGTTAGGGTGAACGTTAGCGGTTTTAACTTGATTAGGAGGACTTGTTGTTATTTATGCAACCTCTTTCGTCTTCAATGCTTTCTGTCGTCTTTGGGAAGTCCTCACGCAACATTTATGATAGAGTCTGAAAAGTAGCGGAATCCCAATTTGTCTGACTTCTTTGAATCCATGACTCAACCGACTGTGCGACTTCTGCTGATTGATGATGACCCAATTTTTTGCATGGGATTACAGGCGGCTTGCCAACAGTATCCTGAGTTACAGGTGATCGCCGAAGCCCAGACAGCAGAAGCCGCTAAGGCAATTTTAGAACCTCAACGGGCAGTCAATGACAATGAAGATCCTCTGGCCAACACATCAACGGAGAATCGGATTGATGTTGTTGTTTTGGAGTTGGGAATTGCGAATCTGAATGCTCCCTCTGAGCGGTTGCGTTCAACCCCAGATCGAGCGATCGCTTTGTGTCAAGATCTAATCTCAAATTATCCAAATTTAAAGGTTTTACTGCTGACTTCTGTTAAGCAAACCGCCTTACTTCAAGCCGCTCAACAGCTTGGGGTACATGGCTATTGCCCCAAAGGCACTGCGATTGAAAAAATAATCAGTACAATTCGTCAGATCGCCAATGGGGAGACGGTTTGGGAAGATTTAAGTCTAGAGGGACTCCAACCCACCCCTAGCGCTCAACCTCCCATTCCTTTATCTGTGTTCAGTCGGTGGCGCTACCAATTGGGACGCTCTGGACTCCGACAAATTGATGAAACTCTTGCGGAAGTGATGGCTCAACTGCCCAACCCCTATGATGTGGAACGGGGAGATCCGATGGCGGTTCTCAACTGGTTAATGATCACAGGTCATCGCCGAGAACTGTTAGCGGCTCGTTGGATCGTTAGTCAAGTGTTACCCAGTTCGGTTCGCACTCAAACTCCCCCCACAGAGGAAACTAACCCGACTCCTGAACAATCTCCTCAAAAACCTGAACAATCTTTAATTGTCCGTCCTAACTCCTCCCTGACCTATCAAACGCCAATCTTAGCAACGGAGGTGAAATCGGTTTTATTTGATGTCACTTTTGCTAAATTGCAGTCGGGGTTAATTAATTTTACAGGTTCTCCTCTAGAAATTGATATTTTACGACTGACTCAAAAACGGGAATTACTGTGTTTGATTTTGCAACAGTTTGAACAGATGTTAGATGAGTTGGGATTTTCTCAAGTTCAGGTTGAGCAGTTATCCGATAAATGTCCCACGATGGTGGTTGATCTATGGGAAGCAACGACGACTAATTTTTTTGGTAAATACTACTCTTTAAACATCGCAGGTCAAGAGATAGAAGTTGTCCCGGTTCTGTTGCAAGATGCACCGATTGTTCAACTGGCGATTTTGGACAAAATTCCTTTGGTTTACGATTTAGTTGCTCATTTATTATTTCAAATTCCCTTAACGGTTGATAATACTTTTTGTCCGGTGGGAAGTCCAGAGGCGATGCAACGTGCAGAAGTGATTCTCCAAAATTTGGTGATTCAAACTGCAAATGCTGTGATTCAACCTTTACTGAATCATTTTGCTGATTTTGAAGAAATTAAACAAAAATATTATGATCGCCGCTTATTATCAACGCGGGAACTGGAGAAGTTTAGAAATAATTTATCTTGGAAATATCGAATTGATCAATATTTTAATGAACCTAAAGAAATTTTTGAAAGTTTATATATTTTAAAAATATTGGGAGAGCGAGGGATTCAAAAACAAGATGTTTATTCGCCGCGTAATGCTGAACTTGAGAAACTTTCAGGGGTACAATTAGCGGTGAGTTTAGTCTTAGAAACTCGTGATGCTGTGGCTCCCCGAGTCAGGGCGACAATTTCTTTTATTGGCAGTGGTGTCGTTTATTTGTTGACTCAGGTTGTGGGTCGGGGTATTGGTTTAGTGGGTCGAGGAATTTTACAAGGTATTGGGAATTCATTACAGGATAATCGTGTGAATAAAAAAAATGGTCGTCAACCGTGAAGCCCAGGAGCAGTTTTTGAAGTCAATATTCCGATCTCCCTGAATGACTATATCCCTAATTTTAATCGAGTCTTAATCCTTTATTAACTCGGAAAGGATAAGATTGGAAATGATACCATTTTTCTTATGAAACGACGTCATTTTTTGGGGTATTCTTTACTCTTTGTTGCTGGATGTGCTAATGCAACGACGAGGAACCACGCACTCGGAAAAAATAAACCGAATCTATTACGTTTGACTATTACTGATGAACAAGGACTAGAAGCGTTAGAAAATAATTATGGGAAATTTCGCCAAGCTTTAGAAGAAGTATTAGAAACAAAAATTGAGTTTGTCCCGGTTGAGAGCTACATTGCTGCGGTGGTGGCTTTACAATCTAATCAAGTTGATTTAATTCTGACTGGGCCTTCTGAATATGTGGTGATTAATGCTCGAACAGAGGCTGTGCCTTTAATTGCGATCGCTCGTCAAAACTATTATTCTGTGATTGTTGTTCCTGAAAATAGTGAAATTCAATCTTTAGAAGAAGTGCGAGGAAAAACAATTTCTCTGAAACAAATTGGCTCCACCAGTGGTCATTTAGGGCCGACCAAGTTATTACTAGATGCGGGACTCAAACCGAATACTGATTATCAAGTTATGATGCTAGGTTCCCAAGAAGGAATGGAAGCTTTAGCTGAGGGAAGAGTCGCCGCCTGGGGCGGTTCAAGAACAGATTATGAAAGCTATAAAGTTGTCGGAAAACGATTTCGAGAAATTAAACAGGGTTCTCCCCTACCGAGTGATTTAATTGTTGTAAGCGACTTATTAGATAAAAGGCTGGTTGCGGATTTTAAACAACGGATTGTTAAGAACCAAAATAAGTTAATTGAAGCTTTAGTTCAGGGTGAAGAAACTCAAAAATTTAAAGGATCTCGATTGGTTCCTGTAGAAGATGCAGATTATGATATTATTCGAGATGTTTATATGAGTATTGGTGCAGGTGAGTTGATTCGTTAAAATTACTGAGATCAAGAAGGTGAGATGATCACCTCGGGAATTAACCCAATATTAACCTGGTGATGTTAACTTAATCTATAGATGCTCTATCCGGTTTTATTATGCTGCTCGGTCAAAGCGTTGAAGAAGCGGAAAAGATTAAGAAAAGACAAAAAATTAGCTTTCCTGCGGTTGTTAAAAGACTATCATTCCATCATTCTCGAAAAATATTTTCTCGCTTGAGTATTCTACAAAAGATTAGCTACGGCTATTGTTTGGCGATTGGAATTGGTGTGACTGGGACAATTGTGGGGTTAGTAATCGGAGATTTCTCTCAGGAAAAAGCACTCTCACAACTGACGATCGCATATCAACAACAAAATATTATTACCCAACTTGAAAATGCTTTGAAATCCTTACAAGCTCATCCCCAACACTTAATCCTTGTTTTAGGAGATAGTATTTCTTATGATTATGAAGTTGTCAAATTCTATGATCACTTATATCGAGTTCAACGTCGAATTCACGAACTTAATACTTTTACAGAGCTTTACGCTGAGGATATTGTCGTTGAACTGAGAGATGTTCAGCAACTCTCTAAAGCTTACCATACTACAATTAAATCCTATGTTGAAGTGATGGAATCTTTATGGAAAGAAATTCAACCTGGAACTCTATCTAGAGAAGCTGTTCCTCAAGCCCAACAAAAAATTTGGGATACTCTGCGAGATCCAAAAGGGACTCAAATTAATCTAGAGTTTGAACGAATTTCTGAACACTTGACTCGACTGATCACCAAAGCTGAACTTCAACAACAACGAGCCGATGCTCAACTGCAAAAAGCGGAAAGATTGCGAGTTGAGATTATTATAGCCAGTTTATGCTTGTCAACGACTCTCGCGGTCATCCTGGCAATTTTCACCAGTCATGCGATCGCTCATCCCATTCAAAAAGTCACCCGACTGGCTCAACGAGTCACCCAAGAATCTAACTTTAGTTTAAGAGTTCCGGTGACATCAACCGATGAAATGGGAACTCTAGCGGTTTCTCTGAATCAATTAATTGAATGGGTAGAAACATATACTCAGGATTTAAGACAAGCGATTAAAAATTTAAAAACGGCTCAATCTCAATTGATACAAACTGAGAAAATGTCGAGCTTAGGTCAAATGGTAGCAGGAATCGCCCACGAAATCAATAATCCGGTGAGTTTTATTCATGGAAATATTACCCCGGCTTTAGAGCATATTCAAGATTTATTGGATTTAATTAATATTTATCAACAAAACTGTTCTTCTTCGCCGGAGGTTGAAGCCAAAATTGCTGAAATTGATTTAGAATTTGTCGCCGAAGATTTACCCAAGTTGCTGTCTTCGATGAAAATGGGAACAGAACGAATTCGGGAGATTGTTTTATCACTGCGAAACTTTTCTCGCCTTGATGAAGCTGAGATTAAGGAAGCCGATATTCACGAAGGAATTGATAGCACTCTACTGATTCTTAATCATCGCCTGAAATCCAATATTGAAGTGATCAAACAGTATGGTCAGCTTCCTCTGATTGATTGTTATCCCGCTCAACTGAATCAAGTTTTTATGAATATTATTTCTAATGGGATTGATGCTTTAGAAGAAACTAAAAATTCTATTCTTTTTCATGCAAAACCCCCAGAAGTCTTGCAAATTACTATTCAAACCGAACAGATTAACGCTGAACAGATTCAAGTGAGAATTCGAGATAACGGCTTGGGAATTCGTCCGGAGATTAAAAATAAACTTTTTGATCCCTTTTTTACGACGAAAAAAATAGGCAAAGGAACAGGAATCGGACTTTCAATTTGCTATCAAATTATCCAAAATCATCAAGGTAAAATAGAGGTCGTTTCTGAATACAAAAAGGGGGCTGAGTTTATCATTACCCTACCGATTATATCAAAAAAATGCCGAGAATGATCAACCCTTTTTTACATTTTCAGGCTATATTTCAACAAAGACCGTCACCGCGGCGACTGCAATCAACATTTCATCGTTTTTATCCTGTAATTCTGCGATCGCCCGTCCTTGTACAACCATCCCCCCCGACTCAAGTTTGAGACTTTTTTGACCAAAAGGCAACACCGCCAAAACCTCATCTGATCGCACTTGTTCAGGATAGGGAACCGCCACCTGGACTTCAACAATCATCTGATTAGGATGAGTTAAACCCGCCACCTCCCAAACCCCCGGTAAAGCATTATGAGCGATCGCATTGCGAACCGCCCGGGCTGCGGCGACAGTGGGTTCTTGTCCATGTTGATCAATCCCCATGCCCATTTCAATAATTAACCGTTTACGAGCCATAATTTCATTAAAGTTTGACTGTAGAACATTCTTCTATTCCCGATTTTTTCTACTATTGATGAACTTCCCCATTCGGCATAATTGCCCCATGTAATTGTACCCCAACCGTGATTGCACTGCTAAACTCAACTCGGGTGAGATAAGCATAACTTAAATTGGCATTCCGGAGATTTGTGCGGGCAATTGACGCATCAGTGAGATCGGCTTGAGTGAGATTGGCATCACTTAAATCACTGCGAGTTAAATCCGCTCGTACCAGGTTTGTTCGGCTCAAATCAGCACCACAAAGATTGGCATTACTTAGTTTAACATCCGGTAGGATTGAATCACACAAAACCACTCCAGGAAGTTTAGCTTCGGTTAAAATTGCGCGTTCAAGTTTAACTTTTCTCAAATTAGCCCCCATCAGTCGAGCGCCAGCTAAATCAGCTTCGGTTAAAAACGCAGATTGAAGGTTTGCTTCCGTCAAATTAGCTTGCTTTAAAATCGCCCCTCGAAACACCGTTTCACTTAAATTAGCACCTCGAAGATTCGCCCGGCTTAAATCAGCACCGGAGAGGTTAACACCTTGTAAATCAGTACCGCGTAAATCAGCACCTCGCAAGTTAACCCCTTCATAAATGCGTCGTTCATAACGAAGATTGGCTCCTCGTAAACAGGCTCCTCGCAAATCAGCACCTTGCAAATTAACACCGCGTAAATCGGCTTGAATCAAGTTAGCATCCAGTAAAATTGCCAACGAAAGATTTGCCTTGCGAAAGTCTGCTCCTTGTAGAATAGCACCGTGTAGATCTGCATCGTTGAGGTTGGCGCCACTGAGGTTAACTTTGTTGAGGTTTGCACCACTGAGTTTGCTACTGCTTAAGTTAGCTCTGGCGAAGTTAACTCCATTAAGATAGGCGAGAATAAATTCGCTGCCTTCTAAGTCTGCGTGGCTGAAGTTAGAGTCTATTAAATCCGCAGAGTTGAGATTAGCATTTCTGAGATTAATCCCTCGAAAATCTCGTTCTCCCTTTTCATATCGTTTCTGTAGTTCAGTCGCATCCATCCGGTTTAACCTTTGAGTGAATTGTAGGTATATTCTTGAGTCCAAGCAAATGATTTGTCGCCTGTTTTTCGTCCATAGATTTTGAGACGGTGAATGGATTGAATTTTTAGAAAAATTAGCTTTTGATAGATAAAAGCAGCTGTAGTTTCAGAATCAGGGGGGTTTTCTGCTGCAACAACAATGTGTAAACAACCCCCTTGAGATTTGACTTGGGTATGAATTCCTCTGGGTTTTAAGGATTGATTAATTAAAGTAGCGATCGCATTGGAATTTCCCTGACGGGCGAGTTCCATCATTTTGGGTTGAGATCTTTCCTGATTTTGACTTAATTTTATTTCGGTTGTTTCCAGGTTATTTAGATCGGTTTTTAACTCATTGACTTTGATTTCTAGGGTATTAATTAATGTTTGCATTGTCTGTTTTTTTAACTCGAAGCGTTCTTCTGAGGTTTTATTTTTAAGACAGAGATCAAGGAGGTTTTGTAATTCGTCCCAAGTTTGATTGATAGGATAGACCGTTTTTCTAATACTATGATTCAGAATAGTTTGGACTTGAGATTCTAATTTATGGTTGAGATTTTCTCGTCCCTCTGTGTTGAGATCCGTTGTAATTAAGTTAGTTTCTGTGAGAAAAGTTGCTGATGTCAAGGAAGATTGAGTGTGAAGGTTTATCGGTTCTAATTTTGAGTCTTCTACCCTAGAAATTTGATTTTCTTTTTGATCATTAATATAACAAGTATTTACATCCAGCTTTTCTTCCGTTGTGTTCGTTTTTTCTTCAATCAGTTTTTTATAAACTGGATTTAAAGCTTCAATTAAAATGCTTATAATTTGGTCATTTTCATCGGGGTTATCCAGATATTTAGCCATTTTAGCCAGATGGGATTTTAAGTCAGATATTTTTGGAAAATCTCTGAGTAACTGCCTGAGTAAATCATCTAAACTATGTAACTTAAGCTGAGACCATTCTTGATGGCTAAAATCAAACTCTTTTTCTAAAGTTGAAAACAGTAAAATCTTGACCCGTAAGGGATTACTATACTGCATAATTCTCCATCGAACATCATATAAATTAGGAAGTGGAGAAATCGAATTTAAGGGAAGGTTTGAAGACCTTGCTTCTGAAAATTCAGAATTTTGAGTGAGAGTCGATTCCGAAGGATTTTGAGGAACTGAGTCTAGAGATTGATTATCTTGTTCTTCTAAATAAAGTTGTCCAACTTGATTAATAATCGTATTAATAATCAGCGTATATTGAGATTTTTTATTGAGTTTAGACAAAATTCTATCTAAAATATTATAGAGATTCTCTAGAGTTTGAGTTTTCCAGTATAATTCTTGGACTAAATTCAGAGTTGGAATATTAGTTAATCGATCTTGATGATTTTCCCACTGTCCTCGACAGGCACAAAGCATCACCTTTTTAATCCGATTGAGATTAACATCTTTTTCTAATTGTTCAACAACTTCATTTAATTTTGATGTACTAGACACCTTTTCCTCCTGTTGAAGTCCGAATGAGAAAATCAACTTAATCTAGACCCGTTTTCAGAGAACTTAGATCATGATTTACCCGTTAAAGAGAAATTCAATAAAAAGTGTATGGAGAGTTAAAACAACTTCACCGATAATCTGCAACGAGTTACCATCTGATCAAATAGACTTTGAAGCTGATTTTGGAAATCAATGTTACAACACCCTATTTCATTTTAACGAAAGACCGCCAAAAGTCCCCAACTTCTAACAGAAAAGAGTACAGCAACATCTGCCATACCCCCTGTCAGACTGGCATAGTCAACACAGTTTACACCTGATGAGCCATCACACCCTGGTAAACTCGTTCTGTCACCTCAGCCAAGCGTTGCATTCCTTCGACAATTTCCTCATCACTTGCCGTCAGACTCATGCGGATACATTGCTGTTTATGCTGCCAATCTTCCAATAACCCCGGGAAAAAAGAACTTCCCGGTACACAAATCACCCCTGCTTCCTTCAACTGTTGATAAAATTCCCAGTCAGAAATCGGTAAATCCTCAAACCAGATCCAAGCAAAAATCGCCCCTTCTCCCCGATGTAAATACCAGGGTAAATCTTTCGGCATTGCCTGATCTAAAGCAGTCTCTAAAATGGTAAACTTGTTTTGGTAAAATGGGCGAATCACCTCAATCGCAATATCAGCTAACATTCCCGAACCAATCGCCCTCGCTGCGATCGCCTGTCCGTACCGAGAAGAATGAATACAAATATTCGTTTGAAAAGCTTGTAAAACTTGAATAATTTTTTCATCCCCAATGGCTATGCCTAACCGTTCGCCGGGGAGTCCCGCTTTTGATAAACTAATACAGTGAACAATATTTCCCCCAAAAATGGGTTCCATCTCGGTAAAATTCAACGCCGGAAACGGAGGGGCGTAAGCCGAATCTACAAACACAGGTATATTGTAAGGAACTGCCATCGCTGCAATTTTCTGCACTTCCTCAGTGGTCAACACATTTCCAGTCGGGTTACAGGGACGAGAAAAAATAATCGAACCCACCGTTTCATCAACCGTAAACCGATCAAAATCAGGATGATATTTGAACCGATGACTCTCCGGAAAAGTCTCTAATCTGGGTTGATAAGCCACCACCGCTTCAGGAAACAGACTGACGCTGCCATATCCGGTATAATCAGGACTCAAGGGTAAAACCACCTTTTTCAGCGATCCGTCCTCCGTGTAGCCGCTAAAAGCATTCGCCGCGAAAAAATAAATTGATTGACTTCCGGGAGTAATCAAAATATTGCGATCGCTGAGATTAAGTCCATAGCGGAAGTTAAAATCTTCAACAATCACATCGATAAACGGTTGATAGCCTTGACTCGAACCGTAGCGACAGATCACTTCCCCATATTCGGGACTCGACAGAAGTTGATCGGTACAATCTCGCCAAAGCTGTTCAACTTCCGGTAAAATCACCGGATTACCTGCACTCAAATTAATAAAATCTTTTCCCTTAGCCGATCTAAGGGTTTCAATAATATCTTTCATAATCGCACGCACCCCACTTAAATGGGACATACGATTGCCAAATTTAGATAAAGCCAGATCCATAGTGCAGCAAACGTACTTGATAACATTGAATTCATCTTAACCACAGTCGGACAAGATGGGGAAGTCTTAGAAGTGAAATACAGATTTGTTCACGAATACTCAGATTAATGATAGCTTTGATCTTAATAAAAACCGCATTTTTAGCCAGAATTCCCATTATCCCATGCGTATTTGGCAAGCTGACTTTTATCGCCGTCCCCTCGGTGATACCACCGGACAACCCCTGTGGGAGTTATTGATTTGTGACGAGAGTCGGAATTTTGAATATCTCGCCTTTTGTCCTCAGTCTGAGGCGAATTCCGCTTGGTTGACTCAACAGCTACAACAAGCAACCCAAACTGAGAAACCGGATGGGATTTGGGTGTTTCGTCCTCAATCTCTTAGTTTACTTGAAATTGCCGCCAGAGCGTTAGAAATTCCTGTTCAACCTAACCGTCGCACTGCTACGCTTAAACAGTGGTTACAGCAACGGGTTGAAGATTATCCAAAACTCGCAGGTTATACTAACCAACCCTACAAACCAATCGATTTGGATAAACCGCCTCCTGTTCCTATTCCTGAGAATTTATGGGGGGAGGTTTGGCGCTTTGCAACGTTACCCGCAGGAGAGATTATAGATGCGTTTAGCGATCGCCCCATTCCTTTTTTAGAAATGCCGAATTTTTTGCATCCCATTCATTTGAAATTACCTTCTACGGTTGCTGTTCCTGGTATTGTTATTAATGGTGGGCGTCAGTCGATGCAATTGGCGCGTTGGTTAGCAGAAAATCAACCTGTTTCCTTGCATTATATTCCCGGTTCTCCCGATGGATTAATTTTAGAAGCGGGATTAGTTGATCGGTGGGTGTTAGCAACCTTTGAAGATGCGGAAGTTAGCGAAGCGGCGAAGATGTTTACCGAACGCAAACAGTTAACAAAAGGATTACATTTTTTGTTAGTTCAACCGGATGATTCGGGGATGACTTATAGCGGGTTTTGGTTGTTAAGACCGGAGTAAAATCAAAAGGTACTGATATCGATTACAATAGAGGGTTAGGAGTTCATCTGTGGCAGCCAAGGATATTTTTCACCAAGCAGTGAAGCAGGCTCTAAAAAAAGAGCAGTGGGTCATAACAGCAGATCCGCTTCGGAACAATATGGTGTGCCTCAATACAACCATAGCCAATTTCACCGTATGTTTCTACAAAAGAAAAATTATAAACTTCACAATGTAACTCGGGATCTTCGCTCAACCGAATTATTTTAGCTTGTCTAACCAGTTTTGAATTACGCTCTAAACTACGATGTTGTTCATACAACTCTCTGCCTTCTTCAGCAGAAAACTCTTCTTGAAAATCATCTAAACGATTCAATGTCTCTGCATTTTGCTGCTTTGCTTTTAGATCAGCATACTTTGATTTTATATTTTTTAAGTACAGATATGTTGAACCCAAGTTAAATGCAAAGTCACGCCCTAAACTTGAAATTTGCCAGTAGCCTTTCCCAGATTCAGAAGGTTTAAAAATTAAATCTCGATCTACAAGTTATTTTCTAACAGCACGAGTTCTTGTTTGCCAATATGATCGGTCTTCTGATGAGTTTGTATACTCTGAATAGAGGATATTTCGTTCTTCATCGGTCAATTCAAAAATATCTCCAAGTTTTTCATAGACATCTGCAACTTTAAGTTTATAATTGGGATTTTTATCTTGATATAAGACACAAATTAAGGCATCCTTGAGGTCTTGGTTTTGAGGAAATGGCATACAACTTTAACTGTGGGATAACTAAAAGTATATTTTATAGAAGCATTACCTACTACGCAAACTTCAAAGTCCCTCTCCTACGAGGCGAGGGATTTAGGGAGAGGTTCTCAATGCTAAAATAAAACTATCCTTGATTAATTTTCAGATAATGGAAGAAATTCTAGAGTTAAAACAATTGCTACTGAAAGGCGACATCCGAGGGTCACTTGCTATTGTAGAGGAACTAGAAGAAATGGGTCGAAAAGCAATTTTAAAGACGATTCGCAGCTATGGGATTATTTTACTTCTCCATCTGATTAAACAACAAGCTGAAAATCGCACCACTCGTTCCTGGGATGTTTCCATTGGCAACTCGGTTCGAGAAATTCAACGGGAAAATAAACGACGTAAAGCGGGAGGTTATTATCTCAGTCAAGACGAACTGATGGAAACCCTAGAAGAAGCCTATTTGAATGCTATTGATCAAGCTTCTCTAGAAGTAGAAGAAGGACGTTATGATTCTCAGGAATTAGAACAAAAGGTTAATCGAATTGAAATTTTGAATCAAGCGATGAATTTAATTAATACAGATGAAGTGAAATAAGGAGAAGTTCTTCAAAGTCCTTCGCCTCGAAGGAGAGGGATTTAGGGAGAGGTTCTTCTATCAAGGAATCGCATCAACTTAAAATTATCAAAAACTGGGTTGTTGATAATTTTATTATTCTATTATAATAACACAAGGTTAAACTAAAATTATGACACAAACACTAGATCAACGAACTTATACACCTGGCGAATATCTCGAATTTGAGGTAAATTCAGAAGAACGTCACGAATATATTAACGGAGAAATTATTCAAGTGTCCGGTGGAACTCCCAATCATAATAAAATTGCTTTGAATGTTGCGACAGCGTTAAACTTTGCTTTGAAGCGACAACCCTATGAAGTTTTCGTCACCGATCAACGGTTATGGATTCCTGAAAAACGCATCTACCCTTATCCCGATATTATGGTGATGATTCCCCCGCTTGAATATGCGGAAGGACGCAGAGATACCTTAACAAATCCATTGATGATTGTGGAAGTCTTATCAAAGTCAACTGAAGCTTACGATCGGGGTGACAAGTTCGCCGCCTATCGAACATTTTCGAGTTTTCAAGAATATGTATTAATTAATCAGTATACCCTGCAAGTTGAACAATACACCCGAATTGAACCGCAACAATGGACGTTTTTAGAATATACGAGTTCGGAGGCAATATTATCTTTTAGTTCGGTTCCTGTTCAAGTAGAATTATTAGATATTTATGATAAAGTTGATTTTGAAACTGAGGACAAAAATGAATGAAAAATTTTTGTAGGGGCGAGTTCTCCGGCATCTATAATATCCCTCATAGATTCAACTAAACTCGCCCCATTTTTTCGGAGTTCTACCTATTTTTTTTTGACGGCAAAACTCTATTAAGTTGTAAACCGAAACGCCCCTAAATATTGATAAGTGCCATACTGTTCTTGACTGCTAAAAAGTCTTATTTCATGCCTCCCTATACCCGGTAAAGAACAAGGAATACGAGAGGTTTGACGAGTCGGAGGACTACACAGAAAACTCTGTCTATTTCCTTCCGGTACAACTTCCGCCATGATCCAACGATTTTTAGAGTTTTCTAACTGAATATCAATACTTTTGAGAACTTTAACATCTGAACGTTTTGGGGAAATTAACCGGAACCCTTCAGCAAAAAATTCAGGCTGTAATGTCGGCTGTCTAACAAACTCAGGACTAGATAAAGGACGGGGTAATAATTGCCAACCGGGGTCATTAGGAAGATGAGTCATAATCATGACTTCAGGCGGCGTCAATAAATAGTTTGTCCGGTAATGTTTGACATATTGGGAACCATTCACATATCCTGCATCCCAAGTCACATCCATTAAATACCATTTATCATTAATTTTAATCCCATTCCAAGCATGACCTTCCCCGCTTAAACTTCCATTGAGGGTGCGATAATCTCCGGTAATATAAGCCACTTCTAAACCGACTGCATTTCCCAGCGCTTGCATCAGTCTAGCATACCCAGTACAAACGCCTTTACGAGTTCTAAATACCGTTTGAGCATCTTGAGGCGGATAATATCTTCGCAGATAAGCAGCATAATCATAATCAATCTTGGTTGCAACATAATCATGAAAAGCTTTAACCACTAAAAATGGGTTTGATTCTCGTTGGGCAATATATTGAGCAACAGATGTTATACTGGTTTCTGCTGAACGGGGCATTTGAGTAACCAGGGGATGAATGCTACTATTTTCCCAAGGCCAAGAATTGCTAGGTTGTCTAGAAATGAGGGTTTGTTGTAGATTTGGAAGACGAGCGTAATCTGCAACGGCTTGGAAAGTGGTGAGAGGACTGAGTATCACTAAACAGGTCATTAGTGCTAAACTGGTCGCTAAGACTCGCTTAGATGTTCGTCTAATTTTAATCTTTGGAAAAACCTCTGAAAAGTTTGCGGGAATTGACCTAAAAACAGAGTTATTCATATTTTTCATACAACGGTCAGATAATGTCAGTTTGATAACAACAACGATGATGAACAAGCAAAAGATGACTATCCCAATCTGCACCAGTGGGAGAGAGTAATTAAGAACTTGAATTGACATTAGAAATGACTCGGAATTCGACTTGAGAGTATTTTGCTATCTGATTCGGGAGTGATTTTGACAGGGTATTTTGACTCCCTTGTAAACTTGATTTCTTTCTATTGATGAGAAATTCCGGGAGGTTTTAGAATCAAGCTGTTGATACTTTGAAGACAATTAATTAAAATTAAAATCGATCATTTATTGATGCGTTCAAGAAAAAAACCAACCTAAAAATTGGCACAACTTCAGCACTATTTTAAAATTTTGGGTGCTATTATCTTTTGATAAACTCAGCACAAGTTCACAGTTTGTATCGAGTTTCAGACTGCAATTGAAACAGCAAGTTGAAAGAATTATTGAGTCCGTTAAGGGATCTGACTCTCTCCAGGGCAAAAAGAGTTCCCCTGAACAAAAATTTAGGAAATCGGGGAAACCCTCACGTTAAACTGGTAAGAGTCTAGCTTAGGTGAAGATTGTCATGCCTACAGATCGTCGAGTTTCCCGAGTGGCTGCACAGATTAAACGGGAGGTGAGTCAAATATTAATGCAAGAAGTGAAAGATGATCGAGTTGGAAGTGGTATGGTCAGCATCACAGATGTAGAAGTTGCAGGTGATCTTCAACACGTCAAAATCTTTGTCAGCATTTACGGGACTGAAGAAGCCCGCAAAGAAACGATGGAAGGTTTACGAGCAGCGACAGGTTATATCCGTTCTTCTTTGGGTCAACGAGTCCGTTTACGTCGAACTCCAGAAGTTGTATTTTTAGAAGATCGTTCGTTGGAGCGAGGTGATAAAATGTTATCGCTGCTGGATCAAATTTCTCAAAACCGCAAACCGGATCAAGATCAGCAACCTCTGGAGGATTCTTCAGAGCAATACATCTCCGATAATTCAAAACCTGAATGAATCTTTCGCTAGCAGAACAAGTCGCCCAGATGGTCGTCGTTCGAGCTTCTGGATATCTGTTTGATCATCAAATTCGCTATGGGGTTTGGGAGCCTCCAGCCCATCAGTTACAACATTGGTTACAGGACTTAGGGGTAGGTGGGGTTCTCTTAGTTGATGGGAGCGCTGTAGAAATTGCCGCTCGTACTCAACAACTCCAGTCTTGGGCGAAGTTTCCGTTGCTGTTAGCGGCTGATATTGAAGAAGGGGTGGGTCAACGTTTTGCAGGCGCAACTTGGTTTCCACCCCCGATGAGTTTAGGAACTCTGGCAACCCAGGATATTAACCAGGCGATAGAGGCGGCTAAACAGATGGGCGCGATCACCGCTCAAGAAGCTTTAGCAATTGGTTTAAACTGGATTCTGGCTCCGGTGGTCGATGTGAATAATAATCCCGATAACCCGGTGATTAATGTGCGGTCTTTTGGGGAGACGGAAGCGACGGTGAGTCAGTTGGCGATCGCTTTTATTCGCGGTTGTCAATCTTCTGCGGTTTTAACAACAGCCAAACATTTTCCCGGTCATGGGGACACGGCGACCGATTCTCATTTAGAATTACCGACGATTCCCCATTCAGATCAACGTCTAAATCAGCTTGAGTTGCTTCCTTTTCAAGCGGCAATTTCAGCCGGGGTTGATGCGGTGATGAGCGCTCATCTGTTGATTGAGGCTTGGGATAACCAACGACCTGCAACTTTATCTCCCTCGATTTTAACGGGTCAGTTGCGTCAAAAGCTCCAGTTTGAGGGGCTAATTGTCACGGATGCTTTGGTGATGGGAGCGATCGCCAATCAATATAGCCCAGAAGAAGCTCCGATCTTGGCAATTGAGGCAGGTGCTGATATTATATTGATGCCTGTTGATCCAGAGGTGGCAATTCGCTCGGTTTGTGATGCGGTGGTTTCGGGTCGAATTTCTCCAGAGCGGATTCTAGCTTCTGTACAACGCATTTGGAAGGCTAAAACTCAAGTGTATCCGGGTTGGAATACTACTGATCCGGGTCGGTTCCCGTGGAAAACTGAAAAACGCGATTTAAGCAGTTTGAGTCAACAGCTATCAAGTTCATTAGCTCGTGATACGGTTTCTCATCTGCTTGAGAAGACGTTGAAAACTGGGGGATCTATTCCCTTGCCGCCTTTTCCTCCTCAAACCGCTCTCCGGCGAAATGTGGTGATTGTCGATGATTTGTTGAACTGTCCTTTTTTAGGCAATCATACCCCAGCGATCGCCATTCCGGCTGAACGGGGCTATCAACTGCAACTGATTGACTCCAAAGATCTCGGTTTTCAGGAGTCGCTCAACCCTCAAGCCTGTTTAACGTTGCTTCAGATTTTTATTCGTGGAAATCCTTTTCGGGGAAGTGCAGGTTTAACTGAGGTTGCAGAGAATAGGCTTAAGAATTTATTAAAAATGGGTCAAATACAAGCCTTAGTGATTTACGGTAGTCCTTATGTCTTAGAACGGTTTAAACCTTTAATCCCCGCCAACTTACCTTATGTCTTTTCTTTGGGTCAAATGCCTTCTGCTCAGGCGATCGCATTAAACACCCTATTCGGACAACTGTCAAGCTTTGCGGAAGGGGAAACCGGACAATTGTAGATCTCCAAGACTAAAGGAGTTGTTCAAAGTTGGACTCAGGCTTTCCGTGACCATTGGGATCATCAGTCCCTCAAGAAGCAAATGTTTTTCAGCTAGCTAGGCGTGAATCTCCGGTCTGATAACCCTTTGAGCGATCTTTTATCGGGTTTTAATTTATTTATGGGAAGATTAAAGCAAAATTGTAATCGCTTATACTGAAAAAAACACTTCCCTAAATTCAATTTTTCCATTATCATTAGATCTTGATGCCGTAAACCACCAAAGGCAACCCCAAGAGGGAAAATCTTATGACTTACACCACTGTTCAATACTCACTCAATCTGATCAAAGACGAGGCTCGCGAACTCGTAAGCCAAGGCGTCGTCAGTCGTCAGCAGCCGATTTACACACTATGCCAGTATATTCCGGCTCGGGAATGGGCGGGCGTGGAGTGCGAGTTAGAAGCTTGCAATTTCCTGCTACGAGATCGGATCGGCGATCTGATTGGCTGTGAAACCTGGGACAACGACTAAACTCGGGTCATAGGCAACAAGATTCAGAGTCTTATTTTATCTAGCATAGCGTTTGAACATTCCCTGTGATGTAGTCCAGGCAACAGTTGTCAAGGATTAGGCAATGTTTGTCATCAATCGTTACATCACTCATCGAGAACCTCAGCGGCTCCCCAGATTGTGAGGCTGTCTATGTTTTTGATGAAAATCAACTCAACCAAGTCCACGAGTGACTGACTTTTACAGATCTAGTTGTGTCCTTTAAAATGATTTCACCTCAAGCCAGCTGGATGAGCTACTGGTATCCATCTCAGGTAGCCAATAGCTGGCTTATTTGTTGTGTTAGTACCCAACCGTCTGTACAAGTTAGTTAGAGGAATCAATTCCCCGCAAACGTTCTAGCTCTTGTCGGAGGGCGGCAATTTGAGCGGTGAGTTCCTGAAGTTCTTCTGCGGAATTGGGTTCAGAAACAGAAACAGGGGTTGTGGTTGTCATAGACACAGAAGACGTCGAAGCTGTCGGCTTAGTCGTCCCCGAGTTGCTTTGTTGTTCTAAAAGACTATCAACAAATTTGCGGGCTTCCTCCTCAGTTTCCTCTCCTTTTTCAGCCCACTCCTCAGCAAGCTGACTCCATTGAGACTGAATTTTTTCTAGATTCTCACTCCGCTTTTGCGAATCTTGCAGCATTTCAATTATAGAGGAAGTGGCGCCGAGTGTGACGCGGAATCCTTCGTGCAGAATCTGAGTTAGGTTATCGGCATTCATGAGAATCAAAACATGAGTGAATGAAAAACGGACGGTTTTCTGAAAAACCAGTCAATTTGGTTGAATATTTTAACACTAGGTCGAGCAGACGAACCAGAAATTCAGGATTTCAACCCACTTGCTCTAAATACTGGCTAACATCTTCAACAATACGAGTCAATTCCGCTTCACTATTGACCTTAATTCGGTCATCTCGCACGGTAATCAGCAACTTTGCCGCAAAGGGACTCGGCCAAATGTTGGGATTACAAAACACTTCTAAAAACACATCCCCAGTATATTGATATTCCATCGATTTTTGGGGTGTGGGTTTACCTGTTGTACCGGGAGTTGAAGACGCCACTGCTTTGAGTTGCAGCATCAGTCCATCAAGCGCCGCTTTTAAGCCTTGAGCGGCTTCAGGAGTAAAACGAATTGAAACTGAGCCTTGAATCAAGTTTAAGGTCAGGGGAGCAGTAGACATAACGATCAATTGAATAGTTTGTATGATTACCGCTCTGATTTTACCTGTCTGGCTCTACTAATAGCGAATTTGCAAGGTAACAGAAGCTTGAACCTGCTGTTCTCCACCAATCACGGGGGTTTGTGCCGCTTCATCTGACATCGCCCGAACAGACATCTGCAAAGGACGAGGGGGCGGCGCACTGGCATGATTAATCTGGATACCCACTATTTCCCGTCTGCTTAAATTAAGGGTTTCCAGAACGGCATCTGCTTGACGTTGGGCGTCGGTAGTCGCCTCCTTCAAAGCTTGTTGTTGAGCCGTTGAGATCGCAGTATCTGATGCAACAAAGCTCACACCATCAATACGGCTTGCTCCCGCTCTGACTGCATCATCCAACAAACTCCCAATTTGGTCAGTGGGGATCCGAAAACTCACCATGTTTGTCCCGGAGTATCCCGTTAACTCTTGTCGGCTATTGCTGTAGTTATAAGTGGGGTTGAGCCGAATTCCGGTCGTTTCGAGTTTCTCAACATTGCGCGATCGCAATAATTCTACCACAGCAGATGTGCGTTTGGCGACCTGTTGTTGAACTTCATCAGGGGTTTTTCCCTGGACTTCCACGCCGAGTTGAACTTGAGTCAGGGAAGTTGGAATATTGACCAAACCTTGACCACTAACGGTTAGCATTCTCATTTGTTGTTCTTGAGCAATAACGGGAGAAGTCTGGGGAAAACTGACTAAACCAATACAGCCTAAACCGAGTGATACAGCAGCTAACAAACCCCAGGAAGAAAAAGATAGACGAGGAACGGACATAGTAGGTTTTTCTCAATTCAATAATAAATCGGGGTGAGTCGCAAGTTCTAGTTTATACAGCACTCATCCGTTTCAGTTTGCCCCCATAGAGTTCAGGATATTTCATCAAGTTAACGATATTGTAATGATGGGCAATTAATTCTTAAATAGACGGGAATGAATCCAAAAAGATTCCGACTTGTGACAGTCTTTGAATTGTCAGTTTTTTCGGGGGTTATTTCAAGAGGATTAGGGGATTTAACCCTCGGGCTTATTGCGGTTATCTCACCCTAACAGATCCGAATAACTTAACCTTTTTTAAACCAAAGTTTCCTCCTCAATTTTTTGAATAACGCTTAAAATAATGTTGGAGCATAGGGATTATTCAAGTGTCGCTTTCAGCCCCTCTTTTTTGAGTCAAACTTTCTCAGGGTTATCAACCCACTTTAGTTTTAAAAACTTAAAACCGTTGAGGAACAATTTGAGCAGTTGATCAGTCAAGGGAAATCTAGAAAAGGGGGTTTGAGAATTTTATCGCGCCCATCCAGTATCTTTGTTTAAAATCGATCAAGAGTTAACGTCTAATTATCAGCCGTTTATTTACTATTTTGATGTCTAATCTTTTCAATCCTTTCAACCTGAATATATCTTCTTCTCCCTTAGAAAGTCGTCGCCGTTCAAGAATTGTTGTTTCTAGTAATGACCCTAATGATCCTCGTTTTTTGGTTCAACCGGGAACGGGTTTTGATGGTGTCGTCGCCTGGGGAAAAAATGGAGGAATTGATTGTACAGGATCACTCCTCTATACAGGTCGTCATATTCTCACCGTTGCTCACTGTTTTGATGATTTTTCTCGGGCCCCAAATTTGAATCCTAACCCAGACAATTATACAATTTATTTTGATTTACCCTCCGGTCGAATTGCCATCCCTGCAAAACAAGTTTTCATTCATCAAAATTGGGAATCCGATTATGATAATAACTTTGATATTGCCCTGATCGAACTTGATCAAACTGCACCGATAGAAGCAGATCGGTATCACCTTTACACTCAGTTTGACGAAGTGGGGCAAGTGTTTCAAAAAGTTGGATATGGCGCCGGAGGAACCGGATGGACAGGCGAAAACTTTGATGATAATACTTCTATTAAACGCAAGGGAAAAAATCGCTATGATGCGTTTAGTGATATCTTTAATGATGATCCCCAAAGTAATATTTTACCTGGCACTCAACTTGCCTATGATTTTGATAATGGTTTATGGATGAATGATGCTTTTGGGGTTGAATATGGGATTATAGACTTAGGATTAGGAATAGAAGAAATTGGCATTAGTGCTGGAGATTCAGGATCACCTGCTTTTATTGACGGAAAAATAGCAGGGATTAGTTCTTTTGGTCAAACTCCCCTCAATCCTACGGTTAATGTAACTGGTTTTAATGATACCAGTTTTGGGGAATATTTTAGTGATACTAGAGTATCAGTTTATCAAACCTGGATCGAAGAAACCATCGCATTATCAAATAGCGGTGATGATTTAATGATCGGAAGTCAACATGATGATCTTTTAAACGGAAATCAAGGCAATGACACCCTAGAAGGTTTAGGGGGAAATGATACTTTATTTGGGGGTCAAGGAGATGATATTCTCCGAGGAGGAGAGGGGGATGATATTCTCTATGGAAATCTGGGAAATGATCTCTTAGAAGGAGGCCCAGGCAATGATTTATTGTTTGGAGGTCAAGGAGATGATACCCTATATGGGGGAGAGGGTGATGATACCCTGAGTGGAGATAGGGGACGAGATATTTTAATCGGAGGAAAGGGTAATAATGTGTTTATTTTATCCACAGTGGCTGCGACTGATGACCCCTTACAAGCGGATGTGATTATGGATTTTAGTTTAGGCGATCGCATTGCTTTAACAGAAGGATTAACCGCAGAAAATTTAACCCTAGAACCCTTTAACTTTGATGGTATGTCAGGGATTTTAATTCGGAATACTCTGGCGAATACCGTCTTAGGATTTGTACAGAATACAACAGCCGATCAGCTTTCTGGTGATTTTATATCCATATAAGAACACCAATCACTCCAACTCCCCGCATAGAGTTTTCCGTGCTGAATCCCGGCAATTTCTAAGGCCCACAAATTCACACAAGCTGTTACCCCTGAACCACAATACACAATAATTTCTTCTGCATCTTTAACCGCAGTCCAGTGTTGAGAAAGTTGGTCTGTTTTAACATATCCTGCCTCAGTTGACACCTGTTTCCAGGGATAATTAACCGCACCGGGAATATGTCCAGCAATCGGATCAATCGGTTCAACTTTTCCTAAATAGCGATCAGGATCTCGAGAATCAATTAAAGCAACAGTGGGGTGATCTTTTTTGGCTTTGACTGTCTCGATATCAACGACCAATTCCGGATTGATTTGGGGAATAAACTGACCGAATTTAACATCCGGTTGAGTCTGAGTGACAGGATAACCTTGAGTGTTCCAACCGCTAAACCCTCCATCTAAAATCGCAATGTTTTCATGTCCGAGATATCGCAATAACCACCACAAACGAGCCGCAAAAGCAAAATTAGAGTCATCATAAGCAACCACAAGGGTATGAGAATGAATCCCCATTTCACTGAACCTGTGAGCTAATTTCATCGGATCAGGGAGAGGATGACGACCCCCATGTTTACCCACAGGACTAGACAGATCGCGATTGAGATCTAAATAGTATGCACCCGGAATATGGCTTTCTTGATATTGATGTTTTCCCAACTCCCCATTCGCTAAGGAAAAGCGACAATCAATAATCGCAACATCAGGATCATTCAGGTGAGTTGCTAACCAAGAAGCAGAAACAACTAAAGCGTTATCCGTCATCTGTTGATCTCAAAACTATACAAAACTCATCTTGAATTATAGTTTAATGAGACTCAGAAATATATTTTTCAAAGTCCATGCGTTGTTTTGCTTTGTAGAGAAAGTAACCATTCATCATCGCTGAAGCGAGAAGACGACCCAAATTTTTACGATTCGTTGTAATACTAACATCAAAATGTTCCGAGGGTAAGCCTCCCAATAATTGCATCAGACGCTGTTCCATGACTTGAGCCACTTCGGGATCGGGTTGGGAGAGTTGAGCGATCATTTCCGGGTTCATGGACTGAAGATATTTTAACAGTTGATTTCCGTCAGAGGAAGCATCGTTGAAAAAATCAGGAGTGCGATTTGATAAATCTTGATTGTGCATTTTAAACGTTTTGTAGTTTTCAGCTAAACATTTAGCTATCCTTGATTATAGCCTAACCTTAAATCACACCGAGTTATAGTGAGTAAAACCGAACCAAAAGGAGTAATTTTGCGACTTTTAGCTGGATTTTGGCTCAGACTCTGACTGACCTTGAAAAAACTGTTTTAAAATACTTTGAGGAGAACGATCCCAAGTATCTTGATGGTGATAGATTAAACCTTGTTCGTTGAGTTGATAAGCAGAGGAACCGTTGAAGAAAATTTGCGGGTTCCAGGGAAGTCTGAGGGTTCCTCGTACCGTCCATTCAGCCGTGATCACATCAACGTCTGTTTGTTGAACCTGATGCAAATCAAAATAAATTTTGCGAAAAAATAATCTCGCATGAAATCGTAACGTCCAAAAAATAATCCGATAGTTGAACTTACTTTTAAAGGTATTGACTGGATCTGTAAAATAAATATCTGAAGTATAAATCCCGTAGGAAATGTCTTTTTCAAATAGAGTCGGTAAATCCTGTTTAAGGACGGTGATCACCGTCTCAATTTGAGTGTGATATTGTTCGGGAGTCAACGAAGATGAGGGTGGCTCGGTCATCACTGAATTTATCTAAAAAATTAATTCAGTTTAACATTTTCTCTAGATTTTGGAAAGATTAAACTCAAAACTCCTCTTGATTAATCAACCCAGAGGAATTTTGAAGTGTTTTGAGCGGGAATCAATTTTAGCGATTTCTACATTTAACTCGTTGTTCTTCTAGATTTGTATTACGGCTAATGGTTGAGAGATCCATTCCCGGCTGAAAAATTGTTTTCGCATCCCACAGTTTCGCGCCTTCTAAGTTCGCTCCGGTTAAATTTGTTGTTCCATCAATGATGGCTCCACTTAAGTCTGTTTTACTTAAATCCGCCCCACTTAAATCCGCCCCACTGAGGTTAGCATCAACAAAGTTTGCAAAGGGAAATTCAGCATTTTTTAAATTAGAACGGCTCAGATTAGCACAGGTAAAAAAGGCACCTTCAAAGTAACCGTCACTGAGATCTGCTCCGCTTAAATCCGCTTGTCTGAGTTGAGCATTAACCCGTCGGGTATTACTCATATCAGCCCCTTGAAGATTACATCCTTGACAAGATCTAGCCTCCCCCCGAAGAAAGAGATCGGGGTTTGTGGTATTGAGTTGAGCCACAGTAGGAGCAACCCCAACTAAAGAAACTAATACACCAACAATTCCTAAAAACAGAAATTTCATTTCCAGAACCTCCTAAGCGCTGTCTCTGGTGTTTATATTTATTTTAGTTTAACTGGATTTATTTTGTCGATAGAAATCAAAAAAAAGTTTGCAAAGATGAGAAGATACTTAGATTTAAGCCTCAGTTTTTATTAAAAATCCTTGAGTTCTATCCCCTGATATAATATTGAGTATTGAACAGGATTTCTGATCAGATTGAAGTCAAAATCAGTCTAAAGTCAGGAGAGAGTTAGATCCGCAGATAGAGGTAAAAGCGATGTCACTTTTGCGACGCCCATCCTTTCCCAGTACCAGGAGAGAGGTTAGCAAAGATACAGAGAGAAAGAGTCTAAAGTCAGAAAATGTAGCCTAGAGGCTCCTCACCTGGCAAATCTTGTGGAAGATCATCGGTGAGATCATGGATCCAAAGAACCTATCGGGATTAATCTTAGTCAAGATAGTAAGTGTATCTATAGAAAATGAACTGATATGCTGTTAACGTTTAACGCTCAATTTAAAATTTTGTCTTATTCGAGAAATGGTAGCCTTTGGAAAGAAAGCAATCATGACTTGGGACTTGCGAATCACGGGCAAGGGATTAAAATTGAGGATGCTTTGAAAGGAATGTGATCAATGGTTCAGAAGTTCAAACCTGGGGTTAAATCTGTTGTAGAGGAGTGCTAACCAATGGATATTCAAGAAATTTTTGCGAAAGGTGGCCCCGCGATGTGGCCTTTGTTGGTGCTATCGATCTTATCTGTCAGCACCATTATTGAACGGTTGTGGTTTTGGGGAAATACACTCACACGAGAACCTCAAATTGTTAACCGAGTTGTAGATGCAGCCCGTCGAGGACAGTGGGGAGTCGCTTATCAAGTCACTCGTCAGGCCAGTCACCGACCCGTTGGCCGATTTCTGTATGCTCCGTTACGATTGACGAATCCTGACCCCGAGTTGTTTCAACTGGCTTTAGAAGCTGCCGCCGATGATGAACTTGCAGCGATGCGGCGGGGTGACAAAATATTAGAAGCAGTGATCGCCCTTTCCCCGATGTTAGGGTTGTTGGGTACGGTTTTAGGGTTAATTAACTCCCTGGGTTCAATTCGCTTAGGTGATATTGGGACTTCCTCTGCGGCTGATGTAACATTAGGGATTGGGGAAGCGTTAATTAGTACGGCAACGGGGTTAATTGTCGCCATTGTTAGTTTAACGTTTTACCGTTTATTTCAGGCACTTTCTTTTAGTCAAATCAAAGTCTTTCGGAAGGTGGGCAATGAGTTAGAATTACTCTATCGTCAAGACTGGCCCCAGGTGCAATCTCAGTTGCAAGTGATTAGAAATGAGGAAGCCAAACAGGAAGCCGAAGCCGAAGCCGCAGCCCTAGCCGCAGAAGCCGAAGCCCAAAAAAACTCTATTTTCAATCACAACAATCATAGCTCTACCATGGATTTAGAAAAATCAGAAGAATCTGGAGAGAACAGTGAAAATTCTTTGAATCATAAAAACACTGAAATTCAAAAACACACTGAAATTCAATCGATTTATCCTTCAGAATACAATCAAGAGGATGAAGGACAAGACTCAGAAGAAGATCGGATCAACTAAAATCGACTAGCCTTTGATCGGGAAAATTTTTCACCCATTTCTCTACTTACATAACGGACAACAATAACCATGAAATTTAATTTTGATTCTTCTCCTGAAGAAGCCCGGATCGAACTCCTTCCGTTAATTGATGTGGTGTTTTGTATTCTGACGTTTTTTATTTTGGCAGCCCTACAATTAACCCGTCAACAAGCAATTAATGTGGATTTACCTCGGGCTGCAACGGGAGAAACCCAGATTCAAAAAATGCTAATTGTTGGTATTGATGAACAAGGAAGAACCTATATTGATCAACAACTGGTTGATGAGCAACAATTACAACGGGCCTTAGTTCGATTTCGGCGCTGGAACCCGACGGGATTAATGGTGTTATACGCGCCCAAAGATGCCCGCTATAATGATGTGGTGCAAGTTTTAGATAAATTACGGGCGATAGGCGGTGAACGAGTCGCCCTCGCAACCTTACCGAGTTCCGCCGATATCCCAACAGAAGCTGATGCCGCAGATTTTTTACCCATGCCAGGTTTGCCAGATACGGATAATCCCTTGCTTCCGCCTCCCGGAGGTTCAGATACACCCCCCAACCCGTTTTTGTTGTCTCCTCCAGCTTCTGAGATGCCAGGGATTATTCCTGAATAGTAATTGGGAGAGGGGAGATTGGCAAATGGGGAGGTTTGATCACGGGGAATAGTCTGGGGTTAGCGGAAGCCCCCTCATTCATTGCGGGCAGGAGGCGCGACTCAAGTCGGTCGTGTCGCCTAAGCCAAGTTTTCATTGTGGGTGGAAAGGCGACGGGGCTTTCAATGGCGCGAAGATGATTTTAATTGTGGGGCAGTCTGTAACTGCCTGTAACGCGCAATCCTCTATCTTGTTCGGTACTAGAAGCGTATATCGGATTAGTGCGTAGGCGTAGCCACTCCGAAGCAGTTATGCCCCTCGACTGTAGTCGGGGGTAAGCTTACTGTCTCCCCCCTCCTTAATTGCTAATTGCTTTCTTCCTCTTGACGGAAGGGTAAATCTTGGTTCACATTGTCAATTTCTTCCTGTTCCATCGTGTTAATTTTGTCGATATAAGATTGTAAAATCTTACTCAGACGGCTATCATAAAATCGATGTAAACTGTGATTATCCATTGCAGGAAATCCTCGACGTTTTTTGTGTCGTCCACCTGCGCCCGGATCAAAGGTTTGAATGCCGTTTTGAATTGCCCATTCAATCGGTTTATAATAACAAGCATTAAAGTGTAAACAGTCAATTTCTTGATAACTGCCCCAATAGCGACCATACAAGCGATCGCCTTTGGTTAAACAAAATGACATCCCGATGGGTTCTCGTTCATCTTGTTCGCTATAAGCCCCAACAAATAATACCCGATGACGATAGTCGTGATGAAGTTGTTCAAAAAACTTTCGGGTTAAATATTTACTTCCCCACCAGCCAAATTTATCACAAGTATCGGCATAAAAATGATACATTAAAGAAAATAAAGACTTAGGAATTTCATCACCAGTAAAGATTTTTAACTGTAATCCCGCTTTGCTAATGGCTTTGCGTTCTCGCTTAATATTCCGACGCTGATTGGCATTAAACACCTGTAAATAATCATCAAAAGAATTAAAACCCTGGTTTTTCCAAATATAACTATGATGTAACCAAGCTAGAAACCCTTGCCGTTCCATTAAGGCTTTCCACTGCGGGTCAACATAGAGAAAATTGCACCCAGAGATATTATTGCTAATACAAAACTGATCGATTTCATGCACCATAAACGCCGTTAATTCCTCCTCATCTTCCGATGGTGCAATTAAAAAGCGATAACCTTCTGCGGGAGTAAACGGCGACATTCCCAACATTTTCGGATAATATTGAACCCCAAGTTGATAGGCTAAATCTGCCCATTGATGATCAAAAACAAATTCACCACGACTGTGACCCTTAAGATACAATGGTGCGGCCGCTACCAGTTGACCATCACGCCAAACGATAAGATGATGAGGAAGCCAACCCGCTCGTCCGGTTGCACTTCCAGAGGTTTCCATGTTGTGCAGCCAGTCCCATTCAAAAAAAGGCGTTTTTAAGGGCATTGCCAAAGCATCCCACTCAGATTTGGGAATTTCGGCTAGATTACTAATCCAAGTCGCAGTATAGGGCGAAGTAAGCTTTTTCACCATGTTTTTTAGAAATCTGTCGGGACGCATTTTAATCTATAGGGTAATGTAATTCCGTTTGTTGTGCAGTGACCGTAGGCGTAATTCAACAATGACTACCAGTGGTCGGGTTTTCTTGTTGCTTATTGCCAGAGTGCCATGTCCTAAAACGTCATTGGTGCAATGGGTTCAATATCAGGGTCATATCCCCCGACTTGAGAGGTTCGCAGTACCCAAACTGAGGCGTTGTATTCGAGGAAAATTTTAACCACAGTATCACTGGCTTTGCGAGGGAGCAAAGTTCGCCAACTTCCGAGTCCCATTGCTAAGTTTCTCAACGGTTCATCTTCTAAGGTACTGCCGAGATTGTACTCATTTTTCTGCCAGTCAGGACGGGGTTTACCAAAGGGTTGTAGTTGTCGTTTAAGATCCGTTCCCAACTTCATCAATTCTTCAAAACGTTTGGCTTCTTCGGGATAACATCTCGCCCAATCTTCTAACTGATCCAGATTAGATTGAATGATGGTTTTAATCTGTTGAATACTGGCAAATAACGCTTGGTTAGAGTCCTGAGCGCAATTATTCGCAGGCCCGACATAGGTTCCTCCGGTGCCGTCTCCAATGCGGTAACGAGCGGTCATCACTTGCAACTGCGTTAACATCTGTGTCAGAGGCGATCGCTGTAAACCCTCAAAATTATAATTTTCTGTAAAGGCATCCAACTTCACTAAAATATCGCAGATTGGACGACATCCCAAAAAACCCAATTGGCGATCGCCTAAATACTTTGACCAATGTAGGGTTCCGGCTATTAATCCATTGCTATTGTGGGTGTAGACTTGATGATAATTGATTTCAAACCGTAACTCATCAGCCAACGGATCACGAACCACCTCCGCAACTCCATAGGCAAAATGTCCAAAATAAACCGGGCCAGAAGCCGCAGGTTCTTGATTTTTACCGCCAATTCCTCCAAAAGTATGCAGTAAAAGTGCGCGATCGCCTTCTTTCCAGGTATTAATTGCATTTTGAATTTCCGAGGAGGAGTCATCCTTCTGATTTGAACAGAGTACCGAAGAAATATGTCCTTTTTGTTCCCGAATATTCGCCCAAGTCTGTTTACGAATGTAGCGATATCTATAACTAAATAGAACTTGATCCGGTTGGAGACGCAGTAAAGAACGAGGGGCCAAAGACTGAACCACAAACTGTCCTTGACTATCTTTGGCACCGTAGATATACCAACCTGTTTCGTTTAAAGGCGATCGTTCTAGACCATTTGTTGTAGAGGGGAAATAGCCCTCTCGACTCTCGACCACTTTAGGTAAACGCACTCGTTCTTCTGGGCCATCAAACTGATGAGAAACAGGGTTAAAGTGAAGGACTCGAAATTGATCAGTTCCGTCCACTGGCTCGATAAATTGAATTAAACCAAAGTAGCGTCCGGTAATTTGGATCGGGGTATATAGCGATCGCAGAGTGATAGGATAGTGAGAATTTGTGGGGTCTTCTTCAACGGTGATAGTACCATCCAACATGACGATCACATCATCAACAGGATGAGAACCTGCTAAAGATTCTAATGGATCAACTTGTTGCCAATAGTTAAGCCGGAGCGGATGAACTAATCCGTCATATTTGTTTGTATATTCCGCATCAGCGCTGAAGTGAACATCTTGGGTAACAGCTTTTACCAGTTTTCGGACTTCTGGATGATTCGCCCAACGTAACTTTACCACCTGTCCGACTAAATGTTGATGGTCTATATCGGCGTGATGTATTTCAAAGAGTACCCCTCGGATCTGGGAACGTTCTTCTAATTTGGGTAAAATTAATCGTCCCATCCAAGTTCCAATCGGTTTATAGAGATTAGAATCAACGGTTTGATCTAAGGGATAATAGTCTGGGCGATTAAAATCGGCTTGGCGATAGAGTTCATAATTACTGGGTTGAACCTCACTCCAATCAATTTCAGGGAGTAAATCGCCTTTGACTATTTTTGCAATGTAATCAATTGTTTGCTGAAGTGCGCTACGACCATCTGCTAAAGTTAAATCAGGGTCTAAAAGACCACCGGGAACTTGATGAGCGACTGGCCCCATAGAAAGAATTGAAATTTTACCCCGTCGTTTGGCTCGATTCCAATAAGATAAAGGAAAGAGTTTCCAACGTCCCGGAAACATAATCGGCCCAATTTGTTCGACTTCATCTTTTTCTCCAACTAGGTGATAGAGATGTTCGAGTTTGAGAATATTGCAGTTTCCACTAATCACACCGCCCAAAGAAATTACATTAATAGGAGCGCTTAAGGCTCGTTTTAAAAAGGTCGCACAGGCGCAAGACATTTGAGCGCCGCCACTATAACCGATTAAGGTAACGGGAATATTACTATTAAGAGGATAGCCATTTTTAATTAAGCCATTGTAGACGACTTGAGCAATGCCTTGATTGTAGAGAGGGCCGTAGCGTTGATCTGCGGAAACACCCACGATTAAGACGTTACGGAGGTTAATTAACAATCCTAAGATACTGGCTGAATTCCCCAATCGAGCTTTTTCTGCTAATTGCCACAAGAATGCTAGAGGTCGATCTTCATTCAAGGGTCTATTCATAACAGAATAGGGCATAATCCCTTTAATTAAGGCGACATCTTTAGGTAAGGCAGGGGTTAATGTCTCTAAAAATTCTTCAATATCGGGTAAGTATTCCAAGGAAGATTTACCAATGCCATCTAGATAAACAATATAACGAGAGATGTTTTCGGGATCGGCAACAGGTTCGGCGAGTTCTCCAACATTAGTCGTTGTGTCAACTTCGTCATCGTACCAACCCGCCCACCAACCCAGAGTTTCTAAGGGGGCGAGTAATCCGGCAACGACAAGGGCAACAACGGCAATCCAAAAGAGGTTAAAGATAAATCTCAATAGGTTGGGTAGACTACTATACCAACCAAACCACCAATCTCTTACAGGTCGCAGAAAAATAATAATAATATAGGTTACTATGGCGATTCCGAATAGACCGAGAATCGTTTGTAGGGTTTTGTTGATTCTGATTTCTACACTGCCTTTTCTGGCAGTCGGTTGAGAATGAGTTTCTGAGGAGGTTGATTGTGGGTTGATGGATGATAAGGTGATTTGTCGAATTTCTGTAATTCGTTCTCGCAGTTGATCTTGCCAGATTAATGAAGATTCTTGCACAGGGGTTTGAACGAGATCTATCGTTTTTTGAGGATTCGTAGACAGATCAACTCCAGCCACGGTGTGGGTTAACCAACGGCTAAAGTTAGCTATAGGTCGTCCGACGGTTTGTTGTAAGATTTGTAGGAAAATCCACCCCAGGACAACGTAACCAAAGGATTTATTTAAACCAATGTCTGCCACGGCATCAAAGCCCACCACCATCGCTAATAAATGCCAAACGGATAGTAGGGAAAGCAGAGGAACACCCAGATAGGGCAAACCTCCTAATAAACTAAAGATTAAGGGGGCGTAGCTAATACCTAAAACGATGATTAGGGTGGTTAAGCTGACTGGGGCTGATCCGGGTAAGAGGGTAATGGCCCAGGTACTGACAACCAGAAACAAAAAACCGCAGACAAATAATATGGCGTTGATCAGCAGGCTGAAGACAAATCGAATGGGTTTGACTTTGTTTGTAAATAAAATAATGCTTTGGGCTATTTCTTGAGAGAGTCCCGCTAATAAAACGATCAATAGGGCGATAGTTAAGCCTTGGGGAAGTGTGTTGACAACCCGGAAGGCATCAGCATTGAGGGCAAATACCCATCCGACGAGTTGCCAAAATTGTGACAGGATTGTTTCACTCATTGCAGAGGTTCAGGTGTTGTTGGTGGGCTTAGGTTTAGTGTTCAGGATATCTTGGATTGGCTTTGGCGGATCACGGGTTAATGCGATCGCGCCTTCTGCTTCGCTCTCGCCTTTCTCGGAGCTTTCATTAGGTTTGCTTATACTTTAAATAAAAAAAGCTTTCGTTAAACTCCTTTACAAAACTCAAAATTCAGTTAATATAGTAATAACGGAAGGCACAAACCCCTACCGGACGAACCTCGAAAAATACATAGCAATCATACCTAAAATGACAACTACCTTACAGCAACGCGAAAGCGCCAACGTATGGGAACAGTTCTGCAACTGGGTAACATCCACCAACAACCGCCTGTACATCGGCTGGTTCGGCGTGTT